>JBEBJA010000257.1:0-28414 GCA_040080145.1 Hyphomicrobiaceae bacterium
TCCCCGCCCCCTCCGCTGACGATAGCGTCATCTCCTTCCAGACCGTCGCCTCGGCCATCTCCGGCCGGCTCGTCCGCCTCGGCCCCGCCGTCGACGACATCCTGAACCGCCACGACTACCCCGAACCCGTGAGCAAAATCCTCGCCCAAGCCCTCGCCCTCACGGCGATGCTTGGCAGCCAGCTCAAGTTCGACGGCAAACTGATCCTGCAAACCAAGTCCGATGGCCCCCTCGGCTTCATCGTCGTCAACTATCAGACCGCCGGCACCATCCGCGGCTACGCCAGCTTCAACGCCGAACGCCTCCAAGCCCTGACGGACGCTGGCGCCGCCACCGAAGCCGCCATTCTCGGCAACGGCCACCTGGCAATGACCATAGATCCAGGCGGCGACATGGAGCGCTACCAGGGCATCGTCGCGCTCGACAATTGTACCCTCGCGCAAGCAGCCCTCGAATACTTCCGCCAGTCCGAGCAGCTTCCAACCTTCATCCGCCTAAGCGTCGCCCGCCACTTCTCGGCAAATCCTTCAACGGGAGGCGGCGTCTGGCGCTGGCGCACCGGCGGTCTCATGGTCCAGCACCTGACCGCCCAAGGCGGCCACGAAAAGCCCGAACCCGAAGACGATCCAAGCTGGGTCGACGAGCCTGATCGTTCGCGGAGCGAGCCCTTCGCGAGCAACGAGGACGTGAATCAGTCTCGCACGAAAAAACCGGGAACGCGCGCGACCGGCGAATTTGCTTTGAGTGACGACGAGCGCGTTCTCGGCAACGACGACGAAAACTGGCGTCGCGTCGAAATCCTGGCCTCCACCGTCGAAGACCACGAACTCCTCGACCCGACGCTCACGCCCGAACGCCTGCTCTATCGCCTGTTCCACGAAGAAGGCGTCGCCGTCTCGGCCCAACAGCCCATAGCCATGCGCTGCGGCTGCTCCCGCGACGCCGTCGAAAACTTCCTCAAAAGCTTCGGCAAAGCCCAGCTATCGGACATGCGCGACCTCGACGGCGCCGTCACCATCACCTGCGAATTCTGCTCCACCCCGTACCGGTTCACGGATGAAGAGTTGGGGTAGGCAGCCCGTCCCCACTCCATAGCCGGGCGTGACCCGGCTATCCAGGGGCCGCAGGTATGGCCACCTCCCCGAGCATTACTCGTCCCGTGGCCGAGACGGCGGCCATGGAGTGAAGGCGCAGTTCAGTTTCAACCGGAAAGGGCGTTTAGAGTGCTTCAGGCTTAGATTGAAGCGCGCCTCCCTCCACTGATTTCCCGGACAAGTGCGCACTTGCGCACGCAGATCCGGGATCTTTACCTAACTTTGGCCGGTAAAGACCCCGGATCGGCAAGTGCAGGGCCGTCCGGGGAAACAATGGCTGACTCCGCCCACATTCCCCTCCCCCTTGCGGGGAGGGGTTAGGGGTGGGGGTAAGCCAGCCAGCGGGTTGAGCGAGCTCCGAATCCACTACGGACCCGGATACCGGGTCTACTTCGTTCAACGCGGCGGCGTTCTGATTGTACTGTTGTGCGGTGGTAACAAGTGATCGCAATCAAAGGATGTCGCTGGCCAAGGCATTGGCGGCAGTGGCACGAGCGCATGGCATGACGCAGGTTGCTAAGGAGTCAGGGCTTGGTCGCGAGACCCTCTATAAAGCGTTGAGTTCCGACGGCCACCCCGAACTGGCAACCGTCATCACGGTCATGCGCACCCTCGGGCTCCGCCTCTCTCCAACCCCACTCCCAGCACCAAAATCCGCCGCAGGAGAATAATGCCATCCCGGCAAGCGCGACCCCGGCAGCGCCGTCACCGTCACCTGCGAATTCTGCTCCACCCCGTGCAAGTTCACGGAAGAAGAGTTGGGGTAATTCGCGTTTTCGCGCTCAATCAAACTCTTGAACACATAAAATTCTTGCTACGATCAATTTGTAGCGTGTTTTCCTCGGCCTGCCGGACCGGCTGTCAAAGATCATATAGCGGGCCTTTGATTCTTCCATACCCTGAAGTATCGCCAGCTCTAGTTGGCGTGCCGCGTCATCCTGGGACGTCGCGGCCATCAATTCGCCTTCAGCGATCTTGCGCGGTGAATGCCCAATCAGAACGCGCATTTTCTCTGGATTTTCGGGCAGATATTTCTTGGCCACCGGGAAATAGAGCGTCGGGCCTGACATCTCAAATAGATAGCCTCTCGCATCATCCCAACCGGGACTTTCGATGTTGAGGTTCAAGAGTAGAGTTCCTTTAAGTAGCTGCGCGAGTTCTGCGGATAGCTCCATAGTGGCCCCCTACCCCGCAAAATCCAACCCCAGATCCAGCACCGCCGCCGAGTGCGTCAGCGCGCCGATGGAAATCAAATCCACCCCCGCTTCCGCAATCCCGCGCACGCTCTCCAAACTCACGCCCCCCGACGCCTCCGTCAACATCGACCCCGCTACCCGCGCAACCGCAGCCTTCAACTGCGCGGCCGTCATATTGTCGAGCAGCACCACGTCGACCTTGTGCGCCATGACCTCATCGAGCTGCGCCAGCGTATCAACCTCGACCTCGATCTTCACGAGATGCCCGGCGCGCGCCCGCGCTCCCGCAATCGCCGCTGCCAGCCCGCCCGCCGCCACGATATGATTATCTTTTATCAAAATCGCGTCGAATAGCCCGACGCGATGGTTCATCCCCCCGCCGCATCGCACCGCGTATTTCTCGAACGCGCGCAGCCCCGGCGTCGTCTTGCGGGTATCGACGATGACCGCCTTCGTCCCCGCAATCGCATCCACGTAGCGCCGCGTCAGCGTCGCAATCCCGCTCATCCGCCCCATGAAATTAAGCGCCACCCGCTCGCCCGTCAGGATCGCGCGCGCCGGCCCATGGACCCGCGCCACCACATCGCCCGCCTCGGCTCGATCTCCATCCCGCACCACCGGCTCAAACACCACGCGCGCATCGAGCGCGGCAAACGCCTGCGCCGCCACCGCGAGCCCCGAAATCACCCCCGGCTTCCGCGCCGCAAACACCGCCCGCGCCATCGCGCTCTCGGGCACCGTCGCGTCCGTCGTGATGTCGCCCGCCAGCCCCAAATCCTCGGCCAGCGCCTCCGCCACCGCGCGCACAATCAACCCATGAGGCAAACCAGCAGTCAAAGAAGGCGTCTTCATCATCAATCTCTTATGTTCCGGGTCAAGTAGATGGTACCCTGGCCATCCATTTTCGTCATGGCCGCGGAGGCGGCCACCCACGACAATTATCGACCATGCAAGGTGAGAAATGACGCTTCTGTGATTTGGAGTCATCAACCCATCAAACCCGCACCGCCCCCAGCACCGGGTTGGGATTACGCCGCGACTTCGGCCCGGTGACGAGCGGCTCGATCCGCCCGCCGTCAGCCACACGGACGAAACTGCGCTGTGCCAACGCTGGATCGGCAAACGGATAGTCGGCCCTCCAATGCCCCCCGCGGCTCTCATGCCGCGCGAGCGCGCCCGACGCGATCAGCCGCGCCGCCAGCGCCATATTGGCGAGCACCACGTCGCGCCCGGCCTTCGCCTCGATATCGCCAATGACCGCGAGCGCCATGGCCAGCCCTTCCGCCTCGCGGATGACGCCGACGTTCTCAGACATGGTCGCCCGCAGCCGCAGCAGCGCATCAGCCCGGTGATCCTGATCGACAGCAAACGGCGCATCCGCCGTCAGTGGCAATTCAACAGGCTCGGAAACCGTCCGCTTGCGAGTCTTGATATCAGCCGCCACCCGGTCGCCGACCACCACCGCCTCAAGCAGAGAGTTCGACGCCAGCCGGTTTGCCCCATGCAGGCCCGTCGAGGCAACCTCACCCGCTGCCCACAATCCGGCAATGCTGGTCCGCCCGTTCACGTCCGTCGCCACGCCGCCCATGTGATAGTGCGCAGCGGGTGCAACCGGCAAAAGATCGTGTGCCGGATCGAGACCGGCTTCCTTGCAGAATGCGTAGACCGTCGGGAACGCCTCGGCCAGTCTGGCACCTGGCTCTGTCCGGCAATCCAGATACGCCCCACGTCCGGCTTTGATTTCGGCAAACACTCCGCGCGCCACGATATCGCGCGGCGACAACTCCGCGCGTGGATCAATGCTCAGCATGAACCGCTCGCCAAGCCGGTTGACCAGCGTCGCCCCTTCTCCACGCAACGCTTCAGTCGCGAGCGGCGCTGGATCAATCCCGACGTCGAGCGCGGTCGGATGGAATTGCACGAATTCCGCGTCCGCGATGACAGCACCAGCCCGTGCTGCGAATGCAATCGCCTCACCGCGCGCCATCGTCGGATTGGTCGTCACCGCATAAAGCGATCCGACCCCGCCCGTTGCCAGCACCACCGCGCCAGCATCCAACGTCTTGATCGCGATCTGATGCCCCGGCTTGCTCTTGATGAGCTTTACACCGCTGACCCGGCCGCCGCTTTTCACCAACCCAATCGCCGAATATCCTTCGAGCATGCGGATGCTTGGTGTTGCCCGCACCCGGGCAATCAACGCCTTCATGATCGCAAAGCCGGCCCGGTCTCCCGATACCCGGACCACACGGTTGGCGTTATGCGCCGCCTCGCGCGACAGGACGTACGCCCCGCCGTTGCCCCGGTCGAACGGCACACCGTAATCGCTCAAATCCAGAATTCTAGCCCGGCCTTCCGACGCGATGGTGATCGCAATATCGGGATCGACAATGCCAGCCCCCGCCGCAATCGTGTCGGCGGCATGGGCTTCTGCCGTATCACCCTCACCGACGGCTGCCGCAACCCCGCCTTGCGCCCAGATGCTGGAAGCGCCCTCGCCCATCGGCGCGGCGGCGATCACCGTCACGGGCAGCGGTGCGAGCTTGAGCGCGGTGTAAAGCCCCGCGAGCCCCGCTCCCACAATGACGATCGGCCCAGGACCTGGGTCGCCGCTCGCGCTGTGAAATGGTGAACCCATCACGTTTGCCTTCAATGTGGGAGGCCAGGGAAAAGCCCCAGGCCGGTAGCACGTCTTTCAGTCTTCCCCCTCTCCCCCTGGGGAGAGGGTTGGGGTGAGGGGGCTTTAGGCTAGGCTGCCCAAAATGTTCAGCCTGCCAATCCTTGATACACTGGTCAGACCGGCAGATTGACCATTCGCTCGACCGCCCGCCGCGCTCTTACGGCGACGTCCTCGTCGACGGTCACCTCATACTGCATGTGTACGAGGCTATCGTAGATGTTTTCCAGGCTGATCCGCTTCATGTGCGGACACAGATTGCACGGCCGCACGAATTCGACATCGGGAACCTCCGCCGCGACATTCGACGCCATCGAACATTCCGTGACCAATACGACTTTCTTGGGCCGGTTGGTTTTAACCCAATCGATCATCGCTTTGGTCGAGCCGGTAAAGTCCGAAGCGGCGATCACGTCGGGCGGGCACTCGGGATGCGCAATGATTTTCGTAGCCGGATCCTGCGCGCGAAACACGTTGAGTTCGTCCGCCGTGAACCGCTCATGCACCTCGCACGAACCTTTCCAGGCGATGATCTCGACCTTGGTTTTGGTCTGCACGTACTTCGACAAATACTGATCCGGGATGAGCAACACGCGCTTCGCACCCAGGCTCTCGACCACGGCCACCGCGTTCGACGACGTGCAGGTAATATCGCATTCGGCCTTTACCGCCGCGCTCGTGTTCACGTACGTGACGATCGGCACGCCCGGATACGCCGCCCGCAGCATGCGCACGTCTTCCGCCGTGATCGACGCCGCCAGCGAGCACCCGGCCCGCATGTCGGGGATCAGCACCGTCTTGTCAGGCGACAGCAGCTTGGCCGTTTCCGCCATGAAATGCACGCCGGCCTGCACGATCACGGCGGCTTTCGTCGCCGCCGCTTCCTTGGCAAGCTGCAAGCTGTCGCCTCTGAAGTCCGACACGCCGTGGAAGATCTCAGGCGTCATATAATTATGCGCCAGAATAACCGCGTTGCGCTCCTTCTTGATCGCGTTGATTTCGCGGATCAGCGGCGCATAGGCAGGCCATTCCATCGGCGTGATGACGCCCTTGACCTTCGCATACAGCGGCTCCATCTCGCGCGCCATCGCAGCCGAGAACGGCGGAAGCTCGCGCTTGGGCAACGGCTTAGCTCCCGGTACAGGATGGCCGTTGGGTCCGGCAACGCCAAGTCCCGGCTTGCTCGAATTCGTCGCCAAGGACTTGGGAACACTGAGGTCGATCATCATCGCCCATCTCCAACGGTTGGTTATGCTCAAGCTGAGCATTCATTGCTTATAATAAGATCGCCCACCCCTCCTGGCTAGGGGCGTTGACATAAAATTGTAATGGGATCGGCATGCCGTAGACCGGAACCGCTTGTATTCAGCACCCGTTCAACTGCGCCCTGGTTTGACCCGTACGCCCGGCGAAGGCCGCTCCAGCAGCACATCACGCCGGAACCGGTACATCTTAGCCGGCCGGCCGCCAGTCGCCGCCTTGACGACACCTGTCGGCTCGACCAGTCCTCCGCTTTCAACCAGACGGCGGAAATTCTGCTTGTGGAGGTGCGGCCCCAGGATCGCTTCGACCGTCCGCTGGAGTTCATACAACGTAAACTCGTCAGGCAGCAGTTCGAAGATCACCGGGCGGTACTTGATCTTCCCCCGGATGCGTCCAATCGCTGTCGCGAGAATCCGCCGGTGATCGTACTGCATCGCAGCCCCAACCGGCATTCGCCCCGCATCCAGGCTCAATCGCCCGTCCCGCTGGGCCTCGGCGGCAAGACCGGCTTCATACATGAGCTCATACCGCTCGAGCACCTTTTCTTCATCCCAAGTGCTGCCACAAGTGCTGCCACTAGTGCTGCCCGTGGGTGAATCGCCGCCATCGGTGCCAAAGCACATTCGCACGCGCTCCGCCCTTCCGATTGGACGTATCGGCCCATGCGGATCGACGGGTGCTCGCGCCCAGGCGTTCAGCCGGGGGATAATGTCGTGATCCAAAACTTCTGCCGGTCCGTCCCGGCGATCTTCCCAAGGGAAATAATCATACCAGCTCCGCCATTGATTGCGTTCGCCCGGTTCCTCGCAGCACTGCCGCAGGGCGAGGTAACCAATTGAAACCACATGCGGACCCGTGTCGCCCGGCTGGGCGTGCCGCCCGCGGTCGCCAAACGTATACAACTGCTCGACATACCCAAGTTCGAGCCCCGTCTGCGCTGCAACACCTGCCCGCAGGCCGATATCGAGCGTGCGATGATTGAGTGGTGAAAACGGCCCGAACGGCAGCGCATCGCTGTGGGCTAAAGCCGCCGCACCGCGCACGACAAGCACCATCGGTTCGCTGTCACGCACCGCCAGAATGGCAGCCGTCAATCCGATCTCGACCGCAGACGCGGGTGATGCGGGATTGGGCTTGGATGATCCGCTGTCGTGCGGCGACATGGCTTTCTCGATCAACGAAATACTGGTCCCTGTCACATGACCGGTAACGCCTGTGCCTTTCGTTTTCATAAACGGCACCCCTCAAACATCGCTGCGTTGCCAATTAGCGCCAATGCTCGAAATTGAACATCAGTTTCTCGTTTGCGTCGTGAGCTGATGATAACATCGCAGGAAACTGCGTTGCGCTTGTTCGGCGGGCCATGGCTCCAAGCCGTCCAGCACACCGGTCGTATCGTGCGAAAGCCCGCCTGGCCGTCCGAAAAATGTTTCCGCTTCCGCTTCCATAAAGCCGGCCAGCCGTGTCGCCTCGTAATAGGCGGCAATTGTGTCCGCATGCTTGATGTGCGCAGTAATCTTGTCCGGCAATGTCTCAGGCAGCCCAAACCGCACATGCACTGCAGCCATCAACCGGTTCTCGAACGCTTTGTAGTCAAGCCCGATCGCTGTCTTGAACGGACTGATCAGGTCGCCAACCACATACTCTGCCGCATCATGGAGCAAGGCCGCAAGCCGCCACTCCGGCGTCCAATCCGTTCGGCCGTCCCTGGCGATCATCTCGACAATCAGCGCATGCTGCGCCACTGAAAACGCATGCGCCCCAACCGTCTGCCCGTTCCATCGCGCAACGCGCGCAAGCCCATGCGCGATGTCCTCGATCTCGATGTCGGCCGGCTCGGGGTTCAACAAATCAAGCCGCCGTCCCGACAGCATCCGCTGCCAAGCGCGCGTCGGTTTTCCCGACGGTTTGCACAGCCCGGATTCCCCTCCCCCTTGCGGGCAGTCGTTAGGGGTGGGCGAGCCTTTTGCCGCGATCGTGCTCATTTCGCAACCCTCGCACGTCCAGCCTTTTGCCGTGCTGCCAGAAACTTCGCTTGCAACTTCCCGCACGGCCCATGCCGGTGACAGCTCGTCAAATGATCGTTCACGATTCCCACCGATTGCATGAACGCATACAAGGTCGTTGGCCCCACAAACCGGAACCCGCGCTTTTTCAGCGCTTTCGACAGCGCGACGGAAACCTCCGTTTGCGCTGGAATATTGCCATGGGCGGCATGCGCGGTATCGCGCGGGACGTCCCGCGCAAATCCCCAGATAAAATCGGCAAGCGTCTGTTCTTCCCGCAACTTCAAATACGCCTGCGCCGATAAAATCGCGCCCTCGATCTTCAGCCGGTTGCGGACAATCCCCGCATCATTCATCAGGCGCGCCACTTCACGTTCCCCATACCCCGCAATCGTCTCGGCATCGAATCCGTCAAATGCGGTTCGAAAATGATCGCGCTTCCGCAAGATGGTCAGCCACGACAATCCGCTTTGAAATCCCTCAAGGACCAGTTTCTCAAACAGCCGCACATCGTCACCTTGAGGCACGCCCCATTCGGTGTCGTGGTAAGTCATGTACGCAGGATCAGACAATCCGGGCCACATGCAGCGCGGCTTTTCCATTCAACTCATCCTGAAATCTTAGGCGCAAGACGCGCCACATCATCCATATTCGGCGCGACGCTCACCCCGCCACAGGTCAGTCCAACGCCCTTGGCTTCAAACTCGACGACCCGGTCCAGCCGCAACAATGCGAGCCCCGTGCTGCCAGCGCTCGACCCCATCGCGCCGATCACAACCTCGCCCGCCAGCACCTCTGTCCCCGCCGTCGGCAATGCACCTACGCCGCTCACCCTGACAAACCGCTTACGGGCCGTGCCCCGATGCTCCATCCGCGCCACGATCTCTTGGCCGACGTAACACCCCTTGGTGAACGACACTCCGTTCGTCTGATCAAACAGCGCCTCATGGGCAAATGCATCCCCGAACGCATAATCCTTCCCCCCCTCCGGCACCCCAAGCGCAATCCGGTGCGCATGATAGGCGGCGTAGGCCGCTGCATCCGGGGACGAATGCAGGTCTGCAAAGCCTCGGTTGCCAAGTTCAGCCATTCGAGGATCAGCATAGCCCGCGGCCGGATGCGGCCAACGCACTTCGATATGAACGTCCGGTACCGCGCTGATCGCAACCTTCGCCCGCAGCTTATACATCGACAGACGCTTCACGAGCGCCGCCGCCTGATCCTTCGCCACATCGAGCCAAAAGCCGTCGCTTGCTTTCACCACAAAGAAATCAAACAAAATTTTCCCCTGCGGCGACAGCAGTCCAGCAAAGATCGCATCCTGTTTGTCCAGCAAGTCCATGTCATTGGTGATGATGTTATCGAGAAACTTCCGCGCATCCTCCCCGGTGACGGCCACCACACCCCGATCCGGCAACAAGGCGATCTTGGCTGTGTTCATTCAAGGGGCTCGATGGTTGCGGTTTCTGTCTGACTTTCGTATGCCGCTCAAACGACCGTGACAACCCGTTTGCCGTAAGTCGCCCGATACTTCTCTCGAGTCATAGAATGAGAGGGGAGTTTGAGGGGTCACCCCTCAAGCGGGTTGAAGGGCGGCAGCCCTTCCCGCGCAGCGGCTCAGAAAGGCCAGCCATGTCTGACACCTACGACCTGATCCTGCGCGGCGGCACCGTCGTCAACCACGACGGCGAGGGCGTCCGCGACATCGGCATGCGCGACGGCCGCATCGCCGCGATCGGCCAACTCGCCAACGCCAAAGCCGCCCAAACCCTCGACGCCCGCCACCTCCACATTCTCCCTGGCGTGATCGACAGCCAGGTCCATTTTCGCGAGCCAGGCCTCGAACATAAAGAGGACCTCGAATCCGGCAGCCGCGCAGCCGTCATGGGCGGCGTCACGGCGGTGTTCGAAATGCCCAACACCAAGCCGCTGACCACCAACGCCGAAACCCTCGCCGATAAAGTCGCGCGCGCCAAAAACCGCATGTTCTGCGACTTCGCGTTTTACGTCGGCGGCACCCGCGAAAACATCGCAGACATTGCCAAACTCGAACGCTTAGAAGGCTCCGCTGGCATCAAGGTTTTCATGGGCTCCTCGACCGGCGACCTGTTGGTCGACGATGAATCCTCTCTCGATCACATCATCGCCAAACTGTCCCGCCGCGCCGCCTTCCATGCTGAAGACGAAGCCCGCCTGAATGCCCGCAAGCACCTGCGCGAACCCGGCAATCCGGCGACCCACCCCGTCTGGCGCGACGAGGAAGCCGCCCTCATCGCCACAACGCGCCTCGTCAAACTCGCTGAAAAATACGGCAAGCGCGTCCACGTCCTCCACATCTCGACCGCCGCCGAAATGGAGTTCTTGAGTCACCATAAGGACTGGGCAACCGTCGAAGTCACCCCCCACCACCTGACGCTGGAAGCCCCGGAATGTTATGAGCGCCTGGGCACCTATTGCCAAATGAACCCGCCCGTTCGCGACGCCCGCCACCGCGCCCGCATCTGGGCAGGGCTCACCGATGGCACCGTCGATGTCTTAGGCTCCGACCACGCCCCTCATGCCCGTGCGGAAAAAGACCACGCCTACCCCGACAGCCACTCAGGCATGACTGGCGTGCAAACGCTGGTCCCGATCATGCTGGATCACGTCAACAAAGGCCGCCTCTCGCTTGCGAGGCTGGTTGACCTCACAAGCCACGGTCCGCATCGCATCTTCGGCCTGCGCGGCAAGGGGCGCATCGCGCTGGGCTACGACGCCGATTTCACCATTGTCGATTTGAAGCGCACCGAAACGATCACCAACGCCCAACAGCAAAGCCGCTGCGGCTGGACGCCCTACGATGGCGTCAAAGTCACCGGCTGGCCTGTCGGCACGCTCGTTCGCGGCCAACCCGCCATGTGGCAAGGCGAACTTGCACCCTCTGCCACCGGCGCCCCCGTCCGCTTCTGGGAAAGCTGATCTATTACAACGTCATGGCCGCGCAGGCGGCCACCCACGACATTTCACCATGAGGGTGTGCTATGTTTTTGCGGGAATTGAATTATTCGCTTAACGACCATTCTACTGCCAGCGTCTGATCGCGGCCTTCCCAAACGAACGTACATTCAGAAATTATTCCGAGCGATCCTGCTGGGCGTATCGTCTGAACTTCAAACATCAAATTAACGCCGCTCTCTATGAACTCGCTGCGATCTTGGCCGGCAGCTGAGACTATGATCCGTCGCTCCAAGTGTTCGAGTACCTGCATAACGACGACAAATTCTCGATCAGTCAGCACGACGTTCGCAGAGAATGGGTCGCTTCCGAAACTAGCAAGGCTGCATCGACCCGAAGAAATGAGTGCCATCTCAGCAAGTCGGCGAAATAGGCAAGGATCAAACTCGGAATCGGACAAGCTCTCCGACACCAACCCCATTGAACTTCAGTTCCCAAACATCTGCTTGCTGCCGAGGTTGCGGAACAACGACTTGATGAGTCCTTCATCCTTCGCGCCGGGAGCTGGCGTCTTCGAGCTGATAAAGTCGAACACCTTGCCATCCTTCAAGCCGTAGTTTGCGACCCGGTCCACCGAGCCGCCTGCATTGAAGTATACGGCGACGACCTGCCGGTCCGTCTCGCGCGCCGACAAGAACGACTTTTCCGCTTCTGTCGATGAAATGTAATAGAAGGTATTGCCGCTCGCGAGCGGCGAAGTCGTTGTCGGCGTCCCAAGCGTGAGGCGCACCTGATCCTGCGACATGCCAGGTGTGATCTGCTGGATATCGGTTTCGCGGAACTGATGGCCATGCTTGGTGATCGTCTCGGCGCAGCCGCTTGCAAGCAACACCACAGCGGCAAGGGAAACAGCCAAACCGGCCTTTGACATGCAGGTAACGCACGACCGCGCGCGAACACGCGATTTCGATGTCACCTTGAAAAAGTCACTCATCAACCGTCCCTCTGCCCGTCCAACGTATGCCCGTCTAACCGTACCGTCAGTGCCGAAACACACGACGAATGATTGCGCTGCACAATTCTCAGCGACTCAAACCCTGCGAACCCGACACTATCTAACCCGCTCGCGGTTCGCTATTCACTTTAGCTTAACGTACCCCCAGGCAGCCAACGCCATCCACAGGCATCACCTGACTGCAGAAAGGCCTGAATTCCTCAAATGTTTACGTGGCTTGCGAAACGATCCCAGACCAAACGCAAAGCACGCGACCTTTATGGCGCCGTCGTGGCGCAGGCCCGCAATCCGGCATTTTATATCGGCTTTGGCGTCGCAGACACACCGGTTGGCCGCTATGAACTGATAGCACTGCATCTGATTCTGGCGCTTGACCGCCTCGGACAATCCGACGTCGTTGATGAAGTCCTGCGCCGCGAAACGCTGGAAACCTTCGTGACCGATCTTGACGACGCCATGCGCGAATTCGGCGTCGGCGACCCAACGGTTCCCAAGCGCGTCAAGCACGCTGCCGGCGGCGTCTACGCTCGCGACCAAGCCTATCGCGCAGCGCTTGCCGACCCCGGCAATGCCGCCCTTGAACATGTCCTTGCCGAAAATGTCTACCAGGCGCAAAAAGACATGCCTGTGCAACGCCTTGCAGCATATGTCCGCTCCGCTGTCACCCACCTCAAAGCCCAGTCCGCGGACACCTTGCGTTCCGGCGTCATCACCTTCCCTAACCTCGAGCAGCAGTCATGACCATATTGCCCTGGACGCACGCGATTGCCGATATGCCGGCCAAGTCTCGCGACTATACGCGCGAAGCCTCGCTTAACGAGATGGCGGCCATGGCGACCGATCTTGGCCTCCTTGGCTGTTCGAAGCTGCATGCCCAGTATGCCATCCGCGCCATCGGCGGCGGACGCTATAAGTTGACCGGCACACTTGATGCAACTGTCACCCAGGCGTGCGTCATCACCCTCGAACCTATTGTAAGCACTCTGAAACTTCCCGTCGACGTCGAGTTCAGCCCAGACGCCACCAATGCCTCGCCACGCAAATCCAGCGGCGACGAAGGGGAAGACGTCGAAGTCTCCTCGCTCCCCGACGTGGAACCGATTGAAAACGCCAGTTTGGACGTGGGCCGCGTCGTCTTCGAAACCCTCGCCGCCGGTATCGACCCTTTCCCGAAAAAGCCCGATGCCGCCTTCGCGTGGGACGACCCCCGCGCCGCCGATCCCAAAAGCAACCCCTTCGCCGTCCTCGCCAACCTCAAGCCGAAGCAATAACCGTCCCATTGCTTCCCGCAGGCGGCCCTGCACGCGCCGATCCGGGGTCTCTACAAGCCTCCGAGGGACCGCAAACCCACCCCAGCATAAAACCGGTTGTATGGCGCTTGCAATTGGGTATGTTCCCAACCGGTGGTGGGTACGGGGAACTTCACAACACTATCCCACCGTGCCGAATGGTTGATTCAATTCATAAAAGGACTGCCCGCGCCAATGACGGCGAACCGCACCATTGCACTTGACGCCATGGGCGGTGATTTCGGCCCCGATGTCGTGATTCCAGGCGCTGCGATCTCGCTGACCCGCCAGCCCAACCTCAGCTTCATCGCTTTCGGCAAGGAGCCAGCGATCCAGGCCGCCTTGGCGAAATTCCCAGCTCTTGCCGCCAAAACCCGCATCGTTCATACGGATTTCGCCATCGCGTCGGACGAAAAACCAAGCCAAGCCATGCGCCGTGGCAAGGGCTCAAGCATGTGGCTGGCGCTGGAGGCCGTCAAAACCGGTCAGGCCCAGGCCGCTGTGTCCGGCGGCAACACCGGCGCGCTGATGGCCATGGCCAAACTGATCCTACGCCCGCTTCCCGGCATCGAACGTCCAGCCATCGCGGCCCTCTGGCCCACCGTCAAAGGCGAATGCATCGTGCTCGACGTTGGTGCCAATATCGGCGCGACCTCGCAGCAGCTGGTTGACTTCGCGTTCATGGGTGCTGCCATGGCGCGCGCCCTGTTCCACTCCGAACGCCCATCGGTCGGGCTCCTGAACGTCGGTTCCGAAGACATCAAAGGTGCCGATGAAGTCAAAGAAGCCCACGCCTGGATCAAGGACCACGACCTCAAGATCAACTACAAGGGCTTCGTCGAAGGCGATGAGATCGGCCACAGCGCCGTGGATGTCGTTGTCGTTGAAGGCTTTGCTGGCAACATTGCCCTCAAGACCGCCGAAGGCACCGCCCGCCAGATCGGCCAGTACATCAAGGACGCAATGCGTTCGTCGATGATGTCGAAACTGGGTGCGCTCATGGCTCGCGGCGGCTTCATGGCCCTCAAAGACCGCATGGACCCGCGCCGCGTGAACGGCGGCACATTTCTCGGCCTCAATGGCATTGCGATCAAAAGCCACGGCGGCAGCGACGCTCTGGGTTTTGCGAGCGCCATTGATCTTGCTTACGAAATGGCCGATAGCGGCCTGATCGAGCGCCTGTCGGCAGATCTTGCCGCGCGCGAAATGTCAAAGCCTGCGGCCCAGCCAGCCGTTGGGTCCATCGCATCCGGCTGATATCCGCCACAAGACCAGATAGGCAGCAAAAGCCGCCAGCACGGACGCAGTTCGCGTCATTCGCCAATAACCGAGGGGGAACCCGGTGGGAACATTGAGATCGGTCGTCCGCAGCGTGGGCGCAAGCCTGCCCAAGCGCCGCATGACCAACGCGGACATAGCGCAAATCGTAGACACGACCGACGAATGGATCGTCGAACGGACCGGCATCAAAGCGCGCCACATCGCAGCCGACAACGAACTGACCTCCGATTTAGGTGCCGCCGCAGCCAAGCAAGCGCTGATCCGCGCCGGCATTGACCCGCTCGACATCGACCTGATCGTGTGCGCCACCTCGACCCCCGACCGCACCTTCCCAGCCACCGCCGTAAAAATCCAGCACATGTTGGGCGTTTCGAAAGGCGCGGCCTTCGACGTCCAGGCCGTGTGCTCCGGCTTCGTCTACGCCATGACCATCGCCGACAGTCTCCTGCGCACCGGCCAAGCCCGGCGCGCGCTGGTGATCGGTGCCGAAACTTTCTCCCGCATCCTCGACTGGACCGACCGCGGCACCTGCGTCTTGTTCGGCGACGGTGCTGGCGCTGTCGTGCTCGAAGCCATGCCCCAGCACGGCACCCGGGACGATCGCGGCATCCTCTTCACCAAAATCCGCTCCGACGGCCGCTACGAAGACATGCTTTACGTCGATGGCGGTCCCGGCTCGACCAAAACGGTCGGCCACTTGCGGATGAATGGTCGTGAAGTCTTCCGTCACGCGGTCCAGAAGATCTCCGGCGTCATGGAGGAAACCCTGATCGCGACCGGGTACGCCGCCGACGAAGTGGACCTCTACATCCCCCATCAGGCCAACCGCCGCATCCTCGACGGGGTCTGCAAAAAGCTCAATGTGTCGCCGGACAAGATCGTTATGACGCTCGATCAGCACGGCAATACGTCGGCGGCGTCGATCCCGCTCGCGCTCAATGTCGCCTTCGAACAGCACCGCATTCGTGAAGGTAGCCTGATTATGATGGAAGCAATGGGCGGCGGCTTCACCTGGGGATCCGTGCTCCTGCGCTGGTAGCAGGGTGTGGGTTTACGGCCATAAATGCACGCGATGATCCGGCAAATTCCCGGTCGTTCGCGGCTTACAACCGTTCATTGGTTGTGCCATTTTTGATATGAACCCGGCCTACTCGTTCATAAACGCCAAATTCCACTATATTTTTCAGGCGCTTGTCTTCGGCGGGTCATTGACCTGAGGCGCTGGCACGGCTAGCATCCTGTTTGGGAGTTGCTGGGAGGTAAGCGTTTCATGGGTGGGAAGACATTAACACGCGCTGATTTGGCTGAAGCCGTCGTGCGTCAAGTGGGGTTGCCTCGCAACGAGTCTCAAGATCTCGTAGAGCTGATCCTGAGTGAAATATCGGTGACGTTGGCGGCCGGTGAGTCCGTCAAGCTGTCGTCGTTTGGTTCGTTCGGCATTCGCGAAAAAGGCGAGCGGGTCGGGCGCAATCCAAAAACGGGCAAAGAGGTCCCCATCACGCCGCGTCGCGTGCTTGTGTTCCGCCCGAGTAACGTCATGAAAGAGCGCATCAACGAAGGCGTAAAGCGCAAGCCGTCACCCGCGTCGGCCGGCGACAGCGCGAAAGCTGCGCGCGCCGCCCGCAAAACGGCCGCCTCGCGCCAAGTCTGATCGGCTCACCAAGCCTGAACGGCTGAAACATCCGCATGAATCAAGCCGGACGGCATCCCGCCGTCCGGTTTTTTGTTATTCACCCGCAACCAACCGTGAGAGCCACTAAAGCGACGCACCGCGTCGAAGGGAGCAATGCGACCCGCGCCGAGGCGCGCGTCATCGCAAGGCGATGCAAAGCATCGAGGCTGGAGCTGGCCCGAGCGCAGCGAGGATCAGCCAGCGTGAGAGCCACTAAAGCGACGCACCGCGTCGAAGGGAGCAATGCGACCCGCGCCGAGGCGCGCCCCGTCGGAGCTGGCCCGAGCGCAGCGAGGATCAGCCAGCGTGAGAGCCACTAAAGCGACGCACCGCGTCGAAGGGAGCAATGCGACCCGCGCCGAGGCGCGCCCCGTCGGAGCTGGCCCGAGCGCAGCGAGGAGCAGCCAGCGTGAGACAAAAGACTCAACCGTGGCCGATTTATCCCCCCGTCGCACCATCGTCATCGCGGGGCCACTCTTTCCCCAGCATTTTGCGGTTGCTACGGTTGTTGCCCCTCAAATCGGGCCTATACCGTCACCTGGGTGCATGAGCTCCCGCCGCCAGGCCACTGGCGAAACGACGAAAAACCGTGGGCAGGTCTGCTACGGTGAAGAGGAACGGAATTATGAGCAAATCGGTCGACGCCTTCCGCACCATCAGCGAGGTCGCAGACGTGCTCGATGTGCAAAAGCATGTGCTGCGCTTCTGGGAAGTTAAATTCCCCCAAATCCGGCCCATGAAGCGCGGTGGTGGTCGCCGCTATTATCGTCCCGAGGACATGGTCCTGCTGCGCGGCATTCAGCACCTGCTCCACGCCGAAGGCTACACCATCAAGGGCGTTCAGAAGATCTTGCGCGAACAGGGCGTCGAACAGGTCAAGGTCCACGGCCTCGCTGCAACGGCCTTGGCTGAAAGCATCGCTGCTGGAAAGGCCGCTGCTGGAAAGGCTGCCGCTGGAAAATCCGCGGCCGGCAAGTCCAAAACGCCGGCACCGGTCGCCCCCGTTGCCTCCGCCGGGCGCGTTCGCGCGCTGCCCAAATCCGAAAAAGCGAGCCCAGAAGCAAAGCCTTCGTTCACCGTCGCGCACCGCACCGCCATCGAAACCGCCCTGCGCGAACTTCAAACCTGTCGCGACACCCTCATGAAGGCGTCGGCAGTGTCGTCGTCCGCCAAATCCACGCAGCCCCACCTCACTAAACCCACCCGCGCCAGCCGGTAGCGCGTGCAATCCCTAAACAGGGCGGCTACCTTACTATCCCCTCTCCCCCTGGGGAGAGGGTTAGGGTGAGGGGGCTAGGCACCAACCGCGGGGCTCCGCATTGAACACACTTAGACCAGATCCCATCAACCAAATCTGGCTCATAGACCTCGACCGTTCCGCAGCACCCCTCAATGACAGCGAGGCCACGTGCCCGCGTCTTGCCCCGGCCGAAATTGCCCGCCTCCAAGCCATCGCCGATCCCGCCTCGCAACGCCTCCGCCGTGCCGCCTACATCGCCCAACGCCTAGCCCTCGAACGCCACTTCGGCCCGGCCTTGCGCGGCGTCAACCTCCGCCGCGACGCTCACGGACGCCCGCATCTCCCCCCCGGCCACACCGGCAGCGTCAGCCTCGCACATACCGCCAACCTCGCGCTGATCGCCGTGTCAAACGCTCCCCGCATTGGCGCTGACCTCGAAAGCACGCGCCCCATCCGCATGACCCCGGCACGTCGTCACATCATCGAAACCGCAGCAGCCAACCTCTCCCCTCAGGCGTTGCCGCTCGACCCGGACGCCCGCTTCCTCCAAGCCTGGACCCGCCTCGAAGCGCTCGCCAAGGCCGACGGTCACGGCATCGGTCACATCCTTACCGCCATCGGCGCAGTCGGCCAGCCATGCGGCGCACCAGCCGATCCGGTTCGCCAATCTGCCACGGCCACGCTGGCAAAATCCCACGGCCTCCACATCCACGACCTCGATGCTGGCCCTGGCCTGTATGCAGCCCTCGCTGGTAACGCGCAACGGCCCGCCCTCAATCGCGTCACCGGCGATCTCTCAGCGTTGTTGCTTCCGGCCTGATCGCGTCGCCCAGATCAGCGCGTAATGCGTCGGTGCAAACAGCAGCGCTGGCAGCACGGCCATCATTGCCGCCAGCCACACGAGCGGCGGCATCCACGTCTGCGCCACCGCATCGCTGAACCCATAAACGTAATTGACGTTGACCGCCGCCACGCCATGCGAAACCGATGGGGGCGGCAACAAGAAATAGCACACGGGCAAGAGCACCCACGTCAGACCCGTCCACGCGGCCAGTGCACGCCGGTCATAGCCCATCCGGTAAACCAGCCACGCCAGCAGCAACGGCAGCCAGCCATGAAACAGCGACAGCCCCCGCAGAAACAGCGACCGCTGAGCCTCGAACATATAGTCCGTGACGCCTGTCACCTTCGTTCCGGCAAAATGCGCAGCAAAGTCCAGGAGCCAGATCGACTGCAACGCCAGAATGCCAACCGCTGGCATTGAAATCAGCAACCGGTCCTCGCGCCACAGCCCAACCAATGTGAGCAGCAGTGCGATATCGCAAAAATACAGAAAATTGGCTGGCCCATATTTGACGGCATAAACGGGAACTAGAACCGCCATGAACGCCGTGTAGGCCACTTTGAGCCACATCGGAATTCTGCGATCCATCCCCGTCTGCCGTTCCACCTGTGCGGGCCTAGCCGATCATCTTTTCCGGCCGCACGATGGCATCGAAATCGGCCTCGGTGATACCTTCCTTGACCGCTTCCTCACGCAACGTCGTGCCATTCTTGTGCGCCGTCTTCGCGATCTTGGCGGCCTTGTCATAACCGTACTTGGGGGCAAGCGCCGTCACCAGCATGAGCGAACGGTCGAGCCCGGCCTTGATGTTATCCACCCGCGGTTCGATGCCCACGACGCAATTATCGGTAAACGACACCGACGCATCCGCCACCAGCCGCACCGACTGCAGGAAATTATACGCCATCACGGGGTTGAACACGTTCAGCTCGAAGTGCCCCTGCGATCCAGCAAACGTCAGCGCCGCCTGATTTCCGAACACATGTGCACAAACCATCGTCAGCGCCTCGCACTGCGTCGGGTTGACCTTACCCGGCATGATCGACGACCCCGGCTCGTTTTCAGGCAATGCAAGCTCACCAAGACCCGAACGCGGTCCCGAGCCCAAGAACCGGATGTCGTTGGCGATCTTGAACAGCGACGCCGCAACCGTGTTGATCGCGCCATGCGTCATGACCATGGCATCGTGCGCTGCGAGCGCCTCGAACTTGTTCGGCGCGGTCGTGAACGGCAAGCCCGTGATCGCTGCAATCCGCGCCGCCACTTCATCGGCAAACCCAGCCGGCGCATTGAGGCCCGTGCCGACCGCCGTGCCGCCCTGCGCCAGTTCCATCAGCGCCGGCAGTGTCATCTCGATGCGCTTGATGCCGTTCTCGATCTGCTTGGCGTAGCCCGAGAATTCCTGACCAAGCGTCAGCGGTGTCGCGTCCTGCGTGTGCGTACGGCCAATCTTGATGATGTGCGTCCAGCTCTTGGCCTTTGCGTCAAGCGCGCCATACAGATGCCGCAGCGCAGGCAGCAGCTTGTGATGAATTTCTTCCGCGCACGCGACATGCATCGCGGTGGGATACGTGTCGTTCGACGACTGGCTCATGTTGACGTGATCGTTGGGATGCACCGGCTTTTTAGAGCCCATCACGCCGCCGAGCATTTCGATGGCACGGTTCGAGATCACCTCGTTCGCATTCATGTTCGACTGCGTGCCCGAACCGGTCTGCCACACGACGAGCGGGAAATGCTCATTGAGGCGGCCGTCGATGACCTCCTGCGCCGCCGCGACAATCGTCTTGGCAATATCGGCGTCGAGCACGTTGAGTGTCGCATTCGTCTCAGCCGCCGCCCGTTTGACGATCCCGAGCGCACGTATCACCGGCACCGGCTGACGTTCGGTGCCGATCTTGAAATTTCCCAACGAGCGCTGAGCCTGCGCCCCCCAGTAGACATTGGTGGCGACTTCGATGGGGCCAAAGGTATCGGTTTCGGTGCGCGTCGTGGTCATGGGGGGCTCGCGGTTCAAGTTGCGTTAGAGATCCTGCTTGCCCTAGCACTCTACGCCCCATCGCTCAAATGCGACGGAAGTCGTCCCGCTCATCCAACAAATTGGACCGGCTCCATCGCCCCGTCATCCCGGCGAAGGCCGGGACCCAAGCAACCATCAGTATCGGGCAGTGCTTGCTCATTGGGATATCAAATAAAGCGGCGCGAGTTCGCTACCGGAATTCAAATGTTAAATCGCAGATTGCCCGTTCGCCGTAGCGATCCTGGCCTCAATATCAACCAGCCCGCAGCCCTTGGCCTTCAGCGCATCGTTATAAGCGTCCGCCGCAGCCCGCTCGGTCTTGATCTGCGCCAGAGCCGGATTATCGTCGCCAGGCTTCCCAAACATGCGGGCAAACAACGCCGAGACCGTCGGCGCACCTTGGTCCGCATTTGACCGGGCTTGCTGACGGAGCGCTGCAATCGCTGTAACGCGCGCCTGAAGCGCATTCTCCAACCCGGCGCAATGCCAGTTCTTCTCCGATGCCGAAAGCATATACCTACCCGGCTCTGCCAACGAACCGGTCGTTATGGCTTGATCGGTCGCGCACCCCGTCAACCCCGCCAAAACGAAGCTGGCCAGCGCAATGTGCGTGCCGCAGACAGACCTGAAGTTCGGGGAAGCCAAGAAAAATCTCGCGCGGGTATTGTTGTGAAACGGACACCAAATCCGCAACAGCGACAATCAACCGATTCGGGTGTTGGTAGTGAGGCACATTAGCGACAGTGAAGAACAATTGCGTCTACGGAATACATACTGCCAGTATGCTGTATTAATCAAGCACGCGCGACGCCTGGAAGACCTAAGACTTCCGGCCCGGACCATTTCGTTGAAACGTGCTTATTTCTTCCTGAAAGCGTCCAGACTGACCACCTGCGCCGACCCACCGGCTGGCTTGTCACTGGCGGCTGGCTTTTGCTCCTCGGTCACATCCGAGCCCTCGCTGGCCCGCATTGGCGCGAGGGCAGGCATCGCCGTCGGCTTGGCCTTGGGCAAGCTCTGAACCTGGGCCGGCTTTGAGAACGTCGCAGGAGCCTGCGCTGGCACCGAACTCAACGTCGCCGTTTGGGCGGGATCGCGTCCGCTAGCTTCACGTTCAGACCGGGTTCTGGCGCGCGCCGCACGTGGCTTCTTCGGCTTGCCAGCCGTGCGCGAGTCGTCGCCCTCGCCGTCCGCACCGTCGCTATCGGCAACGGCTGGTTCCTCAAAGTGCAACACATATCGCACGCTCGGATCGAGGAACACTTTGATCGCATTGAACGGCACCACAAGCCGTTCTGGAATTCCATCGAACGTCAGCTTGACCTCGAACCGCTCGTCGCTGACAGCCAGATCCCAGAACCGGTGCTGCAGCACGATGGTCATCTCGCTGGGATATTTTTCGCGCAGCCGCTTCGACAGGATCACACCCGGCGCGCGCACATCAAACGAGATGTAGAGATGATGCTCGCCCGGAAGCCCCGACTTGGCCACCCGCACCAGGACGGACCGGACAAGCCCGCGAAGAGCCTCGAGCTGGAGGCTATCGTAATCGATGGTCGCGTCTGCCGTCATGCCGTCTCGCCGCCCCGTAGGTTGGGTTAGGTGCCCATTTGCGCCGTAACCCAACAACTTAAGGTCACCAGTGCTCGTTCCCCCCCAAAACAAGGGAGGAGAAATAAAGTGGAGGGCTTCCTGTTGCCCGGTGCCCTCCGGACCGCGCCTAACCCGGCTAGGGGCTAGGGCTTAGTTTCAGGCTTTTGGCACTGCATTAAGCAGCGACAGCGGCCTCAGCGTAGTTGTCATTTGCAACTATTCTGGATGGTCCGATGACGGTGGTACCATGCCGAACGAAAGATAGCCCTTTACACCCTCGTCGATCCTAGTTCGCCCCCATCAGATGCCGCCGCAAAACGCAGGCAGCGGCATGTGGTGGAGGCGCCGGGTACCGCCCCCGGGTCCGAATGGCTTATTACGACGTCCATTTATCGCTATAGCCGGACGAATCCGGCACACTCACTATAGGTGGGAACGCGATGAAAAAAAAGGGTGTCGAAACATCTGTTGGTTAGGATCGTTGACTACACAGCTGAGACGGACAACCTAAAACGAGATGAACGGGCACAAAAACATGCAGGCGATGATGGAAGCTTCCCCCGAACTTGTACCGCAAGTCCCTCAGCCTCCACAGCAATACGCGATGTTTCGCGGTCCATCCGCCTACGCACCCAAGACGCCGTGGAGCCCGCTGGGTGGCATTGGCGGGTCGCTGGGAATCTTTGCCGGTGCCGTTCTGGCCGTTGGTGCGACGATGTTCGCGGCACCGCTTTTGAGCATGACGCCTGAAAGTGTCTCCTTCGCCATCGTCGCAACGCTGGTCCAGCAAGTCGCCATGATTGGCCTGACGTGGTTTGCCGCGACCCGCTACGGCGGACCGGCCGTCGATGTTCTGGCCTTGCGCGCGCCGGCCCAGGGCTTCAAATCCTACTGGGTGTCGCTCCTGCTTCTGGCATTCGTCACGGTTGCCATGAGCATCCTGATCCATCTGTCCGGTTTCCCCGTCGACAAAAGCGACATCAAGATCTTCGAGTCGATGTTCAAGTCGGACTGGTGGTGGCTCGCCGTCATCCTGGTTGGCATCGGCGCCCCCCTGTCGGAGGAATTCCTCTGCCGCGGCTTCCTGTTTTCGGCCCTTGCCAACTCGCGCATCGGCCCTTTGGGTGCCGCCACCGTCACGTCGCTCGGCTTCGCGCTGGCCCACCCCTATTCGATCCTCGCCGTCACCCAAGTCTTCGTCATCGGCATGCTTTTCTCCTGGATGTTGATCCGCACCGGCAGCCTTCGCGTGACAATGGTGTGCCATTCGATCTTCAACACGCTACAAGCCGTGATGTTGATGAATGGCGTAAACACCCCCTGACGCGGACCCATCCTATGCCCCACACGGCTACCACGAACGCCCTCGACGCCTATTGGATGCCGTTCACGGCCAACCGTGCCTTCAAGGCCAACCCGCGCATGATCTCGGGTGCATCCGGCATGCACCTCACGACCCCCGATGGCCGCACTGTCCTCGACGCGACCTCGGGCCTATACTGCGTCAACGCCGGTCATGGCCGCTTTGAAATCACCACCGCCATTCAGCGCTCCGCAGCGACCCTCGACTACGCCCCAGCGTTCCAGTTCGGCCACCCCGCCGTCTTCGAATTGGCCTCCCGCCTCACGCTTCTGGCCCCCGGCGACCTCAACCACGTCATGCTCGCGACCTCTGGTTCGGAGGCCGTCGAAACCGCCCTCAAGATCGCGCTCGCCTACCACAAAGCCCGGGGCGAAGGCGGCCGCACCCGCCTCATCGGCCGCGAACGCGGCTACCACGGCGTCGGCTTCGGCGGCATTTCCGTCGGCGGCATGGTCGCCAACCGCAAGGCCTTTGGCACCATGCTGGCGGGCGTCGATCACCTTCCTGCGACCTACAACCGCGACCAGCAGGCCTTCACCATCGGCGAACCCGACTGGGGCGCGCACCTCGCCGACGACCTGACTCGCCTCATCGGCCTCCACGACGCCTCGACCATTGCCGCCGTCATCGTCGAACCCGTCGCCGGGTCGACCGGCTGCTTGCCGCCGCCCAAGGGCTACCTAGAACGCCTCCGCAAGCTGACTGCAGATGCCGGCATCTTGCTCATCTTCGACGAAGTCATCACCGCCTTCGGCCGCCTAGGCCATGCCTTCGCCGCCGAGCGCTACGGCGTCGTCCCCGACATGATCTGCTTTGCCAAAGGCGTCAGCAACGGCGCAGTCCCCTTGTCCGGCGTCCTTGTCCGCTCCCCCATCTACGACGCCCTCATGACCGGCCCCGAACACATGGTCGAGCTATTCCACGGCCACACCTACTCGGGCCACCCGCTCGCCGTCGCCGCTGGCTTAGCAACTCTCGACATCTACCGCGACGATTGCCTCTTCGAACGCGCCCGCGCTCTCGAACCCCGCTTCGCTGAAATCATGATGACCCTGAAAGGCGCGCCCCACGTCGCCGACATCCGCACCATCGGACTCATGTGCGGCATCGACCTGACGCCCGATCCTACTAAGCCCGGCGGCAAAGGCTTCGCCCTCATGGACCACACCTTCCGCGAAGCAAACCTCTACGTCCGCGTCGGCGGCGACACGGCAATCGTCGCCCCCTCCCTCATTGCTACCGAGCAAGACCTCCTCCAAATCCGCGACCACCTCGCCCGCTCCCTCGCCGCAATCTAATGACTTGAATCTATCAGGCAACTTTTTTGCCGCGCTTTGACGCCGTAAGCGGTGCAATCTCTTCCTTCACGGCCGCAGGCCGTAGGGGAGCAAGGCGACCCGGCGTGAGCGCCGCCCTCGCGGAGGCGCCATAGCGCCGTGAGCGCAATGAAATCGCCACCCTAGGTTGCACAACCCGAATACCTGTTCAAAACCTCACCGCCATCATTGCCTCGAATCACGCGCCAGCGTGTGCTGGCTGCAAATTGAGTCGGAATCGGCGAGCCACAAAAATCATGACGATACACCTGACCCCGCTACCCCACGAAGGTCCAACCGTTAGCCCTGTGTCCGCGCAGCGCAACGCGGTCCCCGCAAACGCGGCATCTCATATCTTCGTCGGCTCGGCCATCGCCATCGTCGGCCTTGCCGTTGCAATGTTCGCCGGTTTCCAACTCGCACTTCCGCCGCTGGTGGCCGTGATCGTAGGGCTGGCGTTCGCCATCGGCGCTGGCTTTCTTCATGTCCGCCTCGCCCGTCCGGCAGCCCCGCGCGCACTCGCGCCCAAACCCTCCCGTCAGCCCGCCCGTCGCACGCCCACGCTGGACACCCCCCGCCAAGCCACACCATCCCTTGATGCCGCGCCGCTGCCCCCGGTCGAGACCTCCCCCGCAACCGTCGAGCCGAGCGACCTCGCGCTGGCCCTGCTCGCAAGCCTCAACGCATCAGCGGAGTCAAAGGCAGCGTCCGAGCCCGAGCCGCAGCCTGAGCCGGGTGAGTGGACCTGGGCCCTTGCTGCCCAACTGAAGCCTCAGTCAGCCGTCGTTAGCTCAAACACCGAGCCGGTCCACATTCCCGGACCTCCACCTGTTTCAGCCGCTCGCGTGCACGCTGACGAAGCCGAGACCGAATTCCAGCGCGTCGAGCGTCTCGTCAAGCGGCTGGCCGACAACGTCAATCAGCTTCAGGCTATGCGCCAGGCCCAGTCTGCTGGCCACCAAGACGGCGAACAATTGACCATGTTCGACGAACCGGGCGATCCGAACCTGCAACTGGAAGCCTCCATCAACGCATTGCGTCGCGCCAACGCCGCTCATCCCATTGTGGAAGCAGCCCCTGCCGAGAACGCTACGCCCCCCGCACCTGCCGCAGTCCCCGATATGGCATGGCCCAAACCTGCGCCTGTCATCGCGCGCGATCCCCACATGGACAGCCAGCGCAGCAACATCTTGTCCGCCCTCAATGCGCAGCGCATCGACGTCTATCTTGAGCCGATCCTCGACTTGGCCGATCAACGTCCGCAGCACTACGAAGTCTCGATTGCGCTGCGAACCTTCGGCGGCCACGCCATCGACCTGACCCACGCTGCCAACGACTTGAGCGGCACCGGCCTCCTGCCGCTGATCGACCAAGCCCGCATCGCACACGCAGCCAACGTCGCCCGGCGCTTGGCCGATCGCGGCAAGAACGGCGCAGTCTTTGCCGAATTGAACGGCGAAACCCTCGACGACGGCGGCTTCCAGGAAACCTTCGCCAACGACACCATTTCCGTTGGCGCATTCCCTGGCCAGCTCGTCCTGACGCTGCCACAAGCTCACGTCGCAACCTTCACCACAGCCGACTGGCATACTCTTGCCCGTCTGCGGGAAGCAGGCTTCGGCTTTGCCTTGTCCGATGTGACCAACCTCGACATGGACTTCCCCCGCCTGCGCGACGCCGGTTTCGTGTTTGCCCGCCTCGACGCCGAAACCTTCCTGATCGGCCTGCCAACCTCCGATGGCGTGGTACCTCCCGCCGACATCTGCCGCCATCTCGCGACGTCAGGCCTCATGCTGATCGTGGGCGGCATCCTCGAAGACCACCAGCTCGCCCGCATCTTCGGCTTCGGTGTGCTGTTTGGTCAGGGCCGTCTGTTCGGCGGCCCCCGTCCCATGAAGCAGGAACAGGGCGTAGCACCGCAGTACGCTTACGCCGCCCAGCTTGCGGCTCCGGCAGAATAACGGGCTGGAGCGCGCTCCAGCCGCAGTCGAATCATACCACCGCTCCCTCTGGTCAGGCCCTCCCGCGTCATCGGCTGCATTCAAACGGCACGGCACGGATTATCCTTGCTCCCTGCGATAAGTCGCTGAAAATACACTCGCACGTCCGTGGTCAGCTTAGGGAATAAGAGCATACGACACACGTTATAAGGGTATTGCCAGCGTGCGTTGGTGATCCCTTTTTGCGTTTTCGTGTCCCCGGCCCAAGCGAGAGAGTCCAACCATGCAATTTTCGATAAACAATTCCCTCCTCCACCGCCTCCATCGTGCGTCGCAGGTCACCTCGGAACGCCTGTCCACCGAGCTTGGCGACACGCGGCTCACCTCGCGCCAGCTCGTCGTTATGGCGTCGATCGCCGCCGACGAAGGCGCCAGCCAGACTGCAATAGGCGCAGCGACCGGCATTGACCGCTCGACCATGTCGGACGTCATCCGCCGCCTGAGCAAGCAAGGTCTCGTCGCCCGCAAGCGCACCAAGGACGACGCCCGTACCTACGCTATCAAACTGACCGAGGAAGGCACCCGTGTGCTCCAGGCCGCCCGGCCCGTGATGGAGCGCGTCGAAGCCAACATGCTTGCGGCGATCTCGCCCCAAGACCGCGTCGACCTCATCACCCTCCTAGGCTCCCTCATTGAGCAAGGCGGACAGCCCCAACCTGGTGTCCCCGCCGTCCGGTCGTAAGGCAAGCACTCTAACCCTCCCCCCTGTGGGGAGGGTTAGGGTGGGGGTAGCTCCGTCCCTCGGGGTGGTCCCGAACAAACTCGCAGCCCTTCCCCCATTGGCGCAATCCTGTTAGGCCACGAAAAGCCAAACAGGATCCTCGCGCCATGATCGACATCGTCACCTCTATCGCCCCAATCGCTGCAGGCAAGAAGGCCTGGTTCGTCGACATCTGGGGTGTGATGCACAACGGCATCGCCCCCTTCGACAGCGCGGTCGAGGCCTGCCGCACCTTCCGCCAGCACCATGACGGCATCGTCGTCCTCGTTTCCAACGCCCCGCGCCCCAACGCCGCCGTCCAAGCCCAGCTCGACCGCTTGGGCGTCGCCCGCGAGGCCTACGACGCCATTGTGTCTTCCGGCGACACGTCCCGTTCCCTCATCGCAGCGCTTGACGGCGCGCCAATCTTCCACCTTGGCCCCGACCGCGACCTGACCCTCTACGAAGGCCTCGACGTCACTATTGCCAGCCCCGCCGAAGCAGAGACTATCGTCTGCACCGGCCTGTTCGACGACGAAACCCAAACCCCCCGCGACTACCTCAAAGCCCTCACCGCCTGCGCCGCCCGCAACGTCCCCATGATCTGCGCCAACCCCGACCTCGCCGTTGAGCGCGGCGGCAAAATCATCCCTTGCGCCGGAGCCGTCGCCGCCCTCTACGAAGACCTTGGCGGTAAAGTCGCCTACGCCGGCAAACCCCACCTGCCGATCTACGAAGCAACCTTCGAACTCCTCAACGAACTTGCCGGCCGCCCGGTTGCCAAATCCGAAATCCTCGCCATCGGCGACGGCGTCAAAACCGATATCGCCGGAGCAGCCCTCGCCGGCCTCCCCTCCCTCTACATCGCCAGCAACGTCCACCTAGCCGGCAGCGCCCTAACCCCCCAATCC
>JBEBJA010000007.1:0-28226 GCA_040080145.1 Hyphomicrobiaceae bacterium
CGGCAGTGTCTCCCATAGAATTTGGCTGCCAGCGGCCCCGCAGGGATCGACCCCCCGCCTGTCTTTCGGCACCCCCACCCCGGCGCAAATCGAAACCCAAAATTTTATTTTGAAAACGGCCAATAGGCCCTCCCAGCTTCTACCCTCCATCGTTCGACGTATCGCGCCAACAAGGCAACCAAGCCCTCAAACTTCACGACGCCTCACGGATCCACACGTGCCAACTCATTCCGCACTCTCAAAGAGCCGGCTGCCCCGTTGCTTGGTTGAGCACCGGTTCGTGAAAGCTGTTGCTTGACCAGCGAATGGCAGATACGTTCTGCCTGCCCCGGCCTATGTGTCCGGTACGCTAACTGCTGCTGCTGCTGCTGCTTCCCCCAATTCCATCTATGGAGCGCAGCTATGCCCAACGACATTATTCTTGCCCGCCTATACGACCTTCACGACGCCGCGTGTGGCCGTGACCTGAGCGTTCGTATCCGCTCCGCAGACCAGCGCCACTTGATCCTCAACTCAGCAGTCACGACCGAAAGGTGCTCCACTCTCAAGGTTGGCGCGCGCGCCATAGACCTGAGTGAGCGCCGTCTGCGCCGTCTCGAAGCGTTGATCGTGGCTATCGTCGCGCCGTAGTGATGTTGTCGTGCTTCCGTGAAGTCTCGGCAGCCGGACACTACCCCGTCTGCATTTCACTGACGGTGATGCGTTGTGACGTTTCGGCTTTCCGCCCCTACCCGACTCGATTTACAAGCGGCCCCGCAGGAGGGTCACATGTCGCGAGACTATGGCAGGAAGTTGGAGGCGAGGCGCAACGCTGAGGCGCTGTTTCCTCAGGCACAAAAATTCAAGGTGGAAAAGAAGCCTCCGTCTCGGGCGCTTCCGGCACCTCCAGCCCGCTTTAGTGCGCGTTCGGCTCGCCAGATCATGATGGCAATCGGCGAACTGGATGATAAAAAGTCCGCCTATGTCCGAGGGTTCGGCGTCCCTGGGGTGAGCGCAGCTGAGCTTGATGCGCACCTCAGATTTCTAATACAGCAGGGGTATGTTGAGGTCGCATCGTCGCCGGTAGGCGCAGCATTCGACGCATTCAAGCTGACCGATAAAGGCGCAGAGTACATCTGGCCTTTCTACGGCGACACTTGGTAGTCAGAGCCGGACTTAACGAAGCTCAACAACAAGACGTTTGCCAAGAAGGGCAGCAGCGGCTTCTAGGGTCGCAATAGTTACGCTATTGTATACGGGGTCGAGTATCCGATAAAGTTGCGTGCGACTGGTGCCAAGCATCCTGGCAAACGCTGTTTTCGTGATCTTCTGCTTTTTCATTTCCTCAGTGAGCTGCCAAGCAATGACGGTCTTCACTGCGCGCGCAGTCGCGGTATCGAGGGTGCCCTCTTCGATGAGGAACGCTTCGACGGACGAGCCGATGTGTTTGTTCTTTTTCATGACGCGCTCTCCAAGTCTTTCTTCCGCTTCCGGGCGAGTTCAAGGTCGCTTTTCGGAGTTTTCTGATCCTTTTTGATGAACCCGTGCAGGATCACCAGTGTGCCGTTATAGTGGGTGAATATCAGCCGTGCGATCTTGGCCGTCGGTAACGTCACCCGGAGTTCATGCAGTCCTTTACCGAGTGGCCTGTTCAAAGGCATACCCACTGGCCAAGCGAACTGCAGGGTCCTGAGGTGGTCACCGATCTCTACACGTTCGGTTTTGTCCAAGGACCGTAACCAATCGCGAACAGGCTCGTTTCCAGCCTCAGTCATCCAAAACGCAGCGGGCACCGGCTCAGGCACCTTGGGCGGCAGGACATTGGGTAGTTTCTTTTTGCCGACCACGTTCTGTGTCCCCGTATATGTACCAACGGCGGTACGTTTGTCAAGATAGGTTTGTTGAAAAACTGAACTGTCGCCGATTCGCCGTGAACAAACAAAGCCGTGCGCATGGGTTTCCTGCTTCTTGACCTATTCACAAAAGAGAAGCCCCGCCACGGCGTTGGCCATGGCGGGGCTCGTAGTTTCCTTCGTTGGACGTTCTATTCTGCTCAAGCCCACTATGCCGCCCGCAGCTTCACAACCGTCCCGGCCACGCGATCCGCACACCTCGACCAAGCCCGCCGTCGCCAGTTCATTCAGTGCCCGGTTGAGCGCCGACTTCGAAAGCCCCGACCGTTCCGCAAGGCTCCGTTGGCTGCCTGCCAAGTGCCCGCCGTAGCGCTGTTGTCGAGCTTCCGTGATGCCTCGGGCGACGCAGATTGCCGCTGGCAGGGTTGGCAAAAGTGCGGCCTGCCTCGAATGCCGGGGGATCCCCCGGCCAACAGTTGCCGATTGTGTTCTAAGTCAAAGGCACCGAGGGCGGCGAAGTCGAATTCGTTGGGGCACTTGATGGTGCGAAATCATTGGCGTTCATAACCTTGCCGCGCAACTTCGAATTCCAAAGTTTCACTTGGCGCTCACGAGGAATATCCAGCCATGGCATCAATTGAATTCCGGCGGACTTGTAGTCTCCGTTGTGCTGCATTGCTTTGTAATTTTCTTCGAACGTGACGATATGAACACGCTCGCATTCAAGAAGTAGCCTAATAAAATCGGTAGGATTGGCGCCTTCTTTTTTAAGCTGAACTTCCACAAATTTCGTTAGATTTGTCTGTATGCGCGCGTGGTGCTCCAAGACCGTTCTACTGCCAGCACTAATTGCGGAGACCGATACCATTCCCGTGAAAAGCCGAAGATGACGGGTCAATCGATTGGCAACAACGTGCGTATACCAACCGCGAGCCATGCTCGGAGTTACGTTCGGCCTCTTGGCTAACCACATAATTTCTTCATAGATGGCTGTTAATTCCAGAACTAATTCAGGTGCAATGGTTTCAAGCGATCTGTTCATCTTGACGTGGCGAGCCTTCACTGTGCCGAGCGTTAAAATCCAAGTCGAGTTGCCAACCAAGCTGCGAAAGATAGCGCACCAATGGAGCCGAAGACCACGATCAAACCAGGTAGGCCATCCCACCAATCACGCCGCTGACAGTGCAGTTTAGCGGCTAAGCTGTCTCGGAGTTCAGCCAAGGCTTCGACATCACCATTCGTGGCCAACTCCTTTGCCTCGACAACACTTGCCCAGGTTGGATGCTTGAGCTTTTCAAGCTTCTCGACAAGTTCGATGACGTCGCCGATCAACTTAGCAACCAATAGGTCGTCGAAGCTTTTTAAAGCTTCATCCTTGAGCCGTTGAGATGTGACGAGAGGCGTTGTCAAATCGCGCACCACATTATTCAGGAAGCTGTTGTCGGGCAAAACCGCAACCTCTATAGCACCTTGCGCCGCTCGACAACCAAGTAACGGAGTGACGAGGAAAGCAGGACTTTCGGTAACTGCTGTCCATAACCCCGCAGCGACATGGTAGGTCAACTGCTATATCAGTTATTCAGGCTGCGGGGCGTTGGCGGCGTTGTGATGAAACAACATCACGCTTCTTTTACTTTTTCTGACGATCTCAGGCTCAAAAGCTTCCAATAAGAAGCGGCGTAGATCTATGAATGCTTCAATGTCCGCAGAGGCCTGATTAAGTTCAATGGACAGCACGTCCCCCACGCACTCTTCCCGCTGTTTTTCGAAAGCCCACAACAGCGCAATCCACCTCTGCGCAAGGATCTTTCTAATTCTAGCAACCACCGGCTTAGGCTTTTTCACATCAAACCAGAAAAATTCCACACTTTCGTAATTGGTAGCATCCCCAACCGGCAGTTTTGTAATCGCCATTTCTTCCATAGCCAGCGCACGGAACGCGGACGCCAACTCTTGATCTTCAATTATGAAATGCTGATCGGATGCAGCGAAAGTAAGTTCATTTATGCTTGGCTTACCTAAATTCTTCAGGACATTCGGGTTGACCACAGTAAGACTTGTCTCTAGGTGAGCCGCGTTCGCCATCTTCAGTTCTCATCTTCGATAAATGTTATTCGGAACCCGTGTCGTAGCTCGTGCTTTTTCGCGTCAGCCCTGGCTCCCCGATTGACCGAGCGGCAAATTATTACCACCTCTTTGACATTCGCTTCGTCTTTGAGGGCCTTACCGACAATCTCGGCTAACATTGGCCCAGTTACCTCGCGGTCCTTCATCTCCACGGAGATGCGTAAACTGTACGTCATCGACCGTCCTTCGCCTCTCGGATAGCCTTGATGACTTTGTTTGCCATCCGTCGTCCAGAGGCGTCGTCTTTCGTGTTGAGGTCGATTAGCAAATCCGGCCCTCGCGCCTGTTGATCGAGGTTCTTGCTCGTTAATCGATCTCCGTTACCCAGCCGCATGGTGACCGACTTCCAAGTCTTGAATTTTTCGAACATCCGCCGACGCCACATATTCTCGAAGGCATGCCCCTCTTCGGCGCGCGTCAGCTTTCCGCTGTTGTGACCAAAACTTTTCGCCATCCGTCAACTCCAGTTACGCTACCCTCTACTGTGGTCTGTCGTCAGGCTCAGCGAGCACGATGAGTGCAAGATTGAATAGAGATACGCACAAGATCTGTACACAACTATTGCGTGGTGCCCGACTAACGTCGGCTCGCTTACTTTCCCACTCTACGCGATTAGATGAAGGTCTTGCGTAGCGTGAGAACGCGAATGTCCGACCCCGAGTAGACCGACCACGTTCTGTACGTGATATTAAAATATAAAATGAAGCGCCGTGGCGAGCGCAGGCGACGAGCATAGACAACGAGGGGCTGTCGATGGGCAAGCGGCGAAAGCGGACACAATATGCTCACTTTGATGATATCAGGGCCGAAATCATGCCGATGATCGAGCGGCTCTGTGAACTGCATGATCAAACCGATCCGCGCAAAGGCCACGCCTCGGAGACTGATAAATATGACCATGCGCAGCGCGCAATTGCGATCTGGTGGCAATTATACGCCCGACTGATGCTATGGACGCAAAGTCATATAATAGGATATGAAATAGCCAAGTGGAATTCGAAGGCCATTGATGTTCTCGCGGTAGAACGCGGCAGCCAGATCAATGCAAATTCACACGAGTTAGAGGGGCTTGGAGCCTTGTGGGCAGTCAATCGCCCTGGAGACGACGGGTATGCTGACCCGTTATCGGAAAAACTAGACAAAGCAGGCATTGAGTTTGATGACGATACAATGCGGCGGGTAATAGGAGCGCTTTTATATTCGATGAGTTCAGATAGTAGTGTTTGGCGGTTTCCGCTAACAAATGGGCTTCGCGCGCTAAATTACGGAGAGACCCTTCAATTTCTTAAGCCGACAAAGGCTCGTCGACGCGGCTCCCCTTTTAAACTTGATGCCGCGCGCGGTGATGCCATAGCGCAAATATATTTTATGGAGGGGCGCGGGATTAAGAAGCATGTCGCGCAAACTCGCATCGGCGACGCTTTAGCTGTGAGTGCAGAAACGCTTCGTGATTGGGAGAAGCGCTTGAAGAAAGACGATTGGTTCGCTTTCGTCTGGAGTGCAGCTTGGATTGCAGGCCATCTGAAAGAAAATCCGGGATTGGTGGCTGAGGATGAGTTTGAAGTAATGTACTTCGGGATCGACGACAACATAGCAGTTGCTCGACGCTATCTAGCTGAAGTGAACCCGGATGCTCAGCTAATGCGGATCAAGGAAACCCTACGTCGGCACCAGGGCAAAGGTGGTGGCTAATGATGGTGGTTTAGACACCAGATTTCCGGTGGCGATATGGGCAGCAACATACACCGCGATTTCAAGGCATTACGCCTCTAGTATCAAATGACAACCAGAGGAGGGCCAATGAATGACGTCTAAGCACTACCGCGTCGTGCCGCTAGTGATCTTTACACTGTGCCTTGAAGCGCTGTGGCTGCCGCGCCTAGTTGTTCTGCGGTTGCGTGTGCGGCTTGCAGTTGGCAAGTAACGGAGTGGAGCGGCGTGCGGCGCACGCCGCTCCCGATTTTGTTAGTCCTCAAATCCTTCAACGTCAGGTTCGTCGGCGACGCCACAATCGAAGTTTTCGATCAACTCATGCCCACCAAGTTCATATGAACAGAGATTTGTTACGCCTGCAGGATACTCCCACACAAACCAACTCAATGTTCCTAGGTTATCATGTTCAACTTCGGCACCATAGCAGACTTCCGCCCCCATTTGCCTTTCGTTGGCGGAAATCGAATGCCAATCAAGCTCGTCACTAGCTATTTCGAATATTTCGCCAGTGATTTTGTCTTTAATTCGTGCGGTACCTCTGCAATTTATTTTAATCGTCAAAATTGTAATGCTCCTGTAATATGTTTTAAAATGTTAAGTAGGTCGCGTGAGATTAAATTCACGACGAGCCCCGTCAGTCTAACGAGTGTCTTGCGATGATTTTTTTTTGAAAATACCGGGCGATCTCGCCAGCCTTCTCAAGATAGCACAATGGCGACTACGGCGCAACCTTTTTGGAACGATTTGGCCCATTTGCGATTGTTCGATAGAAGATGTGCGAGCCCGTCGAAATTCGCCTGCAATTGGCATAAACTGTGACGGGCTCGCACTACCTGGCGTTCGAGTTTTCAAGCAACCCGCAGCTTTACAACCGTGCCACTCATCCTATCGGCCACCACGTCAACCACGCCGGCCGTTCTCAACTCGTCCAGGGCTCTGCCAAGCCCACCCTTCGACATCCCGCACGCATCGGCCAGCGACCGCTGTGATCCTCGAACTTCGCCACCTGAACCTTCGATCAACCGCAGCAGTCCCCTGGTCCTTTCGCTCACGGGGTGCCTTGGGGCTGGCAGTCCCCCAGTTGGCTTCGGGGGCGTCGGTTCGCTGTTGTCGCCGTCGCTTAGTTGGCGTGTCCCGTCCGTTAAAGCCGGGATGCTGGGGCAGGCTGGGGCAGCCGCCAAATCTAGGGCTTCCACGTTAACGGCGGCACTCCGGGCGTAGTGAACTGCAACTGGTTGATGACGTGCCCCACCGGTGCCGGGACGCCCGCCGAACGCGATCAGGACAGCAGATAAGCCATTCGTCCCTACGCTCAAAAGTACCGCGGCGATCAGGTCCAGCGCCCAAGGCTGCCAACCAAGCCGCTCAGCCAACGGCGCAGCAGAACGAACTGCGGGAACCCTCCCCACCTCACGGCGGGCTTCCTCAACCTCGCGTGCAATGTCCGTCGCTTGACGCTCCAAGAGCGCGCGACACTGGACGGCGCACGACGGCATAGAGACGGCTTCGGTTGCTTGGTCACGTTGATCTTGTTGGGCCTTGAGAGCGGCGGTCAGCCGATCTTGGGCAGCTTGATTGGCGCTGTTGTCGTGGTTGACGCTGGACGCTGCGTTGTCGCGACGGGTGATAATCCGCTCTGCACTGCTCATGAGATTGAAGCCCTCACCGCAGACCAGCCCCGCGATGATTGCGAGCGCCATGCCCTTCTTCGCTCTCGGCAGAAGTAGGCTGCCGATGCCTACGCCAGCGGCCAGCGCAGCGACAAGAGCCGCATCAGGACCGGTCACGCCGCCGCTCTGGATAACCGCAGCCGTCGAGGCGGCGAGGATGCCCGCTCCCGTAGCCATGGAAGCAAGTCGAAGTGAAATATCACCGGCGCTGCTTAGGCCGTTGTTCGATGCGGCGTTTCCGCCGTGGACTGAGGTTTGGGAAAAATATACGGGTTGCTTGCACGCCAGCGGCGTGCTGATAACGTCGGTCATGGGATCTTCTTTCTGTGTCAGCAGAGAGTGGGTTCAAGAGCCCCGTTGACCTTGCCGGGTCTTCGGGGCTCGCTTCGTTTGTATCATGGATTGGTTAGTAAAACCAGTCAGTTGCCGTCCTGTGCAGTTGCATCGTCTCCTTATGTCGCCGCTAGGTGATCGCGGGCCTCACGCAGATAGACCAGCACCGCCCGCACCTGCACCGCCGATTTCTTTCGTCGCTTGGCTTCGTGCCGCCTCGCAAGGTCCAGCAAGGTATCTATGAGCGCCGTCACCGCGTCCGCTGGTCTGTCTCCATCTGGTGTGTGCGCTGGCCCGATGTATCCTTTGGGGGGCCGCGCCCCTCGCGGTAGGTTCTCAAAAGTCATCATCGCCGAATACAGGCAGTTGTCGGCTCGACATGCCGCTGTGTACGCTCCGCTGCCGTAGGCGGTAGCGTTGAGGCGATCTTGAATGGCCCTGTAGGCTCGATGAAAGGCAAGCTCAATCGCGGTGTCGCTGACGTTGAAGGTTGGGGCGGGATTGTCCGGCTTGGCCGAACGGTGTAGGGTATCGTTCACTTTACATACTCCGGTTTACGTAGGCCGCTCTCACACGGCTGGTTACAACTCAGGTTCAAATTCTCGACTTCTTGAACGGGCCGGTGATCGCGGGGTGGTAGCCGCATCGTCGGCCCGCCTTCGTTTCATGATCCGGCCACCTCCTTGCGGGCCGCTAGCTCCGCCTTCATGATCGTGACGAAGGGCTTCAAGTGGTCGAACGGCTCGCCTGCCATCTGGTGGCTGATGACTTGCCCCTTGAGCTTGACCCGTGCCGCTTGAAGCTCCGCGTTCGACATTTGACGGAGCAGTTGGGCGGGGTCCGGCTGCGCTTCCGCACCCTGCGACGGTGGGCGGTTCACGGGCTTCGATGTCTCTGTGGATGGTGAAGGTCTGAGGCTTGCCAGCGGATCGCGCGCAAACCCCTCGAATTTGCTTGCTGACGGCCCTTCTGCCTGGGCCGGGGAGAACGCCGCGAAAGAACCTTTGGCCTTCCTGGCGGCTTTTGTGGTTGCTGTGGCGCGGGCCTCGACAATTGCCATCGGGTTGCCCCTTAGCATCTGCTCGCTGTTTCGCCGTTGGCCTTCCGCCGCGCGGCTGTAGCTCGATGCCAAGTTTGTTGCGACGCGAACGTGAGAAGATCTCACGGGACCGACTGCCGTCTTCAAAATGGCGCGGGCTTCCTGGTCTAAAAGATTGGCCGCTTCGATCTTCGCCAGCGATAGCCGCAGCATCAATTCAGGGCTGCTCACTAGGTGGCCGCTGAGACAGCCGGCGCCTACGCCGATCTTGATCTCGATCTCAGCCATAGAGACGCCCGCCGCGTAGCTGGCGAAGATGAAGTCGGTGGCCTCGTGAAGTCGCGAACGATCGGTTGTGCAGGCTTGAAGTGCTGCACGCATTGCGGCGGTTAGGGCCGGGGGCTCTTGAGGTGTGGGAAGTGGAGTGTCGTTCTTGCCGCCACGTCCTAGGTTGGCGTTCCCGTTGGAAGGGTGGGGTGGCGGCGTCACGGCGCGGTTCTGCTTTTGGCGTCGCCGGGGTGGCTTCGCTTGCGAAGTTGTCGAGGTGCGTTTCGTTCGCGACGTTGGCGAGGTTGGCGAGGTTGGCTTTGCTCGCGACATTGGAGAGGCAGGGGATTTCATGGGCGGCACTCCGTGACTGTTATAATGCTACACTTTTGTGGAATGGGGTTCGTGAGAGGTCCAGGTGCGGGCGTTGCCCTTCCTGTCAGACGGCCAGCCTCCGATCTGGGAGAAAGCGGCGTTCACGGCGTCCGGCGGGACGTTGTGGATTAGGACGAGAGAGTGGAACAGTTCGAGCAACCAGCGTTGCCTTTGATCGTCAGTGGCGTCTGACCAGCCCATGCACCCAACGCCATCCCAGAGCACCAGCGGATTGCCCCAGGCGGCTGTCACTGTGTCGTGCTCGGCAGGCCGAACCACCGCCACGCGGGGAACGTCGCCGGGGCGCAAATCGGCAGTCCAAAGTATGCGTGCTTCTACTGACGGGATCATGAGTGATCTCTCCCCTTTTCAAGAACAAGTTTTTGACCATACGATGCGTCCCCCGTACCCTGTAGGTACGGGGAGACGCGAGAACGTATATATGGTTTGAGTACGGATTACCCGGACAGCCCCGGACAAACACCGGACAGTACGTACACGCTGCATCCAGTATTTACGGGCATTATCGCAGGATAACCGGCCTTTCCGACCCGGACAAAAACGATATGCGTGTGCACGGATGATACCCGGACAAAATGCCGGACAAATGCCGGACACTCCGTACACGTACTGTCCGGTGTTTTTGTCCGGTGTTTGGGACTGTACAACTCGGGTTTTTCTGAGGGTCATTTCTGCCCCCATGGCGCGTTGATCCAGACCTTCGATTTGTCATCGGTTAGGCCGACCGCCCCAGCCTGCTCAAGGTCCACCACGGCACGCTTGAACTGCTTGGTCTTGGTCTCGCGGATGGCACCCTTGGCGTGGCCAACTACATCGTTGCGCCAGTCGTCCACGTCGATCACCTTACGAAGCCCAGGACCGGCCCCGTTCGCTGGTGCCTCGTGCATCAAGTCCTTGAGCGACGTGAGCGCACCCGCAGCGCGGGCTTTGAGTTTCGGCATTGGCGCTGCTTGGGGTGCCGGGGCAGTTGCCGCCGTCAACGGTTCGCAGGTGCAAGAGGTGACAGGTTCGCCGTCCTGATCGTGTCCGAGGTCGTGGACCTTGAGCGTGAAGTCGGTCCAGGGAACGCCGCATGCTTCGTTCTTGGCCTTCTCGATCCAGACGCGACGGATGCGCTGCCCATTGACCGGCTCGGCATCCTTAGGGCTCAGCACGTCGATACGGATCATGATGTCAGCCGCGCCCAGTAGCGAACTGTGGCCGCGTGCTCCCAGGGCCGGGTTCTTGCCGGTGTGGTGGACGACGATCATTGCCGCCCCGGTGGCCTTCGCAATCCGCTCAAGCCGGTCACGAACCGCGCCTGCGTCCATACCACTGTTCTCATCGTCGCCGTTCATGGCTTGCGCCAACGTATCGACCACGATCACCTGTTGCTTCGCGTCGGTATCCCGCATCTGGCGACGTGCGGCGCGAATGATGGCGGCTTCGCCGGGTCCACCTTCCGCACGGTTTAGCCGTCCGGCAACGCCCAACACTGCGAAGAACTTTCCAGCGTCGCCGTACTTCCGGCGAAGCGCTTCCGACCGCTGCCCCACAACACTGTCACGATCTTCAAGAGCGACAACCAAGACCGCCGCAGGCTCAATATACCGGCCAAAGAACCGGGCCTTGCTCACTGCCACGCCGAACGCTGAGTGACGCATAGCCTCGACCGCCGCAGCATAGACAAGCTCGACCGTGAAGAAAGACTTCGCCGCACTGGGAGGCGCGTAGATGTAGGTGGTCTTACCGGGCAGCACCAACCCCTTCACGATGTAGGGCGTTGCCTGCTTCGGGTTGAACGTCGCGGCGCATGGGTAGATCAGCAACGCCTCGTCTGTGTCGTCCTCGTCCGCAGGGATCGGCGCGCGTTGCGGGGCAACCGCCGCTGCGATTTGAGCCTTCGTGAAAGCAAGCAGGCCGTGCTTCTCCGCTGCATCAATGATGCTCGCCACCGTGATCGGGTTCCCGTTCGGTGCCGGCCTAGAAGCGTGTCGCAGGGCTTGCTCAAATAGCTGTTCGTTTCCTGCAACGTCACGCTTGCCCGTCCCAAACTCGGGATCGCCCGCCGCGTGTTCGAGCACGAGAGCGAAAGCATCTTCTTTGCTGATCTCCCCAGCGTGGACGGACCCGGCCAACGCAGTCCCGAAATTGAAGCACCCTGTCCGTTCATTCGCTGCAAACTTGGGATCGCGCGCCGCGAATGGGATCGCCGCGCTGATCTCTGCTGTATCAAGCATCAACCGGCCAACGATCTTCATTGGCTTGCCCGCCATGCGGGCCTGGACGTGCGCCGGGATTGCGTCCAGAACCGACCCCGTAGCCGTTGCGACCGGCAATGCATTTGGAGTGGTAAGGGCACTTGGTGCGCTAGACGACGAGGCCGCAGGCATAGAGCCTACCGGCAACGCTGCTTCGATCTCGTCCAGATCATAGAGCCGTGTGCCATTGCCGATCTGCTCGACCGGCTTCGAGCCGCCGTTCTTCTTGTTTGTGGTGCCAGGGAACCGCAGGACGCCGCAGGCATCGACTACGCGCGCCGTATCCTTGGCTAGGATCGGGTCTGACTTCTTGAGTAAGTCCCTCAGCTTCTCCGCAAGCGGACGCCACCTAGCCGCCAGAATTTCAGCCGTCAGTGCCCAATAGAAATGGAGCCCATAGCCGCTGTCTACGATGAGGTTCGGCATCGGCAATCCAGTGTCCCGACAAACCGCCTCCATCCTCTCAAGGGCCTCTGCCTTCGTGGTTGGGCACCCCGGCTTTCCCACGTCGGCGTCGAACATAAAGGTCTTGAGGGCGATGACGTTCTCTGTCTTGCGAACACCTTTGTCGTCAAACCCTGCGGGGGCGAACCAAACGCTGGTGGTCTGGTCAAGCTCCGCCATCGCAGCCTCGAAATCTGCGAGGTCCGTGAAGAACTTGACGTTGGTTGGAGCTTTGCCGTAGGCGATGCAGATCTTCCCCGATGCAGGGAAAATATCGGAGAACTGGACGCCGCAAGCCACAGAGCTAGCTTGCAATTTTGGCGCGACTGCGCTATCTTGAACTTGCATTGACTGAATACCTCATTCCAACCCGGCAACCGTTCCAGCGGTTCGACCGGGTTTTCTTTTGGGCTCGATCACACGACCGGCCCCGGAATGGAGACAGTCGCGATCAGCCCGTTACGCTCGACGCATTATTCATTTTTGGTTTGATCCTCATTCGGTCGGGCAATTGTCGGCCCTCCGCATTCTCTCGGCTCCCTCGTCGGGTTCGCCGTCGTGTGTAGTGCCTCGACCGTCTCTGTTTAGAAGCCTCCACGAGGGGTAGGCGCGCTCAGATCAGATCTAGGTTCGTGCTATTTCGTTATCGGGCGTCCGTGCGGATCCCGCATAGTTTTGACCTGCTCGGCGTCATCTAAATTCCGCGGCGCAGCAACGAGCGATGCGTGAGGCTTGCTAGTATATTCCTTGCGGACCTGCTGCCCCGGTCGCGCCCAGGGGCGCACCTCATTAAACCAAACCTCTATTCCCGCCGTCGGATACATGACACGTGGCTGCTTTCGTCCTGGCACGCGAACCTTGATTGCGCGTGGACCGCGTCCAATGCAGCGTTGCTTCCGAAGGCACCCGCCAGTAGTCCCAAGGAACTCGGCTAGCTCATCCTCGGTGAGCAATTCCCTGTCACTCTCGATCCTAATGCTGATCCGCATTCTGCCTCCATTCTATGTCCGCAGAGACATTGTATTACTGGCAGATACATAAAATATCCATCAGCACAACAACTAATTTCAGAATTCATGAGGGTTCATTCACCGTCCGCAAAGACACCGGATGTCAAAAATATCAGCACAAGGATTATATGCTTGACTTTAGCGATGGTTATCACTGAAATTCCTGAGAGACGATGGAGGGGATATGAGCCACGCGATGAGACCCGCCGAGGCGGCAGAGTTCATGAGGTGTTCGATCAAGACCCTCACCCGAAGCCACGTCCCGTTCTACTACATGAACCCCACCACGAAGCGTAAGCGTCGCTACAGCAAGGCAGCCATCCTCGCTTGGATCGAATTGCAGACCATGACCCCTCCCCCTGAGCCCGCACATTATCAGACTGCGAAGATGCAAAGCGCCCGCCCTGCTAGCACACCATCCAGAAACCCGACGGCAATCCCTCGCGGCTTCACAGCAATACGGGCTGCGCAGATAAAAGAGCGACTGAATAATTCGAGCAGGAAGCGGGAAAACCGATCGCAGCCGCCTGTGCGGAAGCCGTGAACGACGACCCGCGGCCGAAGTGGCACGAAAGCAGGCACGCACGAGGGCATCGTGCGATAGGGCATGAACGAGCCCAAGACCTTCCGCGCTAGGCCCTTCCGAGGCATAGCCCTGTAGTGCTACTCTTAGTCAGAAAAGTATAGCATGCTTCGCAACCGCGAAGCGGGAGGGCAGCAATTGGCAGACCTAGATGACATTGATGTTGGAGATGAACCTGTTGCCGTTGGCTCAATGGTCGTGCCTGCTGGCATTTCTGTCGCGCAAATCGAAAAGCACTACCAAACTGGAAGACTGAGGGTCGTTCAAGAAAAGAACGATATATTTCTTACTCACGTCCTCAGCTTCATTGGTGTTGGTGGGAGGGATCGCGTTTGGTCGAATATTCGCCCTGAATACCAAAGAAGATTGCGGTGGGATGACAAGAAAAAATCTCAACTTATTGAGAGCTTTATTATGAATGTGCCCGTGCCACCGATCTTTTTATATGAGAAAAGTTTGGGCGATTTTGAAGTGATGGACGGTCAGCAACGACTGAATACAATTGCCTCGTTCTACGATGGAGAGTTTGCCCTAGAGGGCTTGAAGGTTTGGCAGGCATTGAATGGAATGCATTATTCTCAGTTGCCTGGCCTTATCCGTAAGGGCCTAGATCGTGCCAAAATATCGGCTACCACGCTCACCTCCGACAACACATCTGGTTCAGCAGACAGCATAGATCTTCGTGCTCAAGTCTTTGACCGGCTCAACACTGGTGGAGAAAGGCTAAATCCTCAAGAGCTGCGAAACGCTTTGTATGCAGGATCATTCAATGAACTAATGGTAGATCTGTCCAGAATAAAGAAATTTACTGATGCTTGGGAAATTCCAAGTCACGCAGACAATGTGTCTGCGGATGGAACTATATGTGAAGCACTAGTAAAGAATAATTTGTTTAAGCGCATGACGGACGTAGAAATTGTTGTTCGTTTTTTTGCCTTCCGAGACAAGGAGAATATCTCTGGTTCCGTGCGAGGGATGCTCGACAACATCACAAAAAAGCATCGCCACGCAACTACAGCGGAACTGGCCTCGTTCCGGCAAGATTTTGAGACTGCCCTAGATATGTGCGTCAAGGTATTCGGAGAAGAAACATTCCGACTGCCCGCCCCAAAGGGTGCCGAAAAATCAAAGCTTTCGAGACCTTTGTTCGATGCCGAAATGGTCGCCATGCACTTGCAGCGTGAACGTAAGGACGATGTTGTTAAGCGGGCTAGCGAAATTAAGTCAGCGGTGCTGGGCCTGACTGAAATTAATGCAAGCACCTACGGATTAATGATTGGTCGAGCAAATACTGCATCGTCGATAAAATCTAGAATTGAGGCTGTCAGCGATGCGATCGTGAGGGTCCTGGATGGCCATGCTTGATGGCGCGAAGTCGGTCGCAGACGCCTTTTTTGATGAATTGCGGGCTACTGTTGAGATTAGAAAATCATACAGCGATATAATCGTACTAAATGCACCAATGCTCTTTGCGGCATTTCAGCATGACGCCAAATTGAAGGAACGCCTAAAGGAAGCATTGAAGTTTAAGACTACGGATCAATCGGCCCTCTTAAGGGGGTTGTTCGTCCAATCCATAGGGGTGTTCGAAGAATTCGTTCGGAGGCTAGTAACATTAGTTCTTGAAGAACGGGTCAAAGGATCCCGCAAGTACAGTGAGCTGAATGATCAATTGAAAAATGGATTTATATCTCATTCCGGCCGCGTGCTCACTCACTACGGTAGCGGCAGCGTTAATGGGGTTCGGTACGATTTTTCAAAGCTGACCTTAAGCTTGGCTGGATGTCTTTCAGATGCCCAGCCCTATTCTCTTGATCCGCGCGTTTTCACGATATTGATGGGAAATTGCACGCCCGATCGACTAGCGAAACTATTCGAAATCATTGGACTTCCTGACCCGTTTTCATCCGCGCTTGGTGAATGCTCTGAGCTGAAAAATGCTATGGGTGAAACTAGAAAGGCGCAAGTTGCTAAGATGGCAGAAGAGCGACTGGCTAAGTTAGTTGCGCTGCGCAACGATATCGCACATGGCGACCTGACTACCTCAATTTCAGCTGATGAGTTCAAAGAGCACATCAATTTTCTTAGTGCCCTCACAAGTGCGCTTAAAGAGTTATGTGAAAAACCACCTAGGGATGGCGAAACGCCAGGCAAGTAGAATGCCCGCATCTGCGCAGTTAGGCTCTCCAATCACGGGCTCGAACCGTTCGAAGCAGCCTTCCGGGCTTTCACGAGCTCACGAAATCGGGATACGGCCTCGCACTTTCGATGTGCACTTGATCGTTCTTGCCGCCGTCGCGCAACGTCCACTGAATTGACCGAGGGCCGCTACTGGATGGAACCAACGCGGCCCTCAAATTCTCACACTCTCGAATGTCGCAGACCGATCAACCTCGTGCTGTTCCGCGCGTTGCGACGAGACGGCCCCACTTGAATGCGTTGCTCCATGACGAATTGACGGAGCCGCTTGACGAAGCCAGCCTATCCAATTTGGCAGATGAACCGAAGCTGTGATATTCTTTAGTCGGCTTTATCATGACCCTAGCGGGAAGCACTGGTGTTTATCGATCGCGTCTGTAGGCCTTGGGGGGACATGCGAGGAAAAATTTTCGTAAACTACCGCCGCGATGATGTTCCGGGGGATGCGCGCGGTTTGCGCGATGGGCTGGCCGCGAAGTTCGGCAAGGCGCAAGTCTTTATGGACGTAGATAATCTGCTAGTCGGGCAGCGCTTCGACATGAAGCTGGCCGAGGCGCTCGACGCCTGCGATGTGCTGATCGCGATCATTGGCCCGCGCTGGACGGACCTACTCAAAGCGCGAATGCAGGGTGGAGAGCGTGATTACGTGCGCGGGGAGATAACTGCGGCTCTCAAGCGTGGGATCATCGTGATCCCGGTGCGGGTCGGGCGCGAAGGCACCATGCCCGCCATGCCGCGACGCGAGGACTTGCCCCAAGATATCTGTGATCTCGCACTCTACCAGAAGCACGACGTATCGCACGAGCGCTTCGGACGCGATGTGGGAGAGTTGATCGCTGCAATCCAGGAAGCAAGGCGAATGAACCGGCCGCAGACGTTTGCTGCGCGCTCGATGTGGTCCTGGGTTGGGGCAACAGCAATGGCCATGGCACTCGTCGGCTGGGTCGGCGTCAACAAGATTGGGCAGCCCCTCATTAACACTAGCGCCAGTAGCTCTAAGTTTCCAAAACCGGTCACCGACCCCGCCATATTGGCGCAACTCGAATACGACATCGACTTCTCAGCATCCGAGGAAACTATCAATGCAGCCCTGTCAAAACTGCGGCCCGAACAACAGGCAGCGGTTCGCCAGCTCCGGCAAGCTGCTCAAGCATCAAGGCCCGCTTGGTTGGTAAAAAAAGGCACTAATTTTTTTGATCTGCCAGAGGACCTACAAGCTTGTTTGAGCCAGCAAGGTGCGAAAAAGCCTTGGGAGCTAAATTGGGCAAGTTGCAACGCGATTTTCGAACAATAGGGGCTAAGCCAAAGAGCACTCTCATGCCGCGCCGCGTGTGCGCTCCTGTGCAGCAAGCCAGTCGTTTACCTCACCCGCTGGCCATCCCGTGATCCGGGTAGATATTGCGCGCGGCCTTGGGAATTTCTCGCTCTTAATCCACATATAGAGCGTGCGCCGGGATATACCGATTAGCTCCATGACTTCCTTGGGACGCATCAGCTTCCCCCGGTTAGCGTCCAGTCGCGCACCCTGCACCCAAGCCATGGCAACCGGCTCCGTGTCACCTAGAGCGACCATCAACGCCACCTCAAACGCTTCGTCGTCCAGATCATCAAGTTCGCTCATTTGCCCCTCCCGCTGTAAGCAAATCACACGTAGCACAATTCGTCAGATCACGCTCGCAACGATACGACATTCGTTCCTCCCGCCCTCATCCCAAGCAAGCGCTCAAGGTGGTCTGCCCACGCCTCCAGAGCGGCCCGCCTCTGCGATAGGTAGTTGGATCGATTGTAGATCCGCGTCACGTCTTTCTTCGCGTGGTGCAGCACTCTCCCGATGGTATCGTCGGTGAAGTCAAGGTCACCCATCCCGGTCGATGCTGTGCGTCGCAGATCGTGAACTGTAAAATGCGGAAGCCCCCATCCGTTGCCATCGGCTGCCGTCCGCCGAACCGCGACCCCAAGTGCATTTCCTGCGATTGGCCCGCCATCTTTCGCGGCCTTACCAGTGCGCGCATTACCCTTGCCGCGCTGCGACGGGAACAGCCACCGGCTGTCGCCTGCCAGGGCCTCCGCTTCCGCGATCAGGCGCAACGCCAGCGGCGACAACGGCACCATATGATCGTTCAGCTTCGACTTCGTGCGCCCTTTCGGAATGGTCCAGATACCCGCCTCTAAGTCCAATTCGGATCGGGCTATTTCACAGACCATGCTCTCGCGTTGGGCCGTGACCAGGAGCAACTTCAAGACTAACTTCGACCCCTCAGACATCTTGGCCGTGCTCAACCGCTCCCAGAACGTTACAACCTCACCATCTGACAACGCCCGCTCGCGTGCGGTCTCCTTGAAGTATTTCTTGATGCCTGCGGTCGGATCGATTGCGACGCGGTCCCGACCCTGCCCCCAACGATAGATCGCTCTTAAGAGTGCCAAGACGCGGTTCGTGCGAACCGTCACGCCGCGCTCGGCCACTTTGTCCAACATCCTCACCACGTCGCCCTTCGTGATCTGGTCCGCCTTCATCCGGCCAAGCATCGGCAAAATGTCTTTGTCGAGCATCGACCGATCATCGATCAGTGAGCGTGCGGCCTTGTTAGGTTCGGCGTGTTGCTTGAGCCATGCGTTCACAAGCTCTTGGAGCGTGTCAGCTTCGCGCCTGGACTGCCGTTCTGCCGCCGGATCTTTCTCGTTGTCCACGTCGCGGCGAAGCTCAGCAGCGCGCCTGCGCGCTTCCTCAAGGCCAATGCCGGGATAATGCCCGATGGAGATACAGGACCGCTTGCCATCGCTTGGCCGGGTGTAGTGGTAGCGCCATGACCGCGCGCCGGTAGGGGACGTGCGCAACTCAAGGCCAACAGCGTCAAGATCGCGAACTTCCATCCGTACCCCTAGGGCTTTCGCCTTGCCGGGTGCCGTCTTGCAGTAGGCATCGGTTAGACGAACCTGCCTGTCATATGCCGGGGTGTTCATGATCCTCAACCTTGCTGATTTCATCCGTTGGCGAACGCTTGGGTACGCTATGGGTACGCAAAACTCAAGCCTTGAGGTATACTAACGGTTCATCTACCAAGGCAGTCTTATATAATAAATCCTTGAAACTAGTGCATATAACCTAGCGCCAACCCTGATCTGATTTGGGTCTGAAATCAATACTTTTATGTTTCCTAAACTGTAGGTCGCAGGTTCAATTCCTGCCGGGATCACCAATGGATCGGGGGGAGACTTGTTAATATTTCACCTCGATCACGAAATATTGAACCGGCGATAATCGGTTCCTGACTAAAGGACGCTTGCAACCACAATCTGAACTTGCATGATGTTACGTCCGTGGGGGGTACTATCTGCATGCGCAAAACACCAAGAGCTGTTCCGTTGCTGTTTAAGCAAAGGTCTCCAAACTACGCTTAACAGCGCAGTGGCGCGCTGCTGTTCCCGCATCGCCGGTCGTCCTGAATAATTCCAATATGGATAGGCAAAGCCGTCCTGTGCCGCCGTGACACGCGGTCAGGGATGCGTGGCTGCGCGCCGTCACCTCTGCGGTGTGATCGCGCAAGGCTGCCTCATCAAGTCATCAGTTATGAGAGCGTAAAGTACCTGCCATGTCCAATTTGAGAATTGAATTTGTCCCGATCCAGAAATTCGCACTCGGTTGGTTCGGCTTTGATCACCTGCAAGTGGTTTATGAACCTGATGAAATCCCGTTGGTCCCCAATCCGCAGGACGACTGGTACGTCATTGAAGGCGATTCCGCATCGGGAGAGCAGGGCTCAAAACTGGGGGTCCTTGGCGAAAGCGGCAGACTGCATATGTCAACCGCGAACTTGGCCAGCGGCGATGACCTCGTAGCCAAAATTGGCACCCCGGAGACACGCGGCAGCCGCATCTTGACGCCCAATTCCGACAACAGCGGCGCTTGGGCAGCAATTGCCGAGTATGGCGCCGAAATCGAGGCAAACGACTTCCCTTATCTCGCCTATGGTGCGCCCTATACGCCGTTTCCGACCTTCAATTCCTCGTCCGTCGTTGCGTCCTTGCTGTGGGAAGTCGGCATCGACGTCAATCTCAACATGCCGTACGGCATCCGCGTTTCGCCAGGCACATCGACATTTCTCGGGACGACCTACGCCGACATCATGACTATGCCGACGGCGAATTTCGACACGCTCGCTGGCGGCTATGAGAATGACGATCTGACTGGTTCAAACTCGGCTTTCCGGGTCGACAAATTGTTCGGCGGTGCGGACGACGATACTTTTCATTGGTCGACCGGCTTGAACATCGTGCACGGCGGCGATCCGAAAATGGCCCGCGACGGAGATGGCTATGACCGCGCCGACTACAGCGGTGCCAGCACCATTACGGTTAGCCGGGGACGCGGCGGCGTTCGCGGTGTTTCCCCGGACTTCATCGTGTCCTTCACTGGCTCGGGCAATGGCGGAGGCACCGACTGGCTCTATTCGATCGAATCCATCCGCATCGACGGCAAAAGCGATACGCTCATTTTCGGCAGAGGCGTTACCGGTTTGGACGAAGACCTCATCATAGATATGGGAGGCCAAGACACTAAGAAGGGCGACGTCGCTGATTTTTCGCAAGCCGAAGGTGCCATTGTCATGGTCGCCGACAGTGCCGATGAAGTCCGCGTCAGCACGGGCGACGAAGGCGGCTCCAAAAGTTGGTGGGTTACCGGCGCGGAGTTCGTTATCGGCTCCGAACAAGACGACGAATTTCACCTTGACGAAATGATGCTTGGCGCCGACGGCGGCGCAGGTGACGACATCATCGATAGCCGGGCGGTCACCGCCGGCACTGGTGCAAGCCCAGAAGGCTTTGACGCCGAGATCAGCGGCGGCGCTGGTCAAGATACGCTGATCAGCGGCGAAGGGCGCACGCTCGCAAAGGGCGGTGCAGGCGTCGACACATTCATTCTTGGTGCACTCTCGCGTGCTGGCCAGCCGACCGAACTCGTCATCGACGACGCCACGAGCGAAGATCACCTGCTTGTCCCGCTCAACTTTTTCGATGGGCACTTTGGCAGCGCTGATAATTCGCTGCTCCTGCCCCTGCTCGGCGGTACCGGCAATTGGGCCGTGATGGACGACCAAACCGCCGGTGCGTTCATTTATCAGAACACCCAGCAATCTTCAGGCGACGACCAGACCGCCGGTATCATCCCTTTCACCGGGCAGATCTTGTATTACCGCGAGGGTAGCGATCTCGTCATCCGGCTTGTGCCCGGCGAGAAGGCCACGCAGACGATCAACTTCGAAGGCCACCCGTCCTACGACATCACCTACGCAAATCTCGATTTTAACCGCGAGACAGTGGTTCGGGTTCGCAACTTCCAACCCGGCATGCTCGGCATCACGTTCGAGGAACCGATCCCGGGCGAGGAGATCTTCACCGACGAGCATGGCTTTGTGTACACCGGCTATACCAACTGGGATCAGATCGCCAACCGTCTCACGAACAACGGCTCGCTTACCGAAACGCTTGACCCGATCCCGGTCACCCACGGCCCACCGCGCGGCAACGGTACAACCGTTTCACCCATCCATGTTGATGGCACGGCGTCAGACGACGCTATTGATCTCACGATCAGTCCGATCTCATCGCAGGTCCAGGTCACCAGCACTACGACCGTCACATCCGGAGAAGGAAACGACACTATCATCACCGGGTTCAGCGCCGACAGGATCGAGGCAGGTTCGGGCGATGACACAGTGACGACCGGCGCTGGCGAAGATATCATCGACGGCGGGACCGGTGCAGACGCCATGACGGGGGGATTCGACGACGATATCTACTACGTCGATAGCGCAGGTGACGTGGTCGTCGAACAAGCCAAACAAGGCCGCGACTCCGTCACCGCATCCGTCGACTACACGCTCACCCAAAATGTCGAGATACTGACATTGACCGGAAGCGCTGTCAGCGGAACCGGCAACACGGCCAATAACACGCTGATCGGCAACGACGGCAACAACGTGCTCGATGGTGCCGCCGGAGATGACACACTGTACGGGGCGGCTGGCGATGACGTCCTGACGGGAGGTGACGGCAGTGACACCTATGTCTACACCGCAGCGTCCGGTCAGAAGACGATTATTGATACTGGGGCATCTACCGATACCGATGCGCTCGTTCTCAGTCACGGCATCAAACCGGGCGATATTCACGCCTACCGGCTGACATCTGCTCCCGACGACCTGATCTTGAGCTTTTCTTATGGCGGCTGGGTCAAGATCCAGGGCCAATTGATCGGCCATGGAATTGAAGAAGTCGTGTTTGACGACGGCACCACCTGGACCCGTGCCGACCTCGCAGCCATGACCGCGCCTTTGCTCGATTTTCCGCCGCCGGAGGCCTTGGATGATACATCCATCTTCATTTACGGCCAGAACGCAACCATCCCGAGCCTTGCCGTGCTCGGCAACGATTTGGCGTTCGACAACGTGCTCCACATCACAAGTATCGGTAGCGTTTCAACTGGCACCGTCACCATCGATGCCAATGGGGACATCGTTGTTGCGGCGCCCGCAGGGTACAGCGGCGATGTCACCTTCACATACACGGTGACCGACAACCACGGAGAAACCGCATCCGCCACGGCAACCGTTTCGATTGTCGCCGGTTCCTTACCCGCGAACACGTCGCCCGTTGCCCATGACGACACCATCGCGCCTGTATCGCGTAACACCACTATAACGCTTGCCGCCGCCGATCTTGTGGGCAATGACACCGACGCAGATGGCGATGTACTGACCATCACAGGCGTATCGAACGCGACCCACGGTACGGTCCAACTGACCGGCGATGGCAATGTGGTCTTTATTCCAGACAGCGGTTATGCCGGGCCTGCTTCCTTCACTTACACGGTTGCCGATCCCTCAGGCGCGACCACCTTTGCCACCGCCAATCTGACACTTACGCTGCCATCTCCTGTCACGCGCACAGGTACCACAAATGGAGACAGCCTCAACGGCGGCGCTGGTGACGACACGCTGAATGGCTTTGCGGGAGCCGACGCGCTGAATGGCGGGCTGGGGGCCGACATCATGGACGGTGGCGATGGCAATGACGTCTATTACGTTGACAATCAGGGCGATATGGCAATCGAGACCAGCGCCGTTCAAGCCGTGGGCGGTTTTGATATCGTCCACGCGACCGTCGACTACGCACTGGCTGCCAACGTCGAGCAACTGATGGTTGAAGGCGGCGCAACGGCTGGCACCGGGAACGACGGCAATAACGTCCTCTACGGTCTGGGCTCGACTCACGCACTCACCCTCGACGGCGGCGCGGGCAGCGACACGCTGTACGGTTCGCTCGTTGGCGGCAACACCCTGATCGGCGGTGAGGGCGCTGACACAATGTTCGCCCGCGGCGGCGGCAACATGTTGACTGGCGGAAATGGCAATGACCATTACTACATCGGCAGCGCAACCGACGCGGTCGTTGAGACCAACGCGGTCCAGACGACCGGAGGCTTCGACGTCGTCCATGCGTCCATTGACTACGTTTTGACCGCAAACGTCGAACAGCTGTTGCTCGACGGCGCTGCAACTACCGGCACCGGGAACGACGGCAACAACGTCCTCTACGGTCTGGGCTCGACTCACGCACTCACCCTCGACGGCGGCGCGGGCAGCGACACGCTGTACGGCTCGCTCTTTGGTGGCAACACTCTGATTGGGGGCGATGGGGCGGATACCATCTTCGCCAGGGGCGGCAACAACACCTTGATTGGCGGCAGCAGCAACGACCACTACTACATCGACAGCGCGACCGACCTCGTCATCGAAGCCAACGCCAATCAGGCAACCGGTGGCTTCGACGTCGTTCACGCAACCATCGACTACACCCTCACCGCAAACGTCGAACAATTGATGCTTACCGGCGCGGCAACAACGGCCATCGGCAACGACGGCAACAACGTGCTCTACGGTCTCGCTTCCTCCCTCGCGCTGACCCTCGATGGCGGCGCGGGCAGCGACACGCTTTATGGCTCGCTCGTTGGTGGCAACGCTCTGATTGGGGGCGACGGAGGAGACACGATGTTCGCCCGTGGCGGCGGCAATACTGCGACAGGCGGTAACGGCAACGATATCTACTACAGCGACAGCGCAACCGACCTCATCGTCGAAGCGACTGCCATTGGCGGCACCGATACGCTTTACGCAAGCTACGACAGTGCCGTCCTCGCCGCCAACGTCGAAAACCTCGTCCTTCAAGGTAACGCTCTGAGCGGCACCGGCAACGGCATCGCCAACACGATGTCCGCCACGACCACTCATGGTGTCGCACTCGACGGCGGTGCCGGAGCGGACTACATCATAGGCACCACCTACGACGACATCCTTATGGGCGGCACCGGCAACGACCTGCTCGATCTGCGCAACGGTGGCCACGACACTATTCGTTATACCGCCGCTGGCTTTGGCAGCGATACCGTGCGGGGCTTTGATGCTACGTCTGCCGCAGGCCAGGACTGGATCGACCTCACCGGGCGGGGCTTCACGTCAGCCAGCCTCGGTGCGGGAATTCAGATCACTGCGTCTGGCTCCGACACTCTCATCACCATCGGCAGCGATAGTGTTCGCCTCACCGGCGTCGATCCGGCGATCCTGACTGCCGATAACTTCAAATTCTAGGGGCCGTCCGGCTTATCAATGTTTCCAACGACGGATGCCTCGAAATCGGGTGAAAATTTGGATTCTGGACACCAGCCGAACTATCGAAGGTTGTTCCCCTTGAGGACCACCACGCGATGGTTCCGCGGCTGTCCGGTGTCCCAATACCAGCCCGCAGATGTTTAGACTCTTCGTTTGGTCGTCTGCGGGCTGGTATAATTTCACTCTTAGCTATCCGACGTTGGGCTGGCACACATTCCAGCCGTGGCGCTCGGCCGGGATACGCTGCTTCCTCCCGCTGCTCAATTGGCTGGATGCTGAGCCAGGAGATGTTGCATGAGGGCGCGGAGTTCGGCGGGCCGGACGGGTTTGCGCAACAGTTCGCAGCCAGCCTGACGGACTTCCTCGGCGATGGCCTCGGAGTGGTTGGCGGTAATGACGATGGCTGGAAGGGCGCGGCCATAGACGGCGCGGAGCCGGTGTATGGCGCTCATGCCGGTGTCGCCGAAGTCGAGGTGGTAGTCGGCCAAGATGATGTCGGGCCGGTAATGGGGGTCTGAAATGAGGCAGCCGACGTCGGTCAGGCCGCTGACGAAGCGCATCTGGCAGGACCAGCGCTCGAGCAGCGTGCGCATAGCGTCCTGGACGGTCTGGTCGTTGTCGATCACGAGGACGCGGGCGCTGTCGAAGCCGTAGGCTTTGCCGATGTGAGCCGTCGTTGGTTGGGGCGCGATCTGGAAGGCGCTGCCGGCGTAGGGCGCGAGGACCGAGAACATCGAGCCGCGGTTCAGCTTGGAGCAGATCGCAAGCGGGTGGTTCAGGGTTTCCGCCATGCGCTGGGCAATGGAAAGGCCAAGTCCGAAGCCGCCGCGACGTGAAGTTTCGGACGCCGTGCCGCGTTGGAATTCTTCGAAGATCCAGCGTTGTTCGCTTTGGCTGATACCAGGGCCGGTATCCCAGACTTCGATGCGGATGTGGCTGCCGCGCTTGCGGGCGGCGAGTTTGATGCCGCCGGTCTGGGTATAGTGCACCGCATTGGCAAGCAAGTTCTGCAGGATGCGGCGGAGCATGACCGGGTCGGAGATGACGGCGGCATCGGTTGGCCGGGCGGTGATGACGAGATTTTTGGAGATGGCCAGCGGGCTCAGGCTGGTGATGAGGCTGTCGAACAATTCCGCGAGGGCGACAGGGCGCAGGTCGGGTTTGATGACGCCAGCTTCCAGGCGCGAGATGTCGAGAATGGTGCGCAGGAGTTCTTCGACGGTGCTGAGTGCGTTGTCGATCTGGTGGGCGATGGTGCGTTCGGCGGCGGGCGTGTCGTCTTCGGTCAGACCGGAGAGCGAGAGGCGCGCGGCGTGGAGGGGTTGCAACAGGTCGTGGCCGACGGCGGTGAAGAAACGGGTCTTGAAACGATTGGCGCGCTCGGAGTTGTCGCGGGCTACGACAAGTTCGTCGTTGATGCGCTCAAGGCGGGTGAGGGCGTTTTTCAATTCGTCGGTGCGGACGCGGACCTGGCTTTCGAGGCCGATGGCGGTCTGGAACAGAGAATAGGCGTTGGCCTGCTGCTCCATGGAGCGTTCGACGCGCTGCATGAGGACGGCGTTGATCTTGCGGAGCTTGGCAAGCTGGCGCTTGGCCGTTTCGAGGTCCTGGACGTCGTCATTGAACAGGGGGGAGCTAAGATGCGAGTTCATCAGCCGGGGATCTTTCCGGGCTGTTGCTGACGGCCAAAGGCGATGCCGGTCAGGGTCTGGTTCAAGTGCATAGCGTTGTACTGTTCGCCGTAGGTGTGGAAGCCAACGACTTTGAATTTGCGATAGAGCGCGTCAACTTGATGGCGGATCTGGCGGTTTTCGGCGTCGAGGCGGCGCAGGATGCAGTCGAAGCCGATCACGAGGTCGATGCCGCCAAGCGAGGCTTCGACCTCGTCGAGGGTTTGCTGGGCGGAGTTGACCATGTCCTGGGGACGGGCGACCGTGAAAACGAGGCCTTCGTCGATGGCGCAGAAAAACGTCAGGCTGCCGTCCGGGTTCATGTTGCGGATGGAGCGGCAATAGTAGTCGCCGCCGACTTTGACGACGAGCGGATAGGAGGCAAAGCTGAACGGGCCTAAGTCGTTGGGCAGCAGGCCGATGGCGGCGGCGTATTCGCGGGCGGCGGGCTCGGCGTTCAGTTCGTAGACAATGCGATTGGTGGTGTCGGCTGCGGTGACGACGAGCTTGGTCGTGGTCGGTTCGAAGTTCTGGGTCTTGAAGACGCGGAACGGATAATCGGTTTCGATCAGCATCAGGAGGGCGGCGTGCTTCCAAGACTGGCCATTGTGAATGAGTGATGTCTCCTCAAAGGCCAGGTTGTCGCCTGCCGAGCCACCGACGAGCTGGATGTCGCCGATGGCCCAATGGACCGCGGCGATGAGGGTTTCCTCGGAGTTTGATAGGCCGTCGACCAGCATGATGGCAAAGGTGTTGGAGCCGGGGGCTTGGGCGTTGCGGAGCTGCGCCTTCAAGCGGCGAACAATGTCGCTGGCGCGTTCGACGCCGATCGAGCCCAAGTCGCCGATAATTTCGGAGTGGACGCGAAAGCCATCATTGGGGAAAGCGATCAGAAGGATGCCGCCGTCGATCATGCCGTCGGGCACGATTTCGCCCGAGGTGGTGCAGCCGGAAATGCTAATGCCAAGAAAGGCCTCGGCGAGCGCGGCTGCGAGTTTGGTGGCGTCGTAGTGGACGGCGAAGAAGACGAGCATATGCTGGTAGTCGCCCGGGTTCAGTGCGCGCTTGAGATCGGCGACGGCCATCTCGATGTCGCGCCGCTCGGTCGCGGCGATCTTGATGCCGGTTGCGCCGGTTGCTGGGTGAATGTCTGGCGAAGTCACGTCGGCCGCCCTTTGTAGGTCTTTGGCTTTGGTCGTTGAGGCGGACGGTCGCATGGCTGCTATTTGATTGCAATCACAGCTGGCCGTTCGGGAGCCGTTCGCGCGGGTACGTTGGCGCTGATTTCGGTGACGAATTTCTGGCGCATGGCGCGGGCGAAGTCGGTGTAGCCGTTGGCGGGGAGAATGAAGGCCAAGTCACCGCCCATCACATTGGTGCGGTACCAGCCGTCCAGGGTCAACTGTTCGCGGGATTCGAGCGGGCGGAGGTTTTCGAGGTTGCCGTCCGGGGCACGGTAGGCGCCGGCGCCGACGATGCCGCCGGGACGCTCGATGATCGGCAGGCCGTTGATGGTGACGCCGCGTTCGACGAGTTCGTCGCGGCGCTCGCGGGTGGTGACGTCGGGGCTGCAATTGTCGATGCCGTCGCCCGATACGTCGACGACGGTGCGGGCGGCTTTCATCGGCATATCGGAGAGGACGAGGTCAGGCAGGCTGGAGAACATGCGGGCAAGGCAGGTGAATTCGCCGCCGTAGCGCTTGAGGCGGCGGACAGTGCTGGCGAGAGCTGCTGCATCTGAAGCGGTGGAGATCGGGGTCCAGGGTACGGCCAGCTGGGCATGGTCGGCCCAGACGACCATAGCGAACAGGATGCGGCCGTTGGGTCCGCTGGTGATGGCGTCGATGACGGCTGGGTCAACGAGCGCCTTGGCGATGCCGTCGATTTGCAGACGGTAACGGTCTTCGTCGACGGATTGGGAGACATCGACCGACACGACGAGGGCGACATCGGCTGCGGGGGTGAGGTCGAGGGCGGTGAGGGGGGCTGGGGTGGTCAGGAGGCATAGGGCTGCCAGGACGGGGAGGCGGAACG
>JBEBJA010000179.1:0-6561 GCA_040080145.1 Hyphomicrobiaceae bacterium
GTTTTGCTGCTCGTGGCCGCCCAGGTTGTGCTTGTGTGGATTGCGCCGTCGCTCGCGGGGGCGAAGCCGGTGGCGGTACGCGAGGTGCTGCCGCTGATCGCCCTGTTGAGTGTGCCGGCGGGGCTGGCGTTGATGGTTGCGCCGCGCGTGAGGCTGTTGCCTCCGTCCCGGGTTGCGATGGCGGTGATGATCGGGGCGGGGCTTGTCATGCGGCTCGTCTGGTTTGGGGCAGCTGCGCCGCTGGAAGATGATTTCTACCGGTACCTTTGGGATGGGGCGACCGTGGCAGCGGGGGGCAATCCGTATCTGGTTGCGCCAGCGCTGGTGGAGGGCACGCAAGGTCTTGCCGCCATGGGTCTTGCCGCCAAGGGTCTTGCCGCCAAGGGTCTTGCCGCCAAAGTTTTGGGAGCCGAGGTTCTGGCGCGGATCAATTTTCCCGAGCTGACGACGATTTATCCCGGGGTGGCGCAAGCGGTATTTGCGGTGGCGCATGTGATTGCGCCGTGGAAGCTGGATGGGTTGCGGGCCGTGTTTCTGGCGGCGGATCTGGCAGGGCTTTGGGTTCTGATCGCGCTTTTGGGGCGGCTTGGGCAGAGCCCGCTATTGGCGGGCCTGTATTGGCTTAACCCGCTGGTGGTTTTTGCGATTTTTGGGGCCGGGCATGTGGACGGCGTCTTGGTGCCGCTGTTGCTAGGGGCGGTGCTGGCGGTGAGTTCGGCGTGGCCGGTGACGGCGGCGGGATTGCTGGCGCTGGCGGTCGGGGTCAAGATCTGGCCGGTGGTGCTCGCCCCGCTGGTGTTTGCTCAGATCTGGCGCGGACGGCAAAGCGTTGGGATTGCGGCGGCAGTGTTCGTTGTGATTTGCGCGAGTGTGCTAGGGCCGCTGGTGGTGGCGAGTTTTGGCAGGGCGGCGTTGGGGGCCTCGGGGCTTGCGGCATATGCGAGCGATTGGGCCAACAACAACGGGCCGTTCGCGTGGGCAAGTTATGGGCTCTATCTGCTGGCGGGTGAAAGTCCGGCGGCGCAGTTGGCGTTACGAGGGGCAGTGGCGGCAGGTGTTGGAGCGGTTGCCATTTGGGCGGCGTTGCAGCCGGTGGTGCGGGTCGAGCGGCTTGCTGAGCTGGCCCTTTTAGTGACGGCCTGCCTGTTCTACCTGCAACCGGCGCAGTTTCCTTGGTATGCGCTCGGGTTCTTGCCGTTCGCGGTGGTGACACGTTGCTGGCCATTGCTGCTGCCGTCGGTCACGCTGCCTGCGTACTATCTTTTCTTTCCATTGTGGAACAGCGGGCAAGGGGATGCATTCCGCTATGGAGTTGCGTTTGTGCATGCCGTGCCAGTCTGGGGATGGCTGTTGGTGTTGTGGTGGCGGGTGCAGCGTTGTGATGATCCATCTATTGAGGCGGTTCCGGTATGAGTGAGGCTCCAGGCGGATTGAGGGTTGGCGTTGTCATTCCGGCGTTGAATGAGGCAGAGGCGTTGCCGCTCGTGCTGCGGGCGATTCCTCGCTGGGTGGCACATGTGGTCGTGGCGGATAATGGTTCGAGCGATGGGACGGCGGACGTTGCGCGAGCATGCGGGGCGATGGTCGTCAATGAGCCGGTGCGCGGGTATGGGCGGGCGTGCTTGACGGCGCTGGCTGCGATGCCGCCGGTGGATGTGATCGTATTTCTGGATGGGGACGCGAGCGACGTGCCGGGCGAGATGGGCCTGCTGCTGGCACCTATTGCCGAAGGGCGGGCGGAGATGGTGATCGGGTCGCGGACGGCGGGTGTGCGGGAACGGGGCTCGCTGACGCCGCAGCAGGTGTTTGGCAATGCACTGGCTTGCTGGCTGATCCGACTGCTGTGGGGGCAACGATTTAGCGACCTGGGGCCGTTCCGGGCGGTCCGGTGGAAGGCTTTGCAGCGCATGGCGATGGCCGACAAGGACTATGGCTGGACGGTCGAGATGCAGGTGCGGGCGGCGAAGCTTGGCCTAGCGGTGGTCGAAGTGCCGGTCAGTTACCGGCGGCGGGTCGGGGTGTCGAAGGTGTCTGGCACGATCCGTGGTGTGATCGGGGCGGGCACGAAGATTTTGTACGTCATCGGCCGCGAGACGTTGATGGATTGGCGCGGCAAAGAAAAGCCGGCACCAATGTGAAACAATCGTCCGGCACGCTCCGTAAGGTGAGGGATGGGCGAGGCGCGGTTAGCGGTGCACGCGAGGCATCGAATTCATCAGACCCATTATTTTAGGTTTGGGTTAGGCTTTCGTCGACGCAAAACTGGATTGGGATAAGGTATGGGCGACCAGATACGAGTGACGCAAGCGCCGCCGGTGCCGCTGGAGAAGTTTAGCGATCGGGTGTTTACGGCGAAGGGCGAGCGGCGGGCGGTGGTGCCGTTCACGGGGCTTGAGACGCTGTGGTTCAACACCGGTACGCTTTGCAATATCGCCTGTGCCAATTGCTATATCGAGAGTTCGCCGAAGAACGATGCGCTGGCCTATCTGACGAGGGCCGAGGTTGCCGCGTTCCTCACCCAAGCGAAGGCCGCGACCGTGGTTGCGCGCGAGATTGGTTTTACCGGTGGTGAACCATTCATGAACCCGGATTTTCTTGGGATGGCCGAGGATAGCCTCGCCGCCGGGTTTCGCGTGCTGGTGCTGACGAATGCGATGAAGCCAATGCAGCACAGGCGGGACGAATTTCTGGCCCTTCACACGCGGTATCCCGGCCAGCTTTCGGTGCGGGTGTCGGTCGATCATTACGAGGCAGCGCGGCACGAAGAGGTGCGGGGTGCGCGGACGTGGCAGCCGGCATTGGATGGCATCGCTTGGTTGAGCGAGAACAGGTTTGATCTGTCGCTGGCCGGGCGTAAGCTGTGGACCGAGACCGAAACGGAATTGCGCGACGGGTATGCGCGCGTGTTCGGCGCGCTCGGGACCAAGCTCGATATGCACGATCCGGCGCGACTCGTCTTGTTCCCGGAAATGGATGTCCATGCCGACGTGCCGGAAATTTCGGACAGCTGTTGGAGCATCCTCAGAATGCGGCCAGAGAGCGTCATGTGCGCATCGTCGCGGATGGTTGTGAAGCGTAAGGGTGCTGCTGCTCCAGCGGTGATTTCGTGCACGCTGTTGCCCTATGCGGATGACTTCGAGATGGGGGCGACGCTTTCCGAGGCGGCGCGGCCTGTCAGCCTCAACCACCGGCACTGCGCCAAGTTTTGTGTGCTCGGCGGGGCGTCTTGTAGCGCGCGATAGCACGGGCGTGCCGGATTCGTAACACCCCAGACACGCCAATGCTCACTGCTTGCTTACCCCCCCCTCCCCCTCCCCTCACGCAAGGGGGAGGGGAGTATGCAGCTTCCTGCGAGAGCGAGATCATCATGACTGACGAATTGCAGGCCGATGTTTGCATCATCGGCGCGGGCTCGGCTGGCCTGTCGATAGCGGCAGGGGCCTCTCAGATGGGGGCCAAGGTCGTGTTGATCGAGGCCGCGAAGATGGGCGGCGATTGCCTCAACACAGGGTGCGTGCCGTCGAAGTCGCTGCTGGCGGCGGCGAAGGTCGCAAAGGTGGCGCGGGCATCGGGGAAGTTCGGCGTAATGCTGGGCGAACCGTCGGTCGATTTCAAAGCGGTGCACGATCATGTGCATCGGGTGATTGCGGGAATTGCGCCACATGACTCTGTCGAGCGTTTCGAGGGACTTGGTTGTACGGTGATTTCCAGCCGGGCGAAGTTTACCGGGCCTGATGTGGTCGAGGCAGGCGGGAAAGTCATCCGGGCGCGGCGGTTCATTATTGCGACAGGGAGCCGGGCTGCGGTGCCGCCGATCCCTGGGCTCAACGACGTGGCGTTTTTCACCAACGAGTCGATTTTCGAGAACACGGTTTTGCCGGCGCATCTGATCGTGATCGGGGCGGGGCCGATCGGGTGCGAGATGGCGCAGGCGCACAGGCGATTGGGTTCGCGCGTGACGATCCTCGATCTGGCGCGGATGATGCCGAAAGACGACCAAGAAGCGGTCGAAGTGGTGCGCAAGCGGTTTGCGGCCGAAGGGATTTGGTCTCGCGAGAACATCAAGATCGTTCGTATCGAGAAGCACGCCGAGGGTGTCGCCGTTGTGTACACCGATGCCAGCGGCGGTGAGCAGGTGCTGCCTGGATCGCATCTGCTTATCGCGGCGGGGCGGAGGCCAAATGTCGAAGACTTGGGGCTTGAGGCGGCGGGCATCGCGTATTCACCCAAGGGCATCAAGGTCGATGCGCGGCTGCGGACTAACAACAGGCGCGTTTACGCGGCTGGCGATGTGGCGGGCGGATATCAATTTACGCATCTGGCCGGATATCATGCGGGGATCATCATTCGCAACGTGCTGTTCCGGATACCAGCCAAGGCCGAGCCGGCAGCTATGCCGTGGGTGACGTATTCCGATCCCGAGCTGGCGCAGGTTGGGTTGATCGAAGCGGACGCGCGCAAGGCGCATGGCGAGGGAATCACGGTCGTTCGAGCGGAATTTGCCGGGAACGACCGGGCGCAGGCGGAAGCCGAGACGGATGGGTTCTGTAAGGTTGTCGTTGGCAAGGGTGGTCGAATTCTGGGCGCGACGATTGTGGGAGCGCATGCGGGAGAGTTGATCCTGCCGTGGGTGCTGGCAATTTCGCAGGGGCTCAAGATAGGGGCGATGGCGAGTGTGATCGCGCCTTATCCGACACTGTCGGAGATCAGCAAGCGGGCAGCGGGGAGCTATTACACGCCGTCGTTGTTTTCGGCGCGGACAAAGTCAGTGGTGCGGTTTTTGAGGATGTTGGGATGACGTACAAGCGCTGGTTGCCATTGATTGTATTGATTACGGCGGTGGGAGGCGCGTATGCGCTGGGGCTGCATAAGTATCTGACGCTGGATGCATTGCGCGATAACCGGGCGGCGCTTTCGGCCTATGTTGCGGCCAACAGCGTGACGGCGGCGGCGGCGTATGTGGCGCTGTATACGGTCGTCGTGGCGCTGTCGCTGCCGGTGGGCGTCGTGCTGACGCTGGCGGGCGGGTTGCTGTTTGGAGTGCCATGGGGTGCCATTCTGGCAATTACCGGCGCAACGATTGGAGCTACAGCGCTGTTTGTTATTGCGCGGTCGGCGTTTGGAGATACGCTGCGGGATAAGGCGGGGCCGTTTTTGGCCTCGATGGCGGACGGGTTTTCTAAAGATGCGTTCAACTATCTGCTGTTCTTGAGGCTGGTGCCGGCGTTTCCGTTCTGGGTGGTCAATCTCGCGCCGGCGTTGCTGGGCATGAAGTTGACGCCGTTTGTGATTGCGACCGCGATCGGAATCATTCCGGGGACGACGATCTTTTCGCTGTTCGGTGCGGGGCTTGGGGCGGTGTTCGAGCGCGGCGAGGAGGTTAGTTTGAAGGCGGTGTTGAACCCAACCTTGATCGCGGCCCTGGTGGGCATGGGGGTGCTGTCGCTGCTGCCAATCGCAATCCGGCGCTGGCGCGAGCGGGCGCAATGAGAGGCGTCAGCGTCATCATACCGGCGCTGGATGCTGCGTGTTGTTTGCAAATGTGTTTGGACGCTGTCGCGGGTGTCGAGGCAGTGATTGTCGCCGATGGCGGGTCTTTGGATGCGACGATTGAGGTTGCGCGGGCGTTCGGGGCCAGCGTGGTGTCAGCGCCGCGCGGGCGGGGGCCGCAGTTGTGCGCTGGCGTTGCTGCGGCGTCGTCGGAGTGGTTGTTGTTTCTCCATGCCGACACGGTTTTGGAGCCGTCGTGGCGCGGGGATGTTGAGGCGTTTATCGGGGATGCAGGTAACGCGCGGCGGGCCGCTGTCTTTCGATTTGCGCTCGATGACCCATCGGTTCAGGCGCGGCGGCTTGAGCAGATGGTTGCGTGGCGGGGGCGGGCGCTGGGTTTGCCATATGGCGATCAAGGGCTGTTGATCTCGCGGGCGCTTTATCATGAACTGGGCGGGTATGCGCCGCTGGTGCTGATGGAAGACGTCGATATTGTGCGGCGGATCGGGCGGGCGCGGCTGACGGTATTGCCGAGCCGGGCGGTGACGAGCGCCGCCAAGTGGCAACGGGACGGGTGGATGGCCCGCAGTGCGCGTAATCTCACGTGTCTGGGACTGTACTACGCGGGAGTGCCGCCGCGCTTTATTCAACGAGTGTATGGCGCATGACGGGTGGTCGGCATCTGGTCATTTTTGCGCGCATTCCGCAGGCGGGGCGCGGGAAGCGGCGGCTGGCGGCTGGCGTGGGAGATGTTCAAGCGGTGCGGTTTTCGCGGGTGCGGCTGGCGGTGCTGTCGGCGCGGCTGGCGCGCGATCCACGATGGACCACGTGGATCGCGGTGACGCCTGAGGGGGCAGGTCCGCGGCCGCGCGGGGTGCGCATCGTCGGGCAGGGTCGCGGTGATCTTGGTGCGCGGATGGGTCGGGTGTTCGAGACCTTGCCGCTGGGACCGATGGTGATTATCGGCAGCGATTGTCCGGCGGTAGGGGCTGCGCATATTGCGCGGGCGTTTGAGGCGCTGGGTGGCCGTCGAGCCGTGTTTGGGCCGGCGAGCGATGGCGGGTATTGGCT
>JBEBJA010000168.1:0-6542 GCA_040080145.1 Hyphomicrobiaceae bacterium
CTAGCAAGTCTATGTTTCTAGTGTAGCTTTTGCACCTGACGTTTGGTTTTGAGATGAGCTGCACGCGGGGACCAAACGTCAGGTGCGCTACACTAGCGTCCCGAATCGGGCGGTCCTGATGGTCAGCCTAGTCAAAAGACGCGCAGGGTCTGCATAACAATAGGGGATAGGGAATGGGAATTTTAGACGAATTCAAAGAATTCGCAATGAAGGGCAATGTTGTCGATCTCGCCGTCGGCGTCATCATGGGGGCGGCGTTTGCGCCAATCGTTGGTACCATGGTTGACAACGTCGTCATGCCGCCAATCGGCTATTTGATGGCAGGGGTCGATTTTTCGGCGCTTGCAGTGACGCTGCCGACCCCGACAGGTCCGGGCGTGCTGATCAAGTACGGTCTGTTCTTGAATGCCATGATAAAGTTTTTGATCACAGCCTTCGCCATCTTCCTGCTGGTCAAGGCGATGAACACGATGAAGAAGCCAGCACCGGCTGCGGCTGCCGCGCCGCCTCCGCCGTCGCCTACCGAAGTCTATCTCAAGGAAATCCGCGACGCGCTGGTTAAGAAGTAGCTTTGTGCCGCCGGACTCACTTGGTGCCGCCGTAGTTTGATAGGCCCGTGCGCAAGTATGCGTGCGGGCTTTTCGGTTTTTTCCAGAGCTGCATTGACGAAGCAGCGGCATGTGGTACGAGTTTGGCCACGCGGGCGTAGTTCAATGGTAGAACGGCAGCTTCCCAAGCTTCATACGAGGGTTCGATTCCCTTCGCCCGCTCCAATGTTTTCAGTTGCCTAGCTGCGTCGTTGTGTTTGCAATGCCAGTGTTCCCAATCTCAAATCGTTCTTTGTTCCGATCAACTGCTGTTCTCCCATTTCAAAACCGCGCTGGCGGCAAGATTCGCTCGATGGACCTGCGCAGCGTCGTGCTCAACCATCTTGTAAGACTGTCCCGTGATGGACGATGCTTCCGCAACGGTGCATCCGGCTTCGAGCAGCATAACCACAGCCGACTTGCGCAGCTCGTGGAATACCAGGCCACGATCACGCACCAAGCCCGGCTTGTGCTTGTTCCAGTTCATCTGGAAACCGCCGCGCCACGGCATGCCGTCTGTGTTGGTTAGGATCGTAACAGCGTGGTGCGGGATAGTAGCAAGCACGGCGCGTAAGTCTCGGTGGATCGGGACAAGTACCTCTTTGCCTGTCTTCTCTTGCTTGACGGTAAACCTGTCGGCTGCATCGATCGCGTTCCAGCGCATCGCGAGACAATCACCCTGTCGTTGCCCAGTGTCGAGCGCCAATGCGACCGCCCACCACAGATCAGGCCGCAACTCGATGCGCGCTGCTTCGATCACGTCCCATGTCCAGGGCGCATATCCTTCTCCGCCTTTGAGAGATTTGACTTCGCGGCAAGGGTTAATTGCGCACCACTCGCGCGGCACCGCCCATCCCATCATAGACGATAAGCAGCGCAGCATGTTGTTTGCGCTCGCAGGCGTGGCTGCAAATGCGTCTCAGAGGTTGAGAACTTGCTTTGGGCCGATACCGCGAACCTCAAGCGGTCCCCAGGCGTCTTCAATGCGCCCGCAATGACGTTTCCACTCCCGCTTGGTGCCTGGGCCTAAGGCTTCCCACTCCGGGCTTTGGTGCCATGCCTCAACGAGATTTCGGACAGTCGTTTGGCTCACGTGAGGAATGTTCTGATTGCGCAGACGTGCGTGCTCTGTCCAAAATTCTTCGCTGCGGGGATCGTCGGGCAAGCGCACGGTCTCGCCTTGCCGGTTGGTCCCCCTGTGCAGGGTCAGGTAGAAGTATGGCCTACCCGAGCGATTTTTGACGAGCTTGACGTGGGGCGGTAATTTGGGCGGCACGTGCGGCACCTAATTTGTATGGATCGAAATCACTGACCTCCGAGCTATGGCTTGCTCGCAAGCGAGGTTCCACTTTGGACCAGAACCACCGAGGTGCACCTCCGATATCGCGCGGAGGTGGGATGTGGCCGCGCGCCACTAGTTGGTCTACGAACCCTGGCTCGACGTCCATGCGCTTTGCCAATGTTTCGCGCTTCATGCAATCAGGCCACATGGTTCGCCCTTGTGATCGAGTCCGCATGGCCCTTGTTCAGATGCTTGTGTCGACCGAAGTAATTCGTCATGGGAGCCTTTACGATTAGTAATCGCTACCGATCGGTCCAACCAAATTGGTCTTTGCCAGTCAAGCTGTCGCCACATTGGCTTCTAAATTCTGCGCCTGACGACTTGAGTCATTGATGCCCCGTTGAGAATCAGGATCTCCGACCGGTCCTGGCTCTGGCGCCTACGATCTAGTTTGGCTCGACTTATCCAGCAGTTGCGACATTTCAGGCGGCGGCACGCCGTCTTCTGGTGCGTGCCTCGGTCGTATCGGCATCCTATTTGCTTTTGTGAATTCCGAATGGAGGCTAGTATCAATATATGTCTATCGACTTGCATAGATGGACCGTGAGGGATTTGGCCGCAACCCGCTTGCTTGGACTCGACTCTGTGTCAGCCGAAGCGTTAGTCCGCACAGGGAATATGTTCTCCTCGGGCGTACCCCCAAATCAAGCAAAACGTAGTTATTCAATCAAGGTGAAGTAAAGGTCGGCATTAGTCTCGCAGCCCTGCCGCCTCCGGTCGCTCCGTACCGGCCGCGTTCGCGTAGTTCAGCCTCCGTGTGCAACTGACTATGGCGGGATTGTAGTGATACCCCAGAAAGCCGGGGGGCCGGGCTATTTTTTGCGGTGTTCGTCGGCTTTACCCCTGATCGCGATGGTGCTGGCATCAGACGCGACAGTCAGCCCAGGGCCAGGTGCGGACATACGAAATTGCCAAAGTTCCTATGCTGCATCATGGTGCCGAACAGAGTAGAAAGCCGCTCGGTCCGATGATGCTTGACACGCTACGCGACGAACTCGTGAAGATGGACAACCAAGACCAGTCAATCCGGGACACACTGGCCGCTGAAGGGGTATTGCACGACGGGTACCATCCTCGAATGGCGGCCATACACAAGGCCAATGCGCAGCGCTTGCGAGACATCATAGACGAGCACGGTTGGCCAGTTGAGAGGTTGGTGGGTCCTGAAGGCGCGAAAGCAGCATGGCGCATCGCCCAACACGCCATTGGTGAACCCGAGTTCCAGCGCGAATGTCTTCGTCGGCTTTCTGCCGCAGCCAAAAGTGGCGATGTGCCTGCATGGCAACCCGCAATGATCGAGGATCGAATTCGAATGTTCGAAGGCCGTCCCCAACTGTTCGGAACGCAGCTCGAGCCTGACGACCAAGGGATTATGCGGCCCTACTTGATCGAGGACCCAGGTGGCGTTGATGAGCGGCGGCGCGCAGTTGGACTTGCCCCATTGGCCGAGCGCCTCGCTTCTGCCGAACGATGGCCCGTTCCTGCAGATCGCGCGCGTTACGAGCTCGAATACGCTGAGTGGTTGCGAAGGGTTGGCTGGCGACTATAGGGCCAGACCCCAATTCAAACCTTTCGGGCACGTGCGGAATTGCGGCGCGAAATGTCTCTTACGGGTCAACCAGCGAAGTCACACAGTGCAAGCGGCACGGACGGTCCACCTCTGGGAGCTGACGATGATGAGAACGATCGGCGAACTCGACGCGATAGCTTAAGCAGCAGACGAACTGGTGGCGAACCCCAAACGTCGATCAGGGCCAGTTGCGCCACAAGTCAGTCACGGATGATCAGATGGCATGTGCTTTCCGCGCAGGCCGTGTCGGTGGTCAACATTACGAAAATCGCTGCACTGCATCACGCGAGAGGCGGATTTCAATGTCTGGCGACCGCTGTTGATCCCTCACGTAGGCCGACTGCCAGTCGCCGGATCGTGTAATTGACCCGCTGCTTACCCTGCAGGGGGTGGGCCACACCTCGTGTGTCGTTCGCCGCACAGACATGCCCCGTCGCATCTTCGAATTTTCAAGATCGACTGAGTAGTTTCCGAAGGTAGTCAACAGATGCTGCCTCTGCACAGGCTTTTGCTGCTCATCGCTTTTTAGGGTTTGATGGCGCCATACATAGAAACGATTTCCAAATGAACATCGGCGTCACGGACTTCACCGCCAACAAGCTGGCCGAGGAGGTACTGCTCAAGGCGGGAGCCCTGCAGAATGCAATTTTCAATAGTGCGAACTTTTCGAGCATCGCGACCGACGCGAATGGCGTAATCCAGATCTTTAACGTCGGCGCCGAACGGATGCTGGGGTTCATGGCGTCCGACGTGATGAACAAGATCACGCCGGCCGACATCTCCGATCCCCAAGAGTTGATTGCTCGCGCGAGGACGCTCAGCGTCGAATTTGAAACGCCCATCACGCCAGGGTTCGAAGCGCTGGTGTTCAAAGCTTCGCGCGGGATCGAAGACATTTATGAGCTGACCTATATTCGGAAGGACGGCAGCCGGTTTCCTGCCGTCGTATCGGTCACGGCCCTGCGCGACGTCAACGAGGCGATCATCGGATACCTCCTGATCGGAACCGATAATACCGCCCGCAAACTTGTCGAAGCCGAGCAGAAGAAGCTCGATCAACGGCTCCGTGACCAGCAGTTTTACACACGCTCGCTGATCGAATCCAACATCGACGCCCTCATGACGACCGATCCTTCTGGCATCATCACCGATGTTAACAAGCAAATGGAGGCGCTGACCGGGTGCACCCGCGACGAACTCATCGGGGCTCCATTCAAGAACTACTTCACCGATCCCGAACGGGCGGAGTCGGCCATCAAGCTGGTCCTGGGCGGGAAGAAAGTTTCGGACTTCGAACTGACGGCACGGTCGCGCGACGGCAAGCAGACGGTCGTCTCCTACAATGCGACCACATTCTACGACCGCGACCGCACGCTGCAGGGCGTCTTTGCAGCAGCCCGCGATGTCACCGAACGAAAACTGGTCGAAGTGGAACTCCAGCAGGCGAAAGCTGCCGCTGAAAGCGCAAGCCGCACGAAGTCGGATTTCCTCGCCAGCATGAGCCATGAAATCCGCACACCAATGAATGCGATCATGGGGATTGCCGACCTGCTTGCAAAAACAAACCTCACCGCGGAACAGGACAAATACGTTCAGATTTTCCGCCGGTCGGGAGATAATCTCCTTAATCTGATTAACGATATTCTCGATCTGTCGAAGGTCGAAGCCTCGCAACTCGAATTGGAGAGAACTGGTTTTTCGCTGACGGATCACCTGGAAAAAGTGCAGGAAATGGTGTCGGCCCGTGCGCTGGAAAAAGGTTTGACGCTGACCTTCGAGATCGCGTCCGATATGCCGACCGATTTAGTCGGTGACCCCACGCGCCTCCAGCAGGTGCTGCTGAATCTGCTGGGGAATGCGGTCAAGTTTACCGCATCGGGGCATGTCTCGCTCAAAGTCGCGCCAGGTTCTGATTCCGCGGTGCCAGCCGCGTTACTCTTCACTGTAACCGATAGCGGCATCGGGATCCCAGCCGAAAAACTGGATCATATCTTCGAGCGTTTTACGCAAGCGGATTCGTCGACAACCCGCCGCTTCGGCGGCTCTGGTCTCGGGCTGACGATCTGCAAGCGGCTTGTCGAGCTCATGGGCGGCCGCATCTGGGTTCAAAGCAGCATCGGCGAAGGCAGCACCTTCTCCTTTTCCGTACCCTTCGAGATTTGGGCGGCCGGAGCACACAAGTCGGACGGGCCGGTCGACGAGGCCACCAGACACCCGCTCCCGCCGCTGAGGATTCTGCTGGCGGAAGACTCCGCGGACAACTGCACGATCACGCTCGCCTACCTGGACGATACGCCCTACGTCATCGAGATCGCCGAGACGGGTGCGATCGCATGTTCCAAATTTGCGGCTGGATTATACGACCTCGTTCTCATGGACCGCCAAATGCCGGTCATGGATGGGCTGACCGCGACCCGGAAAATCAGGGCTTGGGAAATCGCCAACCAGCGTCAGCCGACACCGATCATCGCGTTGACGGCCTCCGCGCTCAAAGGCGACCGGGAAAAGTGCATGGCAGCGGGATGCACCGCATTTCTAACGAAGCCGATTAAGCAACAAGTCTTGTTGCAGGCGATCGAGAAACACGTTGTCATCAAATTAGCCGCGTTTGTAAAAGAACCCAACGATGGCGCCGGTCCTGCATTCGTAAACCCCAAAATTGCGATCCACGTTCCCGCGTTTCTCGCCAACTGCAGGCAGAACAGCGCCGAAATCGGAGAGGCGCTTCTCCAGCTGAATTTTGGCCTGATCTCGCGGTTGGCCCATAATATGGGGGGAGCTGGCGGTTCCTTCGGATTCCAAGCCATCACCAGTCTCGGTAAAGCCCTCCAACACGCTGCAGATGAAGGCGACCTCGATGCCTCCCAAGAATTGGCGCAGGCGCTTGCCGAGGTCATCGAGACCGCCTCAGCATTGGTTTGCCCAGAACTTTGACCCCAAGGTCAACTGGCACACGGGCGTCGACATGGATCCTAAGTCGGCTACCTACGGCCGTCCGAAGGTCAACCCCAAGATGTCTACGTTCCTGAACGGTCAGGACGTG
>JBEBJA010000215.1:0-6418 GCA_040080145.1 Hyphomicrobiaceae bacterium
TTGCTCTTGCCGGCGTCGATAGATGTCGTGGGTGGCCGCCTTCGCGGCCATGACGAAAATGGATAGACTGGGAACCATCTGTTTGACCCGGAACACTAGGTCATAAACTCATAAACGGGATTCCCAAGTTCGGCGAACAGTGATTCAAGCTTCCAAACGATGGAGGGTTTGATGCACGCGAGGCGATACGAACTCACGGACTTTGAGTGGTCGATCATCGAGCCGCTTTTACCAAACAAGCCGCGCGGCGTTCCGCGTGCCGATGATCGTACCGTCCTCAACGGCATTTACTGGCGGCTGCGGACGGGATCGCCCTGGGCCGACATTCCCGAGCGCTATGGGCCATCCACAACTTGCTACAATCGCTTTGTGAGGTGGCGTAAGCTTGGCGTGTGGGATGCGGTTTTTGCAGCGATATCAGCCGCCTACAATGGCGACGTGCAGTCGATCGACTCCACTTCAATCCGCGTCCACCAACATGGTGCGAACGGCAAAAAGGGGGGGCTGAAGTCAGCCCGGATGCGACGGCAGCCACCGCTCGGCACCTCGTTGGAGCCAGATGCATGGGGCGTTCGCGCGGCGGACTGACGACCAAAATCCACGCCCTGGTGGACACCCATGGCCTGCCGGTCGTCCTCAAGCTGACCGAGGGGCAGGCCCACGACGGGCGCAGTGCTGTCGACATGCTGGACAATGTCGGCGACGAGCAGACGCTGCTGGCTGATCGGGCCTACGATAGCGATGCCTTACGCCAGACCCTGGACAGTCGCGGCACGTTTGCCAACATCAGCGCCATGCCGCAACGTCTCGCGCCGCCAGTCTTCAGTGCGTTTCTTTACCGCCACCGTAACGTGGTCGAGCGGTTCTTCAACAAGATCAAACACTTCCGAGCAATCGCAATCCGATACGAAAAGTGCGACGGAAACTACCTCGCCCTCGTCAAGCTCGCCGCAGCCAGAATATGGATGCGATTTATGAGTCGGTGACCTAGAGGGAAGTGGGGCGGGGTTGTGGGGCTTGGATCTAATCGAAGGCTTGGATCGTATCGGTTTACATGAACCGCTCGACCCTTGTGGGTACGCCCCGGCGGGCGATGACGACGTGGTTTTCAGGGACGGCGGTCCAGCTTGCGCGATCAAGGTCCAACGGCTCGGATACGATGACGGTGCCGTTGGCCTTCTCGCGGTAGTAGAGCGTGTTGGCGTTGTCGTTCACGGCGTAGCGGAAGGCATACAGGTCCTGTCCGTTGGACAGGGCCGAGGTGAACCGTAGCTTGTCGTCATGGACGCGGCCGGATGTAACGAGGTTTGTCAATTTGGCGAGGGTTGCTGCGGTTGCACTTATGGGATCGCGCCGTACGCTTGCGCCCATGATTGCCAAGAAAATGGATTCCGAATCGGTCGTGCCAAAGCGCGCGGGATAAAGGCTGTCAGGGATTAGCGCTTCCACGGGACGGCGAAGTCGATCCCAATTCCCGATGAAGCCGTTGTGCATAAACAGCCAGTTGTCGCTGACGAAGGGATGGCAATTGGCGCGGGTGACGGCGGTGCCTGTCGAAGAACGGACATGCGCAAAGAACAGATGCGAATGAATGTGATGGCATAGGTGGTGGAGATTTTCGTCTGACCAAGCCGGGCGGACTTCCCGGTATAGGCCTGGCTCTGATTGTTGATTGTACCAGCCAAGGCCAAATCCGTCGCCATTGGTGCTGACGCCTTCCAGGGCGTGAAGGCTTTGAATAATCAGTGAGCGCGCCGGCTCGGTAACGTAGCGCTCAAGGGCCGTCGTTTCACCTTGATATGCGATCCAGCGGCACATGCGATTTTCCCCTTTGCGATGTCTATCCTTGCAGCGTTGTGCTGGTCAGCCATTTGGAAACTGCCGTGAGCGCACTGTCCTTTCCTTCCGCGCAGTGGGAGTTGAAAATATCAAGCTGGGCGTCAGCAGACGTTCCGGCTGCGACGATGGTGCGGCAGTGCTGAACGTCGTGGGTGCAGCCCAATTTATCCGTGTCGTCAGCTATCAACCTGATCGTCTGGTCGAGAAAGCTAGCAACGCTGATCGCGCCATGATTCTTGGTGACGAACGAGCCTTGAACGCCATAGCGCTGGGCTCGCCACTTGTTTTCAACAGCAATGCACCGGTCAACCGCAGTCAGATCTGCATTGTGGAATGGATGCAAATAGAGGTGCCGCACCAAGCCGCGATAAAGGCACGCGATGGCGATGGCGTCGTCCAGCCGGGTGCAGCAATCGGGTGCCCGCAATTCGAGTGTCGGCAGCTTGTGGGAGGGGCGGATGGTCCACCACACGTAACTGGCGTCTGGTATGACATTCGACTGCACCATCGCGGCGATATAGGCGTCGTAGTCCGCAGTGGAGGCAAAGAGTTCGGGCAATCCCGTTCGAGGCAGTTCGTCATAGGCCGCCAGGCGATAACCCTTCATGCCGGTGCAATGTGAGTTCCAGAACGGAGACGACGTCGACAGGGCCAGGAACAGCGGGAGGTAGGGGATGATCCGAGACATCACACTGACACGCTGGTCTGGGTCTGGGAGCTGGACGTGGACATGCATTCCGCACAAGACGTCCCGCCGCCCGACGATTTGAAGTTCGTCCATGACGTCCTGGTAGCGCTGCTTAGACGTCATCTCGATGTCTTCCCAGCATGCGGTCGGGTGGGTGCCCGACGCCAGGATGACGAGGCCGTATTCGGCGGCGGCTTCGGCGATGGCGTGTCTGAGGCCGTGCAATTCAGCACGGGCACTTTTAGCGCACACATGCGGAGACGTATTCACCTCCGCTTGGGCCTGGAGAAATTCGCGTGTTCCGCGGCCCTGCGTCCGGCGGTGGATGGATTGGAAGAGACCGGGTGGTGTTTCCGTTACGGCTCGCAAAGTCTCGGCATCCGCAAGAAAATACTCTTCCTCGATGCCGAAGCTGAAATCGCCGTCGAGAGTGGAGATCGAATCGGGGGGCTGTTCCAGAAGGCGGACCAGTCCGCTGGGCAGGCCATGGTCCAGATATGCGCGCAATTTAGATGCCATGAGATGGCAGCCATGTTTCCAGCACCGCCACTTGCCACGATTTCGAATGGCCTTTGGGACGGTTCAGCATGGATCCGGGTTCGACGCCGGGGCGATTGGGCGCCGGAGTAATGCGACCGTCCACCTTGGCGGCTATGAAATTTCCGCTGGCCGTGGCTTTGAATGCGATTTGGCTGCATATTCCGCACATGACGCCAAGACCTCCCTACTCCAAGACCTCACGACTTCAAGCCCCGGTCAGGGCCTGGAGAACCATTTAACCACCGGCAGGTTTGAATGGTTCCCAGCGGGAGGCGGCGTCGCGGGCGCGGGCTATGGTGAGATACAACTTTGCGGTGGACGGGCGGGTGCAGATGTCTATGCCGTTGTCGATAAGGTGCGGCGGACGGCGTCGTGCCAAGCGGCAAGTTTGCGGGTGCGTTCGCCGGGGTCCATGGCAGGGGTGAAGCGGCGGTTGAGGGCCCATTTTCGCGCGAACTCGGCAGGTGGCGGGTAGAGACCAGCTTGGAGGCCCGCGAGGTAGGCGGCGCCGAGGGCTGAGCTTTCGCGGTAGGCGGGGCGGTCAACGGGCGCGCCGATCAGATCGGCCAAACGCTGCATGGTCCAATCGGAGGCGACCATGCCGCCATCGACGCGCAGGACGGTTGTGGTGTCCTGTAAAGGTTTGGCGGACTGGCCCCAGTCGCCGCGCATGGCATCGAGAAGGTCGGCGGTCTGGAAGCAGACGCTTTCGAGCGCTGCGCGGGCCAGTTCGTTGGGTCCGGTAGCGCGGGTGAGGCCGTAGAGTGCGCCGCGTGCGTCTGCGTCCCAATAGGGCGCGCCAAGGCCGACGAAGGCCGGGACGAGGATGACGTTTTGAGTGGGGTCGGCGCGGGCTGCCATGGGGCCGCTTTCTTCTGCCGATTTCAGGAGGCCGAGGCCGTCGCGTAGCCATTGCACGGCAGCGCCGGCAACGAAGATGGCACCCTCTAGCGCATAGGTTCGCTGGCTGCCGATCTGGTAGGCGATGGTGGTCAGCAGGCGATGCTTGGAGAGGACGGCGTCGCTACCGGTGTTGAGCAGGGCAAAGCAGCCGGTGCCGTAGGTCGATTTCATCATGCCGGGTTCGAAACAGGCCTGGCCAACGGTTGCGGCTTGCTGGTCGCCCGCGATGCCGCGAATGGGAATGGCGACCCCGAATACGCTGGCGTCGGTCATGCCGAGTTCGCCCGATGAGTCAGTGACCTGCGGGAGGATGGCGCGCGGGACACCAAAGAGGGCGAGCATGTCATCGTCCCATGCTCCGGTGTGGATGTTGAGCAGCAAGGTGCGTGAGGCGTTTGTGGCGTCGGTGGCGTGAACGCGGCCGCCGGTCAGGCGCCACAGGAGGAAACTGTCGACGGTGCCGAAGGCGAGTTCGCCGCGTGCGGCGCGGGCGGCGGCGCCTGGGACATTGGCGAGGATCCAGGCGATTTTTGTGCCGGAGAAGTAGGGATCGAGCAAGAGGCCGGTGCGGGTATTCACGGCGGGTTCATGGCCCTCGCTTTTGAGGCGGGCGCAATGGGTCGCCGTGCGGCGGTCTTGCCAGACGATGGCGCTATAGATGGGCCGGCCTGTGGCGCGGTCCCAGATGATCGTGGTTTCGCGCTGATTGGTGATGCCGATGCCTGCGAGATCGCGGGCTTGGATGCCTGATTGACCGAGCGCGTTGCGGCAAGTCTCAAGGACGGTGCGCCAGAGGTCCTCGGGGTCGTGTTCGACCCAGCCCGACGCTGGAAAGTGCTGCGGGAATTCCTGTTGGCCGATGCCAACGGGCTTGAGGTTTTTGTCGAACACGATGGCGCGCGAGGAGGTGGTGCCCTGATCAATGGCTAAAATATATGGACCCATTGCACTCCCCTGCTCGCGTGGCTGCCGCCGTTCAGCTCGCCATTGTGGCGACTAGGTCCCCGATGGCCAAGGACGAAGTCAATCCGGGCGATTCGATGCCGTACAGGTTGATGAGGCCTTCGATATGGTGGCTGGCCTGGGACTGGATCATGAAGTCGGTGTCGTGGGGGCTGGCGCGCGCAATCTTCGGGCGAATGCCGCAATAGTCCGGCTGCAATGCGCCGTCGGGCAGTCCCGGCCAATAGTGGCGGATCGACTGGGCGAAGTGCTCAACCCGGTCCGGATCGACCCGGTAGTCGATGGTTTCAATCCACTCGACGTCGGGGCCGAAGCGGATGCGGCCATTCAAATCGCAGGTGGCGTGCAGGCCGGATGAGCCGAGGACGGGGAGGGGGTAAATCAGCTTCTTGAATGGCGGCTTGCCGGTGAGGCTGAAGTAGTTGCCTTTGGCGAGGACTTGGGGGGGGATCGTTGCCGGGTCGAGGCCGGTGAGGTGGCGGGCGAGTTCTTGAGCGCCGAGGCCCGCCGCGTTGATCAAGGTGCGGCAGCCGATCCGCATCGGCATGGATCCGCCAACGTCGAGTGTGATGGTGCCGCCGGTCACGGACCCGCTGGTGACCGGTGCAGTGAGGGCGAGGGTTGCGCCTGCGGCCTCGGCGTCGCCGAGCAGGGCGTAGAGATATTGGTGGACATCGAGGATGCCAGTGTCCGGCGACAGGACGGCGGCGAGGCAGAAGACTTCAGGTTCGATCGCCTTGACTTCGTTTGCAGTCAGCGGCTGCAGACTGGTGACGCCGTTCTGGTGGGCGATGTGAGTGAATTCGTCGAGGTGGGCGATTTGCGTTTTGTCCGTGGCGACGATGAGCTTGCCGCAGCGGTTGTGGGGGATGTCGCGTTCGCGGGCGTAAGCGTAGAGGCGGTCGCGGCCTTCGACGCAGAGGCGCGCTTTGAGGCTGCCGGGTTTGTAGTAGATGCCGGCGTGGATCACACCGCTGTTGCGCGAGGAGGTTGCGGTGCCGATGGCGTTGGCGGATTCGAGGATCAGCACTTCGCGGCCACGCAGGGCCAGGGCGCGCGCGATGGCGAGGCCCACGACGCCTGCTCCTACGACGATGACGTCGGTGTGTTCCATGGCACCCCCTTTGAACATGGAATCAGATCCAGCCCGGAGCATCTTAGCGCGTCACGGTTAAGTCAGTTCACTTTTTGATAGGTGCCCATCAGGGTGGCCTCGGCGAGGATGTGGCCGGTCATGGCGGTTTCGACGGCGGCTTTGGTGGGGGTGGTCAGGCCGGTGAGCACGGTGTCGAGTGCGTAGAGTTTGTGGAAGTAGCGGTGGCGGCCGATGGGGGGGCAGGGGCCGCCGTAGCCGGTGCGCTTCCAATCATTGCTGCCATCCAAGGTGCCGGGCGGAAGTTGTGACCCGGCGTTCTCCGCGAGGTGGGTGGTGCCTGGCGGCAGATTGTAGAGCACCCAATGGACCCAGGTCCTGTCTCTTATACA
>JBEBJA010000092.1:0-27093 GCA_040080145.1 Hyphomicrobiaceae bacterium
AAACTATCCCCAGCTTTGACGCCACCCCCGCCCCTTCCTGTCAATTTGCTCATTTTACCGCCTTGTTACTGTCATCTGCGCACATTACCTGACGATAAACCGGGGCCTGAACGCCTGACGGCTCACGACTATATCTGGCGGCACGAACGTGCTGCCCCACAGGGGCTACTCATGAACAAACTGATTTTTGCCGCACTCGCGGCTGCGACCGTTGCCGTCACCATGCCAGCCGTCGCCCAGACCAAGACCGAAGCCAAGAAGGTCGACATTCCCGCCGACTATTGGAAGAAGCAGAAGCCGACCCAGTATCTTGCCAAGGATCGTCTGATCGGCCAGCCGGTCAAGAACAAGGACGGCAAGATCATCGGCGACATCGAAGACGTGATCGTCGGCGACGAGAACAAGGTTGTCGGCGTCATCATGGGCGTTGGCGGCTTCCTGGGCGCTGGCGAGAAGAAGGTCGCCGTCCGTTATCGCGCGCTGGATTTCTCATCAGTCGATGGCAAGCGGGTCATCACCCTTCCCAGCGCCACCAAGGACGTGCTGACCGCGTTGCTCCCCTACGAGCGCTTGGCTCCCAAGAAGTCGCTGATCGAAAAAGCCACCGACAAGGCCCAGGAATTGAAGGATAAGTCGACCGAAACCGCCAAGGACGCCGCCGCCAAGGCCAAGGACGCTGCCGCGCCGGCCATGGAAAAGGCCAAAGAAGCAACCAAAGCCGCCGTCGAAAAGGCCAAGGAAGGCACGAAGGCCGCCGTCGACAAAGCCAAGGAACTTTCGGCTCCCAAAGACGCAGCCCCCGCCGCCAAGAACTAAGCGGCTTGCACTTTGACTGAATAAATCAGGCGTCCGGCGAAATCCCTCCGGACGCCTCATTTTTGTGAGGCAACGCTCCAGAATGACGATGCAAAATGCCCTTCTTCCCCCTCTCCCTCTGGGGAGAGGGTCGGGGTGAGGGGGCTTCTGCTGGGTGATTTACCAAGAAGCGAAGGCACCCCTCATCTGCCCTGTCGGGCATCTTCTCCCCAGGGGGAGAAGCATGAAGCCGCGTCTACCCGCCGTCCCATCGCTCCCAGGACCCTTACTCCCCCGGAAAATACTGCGCAATCCACGTCTCGCTCAGCGCCGTCCCCTTGCGGCGCAGGTACGCCCGCATATCGACCGGCTCGCTCCCCGTCGCCTCAATGTCGAACAAACTTCGCCACCGCTCGCGCTGATCCACCACCGGGTGACTGTAGGCGTTCGACACCACACCGCGCGACGCCGTGACCACCAGTTCCACGCCATCCTCGCGGCCAAGCCCGGCAAATACCGGTCCCTGCCAATCAATCACAAACTTGCGCACACCGTCGGGGCGCTTAGCACCCGGACGCCCGCCCATACCGGTCCATGTCGCCGTGGCCCGGGCCAGCGCCTCGGGGAACACGATATCGTCGAGCCATGACAGCTTGTAGCGGTAATTCGCGGACCGCCCCGCCTTGAGCCCGTCCTTGGGGCACCAATACGCAACAACATTATCGCTGGTCTCATCATCGGTCGGAATCTCGACGAGATGCACGCTGCCTTCGCCCCACCCGCCCTGCGGCTCGACCCATACCGATGGCCGCCGCTCGTAGAACACGCCATCGTCCAGATAATGCACGAAATCCCGATCGCGCTGCAGCAGCCCAAACCCGCGCACATCCTTGTCAACGAACGTCGATGTCATCACCCGGCTTGGATTGTGGATCGGCCGCCAGATCCGCTCACCCGATCCCGTATGAACCGCCAGCCCATCGCTATCGTGGATCTCCGGCCGCCAGTCGGCAGCCCGCTTTCGGCTTCCCTCGCCATACCAGAACATGCTTGAAAACGGCGCAACCCCCACCCGTTCGACATCGACTCGCGGATACAGCTCCATCTCGATGTCCATAATCACGCGATGAATGTCGTGGGTGTCCGTCAACCGCTCGGTCACCATCCGGTAAGCCCCGGTCACCGACGGACTATCCATCAACGCAAAGACCGTGACAGGTGCCCGGCCCGCTTCTCCGCCCTCCAGCCAGAAATGTGTAAACACCGGAAACTCCTCCGGCACCGGCAAACCAGTTCCAATGGCAAGGCCGCGCGCAGACAGCCCATACTGATTATACGGCCCCGACGACCGGAAATAAGACGCGCCCAAAAACGCCATCCAGTCGGTCTTCAGATCGGCCGCCATGACCCGGAACCCGGCGAACCCGGTATCGCGACCCAGCAATCGGGCCGGATGCCCGTCCGGCGCATCAAACAGCGACGGATTGTACAGCACCTCGCGCGCAGACCCGCCTTCTACCGTATGAATTTTGACCGGCGACATGAAGAGTTGCCCCAGATGGAACAACTGCACCGGTGCCCGGCTATCCCGGCCCAACCGCACACTGGCGTCTGGACGAAACTTGATGTCTTGGAACCGGTCGTAGTCGATTTGGTTCAATATTTCCGCCGACACGGGTTCGGCCTTTACCCAAGGCGAACCCGATAACGTCTTGGCCTTGGCCTTGAGCAAGTCGAACGAAAACGGCAGCTTCTCACCCAGCGCAGCCGCGCCGCCCTTGCCACCCGCCAGCGCGCTTGAAACGAAACCTTGCAATCCGGCACTCGGGTCAACTCCAAGTTGATCGAGTCCAAGCCCCATTCCAAGCCCCATTCCCAGCCCTGCGCCCAGTACCGTCCGCCGACTCAAACCATCTCGCATGCATCTTGCCCCAGATCGTTCAGCCATTGCGCTATCGACCGCATTGCCCCAGCCTATCGCGTAACCCGGGCACTCCGTCAAATGCGATCGACAACGTGAACAGATCTATTGTGTGACCGGCGGCGCGGGCTTTGCCAGTTCAGCTTCAATGGCCGCAATCACATTTGGCGCTTGCGGTTCGGTCCGTGTTCCAAACGAAGACACCAGTTTGCCATCACGTCCGACGAGATACTTGTGAAAATTCCACCACGGCGCGTTCATCGACCCCAGGGACGACCCGGCCCATGCGTAAAACGAATGCTTCTCGCGACCCGTGACATGGTACTTCGCGGTCAGTGGAAACGTAATGCCGAACGCCCCCTGACAGAACGCCTTCACTTCGGCGTCGCTCTTGGGCTCCTGACCGCCAAAATCATTAGAAGGAACCCCGACTACCACTAGCCCGCGCGCGTCATAGGTCTCATAGAGCTTCTGTAAAGCCGTATACTGCGGCGTGAACCCACAGAACGACGCGGTGTTTACAATCAGCAACACCTTGCCGCGAAACGACGACAGCGGCATCGGCTTACCATCAATGGATTGAAACGTATGGTCGTAGGCTGAACCATCGGCCGCCGCCGCCTTGCCAGATCCCAAGAGCCCAGCCGGCAGGGCCCCAACCACCATCAATGATGACACGACGGCAACAACCGCTTTCCGCATAATCCGCGCTCCTGGAATTAACTCACTGCCTTCAACGCAGACTCGCCGCTACGCGATCACGTCCACCTGCGACTTTTCTACCAACCCCACCCGCACAGCGCCATTAAATAAGGGGTTTACGCGCGTATCGCCCGTTGAATCTCCCTCACTGTGCGCCCCCCACAACCCACGTGATCAACAAAACATCACCACCTTGCGACTTTATCGTCAGCAATATGACAGCACCAGCGTCGCCAGCACCCGGGGAACGCCGCATCCTGATGATCAAGTCATTCATGTTATTCGCGTTCTGTAGTTCAAAATGACATCCGCACGTTGTATACGTTGGTCGCGGAGGCAAGCGCCCCGTTGTCGTGTTTTATGTTTCTACGATCTGTTGTTGCTGTGTTAACGATTGAAGCGGTTTAGCCGGAAGCGGCAGATCGCAAGGGTGACTTGGGGTCAGCCATATTTCTGGCTGGGCAAATGGGGGCGGCGAGTAGCGATATGATAACGGCTGCGCTGAGTTCAATTGCGCCCGAGCCGTCAGGTGCGCCTGACGGCCAAGGTCGCCTGTTCGACCGCGTGTGCCGCCTCGTGCCAGCATCGGGTCTCCAATTCATCGACTCAGGGCTCGATGCCGCCCACTTGGCCATGCTGCGGGCTTGGTTCACCGAAGATGAAATCGAAACCACCAGCGGCGTCCGCCGTGTTCTCCTCCCGCTGGCGAGCGACGCCGCTTCTGACGGCACGATTTGGCACCCACTGACCTTCAAGCCGCTTGGACCGTCGGAAACCTTGTCGTTCAGCGGCCTCGAAGCCCTCGAACCCTTCCTTGACACCTGGGTTCCCGTACCCTTCCTGCGCTACCTGGGCCGCACCGGCGACGCCGCTCAGCGCTACGACCAGGGCCCATCGAACTGGGCCCGTGTTTTCGTCGCCAAACCCGCCGAAGGCTTGCGCGGTGCCGACCGCCTGCAGGTTGTATTCGCTTTTGATACGCGCCTCGACATGCGCAGCCGCGCCGACCAGACGCCCTACCTCGCCCCCAATTCCGACGACGCACTCTTCGCCTCGACCTTCATGCTCGCCGATGCGCCCGAGGAGCTGTCTGACTACCTGAGCCAGGGCTGGATCGACACCTGGGTCCGCGACATCTGCCGCGCTCACACCTCGTCCGCCGCCATCACCGACTTTGACGAAGCCGGCTTTACGACGGCCCCCACACCGGACGCAGGCTTCGCCCTAGCCCACATTGCCCGCTATCTGACCTTCCTTAAAATCCTGAAGCGCGCCACCACCACACCCCAAATCCGCTTCGTCGACAGCATCTCAAAGACCTTGCCGACCGCAATTTCCGGCCTGGACCTCGTGATTGACTTCGGCGCCGCCGAAACCACCGCATTACTGATACCGCGCAGCCAGACCCGCGACCCCGACATCACAATGCTTGCCCGCAGCGCCGTACCGCTACGGCTGCGCGACCTGTCAAATCCGGTCGACATTCACTCCGGCCCCATTCCCACGTTGGTAGAATTCGACAATCAAACCTTTGGCAACGCCGCCCTCTCGCGCCGCAGCGGCCGCCACGACGCTTTCGCCTGGTCCAGCCTTGTCCGCATCGGCGTAGAAGCCAAACGACTAGCGCTGCGCAGCAACGCCACTGAAGGCATCACTGGCCTCGCCGACATCGCCAGCGGCCTCGATCAGACGAGCCCGTCCGACGTGCTGTGGCGCTTCTCAACCGCCGACTCGCCCACCGCCAAATCAGGCCGCATGGTCACCGGCGAAGCCCTCCGCCACCTTTCGGAATCCGGCGACGTCACCTCCCGCCCCGACGGGCTCCTTGCAGGCCCAAACGGTGAAAGCGCCAGCATGGCGGCGATGCGGCCGCGCTTCTCGCAATCAGCCCTGGTTGGCTTCTTCATCGTCGAGTTGCTGCTCCACGCGATCAGCGAAATCAACTCGGCAACGCCCGGCAGTCCCTTCGCCCAGCAGACAAGCGAACGCAACGACATCCGCCACATCGAACGGATCATCATAACGTCGCCGGTCGCCATGTCCTCAATCGAACGCCAGAACCTCGTCGAGCGTGTCAACACCGCCATCGACCTCATTTGGCGGACCCAGCAATGGGACCAACCCGGTCAGTTGGCGCAACCCATCAAACCCCAACTCGCCCTCGGCATCGGTGCCGACGTCGGCCTCCAACTCGTCTATCTGTTCACCGAAGTCCGCAATAAATTCGGTGGCTCCTTCTCCGACCTCGTCGATTGTATCCGCCGCCGCACCGGCGACCCCGACGCCCGCGACAGCCTGCGCATTTCCTCGCTGGAACTGAGCCGCCGTGCCGCAGGTCTGACCGTGATCGACTACGATGTCGCCCATGACGGCAGCGTCCAGGCCGGGCTCGTGCTCGCCGACCGCACCGGCTTTGGCGGCGACCGGGTCATCGACGCCATTGCCCACAACCACATTCTCGCTGCCATCGAAGCCAAGCTGTCCAGCTGCGGTCTCGATGATGCACAAGACTTCATGCTCGACTACCTCGCCGGCGGCGACGATCCATCGGGTCCAAATCAAAACGGCAAGCGCTTCCTCACCAAAATCCTGCGACCCGCAGCAACCGGCGTCTTCGACACCTATGCCAACACCCCGGCCCGTGGTGCCGAAGGCCTCCGCCGCTATCGGCTAGACCACCTGGTGGCCTTGGGGGGCGGGCGCCTAGACCCTGCTGCCGTCCATTTCGAAGCAGCCGCTACCGCAGCCGGTGCAATAAACTTCCATCTCGGCACCATCTCACTCGACGTCGGTCGCCGCCACATCAAACGCCTCGTCGAAACTGAGCTTTGGCCGATGGTCAACGCCATGACAGATGCTATCCAAAACAGCGAAAGCGACCTGCTCCTGATGGGTGGCGACTTGGCCCAGCTTCCCGACCTCCTCGACCATGTTCTGTCGCGCGGTCCCGTGCCCGCCGGCCGCATCGTCGTCCGAGACAGCAACACTGGTACGCAACCGGCATCCCAGACCGCTGCAAGCAGCTCCACCAAACCCACGCGAAGCACCACCCACGATACCGCCCTTTTGGGTGCCTACATGGCAAGCCGCAACATGCTCGTGTCGGAAGGTTTCTCGCTCGCGGCCGGTAACATCACGCAAGCCTTGTCGAGCGAACAGCGCGCCCAGCCAAGTCTGGCTCTGCACGCGGCAGCCAGAAACGCCGCCTCGAATTCATCCGAGCCGCCAGCGCATGACCGCGCCTACTCCATGGCGGGTGGCAGCTTCGTCCGCGAAAAAACCGCAACCGTTGTCTACGACGACATCACCCCGCCCCCGGTCAAGAAATCGAATGGCGAACGCACACGATGAAGCCAGAACAGAAATTCATGCTGAGTTGCCGTCAGACCGGCAAAGCCGCCGCTCGCCTGATTGATTGGCTTGAACACAACCCGATCCTGCTTGGCACCGGTCATGCATCTGTGTGCGAAGACATCGGCTCCCTCGCGGCCGAACTCTCACCATTGGCCGCCGCAGCCGAGTCCCACCCCGGCATCGCCCTTATTTCGACCTCGCCCAACGCCAAATCGGAATTACTGTTTCAGCTCCTCGCGATCAAAGCCCAAACCACGGTCGGCGAATTGGGCCAGCGCCCGATGGACGCGGCCACCATCAAGGCGCTCTTGCCATCAGGCGATGAGGCCTCGAGTTGCGCGATCCTCCGCTTCAGCGATGCTGAACTGCCGCCCGCGCCGCGCGGGTTCCCAATTCACGTCGGCCTGCTCTCGATCACTGACATCGTCACCATAATCGCCGGTGCCTCGATCTCATCGGCCCATCCAGCCGTACCCCTGCCACCTGAAGACGAAATTGCGGCACTGTTTGGCGAGCTGGCGAGCCGCCTCTCGCCGCAAGCCTTGCCCGGCCTCTCTGAGCGCGAAGTCCTCGACCTGCGCGACCACCTCAATGCCCGCTGGCCCGGCAACCCGACCCTCCAATCCCTGACTGCGGCCCGCTACTGGGACCAGTTTCGCGAGATTGCAGCCCACCTGACAGAACGCGACCGCCGTCGAGTCCTGGCTTTGCTCTGGCGCAACGATGCTCCCTTCACCAACCTCCTCGACCGCCTCTGTGACGGGCTCGACAAACTCGGCCAGGGTGCCGATGGCTATTGCCCGGTGGAAGCGCTCCTCGGCAAAGATAAAGCCTCTGGCTGGCTGACAAGCCACCCCCGCTCAATCATCGACGGCGCGACGCTCCGCTACCTCGATCAGCCACACGGTCCAGCGCTGGCGATGATGAACCGCTACGGCCAGACCGTCGATGTCGAGCGCCCTGTTGTGGCAGCCCTTATCTCGGAACTGACGCTCCATCTAAGCGCCACCCGCCTCAACGAGTTAGCACCCGCCGACCTCCTTGACTTCCCAACCCCGCCGTCGATTGCCAGCAGCGCCCCGCCTGCCTCCCACGGCCAATCCGCAGACGACGGCCTTTCGATCGCGATCGCCAATTTCGCCCGCATGAAGGCGATCCACCTTTTCGAACGCGGGTGCCATCGCCGCGACGTAACCGCCCTGGTGATCGTCATCGACCCCGCCCAGGAAGACGACACCTACGCACAGGCGATCGGTGACTGGGTTGAATCGACCCAAGGCCCCAACGCCCATGCCCGTGAACGTGTCCGCCGCGGCCTGTTCGTCGCCGCCATGGACCAGCCACAGCAGCCACCCTTTCCTATCGCCGCCAACGAGGCCCGCGTCCAATCTATCATTCGCGAAATCATCGGGGGCGAACAGGAATGGCCGGTCGCGTGGACGCCCAATCGCCCCATGAACGAAGTCTTCTGGTTCACCCCCGACGATACGATGAACCCCGCCGTGATGGGCAATCCGCTGTCGTCATCCATGGTGCTGGCCCCGTTTACGCCCGCAGCCCCCGGTTCATCGCAACGTACCCAATCAGGCCCAACCCAGCTCGTCCCGGCCGTGGCCCTCGCCAGTAACCCGCGCGCCAAGCAGTTGCAGCTGAACCAGTCACTTCAGGAACGCCGTCGGCGCATCCGCCAGACGGTCCTGCGCCACCACACATCGAACGACCCGTCAGCCCTGTCGATGTGGCGTCGCAGCACCGCTGTCGTTGTCCAAGACCGGCTGCAGTTCATCATCGACCAACACCGCCTCGGGTTGCTGCACCGAGCCCTGATCCCCACCGAAGAAGATCTGATCGTCGCCATCCGCATCGCGGAAAATCTCGAAGCATCCCGAAGCGCTGGAAGCGCCAATGCGGCGCGCTGGCGCGATGCCACCAATAACGATGACCAGCGTTCCGCCTTCGATACCGCCGCCCAATCGACAACCGTCCGGGCAGGCCGCATGGCCAGCATCGCGCTTGCCCATTGGTTCAAAGCCATGCGGCGGGCAAGCCGGTCCCAGCGCCTGTGCCGCGACCTTCGCATCGAAATGGGCGTGATGCACCACCTCGTCGACGAGCTCCAGATCGGGGCCCTGCGCTGCGGACTGTCCAGCGAAATCGCAAACGCCTACCTCCAGTCTGCTGCCCCCGCCGCGCGCGATGCACCCCCCGGCGGCGCTCAACAGCTATCGTCCGCTGAACGCGACCTCGTCCGTCTTACGGCCTATGCCTGCCGCATCATAACCGCCTATCTTGAGGTCTTAGGTTCCGTTCCAGGCCGTGGCCACAACACCCATGCCCGCGCGTCACGTGCGTCCGCATACGACCTGGAGGTTGCCGGAGGCGCGCCTTCTGGTTATGCCTCACTAAGCGCGCGCCCGATGGTCGGCGGACGCAGGAACGCGCGACCGTCCCTTGCCCAATGGGAAGTTTCATTCGTGAGCCTCGTCGAAGACAATATTGCGTCTGCCCACATGGTGGCTGGACGTGGCGATAAAGACAGAGAACTTGGCGAGCTGATACAGCTGTTCGCATCTGGACCGTTTGAGGTTGAACCATGAGTATTATGAAAATCGAAGTATTTCCGGATACGAGTCAGCCCGCCGGCGGCCATGCCATCATTCGCCTCAAGGGCATTGCGCTGCTTCCGCCAGGAACGACCTTCCGCATCGACCCCATCGACGACAGCCTCGACGAAGGCGACTTCGAAGGCTGGCCGCGTGGCAACTTGTCCCCGCTCGACACGCGCCAAACCCCTGAAGGCATTGAATTACGCATCGGGCCCGACGTCGTCGATGCTCCATTGCTCGAACCAGGCACCCCGGTGACCATCTCCGTTCCCGACAGCAAGCTGAGCGCAGAGCTGATCTGGCCCGACTTGCCGCTTTCCTCAACCGTGACACCGGCCGCCGTGGTCATGAGCCCATCGCAAATGGCCGCCGAGCTTGCTGCAACGGATCGCGCCAAGACGGAAGCGGCCAATGCTGCCAAGGTCGCCAAGGAAGCCGAACTCGCAGCCGCCGCCCGCGCAGAAAACGAACGCGCCGAAGCGGCGAGTGCAGAAAAAGCGCGCGTTGAATCCGAACGTATCGAGGCAGCCCGCATAGAAACCGCCCGCGCAGAAGCCGAACGTCTGGCCAAGCTGGCCGCTGCCTCGGCCCTACCCGACAACACGACCCAGCAACAGCGCATGGCCGCCGCCGCTCGCCAATTGGAAGCAGCCCTCGCGCTGGAACCAGACGAGCCCACGACGGTCGGCACTCTAGCCAAGGCGCTGGATGCGATGCCCGCCAGCAGCAAGACTGCCAGCGAAGCGCTCTCCAACCTCGCCGCGACGGCGTCCGGCACCGACCGCCCCCGGCAAGCCAACACCGCCACCTTGTCGAGCTTGTCGAAACCCGCAACCGACCGGCCAACCGACCGCCTCGACGCCACGGCGACGGCTCTACCCGAACGTGACCACTCCCTGCCCACCATCATCTTGAAGCGCGCCGATGCTCCAGGCAATCCGCCCTCTACCATCGAGACAACCAAACTGCGCCGCGAGACGATTGACGGTCGCCTTGCAACCCAAAGCAGCCCGTCGCGCCTGTTGCCGTTCCTCGCCGGTGCCGGTGCTGCAGGCCTTGCACTCGCGGCCCTGCTAGCCGTCTCGTCATTCCGGCCAGGCCCTGCCGCACCCATCAGTGGCGCGCAGATGGCCGCATCGCAGAAGCCCGTCTTGGCCGACGCCTTCAGTGTTGGTACCCAGTCGCCACGCGGTGAAATCGCTGTCGACGTCGATCTGCCGACCGCCCTCCGGCTTGCCGACTACAATCTGCACGGCGTTGACCGCCCCATCGACCGCGCCGAAGCCGAATTCTGGCTTAAGAAGGCGATGTCGTTGACGGCCAGCCATTCCCAGATCCGCTGGGCTATGACCCAACTCGGCACCCTCTCTGCCGAACCAGTCACAGGATCACCCGATTACGAGAAAGCCCGCCTGCTTTGGGAAATCTCCGCCGCCAATGGCGATCCCGTCGCCATGTGCTTCTTGGGCACGCTTCTTGAAAATGGCCTGGGTCTGGGAGCCGACCGCGCCAGAGCGCTGGAACAATTCAAGCGCGCCAGAAGTGCCGGTGGCTGTCCCAATTCCGATGAGGCAATCGCTCGTTTGAGCAAATAAGTTTCAAGTTGAGTGAGGCTGCATGTTTCGTCTGTTTAAATCCGCCCAATTCGCCGCTCTCGCATGCGTTACGTTTGCCGGACTTGGCACCTACGCGAGCCAGATTGCGGCCCAGCAAAAGCAGGCTCCGTTGTTTTTCGACGCGCGCCGTCTGCCCGACATGGAAGTCGAGCGCCGCAACCAGGAAGTTCTGGCAGAGCAGCGGCGCTCTGCCGAAGAACGCCGCGTGACCGAGGAGGCCAACGCCAAGCGCATTGCCGACGAGGCAAAGGCGCAGGAAGCGCGTGTTGCCGCTGAGGCCGCCGCTAAAAAGAAGGCGGAAAGCGCTCGCCTCGCCACCGAAGCCGAAGCCAAGAAGAAGGCCGATGAAGCCCGGGTCGCAGCGGCAGCCGAAGCCCAGACCAAGGCTGACGAAGAAAAACGCGCCGCAGCCGAAACCGACGCCAAAAAGAAAGCCGACGAAGCACGCATCGCCGCAGCAGAAGCCGACGCCAAAAAGAAAGCCGACGAAGCACGCATCGCCGCAGCCGAAGCCGACGCCAAAAAGAAGGCCGACGAAGCACGCATCGCCGCAGCCGAAGCCGAAGCAAAAAAGAAGGCCGACGAAGCCCGCCTAGCCGCCGCAAATCTTGCCGCGGCCGCCGCGACACCCACCCAACGCAATCAGCCACAAGTCGCAGCGCTTGCGCCGCAGGTTTCGGGCGCACCGCAGCCCGCCGCAAACTGCGAAGCGACGAAAGCAAAAACCTCACAGTTGTCCGGTGGTCGCATGCTCATTGCCATCGACAGCCCGTGCCGCAAAGGTCAGTCAGTCTCGCTGCGGTACGGCGCTTACGAACTCATCCGCAAGCTTGACAACGCCGGTCGTGCGGCGATTGACCTCGACCTCTTCCAAGGCAACACCGGCGCGATTGGCCTGAGCTATCCAGACGGCCATAGCGAAAACCTCCAGCCAGCCGCCCGCGACCTCGCCGAGGTCTGGAAAGTTGCCCTGATCTGGCAAGCCCCCGTCGACCTCGACCTCCACGCCCAGGAAAATGGTGCCCTCTCTGGCAAACCGGGACACATTTGGCAGGGTGGCGCTTCGACCGTTGAGGCCGCAAAATCTCAGATCGCAGCAAGCGGTCGCGGTGCAGGCTTCATGTCCACGAGTGACGACGGGTCGCACGAAGGGGCTAAAATCGAGGTCTATACCTTTTACCAATCGCCAGACCAGCCAAACGGCGTGGTATCTATGCTGCTTGACTACGTTACGCGGGGTAACACACCTACTGGTGATTTCTGCGGCACAGCGGCCAAGGCCACAGTTCCGTATGAAGCCGTCATTCTTTCGCCGAAGGGTACAACCTCACGAGAGCGCGGCGTCATCTCGCCCGCAGCCTGCGGTGTACCGCTTTCGTCATCGGCACGGTTGATCCGCGATGCCGTTCCCGATCTTCAATTCGGGCAATAAACTCGACTCGTCTCATTTGTACTGATTAGGGGAAATACGGGGAATAAAATGCGATCAACAAACAAAATGAGCGGGTTTGCAATCACGGGCCTCATGACCGCCGTCATGCTGGCATCGGGCACGATCGCAACCGCTGGCGAAGTCACCCTGCAGATGAAGGGCGGCGAGTTCGCGGTCAAAGGCGACATCAAGGCATTCGACGGCGTGAAATACCAAATTGAATCCAAGTCGTTCGGCTCAATGTCCCTCGACGCCGCAAGGTTTGATTGCGTAGCTGGCGATTGCCCGAAAGCTGGCTCTGTAACCGCAGCCCCCGCGCCGATCACGCGCGGCACGAACCTTGGCACCGCGACCTGGATGGGTGGCAGCGCGCAGGGCACCGCCGTGATGCCCAAGCTGATCCAAGCCTATGCTGCGACCATCGGCGCAACTGTTACCCGCTCGGTCGGTGCCGATCCCAAGAACCTCGAATTCAAGTTGTCGGATGCCGGCGGTCAGGAAATCGGGCTGTTCGTTGCCGCACGCCAAGGCGTCCCCGCCGGCTTTGCTGGCCTAGAAAACAAAACCGTCGACACCGTTTGGTCGGCTCGTCCCATTTCACCTGCCGAACAACAGCGTGCAGAGGCCGCCGGCCTTGGCAACCTCCGCGCACCGGGCAACGAACACATCTATGCCCAAAGTGCGCTGATGATGCTTGTCGCGCCGGGCAATCCCGCCGTTTCGATGTCGTTGGACAACATTGCCAAGATCTACGCCGGCCAGATCAAAGATTGGTCGGAACTGGGTCTTCCTGCCGGCAAAATCAACGTCTACGCCCCGGTCCAAACGGCAGGCCCCTGGGGTGTGTTCGAAGATTTGGTCTTGAAACCTCGCGCCTTGACCGCGATGCCTGACATCATCCGCATCGACAGCGCGACAGACTGGTCCGACAAAGTCACCCAAGACCCCCTCGGCATTGGCTACACTGCCATTGGTCTCGTCCGCAATGCCAAAGTGTTGAACCTGGAATCAAGCTGCGGCCTGATCACGAAGCCGTCAGCCTTCTTGGCCAAAACCGAAGAATACCCGCTGTCGAGCCGCTATCAGCTCTACTCCGTTGGCACCCCCAAGGGCACGCTCGCCAGAGAATTGCTGTCCTTTGCAATGTCGCCGCGCATGCAGCCAGTGCTCAAAGAGGCCAACTTCCTGGATCAGTCGCCGGAAGCCTTGGATTTCCAGTCTCAAACCACCCGCATCGCGTACGCGCTCAACGCAGCCGGACCCGACTTCGACCTTAACCTCATGCGCACGTTGATCTCTGAACTGAAGCCTGCCAGCCGCTTAACCACCACCTTGCGCTTTGAAACCGCAAACTTCGCGCTCGACACCAAATCGCTTGCCGATGTGACGCGCCTGCGCAGCCTCCTCGAAACCGAAGAATATCGCGGCAAGACCGTTATCCTGGCGGGCTTTGCGGACGGCATCGGCCGCTTTGATAGCAACCTCCAGCTGTCTCAGAAGCGCGCAGCTACCGTACTCAATGCCCTCCAGCGCGCTGGCAACCGGCCAATCCAGGCCAATGTCGTCACCCGCGCTTATAGCCAACTCGCGCCCGTCGCCTGCAATGACACACTCGAAGCCCGTGCCTTCAACCGCCGCGTCGAAGTCTGGGTAAAGTAACGAATCGACGACTACAGCGAGGCCGGCTCCATATAGGCCCGAGCCGGCCTCGTTGCGTTCAATTGAACGCCGTAAATCTACGGCCCTTAGCCCGGCCGTCCGTTCTTTCAGTTTGGAGTTATTTCCATGCGCCATGCAATCATTCGGCAGGCCAGACTTTTCATCCAACTTGCCTTGGTTAACGTCGCAGTGATCAGCCTTGCCGCCACGACCACGGCCCAGGCCCAATGGGTACCCAACAAGCCCGTCCAATTCATCGTCATGGCAGGCGTTGGTGGCGGCGCCGACAAGGCGACACGCTTCCTGGTTGAGACTATCACCAAGAATAACCTTTCTCCCGTCCCCTTCGAAGTCGTGAACATGCCCGGTGGCTCTGGTGCCGATGCCATGACCGCACTGAAAAAGCGCACTGGCGACGGCCATGTGCTGTTGTTTACGTTGAACAGCTTCTACACCACGCCAATTGATCGCCCCGAATTGGGCGTCGACATCACCACGTTCGCCCCTATCGCGCGCATGGCCGAAGACGTGTTCCTGCTCTGGGTCAACTCCGAACGCACCGACGTGGCAACCATTGAAGACTTCGTCAAGGCGGCCCGCGCCAAAGGCAAGAATTGGCTGATGGTCGGCACCGGCACCGGCGCCGAAGACAACCTTCTGACCGACTTCCTGAATGCCCAGTACGGACTGAGCATGACCTACAAGGACCTGGGCGGCGGTGGCGCAGTAGCCAAAGCCCTGGCTGAAAAGCAAGCCGACTCATCGGTCAACAATCCCTCCGAACAAAAAGAGTTCTACCCCAAGGGCATCACCAAGCCCTTGCTTGCCTTTACCCCCGCCCGTCTCGGCGAATACCCGGTACAGCCGACGCTGCGTGAGACAGGCATGGACTTTACCTACTTCATGCAGCGCTCCGTCGTTGGCGCGCCCGGCCTGAAGCCCGACCAGTTAGAATACTGGTCCAAGCTCTTCCGCAAACTGTTTGAAAGCGAAGACTGGACAAAATACAGCAAGGCCAACAGTCTTCGCGGCGACTTCCTCACGGGCCCGCAACTCACGGCCTATTGGACGGCCGAACGCGAAAAACATGTCCGCTGGAAAATGGCGCTCCAACTCTTGAAGCCCTGATTACTGGCAAACGGCTCCCGTCACTCATGGCCCCGGGAACAGGCTGCTCGTCCGCCCCTTGAGCCAATAGGCCAGCATCCCCGAATACTCTTTGGCCACCAAGTCCAGCCGCCGCAATCCGTCGGCTGGACTATGGAAAAACGTCAGCCCGTCAGTCCACCCGCGCGTGCGGTAATCAACCGGCCACGCCTCAACCGTAAAGCCAGCCGCTCGAAATACGCCGATGCTGCGCGGCATATGCCAACCGGACGTGACGAGCAACCATCGCTCGCCGGGCTTGGGTTTCATCATTGCCCGCGTAAACGTCGCATTCTCCCACGTATCGCGTGACCGGTCCTCAATGGTGATCCGCTCCGGCGCAACCCCCATATCGGTTAGCATTCCCCGCACCACCCCCGCTTCCGTCGCAGCGCCCGGCAGCAACGCCGCACTCCCGCCGCTGAACACGATCCGCGCCTGGGGCAGTTTCCGCGCCAAAGCCACCGCTTCGCTGATGCGCTCCCCTGCTTCGTTCAACGCATGAGTTTGCCGGGCATATCCGATGGGGGCATCTTCCCCGCCCCCCAAAATCACAATTCCCGTGACCGGAGCGCCGCTGAGATCCGCCCGCGCAAACCTCTGCTCAAGCGGATAAATCAACCAATTCGGCACCGGCGACCACCCGACGAGACATGCCGCCAACGCAAGTCCGGTCAAGCGCCGTGCCACCTGACCGGCTCGTTCGCCGGTCGCATGGCGAGGTTGAAACCACCAAGCCCCTGCCAGCGCGAGTAATACGAGCGACGACGGCTGTAGAAAAAACCACACCACTTTGGCAGCGTAAAAAAACATGAGGCCCCATCGATAATGTCCGTAAATGGTCAGATAGCCATAATCCAAGCCGTCACCAAAATCACGCTGCCGCTCCACCGGACGGAACACCATGCCGCCCCTGCTCCACGGCATCTTCAACGGTCCCGGCGTAGCCAACCAGCGGCGGCCTTAACCCGGCCGCCAGCAGCGTCCGCCGCACGCTGACACGAGCACCGGCAAAAAGCACCACTGTCCCCCCCGCGCGTAGCTTGTGCACGAACGTCTCCAGCGCCTTAGCCGCCGTACTGTCGATCAACGGGACGTCGGCGAAGTCGAGCACGAAGATCTTCGGCCGTTCCCCAATCCGGTCGAGCACTGAACTGACCGCCGCCGTCGCCCCGAAGAAAAACGCCCCCGAGATGCGATACACCATCACCTCGCCGTCGCCCGGTTCATAAGCCGACCGCGCGGCCCCCGTCGCATCCGCCTCGTCCCGGATCGCAGAATGCCCGCCGCCATCGACCTCCACAGCCTCTGCCATCCGGTGCATGAACAGGAACGCCCCCAGCACCACACCTGTCGCAATCGCCGTCATGAGATCGGCAAAAATCGTCAACGCAAACGTCGCCAGCAGCACCGCCGCATCGCCCCGCGACGCCCGCAGCAAGCCGGCAAACTCCGCCCGCTCCGCCATGTTCCAGGCAACAATCGCCAGCACCGCCCCCAGCGCGCTGAGCGGAATGTAACTGGCAAGCGGCGCCGCAACGAGCATGAACAGCAAAATGTAAACGGCGTGCAAAAGCCCTGCGACCGGCCCATGCGCGCCAGCTCGCACATTCGTCGCCGTCCGCGCAATCGTCCCCGTCACGCACATTCCAGAAAACGTCACCGCCGCGATGTTCCCAATCCCTTGCGCCACAAGCTCGCAGTTCGAGCGATGCTTGCGGCCCGTCATGCCATCCGCCACCACCGCCGACAGCAGCGATTCGACCGCCCCCAGCAGCGCAATCGTCACCGCATCGGGAAACACGGCGCGCATCTTGGCCAAGTCTAACACTGGCAACGACGGCCAAGGCAGCCCCTGCGGAATGCCGCCAAACCGCGATCCGACCGTCGCAATATCGAGATGAAACAGCGCCGTCAGCGCTGCTGTGACGGCAATGGTAATCAGCAGCCCGGGCCACTTCGGACGTATGTGCTTCAAACCTAAGATAAGTCCCAACGCCAGCGCCGACACGGCAACCGTTAATGGCTTGATCGTCCCGATACTCCCCCAGATCGCCCCGAGCTTTGGGATCAACTCCGCGGGTTCCTTCACCAGATCGAGCCCAAGCAGCTCCTTGAGTTGGCTTGCAAAAATGATAACGGCAATCCCGCTGGTAAACCCGACCGTCACCGGAAACGGAATGTAGCGGATATAGGTCCCAAGCCTCAGGAACCCGACCGCGATCATCATCAGGCCACCCATTATCGTCGCCAGCACCAGCCCGTCATAGCCATGCCGTTCGACAATGGACGCGATCAGCACAATAAACGCACCTGCTGGCCCGCCGATTTGAAACCGGCTCCCGCCCAGCGCCGAAATGATGAACCCGCCGACAATCGCCGTGAACAGCCCCTTGTCCGGCGAAAGCCCCGACCCGATTGCAATGGCCATCGACAACGGCAGCGCCACAATCGCTACCGTCAGCCCCGCAATCGCATCCGCCCGCAGCTCCGCCCAGCCATACCCCTCCCGCAAAATCGTCACCAGCTTGGGGGTAAACAACTCCACAAACGTCGGCTCCGGTCGCTTCACCGCACTCTGAGTTGGCATGTCCATGTTCGTCCGTTACCCCAAACGTCCCCGCACCGGCGACACCATTGAATGCAAACCAAGACGCGCAGCCCAGCAATCGGCTAAAAGTCCCAGCACTAACCCTCGTCCGATCCTCCCGCCAGCTTGGCACGCAAATCAACCAGCCGTTTGACTACATTCGACCGGCGGAAAAGAACAATCCCGATGAGCAGCATCAAAGAAGAAGCCGCCTTTAATTCAATTCTGGCAAGTGCGGGCTTGGCCATCGGCAAGTTCATCGCCGCCTTTATCACTGGTAGCCTTGGCCTGCTGTCCGACGCCCTCCATGCGCTGCTCGACGTTGGCGCGACCATCATGACCTATTTCGCCGTCCGCATCGGCTCCAAGCCCGCCGATGCTAATCACCCTTACGGCCACGGCAAGATCGAAGCCGTCGCAGCTCTCATCGAAACCGGCCTCCTGTTCGGTGTTGCCGCTTATGTTGCAATCGAAGCCATCGGACGCCTCTCGACAGGCGCCCACGAAATCGTCAATTCAAAGATCGCCTACGCCATTCTGCTCATTTCCATCGTCGTCGATATCGTCCGCTCGCGCAGCCTGCTCAGAATCGCCAAAGAAACCAAAAGCGAAGCCCTCGCCGCCGACGCCCTCCACTTCCAATCCGACCTCGTAAGCTCATCACTCGTCCTCCTCGGCCTGATCGCTGCCAACTTCGGCTACCCCCAAGGCGATACCATTGCAGCCATCGGAGTTTCGATCTTCATCTCCATCGCCGGCTACCGGCTCGGCAAACGCACCGTCGATACGTTGATGGACGCCGTACCCGCAGAGCTCACCGCCGAGATCCGAAAGATTGCGGCCACTGTCGATGGCGTCGCCGAATTGGACACCGTCCGCGTCCGCGCCGTCGGCCAAGACGTCTTCGCCGAAATCGCAATCTTAGTCGCCCGCACTTTGTCGTTGGACCGCATATCGGCCATCAAAAACGAGGTCGTCGCGGCCGTCCGCAAATCCTACCCGGACGCTTCTGTTATTGTATCTACCGCCCCCAAAACCCTCGATGACGAAACAATCCTCGAACGCATCCTCCACGTCGCAGCCGTCGCCAAACAGCCCGTCCACCACATCACGGTTCAGCGCATCAATGGCCGGCTGTCGGTCAGCCTTGACATGGAGGTCGATGGCCGCTTCACCGTCGAGGAGGGCCATCGCTTAGCAACCAGCCTGGAAGAAGCGATCGCCCGCGAACTGGGCGACGGCATCGAAATTGAAACCCACCTCGAACCCTTGGAAGTCCGGGCGCTGAACGGCGTCGATCTCCCTCCCGCCGGTATTCGGCCCATCGAACTCGCCCTTATCGAACTGGCAGGCGCCGATGGCAGGCTCAGCGCCATCCACGATGTCCGCGCCCGCGAAACGCAAGCCGGCGTCGTCGTCAACTACCACTGCAACGTACCGGCCCGGATGCGCGTGCTGGAAATGCACAACCGCATCGACGCCGTCGAACGTGCCGTCCGCGAACGCTTCCCCAACATCGCCCGCGTCTTCGGCCACGCCGAACCAGCCGCCTGACTGTGCGGAAAAGTTCAGGATCCGGCAGCATTGCGCAGCATAGTGCGTAACCGGATTGCTCTACCCCGCAACCGAACAGAACTCTTTCGTATTAACACTGAATAACCGTCTTGATACGGGTCCATTTTGGGGCGTACGGATAAAAGGCTCAGAGGGAGCATAGCGGCATTTTCAGCCACGCTTGTGACATGCAGCAACGACGGCTCAAAGTCAGGGTGCTACGTCTGCCCTCGGGTGTCCGGTCAGATCCAATGATCTACCGGAGGGGACACCGATTATCGACTTAGAGGGACGGACGAAATGACGAACTTGGCTTGCGTATTGTGGTGGCTTATTCCCGGCATGTTTCTGGGGTGGTTGTTGTCGTGGCTTTTCGATCTCATGTTTCGCCGCAATGGCGTTCCCCTGCTTGAGACTGCCAACGCGGAAGCCGCAGCCGCACAGGCGCGCGCAAAAGGCTTTGAAAGCGAACTTGCCGCGAGCCGCGCAGATCTCAGCCGGCATGCCGGCGACGTCAAGCGATTGACAGCAGACTTGACCACAACCCGCAGCGCCCACGAGCAGGCGCAGGGATCGCTAGGGCTTCTCAAGACGGAACTCGATCAGCGCAATTCATCGATTCACAAATTCACCAGCGATCTGAACGCACTCCAGGGTCAGTTTGCAGCAACACAAAATGGTAACGCGCAGCTTGAAGCAGCGCTCGCGGCCTCAAACGGCGAATTGCAGACGATCCAGTCTAAATTTGCAATCACGCATCGCGACCTTGAATCGGCCCAACGTGAGCTGGCTGCAGCCAAAAACGACATCGTCGCGGCGCGTGCAGAGGCAGCGTCCAGCAAGAACGCGGACGCGCAGCACACCGCGAGTGCGTCCGGCGAAATCGGCAAGTTGCGGAGCGAACTGGCCGCCGCCCTGTCGGCCTGCGACAACACACGCCAGTCTTTGGCATTGATCGAATCCGAGCGGTCGAACGTCAAGACGTCACTTGCCGATGTCAGCAGTGAAGCGCAACAGTTGCGGGCTGAGCTTGCCGCAGCCAAGGCAGGCCATAGCGAGTTGGCTGCATCCCTTACCAGCTTGAAAAAGGAACTGGCGGCAACTCAGGCGGCTGCGGGCGGATCATCGGCGGAGCTGACAAAGTATAAGTCGCAAATCGCAACCTTGCAGTCCACGCAGGACGAAAACAGCCGTCTCCAGGACAAGCTGGTCGATCTGAACAAGCAGATACTGATGTGGCGCGACGCCGCTGCCGGTCACAAAACCTCGCTTGAAAAGGCGACACACGACGCAGATAAACTAAAGGCGGAGTTTGCAGCGGCCCAAGCCAAAGCCGCCAGACTGGAAGCGGTAGAACGTGACCACGCAACACTCGTCAGCACCCACGAAGAGCACAAGGCCGCGTTCGGCAAGCTGACCGCTCAGCACGACGAGAAGGCCAATCTGATTGCGCTGTTGCAAGCAGATATCGAAGGCAACAAGCGCAACCATGAAGCACTGTCTGGTCGCGTAAGCGACATCGAACTCGCCGAGCAACTTGCGGCCGAGCGGCGCATTGCCATGACGCGCTACGGCTTTGTCTCGCGCACCCGTGATCGCGATGACCTGACGCTCGTCGAAGGGATTGGTCCCAAGATCGAAGAAGTGCTGCTGGCGGCCCGTATCGACACGTTTGCCAAGCTGGCCGTAACGCCAGTTGACGAGCTTCGTTTGCTTCTCGACGGGGCCGGACCGAGCTTCAAAATCGCTAATCCAACGACATGGCCGCGCCAGGCTGGGCTCATCGTGCGCAACGACTGGGCTGAACTGCGTCGCTGGCAGGACGTTCTGATTGCCGGTGTCGAACTTCCCAAGTCAGACGCTTAACGAGTGGAGATGTGAAATGAAACGCATTGATATTCGCACGCCAGATGCCTGGCGCAGTTTCGACTTCTGGAAGTTCATGATTGCGCTGGTGTTTCCGCTAGTGCTCACGGGGGCTTGGTACTCGCGACAAGCCCCACCCATGTCGGCGTGCTGCGGGACTGGTGTTGCCGCCACAGCGGCCACACCAATAGCACCTGTTGCGGCACCTGCCGCGCTGGTTGCTCCCGAAGTTGAATTTGCAACGGCTGGCGGAAAAGTCACCTTGCGCGGCAAGATCGCCAGCCAGGAGACACGTGAAGTCCTCGCAGGGGAAGCGCGCCAGGTGTTTGGCGCTGAAAACGTCGTTGACAAGCTTGAGGTTGTGGCCGGTCGCGGACCGCTCGCCTGGATCGGCTCGGCGAAGAATGTCATCGGCGAGTTACGCGACATGCCAGCACCCGCCTCCGTCATTGCCGGAGCGTCGGTGGTGACACTGAGCGGGATAGTCGAAAGCCAGGGCGAGAAGGACATCCGCGGAGATCGTGCCCGGCAGCTGTTTGGCAAAAACGTCACGATAGCCAACGGTATCGCCGTTCGCCCACCCGCCCCGGTTTCGCCCATCCTGACACCAGTTTCCGGTGCCAATGGAATGCTCAGGTACACTTTGCCGGGCGGCAAGGAAATCGAAGTTGCCAAAGATGGTCTTGAAGCCAAACTGCTCGGGTTCATTACCGACAAGAGTGCAGCGATCGACAACAAGTTGTGGTTTGATTTCGACCGGCTGAGCTTTGATACGGCGTCAAGCAATCTAACGGCGCAATCGAAGGCGCAGATTGCGACAGCGGCTGCCATTTTGAAGGCCTATCCAGCCGTCGTGATCAAGATTGGCGGCTACACCGACAATCAAGGCGATGCAGATGCCAACCTCAAGCTCTCCGACGCACGCGCCAAGCGTGTAATGGACGAAATCGTGGCGGACGGCGTTGCGTCCGACCGGTTCGAATCGAAGGGCTACGGCGAAGAACACCCAATTGGCGATAACGCCACTGCGGAAGGCCGCGCCAAGAACCGCCGTACGTCGCTGAGCGTGCGAGCCAAATAGACCCGCTTGCACGCGTGACAAGACTGGCCCCGGCAGCTCAGGTCTGCCGGGGCTTTTTTATGCCATGCTGATAGCTGGTTTATACCAACCCGCATAAGTACGGCCGTATGCGGGTTGGTATCCGCGCGTGGGGTTGCCCCGCCGCATGGCGATCTTTCCGATCGACGCGGCGTCGATGCGAAGCATCGCGGGGCGATGACACGCAAAGCAAACAGAATACCAGCCCGCAGCCTGTCGATCGAAGTGTCAAAACTTCTGCGGGCTGGTACGAGGTCGTCGCTTGCACGAACCCACGACTGGCACCATATTTCCCATCAGTCAGCCAGCGTCAAAGTTGATCCGCTGAATTGACGGCCAACGCATCGTCACGCCAACCATTGCGGAGGGTTTGTCGGCATGCCGCTTGATCGGGGAAACGACACCGCCCTGCCCGTCATCGCGCAGTTCGAGATCAGACGGCGCGCTTATTTGAGTGCCACCGGCGAACTAACCACGCCGCTACCTCCCTTCGCTGTCGCCCCCACGGCGCTCATTCCGCTCTACCGCGCCATGACCCTGCTGCGCACCCTCGACGCCAAAGCCGTAGCCCTCCAGCGCACCGGACGTTTGGGCACCTATGGCGTCGCGCTCGGCCAGGAAGCCGTCGTCATCGGCACCGCCAGCGCAATGGAAGACCGCGACGTCCTGTTTCCAACCTATCGCGAAAACGGCGCACTCCTCTGGCGCGGCGTCCCCGTCGAAACCATCCTCGCCTATTGGAGCGGCGACGAACGCGGCAGCGCCGTAACCGGCCACCGCGAAGACTTCCCCATCTGCATCACCATCGGCTCTCAAGCCTCCCATGCCGCCGGCGTGGCCTACGCCTTCAAGCTCCGGCAACAGGCCCGCGTCGCCCTGTGTTGCATGGGCGACGGCGCAACCTCCAAAGGCGACATCTACGAAGCCATGAACATGGCAGCCTTGCACAAGCTGCCGGTCGTCTTCCTCATCGACAACAACCAATGGGCCATCTCCGTCCCGCTCAAACGCCAGACCGCAACAGCGACCCTCGCCCAGAAGGCCATCGCCTCCGGCATGCCCGGCGAACAGGTCGACGGCAACGACATCATCGCAGTGCACGCCGGGATCAGCGACGCCATCGCACGCGCCCGCGCCGGTGACGGCCCAACCCTCATCGAAGCCGTCACCTACCGCCTCGGCGACCACACCACCGCCGACGACGCCCGCCGTTACCGCTCCGACGACGACGTCAAAGCCCACTGGCAGCAAGAGCCCATCGCGCGGCTGAAGAGATACCTCGTCGCTCAGGGCGCATGGACCAAGGCCGATGAGGAAGCCCTGATCGCAACCTGCCAGCGCCAGATCGACGAGGGCGTCGAACGCTATTTTGCCCTTCCCGCCCGTCCACCCGCGAGCATGTTCGACCACCTCTACGAACAGTTGCCACCAAGCCTCCAGCGCCAGAAAGACGAACTTGAGCGAGGTCTGGCCAATGGCTGAACTCACCCTCGTCGAAGCGGTCAACCTTGCCCTCGCCCGCGCCATGACAGACGATCCCAACGTCGTCGTCCTCGGCGAAGACGTCGGCGTCAACGGCGGCGTCTTCCGCGCAACCGTCGGCCTTCAGGACCGCTTCGGCCCTGGTCGCGTCATTGATACGCCACTCGCCGAAGCCCTCATCGGCGGCATGTGTGTCGGCATGGCCGCCCAAGGCTTAAAGCCCGTCGGCGAAATCCAGTTCATGGGATTCATGTACCCCTGCATCGACCACCTCGTGAACCACGCCTCCCGCCTGCGCACCCGCACCCAAGGCCGCATCACCTGCCCGATGGTCCTGCGCATGCCAACCGGCGCCGGCATCCGCGCACCCGAGCACCACTCGGACTCGACCGAAGCCATGCTCGCCCACATCCCGGGCCTGCGCGTCGTCATCCCCTCCTCGCCCGCCCGCGCTTACGGCCTGCTGCTCGCCGCCATCCGCGACCCCGATCCCGTCGTGTTCCTCGAACCCACCCGCCTCTACCGCTCCATCAAGGAAGACGTGACAGACGACGGCCAAGCCTTACCCCTCGACACCGCCTTCATCCTTCGCCAGGGTCGCGATGTCACGCTCATCACCTGGGGCGCCGCCGTCCGCGAAACCCTCGCCGCCGCCGATGACTTGGCCAAAGACGGCCTCACCGCCGACGTCATCGACCTCGCTACCCTCAAGCCCTACGACGAGGACGCCATCCTCGCCTCGGTCAGAAAGACGGGCCGTTGCGTTATCGTTCACGAGGCCGCCCGCACCGGCGGTTTCGGCGCCGAGATCGCCGCCTGCATCGCCGAGCGCGGTCTCATGAGCCTGCTCGCCCCCATCGAGCGCGTCACCGGCTACGACACCGTCGTCCCTCTTCCCAAACTCGAACAGCACTACATCCCATCCACTGACCGCATCACCTCCGCGGCCCGCCGGGCCTGCACTTACGGATAGACCAAACTAACGTCATGGCCGCGAAGGCGGCCACCCACGACAACCATCAAAGCAACAGGAAGTAAACACCAGGGGACGCGTCCCCTGGACCCCATACTGTAAAACGAAAAATCAGCGGGAGACTCCCATGGACGGCACCTTCGTACTCCCCGACCTCGGCGAGGGCCTGCAGGAGGCCGAAATCGTCGCCTGGCATGTGAGCGAGGGCGAAAACGTCGTCGCCGACCAGCCCCTCGTCTCCGTCGAAACCGACAAGGCCGTCGTCGAAGTTCCCTCCCCTCGCAGCGGCCGCATCGCCAGACTGTTCGCCGCCAAAGGCGACCTCGTCAAAGTCGGCGCAACCCTCGTCGAATTCGTCAGCGGCGAGGTGAAAGACTCAGGCACCGTCGTCGGCGCGCTCGACCAGCCCAAACCCGAACGCGCCCCGGCACAAGCACCCTCCGGTCAGCCTCCCCAGCGCCTCGTTTCCCCAGCCGTCCGCGCCCTCGCCAAAACGCTCAACGTCGACATCGACACCGTCGCCCCCACCGGCACCGGCGGCAGCGTCACCCGCGACGACGTCGAACGCGCCGCACGCAGCATTCCGCAACTGGGAGCGGGCGAACCCTTGCGCGGCATGCGCCGGGCGATGGCGAATCGCATGAGCCAGTCCCACCGCGAAGTCGTCCCCGCAGGCGTCACCGACGATGCCGATATCGGCAACTGGTCCCCCGGCGAAGACATCACCGTCCGTCTGATCCGCGCCATCGCCGCCGCCTGCACCGCCATCCCCGCCATGAACGCCCACTACGATGCCAAGGCAAACACGCGCCACCTCATCCAGCGCATCGACGTCGGCATCGCCGTCGATACCGAAGACGGGCTCATCGTCCCCGTAATGCGCAACGTCGGAGAACGCGACGCCCGCGACCTCCGCGCTGGCCTCGACCGTCTGCGCGCGGCCTCCGAGTCGCGCATTATGCCCCCGGAAGAACTCAAGGGTGCCACCATTACACTGTCGAACTTCGGCCGCTTCGGTGGCCGCTACGCCCACCTCGTCATCGTCCCCCCGCAAGTCGCCATCATCGGCGCAGGCCGCGCGCGCGACGCCGTCGTCGCCGACCAGGGCGTCCCCGCCATCCGCAAAGTCCTGCCCCTGACGGTCATGTTCGACCACCGCGTCGTCAACGGCGGCGAAGGCGCCCGCTTCCTCGCCGCCCTGAAATCCAGCCTCGAACACCCCCGCTAATTCCCCCTCTCCCCGTGCCCTTCACTTGCACGGGGAGAGGGTCGGGGTGAGGGGCGGCCACACACACAATGCCCCGCGTGTAGGCAAGCCCTTCGCGTAACCCAACACTTCGCCACGACCCTCACCCCTTCCGCCACGACGGCTCCCGCCGCTCAAAGAAGCACTCAACCCCCTCCGCCGCCTCATCGCTCTCCCAGCGATCCGCCAACTGCGCCACGCTCCACGCCTTCTGATCGTCGCCCCCATCCCTCCCAAGATGCCGGCACAAAGCCTTCGCCGCCGCGACCGCCCCCGGCGCACACTCCAACATTGCCGACACCTCCGCAGCGACCGCCGCATCCAACGCCTCGCCGGACACCACCTCCGACACCAGCCCCAGCCGCAGCGCCGTCACCGCATCGAACGTCCGCGCGTTCAACATGAACCGCCGCGCCCCGGCCTCCCCGATCCGCCCAACCACAAACGGCCCGATCGTCGCCGGGATCAACCCAAGCCGCACCTCGGTCAAAGCAAACTTCGCCGTATCGGCTGCAAACACGCTATCGCACACCGCCATCAACCCCACACCGCCACCATAGGCTGCCCCATGAACCCGCCCAATCAACGGCTTGGGCAGCCCATCCAGCGCGGCCAGCATCGAAGCCAGCTCACCCGCCTCCGCCATTCGCCCGGCCCGGTCCTTGGTCATCTGCGCGCGCATCCAGTCGAGATCGCCGCCCGCACAAAAGCTCTTGCCCTCGCCGCTCAGCACCACCACCCGCACGCTCGCATCACCGCCAAGCACCCGCGCCGCTTCCGTCAACTCCCGGATCATCGCAATGTTCAGCGCGTTGTGCTTCTCCGCCCGCGCCAACGTCAGCCGCGCCACGCCGTCCGCACTCCGCTCCACCTTGATCGTCGCAAAGCTCATCACACAGCACCGCCCTTCATCTCCAGCGCCAGCCGCGCCGCCGCCCCCAGCCGCTCCACATCGACGCCGGCCTCAAACCCGCGCTCCGCCAGATACGCCACCACCGCCTCCGTCGCCACATTGCCCGGCGCCCCCGGCGCAAACGGACATCCGCCAAGCC
>JBEBJA010000083.1:0-27025 GCA_040080145.1 Hyphomicrobiaceae bacterium
GGCGGGTCGCTGCTCGCCGTGGGCTGGGGCGCTGGCTACCTCAAGGGTCATGCAGTTGCGACCCGGAAGGGAACCGACCGCGTCAAGACCGCCGTAAAGCAGATTGAAACGACGATTGAAGAAGAGGCCAAGCTCAATGTCAAAGCAGCAGACGACGCGGCAGCGGCTGTGCCTCCTCTCGTCCCTGGTCCCGCTGATCGCCCTGATCGCGACGCTCTCAAGCGGCTGTGCGCATCAGACCCCGCCTGTCGCCGTGACGGTGCGGAGCGACGTGTCGTGCAAGGCGTACCAGCGCCTCACGTGGTCGATTGACGACACCGGCCCTACCATCACCGGCATTCTCCGCCACAACGCCCGCTACACTCGTTTGTGCGGCAAGAACAGGCCTCTCAAATGACCATCGAGTTCGACGCCCTGCTGAAAGTTCTGTCTCTCGCCGTGTCGGTCGGCGGGGCGCTCTATGCCTGGATGGCATCGCGCGACAAGGCAACCGCCGTGCAGATCCGCGAACTCGAATTGCGCTTCGGCCTGCTCGAAAGCCGCGCCGTCAAGTCGGAACTCGAAACCCAAGCCCAAGTCCAGCGCATCGACGCGCAACTGAAGAACGTGCCGGACAAAGAGGCGATCCACAAACTCGAACTCGGTATGCAGGAGGTGCGCGGCGCGGTCGATCAGATGAAGGACCAGTGGAAGGACCAGCTGACGCAGATGCAGCGCTCGTTCCAGCGCCTGGAAGATTTCCTGCTCGATGCCCGCACCCAGCCCGCGCAGTCCGCACCCGCCCAAACCCGACGGAGAGCCAGCAAGTGAGCGACTACCGCAAACACGTTGCCGAGGATGTCCGCCGCATCGTGCTGGAAACGCTGGCGCGCGAGCCCGGCGCGACGCTGAACGAAAACCTGATCAGCCGCACGCTGGAAAGCTACGGTCACCGCAAGACCGTCGCCTACGTCCGCGACGAACTCTCCTGGCTGGAAAAGCAGCACGCCATCGCGCTGACCGAGGTCGGCGGTCTGGTCATCGCGACCCTGCTGACCCGTGGCCTCGAACACGTCGAACGCCGCGCGCTGATCCCCGGCGTCGCGAAACCTGCATTGGACGCTTAGACCATGGCACAGCGTGGACGTGGCCGTCTCTCCACCATCGACACGCTGCCCGAAGCCGCCGAGCCCGTGGTGGCGACGGCACTTCAGGAGCTGCGCCAGCGCAAAAAACCGCAGCTGCAAATCCTCGCTGAACTGAACGGCTCGCTCGCCGACCTCGGCGTCAAGTCGATTTCGAAGTCGGCGTTCAACCGCAAAGCCCTCTGGCTCGCCGCCTACGGCCAGCAATTGGAGAACGCACGCGAGATCGCGAGCATCATGGCCGAACGCCTGGACGCCGCGCCCGAGGGCGATGTCGGGTTGCTTCTGAACGAGACCATCAAGACCATCATTTTCGACGTGATGAGCGAAGCGTCGATCTCGGACGAAAGCCCGTCGATGAAGATGCTGCATCAGGCGTCCGAAAGCCTGATGGCGCTCGAACGCGCCCGCAAGCTCAACGTGGACGCCCGCAAGGTCATCGAAGTCAACTTCCGCGCCAAGGCCGAAGAAGCCGTGGACCGCGCCGCCAAGGAAAAGGGCTTGTCCGCCGACACCGTCACCGCGATCAAGCGCGCCATCCTCGGCATCCGCGATGATGCCAAGGATGGCGGCAAGGATGGCGGCAAGGAAAAAGCGGCAGAGAAGACCACCGTCGCCGCTTAAGGCAGCCGCGCCACACGGGTGGACCTGCCTCCGTTATTCAATCCCGCAAATCACTTCACCTTGATCGTGTGCCTAACAGCAGCGGGAGGGGTCTCAGTGCATTTTACGGTCGACATCACGGATCATGCGCTGCGGCGCTACGTCGAGCGCGTGCTTCAGCTTGATCTCAACTGGCCCTTGAAGCGCGGTTACAGCGAATGGCGCGCCGTCAATTGGGCCGCCGACACCCACGGCATCGACTTGCAGGGCTTGCGCCGCGAGATCGCCCGCGAAGTCCGTTCCATGCTGCCCGATACCGTGCGTCTGCGCGGCAGCCGCGCCGTGCTGCGCGGCATCAAGTGCCGCTACGTGATCGAGCGCGGCAACGTCGTCATGACCGTCTTCGACGAAGCCATGAAGGACAGCCGCGACGCTGCCCGCGCCATCCGGGAGTTTGCCCAATGAGCCGTGTCACCCCGCGCGAAATCATGAGCCTGACGGCGACGGCGTTCGGCTTGCTGCCGGGCAGCTTTCGCGGACAGTTCTTCGGCAACGTCACCGCGAAGAACCGCCCCAAGCCGCTGCGCGCGCGCCAGACGGCGGTCTATCTCGTGCTGCGCCATACGCTGGCGACGCACGCCGACATCGCCAGCCTGCTTGGCCTGCTCAGCCCCAGCAAGACGCTGCCCGCCGAACAGGCCGCGATCATCGCCACCGAACTCATCTTCGACGCCGGTCTGCAAGACATCGTCAGCGGCATAGAGGACGCCATCGACGCCCTGCACGAGCGGCGCTGCGAAGACGATGCCGTGCTGCGGCTGCCCGTCGCCAAGTCTATCGCAAAAGAGCCCCGCGATGTCGTCGGCAAGCGGCGCAAGCACAGCTCTGCCCCCAAAGCCCGCGTCCGCGCGCCGACACTCGCGGAGTTGTCTCATGGCTAAGCGTAAGCCGGAACTGACGGCGGAGGCTGTGAAGGCCGCCATCGAGAGCGCCAAGAACGGCAAGGGCGGACCACTCGCCAAGCTCATCAAGGGCTGCTCGCTCGAAGACTTGACCAAAGGTCTCGGCTTGGTTGGCCGGTTGTATCGCGGCCACGTCTACGAAGATTTTTTCATGATCGGCCTGTCCGGGGCGCTCGCCGCCGTGGATGGACGCCGCCGTGGCCGCGCCGAGTTCAGTCAGTGGAAGAAGGAGTTCAGGAAACAACAGCCAACAGAGGCGGAGACATCCCATGGCTAAGGCAGCACCCACGGCACACGACAAGATCACGAGCGCCATCGCGCGGGCGCAGGCTGGCAATGGCCGGTCGCTCGCGGCGCTGATTGGCGATGTCTCGCCCGGCGATCTGGCGGATAGTCTCGCGCAGACCGCGCAGCTGATGGCTGATGTCGAGTGGAACGCACTCAAACACGTCCTCGCCATCGCCGCCCAAAAGCAGGCCGAACGCGACCGCGCCCGCGCCGAAAAGCTCGCCGCCCAACGCGCCGCCCGCGCCAAGCTCAAGGCCGTGCTCGACGCCGAATACCTCGGAGGCGTCCATGCTGGATGAACTGCCGTCGCTGTCCGATCTGGAAGGCCTTGGATGGTCGCTGTGGTGGGCTCTCGGCCCGACCATCATTCAGGTCTGGCTCATCGTCCGGTCCTACCGCGAAGAACGCCGCCTGCGCCGCCAGCTGGCCGAAGCGAAGAAGACCATCGCGGACCTGAGAGACGAGCACAAACTCGCTCTCGCGATGGGAGCCGACCTCGACGCACTCGCAGCAGTGGAAGCGGAGCGCGACGAGCTATTGGATGCTCTCGATCAAATCATCAAGGAACCCAATCCCGTCACCGTGCAGGATATCGCTCACGAGGCGTTGGGTCTGCCGTTCTGGCCTGCACTACGGAGGGTCGCGTGATGGGCGACGCCTCGATCATCTCCGCCTACCTGCCGTGGCTGTGGATCGCGGTCTTCTTTGTCGTCTGCGAGCTGGCCAAGGCCCTGCACAAAACCGGCAAGCAGCTCGCCGCGACCAAGGCCGACCTCGCCGGAACGACCGCTGCCCTTGCTCGTGTCCGCGCCGATCGCGACCTCGCCGACGCGGCCCTGCGCCGCGCCGTCAACGCCCCCCAGCAACGAGACCAGACCGGAAACCCTTTCGCGCTGGCAACGTGGCAGCCCGAAAGCAAACCATCGTGATCCCCGCCGCAGACCAGAAGTCGCCCCGCCTTGTCACCTCGCAGGAGTGGATCGAACACCGCCGCGAAGCGCTGCATGTCATGCCGGTGCTCGGCACGACGAGCATCGTCGACGTGCTGATGCCCTATCAGCAGGAGCTTCTGCGGCTGACAGCCGCCAACAAAGTCGTCGTCGTCGAAAAGTCGCGACGCACCGGCTTCACGTGGGCCGCCGGCGCGGACGCGGTACTGACCGCCGGGGCCGACCGCAAGGCGGGCGGCATGGACGTGCTCTATCTGGGCTACAATCTCGACATGGCCCGCGAGTTCATCGACACCTGCGCCATGTGGGCCAAGGCGTTCGGGCAAGCCGTCTCCGAAGTCGAAGAAACCCTGTTCGACGGCGGCAAGGAAGACGCCGCCATCAAGGCGTTCCGCGTCACGTTCGCGTCGGGCTTTGAAATCCTCGCCCTGACCTCAAAGCCGCGCTCGCTGCGTGGCCGCCAAGGCTACGTGATCCTCGACGAAGCCGCGTTCCACGACGATCTCGGCGAAGTCCTCAAGGCGGCGATGGCGCTGCTGATCTGGGGCGGCAAGATCCTCGTCCTTTCGACCCACGACGGCGACGCCAACGCCTTCAACACCCTCGTCACCGATATTCGCGCCGGGCGTACGCCATACGCGCTCTTCCGCTGCGATTTCGACGAGGCGCTGCGTCAGGGCCTCTACCAGCGCGTTTGCCTCAAGGCGGGCACGCCCTGGACGCCAGACGGCGAAGCGGCGTGGCGGTCGGAAGTCATCGGCTTTTACGGCGAGGCAGCCGACGAAGAGCTGTTCTGTATCCCGACGCGCGGCAAGGGCGCGTTCATCCCGGCCTCGCTGATCGAAGCCCGGATGAAGGACGGCATCCCCGTCATTCGCTACGAACAACCGGCCAGCTTCGCCGAGTGGCCCGAGCACCTGCGCAAGGCGGAAATCCGCGACTTCTGTGAGCAGGTTTTAAAGCCCCTTTTAGACACCCTCGATCCGCGCTTTGCCCATGCCTTCGGTCAGGACTTCGGGCGCGTGTCCGACTTGTCCGTGCTGTCGCCGTTGACGATCCGCCGCGATCTGAAGCGCGAGACGCCGTTCATGGTGGAGCTGCGCAACATTCCCTTCGAGCAGCAAAAAGACATCGTGTTCTACATCATCGACCGCCTGCCGCGTTTCTGCGCGGGCGCGTTCGACGCCACCGGCAACGGCGCTTACCTCGCCGAGGTCGCTATGCAGCGCTACGGCTCGGGCCGGATCGCGCAGGTCAAGTTCAGCGTCGAGTGGTATCGTGAGAACATGCCCAAGTTCAAGGCAGCCTTCGAGGATGACACGCTCATCATTCCCAAGGATGCCGATATTCTCGGCGACCTGCGGCTCATCAAGTCCATCGACGGCGTCGGCCAGATCCCCAAGGCGACCCGCACCAAGGGCCAGGACGGCGCATCCCGCCACGGCGACGCCGCGATCTCGCTGGCGCTCGCCCACTTCGCGAGCCTGATGGATGTGGTCATGTACGGCTACACCTCGGGGGCACTTCCCCCCGCTACCGAGCGTGACAGCCGCGCTAACGATGGCTGGCGCACCGTCAAAACCACGGGCGGCTTCAAGGCTAAGGTCGGGGTCTGGTAACAATGGCACGCAACACGCAAATCCTCGATCAGTTCGGCAATCCCGTCGCCCGCCGCATCCTGACGCAGGAGATCGCAGCCCCTGAACTCGCTGGCGTGCGCACGCTCTGGCACGACAGCATCGCGGCTGGTCTGACGCCGCAGAAGCTCGCCTCGATCCTGCGCGCCGCCGACGAAGGCAATACCCGCGATTACCTGACGCTCGCCGAGGAAATGGAGGAGCGCGAACCGCACTACAACGCCGTGCTCGGCACCCGCAAGCGTGCCCTCTCCTGCATCGATCCCGTCGTCGAAGCGGGTGGCGACAGCGCCAAGGATCGCGAGATTTTCGACGCCGTGGTGGAACTGACCAGTCAGCCGGTGTTCGCCTCCCTCATCGAGCACCTGGTCGACGCCTTCGGCAAGGGCTACGCCTGCTCCGAAATCATGTGGGAGACCAGCGCCAAGCAGTGGCTGCCCTACGATTACCGCGAGCGCGACCCCCGCTTTTTCACGTTCGCGCAGGTGGACCGCCACGTCATGCGGCTCGCCTCGCTGACCGATCCCATCAACGGCGACGCCATCCCGCCGTTCAAGTTCATCCGCCACATTCCGCGCCTCAAATCCGGCATCCCGGCGCGCGGCGGCTTGGCCAAGCCCGCCGCGTGGGCGTTCGTGTTCAAGTCCTACACCCTGAAGGATTGGGTGGCGTTCTGCGAAGTCTACGGCATGCCGATCCGCGTCGGCAAATACGGCGCGATGGCGACGCCGGAAGACCGCGCCCAGCTGCTCAACGCCGTCCGCAACATCGGCAGCGACGCCGCCGCGATCATCCCGGCGACGATGGACATCGAACTCGTCGAAACCGGCAAGGGCGCTGGCGGCGCGACCGTGTTCTCAGGCTTTGCCGACTACATCGACAAGCAGATTTCCAAGCTGATCCTCGGCCAGACCATGACGACGGACCACGGCGGCTCGCTCGCTCAAGCCAAGGTTCACGAGAACGTCCGCCACGACATCAAGTTCGCCGACGCGCGCCAGCTTCAAACGACCATCAATCGGGATTTGATCATCCCGTTCGTGCAGCTGAACTGGGGGCCGCAGAAGGCCTATCCCACGTTCAAGCTGCCGGTGCCGCTGCCGGAAGATTTGACCGCGCTCGCCACCAACCTCAAGGCCATCGTGCCGCTCGGCGTGCGCATTTCCGAGAGCGATGTGCGCGACCGCTTCGGCTTTAATGAACCCGAAGAGGGCGAGACCGTGCTGGGCATGACCGGGCTGGCCGACTACGACCCCGACCAAGGCTTCGAGGCCGTGGACGAGACGGACGAGGACGCCGGCGACGGCGCTGAACCAATCGAGCCCGAGGCCGATCCCGTCGAGCCCGAAGAGGCCACCCCGCCGAAGCCGCGCAAGGGTGCCAACACCCGCAAGGCCAGCAACGCCCAAAAGCCCGCCAAGAAGAAGGGCAAGCGCAAATCCAAAGCCGGATCGAAGCCGCGCGCGAAGAAGACCGCAGTCTGCAAGTCGTGCGGCGTGGCGCATGCCGCCAACGAACGGCATGCCGACGAGCTGGACGGCGTGACGGCCTCGGCGCTGAACGAGTGGGAGCGCGTCGCCGATCCGCTCCTGAAGCCGATCCGCGACCTCGCCAACAACTCAGGCACCTACGAGGAATTCCTCGCCGGTCTGGGCAAGGCGATGACGAAAATGGACGCCGGAAAACTGGTCGAAACGCTGGCCGCCGGAATGGCCATCGCGCGCGGCCTCGGATTGGAAGGGGCAAAGCCGTGAATGTTCTGCAAAAGTGCCTCCAGCCCTCGCGCGAAACGGCTGAGCGCAAACTGATGCGCAAGCTGCATGCCCGGCTGATGGAATTGAGCCGTGGATCACGCGCTGAATTCTACTGGCGCAACGGCATTATCCGCTGCCGCTGGTTGACCCCGACGAAAGGCTGGCGCGACCAGCGTCAAGAGGCGTTTCCGCTCTCAATCGGCGGATGGTCGCTGACCGGTTACGCCAGCTTCGCCGACGCCGAACATTTGTCCAAAAAACGGAGGGCGTAATGCTCGATAAACTCTACCTCGCCGCAGGCTGCCAAACCATCCTCGTCGGCCTCGCGTTCGGCGAGCCCGCCGGAGCGCTGTTTCAGGCCGCCGCCAGCGCCTATCTCGACACCCTCGCGGCGTGGTTTCCCTCATGCGCTTGACCGCCTCGATCTTGGTCATGATGGCGCTCGGCGGCTTGCTGCTCGCGCCCCTCGTTCTGGCGGGGTTTTGAGCCATGGCCGAGACCATCCAATACCGCACCGCGCCGTCGCCCGAAGTGCTGGCCTATTTCCGCAACAAAGGGCAGACGCTCAGCTTCGATTGGCGCGATGTCTGGCCCCAAGAACACGCCCACGCCTTCACGGTCGCCAAGGCCACCCAAATCGAGGTGCTTAACACCATCCGCGAGGCCGTCGACGACGCGCTGGCGCGGGGCGTGCCTTTCGAGCAATTCCGCGCCGGTCTGGAGCCGCGTTTGAAGGCGTTGGGATGGTGGGGCAAGCAGCTGATGGGCGATCCCGCCACCGGCCAAGTCGAACTTGTGCAATTAGGCTCGCCGCACCGGCTGCGCATCATCTACGACGCGAATATCCGCACCGCGAACGCTGCCGGATTGTGGGAACGCATCTGGCGCACCCGCGAGATGCTGCCGTTTTTGATTTATATGGAAACGACGAGCGTCGAGCCGCGCGACGAACACCTGATCTGGGCGCGCACGCCCATCGTTTTGCGCGTGGATGATCCGTGGTGGGAAACGCACTTTCCGCCCAACGGCTGGCAGTGCAAATGCTGGGTGCTTCAGGTCGATGAAGAAGACGCCCGCGCGGCAGGCTGGACGCCGGACACGCAAGCCCCGGAACTGGACGCGCAGGACTGGACCAACAAGCGCACCGGCGACGTCATGAGCGTGCCTGCGGGCATTGATCCGGGCTGGCAAACCAACCCCGGCCTGACCCGCCAAATGCTGCTCGAAGAATACTTAGCTGGCCGCCTCAACGGCCTCGACGGCGACCTCAAGGCCGTCGTGCAAAATGACATGACCAGTAACTGGCTGTTCAAGAAGATGGCGGACGGCGAATTCTACAAGTTCGGCGAGGGTCTGGGCACCCAATTTGCCGCCCCAGTCGGCGTCGCGTCGAGCCAAGTCGCAGCTGCCGCAGGCCTCAAGAACGGCGTCGTCTGGCTGACGCCCGACATGGCGTTCGCGTTGGGCCAAAACCAGCACACGGCGGCGGATTGGCTGAAGGCGACGAAAGCCATCGACGAAGGCGCGGTCATCCGCGCCAAATCCAAGGGCGACAAGCCCGATCCGCGCCGGTTTTCAGGCCTGCGCGCGACGCCTAATCCCGACCACTTCGAGGTCTACCGCGAACTCAGCGGCCAGTACTACAAGATCACGCTCGAAGTCCGCGACCGGACCATGAATATGCAGCCGGTGCCGGGCGGCGAACGCCTCGTCATCACCGGCTTCGCCAAGGTGCCCAAAAAGATCGCCGAACTCGAAATCAACGTCGCCCGCAACGCCGGGACGCTGGTCAAGGAAGAGCAGGGCTCGACCGCCGCGCCGACGCCCGCTAACCCGAAGTTCCTGCCCGGCAATCCGGCCAATCTTCAGCCCCAGATCGGCCCGCCGGAACAGGCCGATCCGCTGGCCCTCACCGGCCCCGGCGCAAACCCCAAATACCAGCCCGACACCGGCACCGGCGAACCGCCCGCACAACCCACAATCGAGCCGCCCGCCACCGCGCCGAAGTATCAGCCCCAGATCGGCCCCGATCCGGCGCAGCAGGGCTCGATTTTAGGCCCCGGCGGCACCCCCCAATTCCAGCCATTCACCGGCCCGGAACCGGGCTCCAAAACACCCTCCCTGACCGGCCCCGGCGCGAACCCCAAATACCAGCCCGACACCGGCCCAGCGCCCAAGCCGCCAAAACCACCCAAGAAAGGCCTCTTCGGACGCTCCAAAAACACCCCGGAAACGCCCCGTAAAGGCCGTTCAAAGACGCTGCAAACAACCCGTTAACGTCCCCAACCATTCGGCATTCCCGAATAGTTCGATTTCCACCCCGTCACCGCCCGCCAGTTGCATGTTCGCCGACGCCCGGCCCGCTCTTTGAAATTGTAAAGAACTCAATAACGGCGGGGCTTTAGCCGCGCCCGCTCCAAACATGCAACCAGTTGCAGGTTCGCCCCCGCCAGTTGCAGGTTCGCTAGTTGCATGTTCCCAATTTACGGGCTGTTAGTCGTTGCACCCGCACCGCGCACCGCAGCCATCGCCGCCGCTGGTCTCAGTTTTCGTGTCTTCCGGTAAGACCTCGTCAATCTCGCCTAACGCCCCGTAAACACTGGCTTTAGCCCGCCTCATCCCGCCCAATCCCACATAATCCCGGGTCTCATGATTAGTGTCCGGTTACACAAATGACGCGCGCTTTAAGTGGACAGTAACCACGCGACTTTACTGTGCAGGTCTTGTCGGTAGGGAGACTTTGACATGCGTGCGGCTGCGTTCGAAACGATTTTGCCCAATGGGCCCATTACACAACTGCCACTCCAACTTGTGCAGACGCCATCGCGGACGTCGCCCTTCTTGATGCTGGCGCTTGCCTTTCCGGCAGCCTTGGCCGTACTTGCCCCGTTTTCGATGATTGCCGCCCATGCGGCCATTGATTCCTCGATGTTTTTTGAGCGCACGGCAACGACGGTTCAGCTCAGCTTAGCACTCGTGTTGTGGGGCTTTGTGTTCGTACTCCCGCTGGTCCAGCGTACCCGGCAACTGGGGCAATCGCGGACCATTTCAATAACTGATGACTGCATTAACGTCACGGACCGCGGTCTGCTTGGAAACAAATCCTGGGTTCAGCCGTTATCTGCCTATCGCGGCATTGCCCATCACGTACGGTCGTCACTTTCGGGCACCCGCCACGAACTTCTACTCATCCATCCTACCCCGTCCTACTCTTTGCTTCTGCGGGCCGCCGACAAGATCGGCCAAGCAGAGATAGATGAACTGGGGATTCTTTTGGGCTGCCGCGAAATTGCCCCGCAGGTGTTTTATCGCAACACGAAGCAGGTCAACACCGGGCCGTTCCGGCAACGCCAAGCTGGACTGGCCGGTGCCTGAATGTTCCGGTGTTGGCTCGACAGGCGGCTGGCGCATAGTACTAAGTTGGTTTACGACGCACGTGTTGCGCATTGAGGAGCCTAAAGAATGGAACGTGTTTTGCCAGCTGTTGTGACACGAATGTTGGCTGCCATACTGTTTGGCGTCATCTCCATGATCGCCACCGCGACTGCACATGCCGAGACCGCAGCCGCATTCATGCAGCGCGCCTCGTCCGACCTTCTTGCGTCCAATCGCACACTGTCGGCGACGGGGTTTTCCGCTGCCATCCGCCGGTACGGAGATGTTCCAGCCATTGGGATTGGCGCGCTTGGCAACTATGCAGGCAGCCTGCCCAAGACCGACCGACCGCTCTACTATAATGGAATGGTCAACTTTATCGGCCGCTATGCCGCCAAGGAAAGCTCCAAGTACCAGATCGTCAAGGCGACCATTCTGGGCCAGTCCGAAGAGGATGCCCGCGGTGCCAGCGTTGAAACGCGAATTCATCTCTCGGGTGGCGAAAGCTACGATGTGCGGTGGCTGCTTGTCCGCAATGGCTCGTCGTTCAAGATCCGCGACGCGCAGGTGCTGGGCTTCTGGATGTCGCCGTTCCTTGGCACGCTGTTCCAGAACTACATCGCCGAAAACGGCGGCAGCTCGAAGGCCTTGATTATGGCGCTCAACCGCTGATCGTACCGATCATGGATGCAGGATTCAAAGGGAGGGATTTCAGGCCTTCCCTTTTTTGTTTGCGCGGGGAGTAGGGCAAGGCGCACGCAAAGGCGCTGCGCGCTCGGGCTACCGCGCTTGCTCAAAGTGTCGGCGTCGCCTCCGGCCCGTTTGGGGGAATGACTTCCCCCAAACCCCTTTACCTTTTTGGACTCAAAGTTACTGCACGTGTTGCAGCCCCTTCGTTACCGCTCAAACCGCTTGAACTTGATGCGGTGGGGGTCGGTGGCGTGGTCGCCGAGGCGGCGTTTTTTGTCTTCTTCGTAGTCGGCGAAGTTGCCTTCGAACCATTCGACGTGGCTGTCGCCTTCGAAGGCTAAGATGTGGGTCGCCAAGCGGTCCAGGAAGAAGCGGTCGTGGGAGATGACCACGGCGCAGCCGGGGAAATCTTCCAGCGCTGCTTCGAGCGCGCCGAGGGTTTCGGTATCCAAGTCGTTGGTCGGTTCGTCGAGCAGGAGCAGGTTACCGCCTTCTTTCAGCAGCTTGGCTAAGTGGACGCGGTTGCGTTCACCGCCTGAGAGCAGGCCGACCTTCTTTTGCTGGTCAGCACCCTTGAAGTTGAACCAACCGCAGTAGGCACGGCTTGGCACTTCCTTTTTGCCACCGAGCAGGATCTGGTCGTTGCCGCCGGAGATTTCTTCCCAGACGGTTTTCTTGTCATCCAAGTGACCACGGCTTTGATCGACGTAGGAGACCTTGACGGTTTCGCCCAATCGGATCGTGCCCTGATCCGGTTTTTCCTGGCCGGTGATCATTTTGAACAGCGTGGTTTTACCGGCGCCGTTGGGGCCGATGATGCCGACAATGCCGCCTGGGGGCAATTTGAACGACAAGTCGTCGATCAAAAGCTGATCGCCGAAGGCTTTCGACAGGCCGGTGACTTCGACGACGACGCCGCCGAGCTTGGGACCAGTGGCAATCGAGATGCTGGCCTTTGCGACGTCATCGCGACCGGCGCTTTCGACCAGCTTATCGTAGGCTGCCACACGGGCTTTGGATTTGGCCTGACGGGCTTTTGGCGAAGAACGGATCCATTCCAATTCGCGGGAAATGGCTTTCTGTTTGTTCTCTTCCTGGGATTTTTCGGTTTCGGCCCGCTTGGCTTTCTGTTCAAGCCAGCTCGAATAGTTACCTTTATAGGGAACGCCGTGGCCGCGATCCAATTCCAGCGTCCATTCGGTGATGTTGTCCAGGAAGTAGCGGTCGTGGGTCACGAGGATGACGCAGCCGGTATATTCCTTGAGGAAGCGCTCCAGCCAGGCGACACTTTCGGCGTCCAAGTGGTTGGTCGGCTCGTCAAGCAGCAGGATGTCGGGTTTGGCCAGCAGGAGGCGCGTGAGGGCAACGCGGCGGCGTTCACCACCCGAGAGCTTGGTTACGTCGGCGTCGCCGGGGGGCGAGCGCAGGGCGTCGAGCGCCTGTTCGACCTGGGCGTCGAGATCCCAGAGGTTCTGGGCGTCGATGACGTCCTGGAGTTGGGTCATCTCGTCGGCGGTTTCTTCAGTGTAGTTGGACGCGATCTCGTTGTAGCGGTCGAGCACGGCCTTTTTTTCGGCGACGCCTTCCATGGCGTTTTCGAGCACGGTCTTGGTGGGGTCGAGGTGCGGTTCCTGGGGCAGGTAGCCGACCTTGATGCCTTCGGCGGGTTTGGCTTCGCCGATGAAGTCGTCGACGGTGCCGGCCATGATCTTGAGCAGGGTCGATTTACCTGAGCCGTTGAGGCCGACGACGCCGATCTTGGCGCCGGGCAGGAAGCTGAGCGAGATGTCTTTGAGCACCTGCTTGCCGCCGGGATAGGCCTTCGACAGCTTGTGCATGTGATAAACGTATTGATGTACTGCGGCCATGGCGGCGCTTATCCTTTGAGGTTCGAAAGGGGGTGGCGCGTATGTAGCTGATCCGGACGCGCGGCTCAACAGAGGCGGCAGGTAGCCAATGGGAAAAATGGAGGGCGGGGATGGCGGATCAAGATTTGCGGCCGACAGAAGAGATCGTGGCGGAAGCACTGCGACTAGTCCCCGTCAAAGACGACGACGATCAAGGCCACGATTACTGGAATTGCGTCCGTTGCCTTCACGAACGCGGCGGACAACCTGAGTTTGAACTTGCAAACGATTTGCTGCAAGGCGCTGACAGCAATGGTCGCGTGTTGGGGGCTGACATACTTGGGCAACTGCGCAGCGGAGGAAGCCCGACGTTCATCGACGAAAGCGTAGAGTTGCTCGTTAGCGCTTTGAACGACCCAAATGCAGAGGTTATCGAATCGGCTGCCTACAGTCTCGGCCATCGAAAAAGCCCGCTTGCGATCGAGGCGCTCTTACTACTCGTCGATCACTCGCCGGTCGAAATGCGCCGCGCCGTGGTGCATGGACTAAGCTGCCTGGATGACCGGCGCGCCACAGATGCCCTTATCCGGTTATGCTCAGATGAAGATGCTTACGTCGTCGACTGGGCGTCGTTTGGGCTCGCGGAGCAGTGCATCATCGACTACCCCGAATTGCGGAGACTGCTGCATTCGTTGTTAGGCGATGCGAACCCAGAAATTCGCGGCCAAGCTCTGATCGGGCTTTCCCGACGCGGCGACAAGAGCTGCATGGACGCGCTGCGTGCTGAGTTGCGTGGTAAGTTCAATGGCATTTGGGCGGCGGAGGCGGCTGGCTATTTCGGCGATCCGGCCCTTGTGGACGACCTGTTGTTTTGCCGAACACAGATGAAGGGGGAACCCGATTACCTTATTGAATTGGTAGACGAAGCCATCGAAGCCTGCCGGAATTCGATGCCAGCTGAGCCCTAAACAGGAAAAAGTTCAGACCTGTACGAATCTGCTTGAAGTGGCACTTTAGTTCTGATACCTCATGCGACATCAGGGTGACGCATAGGACAACAGCAGTGGTGAAGGCAGAACAGCTCGCATCTCATGTCGCACCGGGGCAAGGTCAGCCCAAGGTGCCGCTGCATACCGTGACACAGCTCGCCGCCGAGCTTGGGATCACGGCGCGGACGCTCAGGTTCTACGAAGGCAAAGGGCTCATCACGCCGAGCCGCCTTGGCACCACGCGGGTCTATATGGCGCGCGACAGGGCGCGGATGATTTTGATTTTGCGCGGCAAGCGGCTTGGATTTTCGCTGCGTGAGATTGCTGAATACCTCGATCTTTATGACATCGACCCCACGCAGAAGACGCAGAGCGCGCGGCTTTTGAAACTTGTCAATGCGCGCATGGCCAAGCTCGAACAGCAGCGTGTCGCGCTGGATGAAATGCTTGCCGAACTTCAAAACTGGAAGGGGCACGCCGAGGCCGTTCTCGCCGAGGCCGCCTCAAAGTCTCGAACCGAACCAACCTAACGGCGTCACTCGTCGCCGCCCCTCACCCCGACCCTCTCCCCATTGAAGACAATGGGGAGAGGGGGAAAATCAACGTAAGGAGCCAGGAATGAAATCGATCGTCATCGCCGGTTATGCCCGGTCGCCGTTCCACCTCGCCAAGCGCGGCGCACTCGCAAGCGTGCGGCCCGATGATCTGGCTGCAGCGGTCGTCAAGGAACTGGTTGCCCGCTCGGGGGTCAATGCGAACGACATCGAAGACCTGCTGATGGGGTGCGCGTTTCCAGAAGGCGAGCAGGGGTTCAATATCGCCCGTCTCGTGGGGTTGATGGCCGGTCTGCCGATCTCGGTTGCAGGCGCGACGCTGAACCGGTTCTGCGGCTCGTCAATGCAGTCGATCCATAGTGCGGCTGGTGCGATCCAGATGAATGCGGGCGAGGTGTTCATTTGCGCGGGCGTCGAGAGCATGACGCGGGTGCCGATGATGGGCTTCAATCCGATGCCGAACCCGGTGTTCGCCAAGTCGCATCCGCAATTCTACATCGGCATGGGCGATACGGCGGAGAATGTTGCCAAGCGCTGGCAGATCACCCGCGCAGATCAGGAGGCGTTTGCGGTTGCCTCGCAGAAGAAGGCTGCGGCGGCTCAGGCTGCGGGCAAGTTCGAAGCCGAGATCGTGCCGATCACCACGAAGGCTGGCGTTGTTACGACCGACGGCACGATCCGCGGCGAGACGACGGCTGCCAGCCTTGCCGAATTGAAGCCCGCATTTAATGCCGAGGGCGTGGTAACGGCGGGCACGTCATCGCCGCTGACGGACGGCGCTTCGGCTGTGCTCGTTTGCACGGAAGAGTATGCCAAGAAGCACAAGCTCGACATGCTGGCGCGGATCAAGTCGATTGCCGTGTGCGGGTGTGATCCAGACATCATGGGCATCGGGCCGGTTGGCGCATCCAAAAAGGCGATGGCGCGGGCGGGCATCGAGGCCAAACAGTTGAATGTCGTCGAACTCAACGAAGCGTTCGCCAGCCAGTCGATTGCCTGCATGAAGGACCTCGGGCTGTCGGCTGAGACGGTCAACATCGATGGCGGCGCAATTGCCATCGGCCACCCCCTGGGTGCGACGGGTGCTCGCATCGTGGGTAAGGCGGCCAGCTTGTTGAAGCGCGAGAACGGCAAGTATGCGCTCGCAACCCAGTGCATCGGCGGCGGTCAGGGCATCGCGACTGTGCTGGAGGCGATCTGATGAACGGGATCAAGAAGGTCGCCGTCATCGGCGCCGGTGTGATGGGGGCTGGCATCGCCGCTCATGTCGCTAATGCGGGCGTGGCCGTGCTGCTTTTGGACATCGTTCCGAAAGACGCGGCCGACCGTGATGTAATCGCCAAGACGGCGGTCGAAAAGATGCTCAAGGCGGAACCGGCCGCGTTCATGAGCAAGGCGACCGCCAAGCTCGTTGAGACCGGCAACATAGAAGACCATCTCGAAAAGCTCGCCGATTGCGATCTCATCATCGAAGCGATCATCGAGCGGCTCGATTTGAAGCAGAGCCTCTACGACAAGATCGACGCCGTGCGCAAAGACGGCAGCGTGGTGTCGTCGAACACGTCGACCATCCCGCTCGCAAAGTTGATCGAGGGGCGCTCCAAGCGGTTCCAGGGCGACTTCGTCATCACGCACTTCTTCAATCCGCCGCGCTATATGCGGTTGCTTGAGATCGTGTCGGGTCCGGCCACGAGCAAAACCGCCGTCGATAGCGTCTCGGCGTTCTGCGATGTGAAGCTCGGCAAGAGCGTCGTGCATTGCAAGGACCGGCCCGGGTTCATCGCCAACCGGCTCGGCGTGTACTGGTTACAGGCAGCGGTCGTCGAAGCGATGGATCGCGGGATCACGATTGAGGAAGCCGACAAGATCATCGCGCGGCCGATGGGCATCCCGAAGACCGGCGTGTTCGCGCTGCTCGATATGGTGGGGCTCGATCTGATGCCGCACGTGATGTCGAGCCTTGTGGGCGCACTGCCGCAGGACGACCCGTTCCACGCTTATGCGCGGCCTAATCCGCTGGTCGAGAAAATGATTGCGGATGGCTACACGGGCCGCAAGGGCAAGGGCGGGTTCTACCGGATCAACCGCGAAGCCGGGAAGGTCAAGGAAGCGATCGACCTCAAGACCGGGGTCTATCGCAAGGAAGTGAAGGCAGACGTTGCGGCCATCGACGAGGCTGGCAAGTCACTCGGCAAACTGCTGACGCACGACAGCGTTCACGGCAAGTATGCTTCTGCCGTGTTGCTGCCGACGCTGACGTATGCGGCGTTCCTGGTTGGTGACGCAGCGGATGACATCGACTCAATCGACGAGTCCATGCGGCTTGGGTACAATTGGAAGTTCGGGCCGTTCGAGCTGATGGACCAGATCGGTACGGACAACGTGATTGCGCAACTGACCGCGACGAAGGTGCCGGTTCCGGCGATCCTCGCCAAAGCTGCCGGGCGGACGTTCTACCGGGTCGAGAACGGTCAGCGGCAGATGCTGGGGCTCGATGGCGCCTATCATGACGTGACGCGCGCCGATGGCGTGGTCATGCTGGCCGATATCAAGCTCAAGTCGCAGCCGATCATGAAGAACGGTTCGGCGGCGCTTTGGGACATCGGGGACGGCGTTGCTTGCTTTGAGTTCACCAGCAAAATGAACGCGATTGATCCTGAGACCTTTGCGTTGCTGGGCAAGTCGATCAAGCATGTCGCCAAGAAGATGAAGGCGATGGTGATCTATAACGAGGGCACCAACTTCTCGGCGGGTGCCAATTTGCCTCTGGCAGCGTTTGCCGGAAACATCGCAGCGTGGGGTGAGATCGAGCAACTCGTGGCCGGCGGACAGGCGACTTACAAGGCTCTCAAGTATGCGCCGTTCCCAACGGTTGGCGCGCCGTCGGGCTTGGCGCTTGGCGGCGGATGCGAAGTGCTGCTGCATTGCTCAGCGGTACAGGCGCATGCGGAAACCTATACTGGCCTGGTCGAGGTCGGCGTGGGGCTCATTCCGGGTTGGGGCGGTTGCAAGGAAATGCTGGCACGTTGGGCCGAGTTCGGGCGCTTGCCAAAGGGGCCGATGCCGGTGACGGGCAAGGTGTTCGAGATCGTCTCGACGGCAACGGTTGCGAAGTCGGCGGCGGAAGCCAAGGAGTACCTGTTCTTCCGGCCCACCGACGCAATCACGATGAACCGCTACCGGCTGCTGGCGGACGCCAAGGCCAAGGCGTTGTCGATGGTCGCGAATTACGCACCGCCCAAACCGCCGGTTTATACGCTGCCGGGACCATCCGGGAAGGCCGCCTTGTCGATGGCGGTTGCCGGTTTCCACGCGCTCAAGAAGGCGACCGACTACGACGTCGTGGTTTCGGACGCGCTGGCCAACGTCCTGACGGGGGGCGACAACGACGTCATCACGCCGCTCGATGAAGATCAGGTTCTCGCTCTGGAAGTCAAAAACTTCATGGGCATCGTCAAACAGCCCGGCACGTTCGCACGTATCGAGCACATGCTCTCCACCGGCAGACCGTTGAGGAACTAGTCCGATGCCCACATACAAAGCTCCGCTCCGCGACATGCGCTTCGTGCTGTACGAACTCATGGAAGGCGACAAACTCACGTCGCTTAAAGGTTATGAAGAATTCGGGCGCGATCTGATCGACCCGGTACTCGAAGAAGCCGCCAAGATGTGTGAGGAAGTTCTGCAGCCGATCAACAGGTCGGGTGATGAGGAAGGCTGTCGGCTTGAGAACGGCGTCGTCTACACGCCCAAAGGGTTCAAGGAAGCCTATAAGCAGTTCCGCGAAGGCGGCTGGACCAGCATCGCCTGCGATCCGGAATACGGCGGACAAGGCTTGCCCAAGGTCGTCAACACGATCGTCGAAGAGATGATCTGTTCGTCGAACCTGTCGTTTGGCATGTATCCGGGCTTGACCTATGGCGCGTACGTGGCGCTGGCGGGCTTCGGCACCGAGCATCAGAAGGCAACCTATCTGCCAAAGATGGTCGATGGCCGCTGGTCGGGCACCATGTGCTTGACCGAGCCTCATTGCGGCACCGACCTTGGCATGCTGCGCACGGCGGCAAGGCCGCAGGACGACGGCAGCTATCAGATCACCGGCACGAAGATCTTTATTTCGGCTGGCGAACAGGATCTGACCGAAAACATCATTCACTTGGTGCTCGCTCGCTTGCCGGGAGCGCCCGCGGGCGTCAAAGGCATCTCGCTGTTCCTGGTGCCAAAGTTCCTTGTGAAAGAGGATGGATCGCTTGGTCAGCGCAATGGCGTGTCGTGCGGATCCATCGAGCACAAGATGGGCATCAAGGCTTCGTCGACGTGCGTGATGAACTTCGATGCGGCTACAGGCTGGCTGATCGGGGAGCCCAACAAGGGCATGCGCGCCATGTTCACGATGATGAACGCGGAACGCATCTCGGTCGGCATGCAGGGCTTGGGTCTGGGGGAGGTGTCGTATCAAAATGCGATCACCTACGCGAAGGACCGCATTCAGGGGCGCTCGTTGTCGGGCGTCAAGAACCCGAGCAAGCCGGCGGACCCGATCATCGTCCACCCCGACGTGCGGCGTATGCTGCTGACGCAACGGGCTTACATGGAAGGGTGCCGGGCGCTCGCGGCGTGGGCTGCCATGTCGTGCGACGTGGCTGGGCATCATGCCGACGCGCAGGCCCGCCAGGATGCGGACGATTTCGTAGCGCTGATTACGCCGATCGTGAAGGCGCTCATAACCGATCTTGGCTATGAAGCGACCAACATCGGCATGCAGGTCTATGGCGGACACGGTTTCATCCGCGAATGGGGGATGGAGCAGTTCGTGCGCGACTGCCGGATCGCTCAGATCTACGAAGGCACCAACGGCGTGCAGGCGCTTGACCTCGTCGGCCGCAAAATGCCCGCGAACTTCGGGCGCAGCTTGCGGCAGTTCTTCCACCCCGTCGCCGATTTTATTGCGGCGCATGAAGGCGACGAGCAGATGGCCGAATTCATCGGCCCATTGACCAAAGCGTTCACGCGGTTGCAGCAGGCAACGGGGGCCATTGCTCAGCGGGGCATGGCGCAGCCCGACGAAGCGGGCGCTGCAGCGTCTGAATATCTTCGGATGTTCGGGCTTACGGCACTGGCGTTCCTGTGGGCGCGGATGGCCAAGATCGCACTTGCGAAGGCGGCGGAAGGCGCGGCGGCCGATAGCGACGGCTTCTATAAGGCCAAGGTGTTGACCGCGCGATTCTATTACGAGCGCGTGCTGCCCGAGACGGGGGCGCTGCTTTCGAAAATCATGTCGGGCGGCAAAACGATGATGGCTTTCGAGGAAGCCGCTTTCTAAACTCAGGCTGCAGACAAGGTTGATGACAAGAACGCTGGCGGGGGTAAACTCCGCTGGCATAAAAATAGGCGCCGCACTTCAAGCAGCGTCTGGAGGAACGTCCCGAAGTCGAACACAGTGAGGGCTCACATGACCACATCCGCTCCAATGGCGCAGGCACTGACGACTCGTCCCTGGTTTGCCTCATATGCTCCTGGCGTGCCCCATTCCATCGACGATGCCATGGGGGGCACGATCAACGAACTGTTCGAGCAAGCCGTGCGGGACTTTGGGGCCAACACTGCGGTTGAAAGCTTCGGCGTCGGCCTGAATTACGCAAGGGTTGGCAAGATCGCGACGGCGATTGCCGCTTGGCTGCAGGCGACCGGGCATGGACCGGGCGACCGGGTTGCGATCATGATGCCCAACGTGGCGGCTTACATTCCCATCGTATTTGGAATCTTGAAAGCCGGTTGCACGGTCGTCAACGTCAACCCCCTTTATACGCCACGTGAACTCACTCATCAGTTGAAGGATTCAGGCGCGCGGACCATTTTCGTGCTGGCCCAGTTCGAGCACACGGTGAAAGCCGCATCGGTGGAAGCGCCGGTTGAGCGTGTCATTCGCGTGATGCTTGGCGATCTACTGGGCTTCAAAGGCAAGCTGGTGAACTTCATCGGCGGGCGCAAAACGAAGATTCCGCCCAATAGCCAAATTCCAGGTGCGATCGAATTCAGCAAGGTTGTCGATATTGGCGGCGGCCGGACGTTCAAACCGGTGACTGTCAATCCGGCGGACATTGCGTTCCTACAGTACACCGGGGGCACCACCGGCGTGGCGAAGGGGGCGGCACTCCGGCATTCGAACTTGCTGGCCAACGTCGCCCAATGCTCGGCGTGGTTTGAAGAGGCGGCTAAGTCGAACCTGCCCGATGTGATGATTACAGCGCTGCCGCTGTATCATATTTTCGCGCTGACCGCGTGCTGCCTCTACATGGCCAAGCGGGGCGCATGTTCGCTGCTGATTACCAATCCGCGCGACATTCCAGGGTTCATCAAGACGCTCAAGTCGCGCCGCTACACCATGATCTCGGGCGTGAACACGCTATTCAACGCGCTTGCGGAACATCCCGACATCAAGGGGGTCAAGTTCGATCATCTGCAGCTATCGCTGGCGGGTGGGATGGCCACGCAGCAGGCGGTCGCGGAGAAGTGGAAGAAGCTCACCGGGCTACCGATTATCGAGGGCTATGGCCTATCGGAAACGTCGCCGGGTGTGTGCTTCAACCGGGCCGACATTCCCGCGTTCACCGGCACGGTTGGCTACCCTTGGCCATCGACCGACGTTTCCATCCGAAATGCCGATAACCAGGAATTGCCGGCCGGCTCGGTCGGTGAGTTGTGCGTCAAAGGTCCCCAGGTGATGGCTGGATATTGGAACCGGCCCGACGAAACGGCCAAAGTCATGACGGCGGACGGGTATTTCCGCACCGGCGACCTTGCGATGATGCTGCCAGACGGGCAAATCAAGATTGTCGACCGCCTGAAGGAAATGGTCATCGTTTCGGGATTCAACGTGTACCCCAACGAGGTCGAGGAGGTTTTGGTCAAGCATCCCAAGGTGCTCGAAGCCGCCGTCATCGGTTTGCCCGATCCGAACTCGGGGGAAGCGGTGTGCGCTTACGTCGTGCGCCGCGACGACAGCGTGACGGCGGACGAATTGCGCGCATTCTGCTCTGAATCGCTGACCAAATACAAAGTGCCGCGCTCGATCACGTTCCGCAGCGAGTTGCCGAAATCGAACGTCGGCAAAGTCTTGCGGCGCGTGTTGAAGGACGAAGTTACTGCTGCGAAATCGTAAGAGCTGGCCTACTGCATTCCACTGAAAGGACACCCATGGCGCTTGCTCCTTTGTTTGCCGGCTCGTTGAAGCTGCCTGCGATCGCTGCTCCGATGTTTCTGGTTTCGGGGCCGCAGCTGGTCATCGAGACGTGCAAGGCTGGTATCGCAGGTTCGTTTCCCGCGTTAAACCAGCGGACCAGCGAGGGCTATGCGGCGTGGCTGCAGGAGATCCGTGAGACACTGCAAGCCTATGAAGCGGCGACGGGCCAAAAGCCTGCGCCGTTCGGGGTCAACCTCATCGTTCACAAGACAAATCCGCGGCTGTTGGCGGATTTGACGATAACGTGCAAAGCCAAGGTGCCGTTTGTCATTACGTCGCTTGGCGCGGTGCGCGACGTCGTGGATGCGGTGCATAGCTATGGCGGCTTGGTCTTGCACGATGTGATTTCGGCGCGGCATGCCGAGAAGGCGATTGAGGCCGGTGTCGACGGCGTCATTGCCGTGTCGGCAGGTGCTGGCGGGCACGCTGGAACGATCAATCCATTTGCGCTGATATCGGAACTGCGGCCGATCTGCGGGGACAAGATGCTGGTGCTTGCGGGGGCGATTTCGAACGGGGGCGCGGTGGCGGCTGCCATCGCTGCCGGGGCCGATCTGGCCTACTTGGGGACGCGGTTCATTGCGACGGCGGAGAGCATGGCCAAGCCAGCGTATAAGGACATGATCGTTGCAAGCGGGTCAAAGGACATCGTTTACACACCGAAAATTTCGGGCGTGAATGCGAATTTCATGGGGCCGTCTATTGTTGCGGCGGGGCTTGATATCGAGACGATGGCGCCGTCGAAGGGCATGGATCTTGAACACGAGGCAAAGGCCTGGAGCACGGTTTGGTCGGCCGGCCATGGGGTCGCCGGGATCGGGAGTGTTGTACCGGTCGCTGAACTCGCGCGCGACCTGATTGCCGAATATGCCCAGGCTGGAAGCCGGCTTTCGGCATTCGCTCATCGTTGATCGCCGGGCCTGCCTGAAGGCTTGCGCTGCCGCTACGAATTGGGCCAGGATTTATCGGCAGCGCGAAGGTGCGCTGCTCGATCACCCGCTTGAGAGCACGGCATGACCAAATCCGCCCCGCGCACGATCCGGCTGAAGGACTACACCCCATCGGCGTATCTCATCGAGACGGTGGCTCTTGATGTTGTGTTGCATCCACAAGAAACGCGCGTGCGGTCAACATTGCGATTGGCGCCCAACCGCCAAGCAAATGGCGCGCAGGGGGCGCTCGTGCTCGACGGGTCCAATTTTGAATTGGAGAGTTTGGCGCTCAATGGGCGCAAGCTCAAGGCCGACAGTTATAGCGTTGAGGACGAAACGCTGACACTGCACAACCCGCCGGTTGGTGCGTTTGAACTCGAAGCGGTGACGCGGATCAATCCGAGTGTCAACAAGGCCCTCCAGGGGCTTTATCAGTCCAAGGGCGTTTATTGCACGCAGTGCGAGGCGGAAGGGTTTCGCCGCATCACATACATGATCGACAGGCCCGATGTGCTGGCGCGTTACACGGTGCGGCTTGAAGCGGATGTGCGTGACGCGCCGGTGCTGCTGGCTAACGGAAACTTGCAGGAGCGGGGGACGCTTCCCGGCGGGCGGCACTATGCAGTCTGGGACGATCCGCATCCCAAGCCTTGCTATCTGTTCGCGCTGGTGGCTGGCGACTTGGGTTCGATTGCGTCCGCGTTCACAACGATGTCGGGGCGCAAGGTCGATCTGCGCATTTATGTGGAGCATGGCAAGGAACCGCGCGCGGCCTGGGCGATGGACAGCCTCAAGCGGGCGATGGCGTGGGATGAGAAGCGGTTCGGGCGGGAATACGACCTTGAGCAGTTCAATATCGTTGCCGTGTCGGATTTCAACATGGGGGCGATGGAGAACAAGGGGCTCAACATCTTCAACGACCGCCTTGTGCTGGCATCTGCCGAGACCGCTACGGACGCGCAGTTCGAGGCAATCGAAAGTGTCGTTGCGCATGAGTATTTCCATAACTGGACCGGCAATAGGATCACGTGCCGCGACTGGTTCCAGCTCTGCCTGAAAGAGGGGCTGACGGTTTATCGCGATCAGGAATTTTCGGCGGACGAGCGCTCGCGGACGGTTCAGCGGATCAGCGACGTGCGACAACTGAAGGCGATGCAATTTCCGGAGGATGCAGGGCCGCTAGCGCACCCCGTTCGACCTGAAAGTTATATTGAAATCAACAATTTCTATACAGCGACCGTATATGAAAAGGGTGCGGAGCTGATCCGCATGCTTGAATGCCTGATCGGGGCTCAGGCCTTCCGCGCCGGGATGGATTTGTATTTCGACCGCTACGATGGAACGGCGGCAACGATTGAACAGTTCCTGGCCTGTTTCGGGGACGTTTCCGGCTACGATTTGAGCCATTTCCAGAGGTGGTATTCGCAATCGGGGACGCCCGAGCTTGACTGCCGGGTGACGTATGACACGGCGGCGAAGACGCTTGAGGTCTCGGTCTCACAGAACTTTGCCCCTGGGCCGAATGGGACTGCCCGCCGTCCGCTGCCGATACCGGTACGGGTGGGACTTGTGGGGCCAGATGGCGACGATCTGCCGATTGTGCTCGCGCAGGGGGAACTGGCCAGCGATGGCGTTTTGCTGGTCAAGACAGGGCACGAGCTGTTTAAGTTTACCGGGCTGAACAAGCGGCCGGTGATTTCGATGTTGCGGGGCTTTTCGGCGCCGGTGAAGCTTACGCTCGACAACTCGGATGCCGAACTTGCGTTCTTGACGGCGCACGACAGCGATCTGTTCAACCGTTGGCAGTCCGCCCAGGCGTATGGGATGCGGACGCTGTTACAGATTTATGGAAGCCTCAAGGAGGGGCGCCGGTCGGCGCGCGGGACCGCGTTCGCCAAAGCGATTGGGGTTGCAATCGCAGATGCAAGGCTTGAGACGGCGTATCGGGCTGAGTTGTTGCGGCTTCCCAGCGTCGCGGATTTGATGAGAGAAGCAGGCGAGAACATTGATCCGGCGCTGGCTGCGCGCGCGCACGAGCAGCTTTCGCGGCGCGTGGCAACGACGTTGGGGGCCGAGCTTGAGGCGCTGTACCGGTCAAATCGCGCCGCAGGGCCCTATTCGCCGGATGCGGCCAGCGCCGGGAAGCGGGCGCTGCGGAATGTCGTGCTGGGCCTCTTGAGCGCGCGGGGTGAGGAAAAGGACTTTAAGCGGCTGGCGGACCATTATTTCTCCGCAACGAATATGACCGATCAGGCTTGTGCGCTGTCTCTGCTGGCGCATGTGGACAGCGAGCGGTCTACGAAGGCGTTTGATCATTTCCTTGAACGCTGGCAGGGCGACGATCTTGTCATTGATATTTGGTTTGGGGCCAAGGCTCAGTCAAAACGTCCGGCGGCGTTGGACGAGGTGCGGGCGCTGCTCGATCACCCGCTGTTCAAGATCGGCACCCCCAATAAGGTACGGGCATTGATCGGGACGTTTGCCAACGCCAATCCGCAAAATTTCCATCGCGCAGATGGTGCAGGATACGAGTTCCTTGCCCAACAGGTGCTTGAGATCGACCGGTTCAACCCGCAAGTTGCGTCGCGGCTCGTCTCCAGTCTGCGAAGCTGGCGGATGCTGGAACCGGGGCGGAGGGCGCTGGCGCGCAAGGCGCTCGCGCGGGTTTCCAAGGTTGCAACATTGTCGCGTGACGTTCGCGAGATCGTGTCGAAGATGGTGGAATGATCAGCCAGCGAAAACTGTCTTATTACAAAGCCCTACCTTGTCTTCGTCAGATGCTGCTGCAGTACCCAGACAATCCCCTCCCTGAGGCAATCGCGACACGCATGCGTGATTTGCCGTTTACAGATTTAATCTCTCTCGACAGTTGAGGGGGGGATCGGCGACTCTGTTGTCAACGATTCGATTGGGCATTCGAATCGGGGCACGGCGGGGCGACGATCTACATTTTGGCGGGGACTTTGAAATGGCGTGGACGCATGTCCGCTATGGCCGGGGAAGTTTTGCCTCCCAGGCACCGGCAAACATCCCCAGCACTGCACCCACGCTGCCATTCGTTGGCTGGCTCACGGGTGTGTTCATCGTCACCCAGATCGTTGAGTTCATGTTGCTCTGGCAGGACGGCCGTTTCGATCCGGTCTTTGCAATTTGCCAGTCTGCCAGTCTGCTTGCTGTCGCCTTGATGTTTGCCAAGCAACGTGCCGCCAACGATGACGTGCCCCCACCGGCTCAAACGGAAAAGTCGACGACCGCATTTGCCGCGCCTCAAACCGCCGGGCTTGCTACTGCGATTCTGATCGACGAACAAAGCCAGACATGGGCCGATCTGATGGCGCGGATCAGCCACGAGATCAGGACGCCACTGAACGCAGTGATCGGCTTTTCGGATTTGATGGAGCGCGAAATCTTCGGGCCGCTCGGCAACGACAAATATCGCGATTATCTGGCGCACATCCGCGACAGCGGCGAAGCACTTCTGAAGTCGGCGGAAGATACGCTGGCTCTCAGTTCGCTGCTCGCTATTCCAGCGCCGGGCCAGCGCAAACAGAGTTCGTCGCTCTCGTGTCTGGCGAAGGACGCCTGGCTACTGGTTGAGCCGCTTGCCGCCCGACGGGGCGTCATGTTGGACATCACGGTTTCAGATACGATCGAAGTCGCGGGCGACCGCCGCGCCTTCCGTCAGGCATTGACGAACCTCTTGGTGGAGGCAACACTGCGAGCCAACCCTGACAGCCGGATTGAGATCAAGGCTTGGCCGCAAGGGGATACGGTTAGGGTCAAAGTCATCGCAGCCGACGCTGAGCGCAAGCGCCGCTCAAGCGAACCGTCGCTGGCAATCTGCGTGGCGCGGGCATTGCTCGAACTTCAGGGCTCCTCGCTGGTGGCCACGGATTGTGCCCGTCTGGGCATGTGGAAGGCCACGACGGTTCTCGATCTCGCGGTTCAGCAGGATTTTTTCAGCGCGATTGACCAAAGTGTGCGGACGGCCGTGACCGCTTAGGGTCCGTCTGACTTTAATGGAATCAAAGTCGGACCCTAAGCCTCTGTTTGGTCGTGCTTCTTTTCGGAAAACCG
>JBEBJA010000109.1:0-6279 GCA_040080145.1 Hyphomicrobiaceae bacterium
ACGATAGCGGCGATCGTAGTCGCCGGCATAAAGGCGGCTTTCGTCGAAGTGCGTTGCATCGAGCGTCTTGCCGACCACGATGAGCGCCGTCCGCTCCAGCTCGGGCCCGAGCAAACCGCAGATCGTGGCCAGCGTCGCGCGCACGATCCGTTGCTCAGGCCAACTCGCGCGCCAGACGATAGCGACCGGGCAATCCGCGCCGTAATACGGCGTCAGTTCGGCCACGACCTTGTCCAGCACATGGACCGAGAGGTGAATCGCGAGTACGGCCCCGGTCGCGGCGAAAGCTGCGAGCGTCTCGGGTTGCGGCATGGCGCTGGCGCGTCCCGGCGTGCGCGTGAGGATGACCGATTGTGCCACGCCCGGCAGTGTCAATTCGCACTCGAGTGCGGCCGCCGCCGCCGAGAAGGCCGGCACCCCTGGAGTCACGGTAAAGGGAATGCCGAGGGCCCGCAGCCGCCGTAACTGTTCGCCCATCGCCGACCAGATCGACAAATCACCCGAATGCAGTCGCGCCACATCCTGTCCCGCGTCATGGGCCGCCTTGAATTCGGCGGCGATCTCGTCGAGCGACAGCGACGCCGTGTTGACGATCCGGGCACCCTGCGGACAGTGTGCAAGCAGCGCCTCCGGAATGAGCGACCCCGCATAGAGGCACACGGGAGACGCCGCGATAAGGTCGCGACCGCGCAGCGTGATGAGATCGGCGGCCCCGGGTCCGGCTCCGATGAAATGCACGGTCATGGCGCGTGTCCTTTGAGAATTGCCGTCATTTGCGCGCGCTCCATTGCACAATCGGCCGCGCCGCTTGCCACGAGCGCATGCGGCCGAGCGGTTGCGCGTGGCTGATGTCAAACCGGTGCAGGTCGCCGGCATAGCGGCCATGCAGGTCCGTCAATAGGCCCTGAGTTTCGAGGGAGACCGCGTGGGCGACAAACCGCGTTCCAGCCGGCAGTCGCGACCAGATTGTCTCGAAGCTGCGAGCCGTCAATCCGCCCCCGACGAATACAGCATCGGGAACGTCGAGAATGGCGAGCGCCTCGGGTACTATTCCTTCTACGATGGTGATCTTGTGCGCCAGGCCGAATGCCTTGGCGTTGGCGCGAATGTTCGCCGCCCGCGCCGCGTGCTGTTCGATCGCCGTGGCCACACCGCCTGCCAGCGCCCACTCAACCGAAATGGTGCCTGAGCCAGCACCAACATCCCATAGCCGTTCGCCGGGCCGTGGTTCGAGCGCCGATAACGCCAGCGCCCGGACCGGCTGTTTGGTGATCTGGCCGTCGTGAATAAATGCGCCGTCGGGCAACCCCGATGACCGGGGAATGCCTTGACGGCCTTCTGGTTCGAGCCCGACGATGAAGAGCGCGCCTGTCGTGTCACGAACACCTTGCGAGGCAGTGGCCCGTTCAAGAGCCTCGTTCGGTCCGCCGAGCGAGGAGAGGGCTATGATGGCCGTCTTGCCCCAACCTTGGGCCGTCAACCAGGAGCACAAGGCTGCAGCGGCATCGCCATCGCGGACAAGGCAGAGGACTTTTGCGCCGCGTGACAAAACCGGCACGAGGCGTTCGAAGGGAGCGGCGTGCAGCCCGCAGCAATGGGTTTCTTCAAGCCGCCACCCCAGTCGCGCCGCCGCGTGCGAAAACGTGGACGGAGCCGGATAGGTCGTCCATTCACCCGCCGGCAGGTGGCCGACGATGCTACCGCCGGCGCCAAACCAGAATGGGTCGCCGGACGCCAGTACTGCGACCGCGCGCCCGCGTTCCGCCATGACGGGGGTTACGTCGAACGGCACCGGCCATGACCGGCCGCGTGCGCCTACAGCGGCGAGCGCCAGATGGCGTGGTCCCCCAAACACGATTTCGGCCGCATCGAGCGCCTTGCGGCTTGCCAACGAAAGTCCGGCAAGGCCATCTTCGCCGATGCCGATGATCGATAGCCAGCACGGACCGGGAGACCTATTCATGACGCGCCTGCTCATCTTGGGCGGAACCAGCGAAGCCAACGTGCTGGCCGCCGCCGTGGCGCGCGCCGGCATCGAGGCCACGTACTCGTACGCTGGCCGCACCCAGGTTCCCGTCAATCAGCCATTGCCGGTTCGAACTGGAGGTTTCGGCGGTCCCGATGGACTGGCCGACTACATTCGCGACGAAGCGATCACCCATGTCATCGATGCAACGCATCCGTTCGCCGATACCATGAGCCGCAACGCTATCGATGCCTGCGCTGCTACTGCAACGCCGCTGATCGCCCTCGTGCGCTCGCCCTGGACGCAATGCTTCGGCGACGATTGGGTTGCGGTTAGCGATTTGGCGCAGGCGGCAGACCTTTTGCCGGAGGGGCCTGCGTGCGTGTTTCTCGCCATCGGGCGTCAACATTTGCAACCCTTCGCCGCCAAACCGCAGCACCACTATGTGCTGCGGTTCGTCGATACTCCGGACGGCCCGCTGCCGTTGCCCTCTACGACGGTCATCGTCGCACGTGGCCCCTTCACACTCGATGGCGACCTTGAACTCATGCGCCAACACCGCGTGTCGTGGCTGGTGACGCGCAACTCCGGTGGCACCGGGGCCCGCGCCAAGATCGACGCCGCTCGCGCGCTTGGCCTGCCCGTCATTATGATCGAGCGGCCCCAGATGCCGGAGCGCCGCACCGCCGCAACGATCAACGCCGTAATGACGTGGCTCACTCATGAGACGCGCCTTGGTGCATAGAGCCAGCGCCCAGCCCGGCGCGTCGCTGAGTTGCAAACGATGACCAGCGTGCGCATGTCGACCCGCTCAGCCGGAGCATCGCCGACCCGGTAGACCTCGATCCGCTCTTGCGGCGACGAGACGGCGCGCGCGAAAACAATGAGCCTGTCGCCGGTACCCGCCTCCTTGAGCACGTCGAGCGCGCGGGCGAAACCGTCCGGGCGGCTTGCGGATCGCGGGTTATAGAGAGCGATGGCGAAATCGGCTTCGGCGGCAAGTTTCAGCCGTTTCTCGATCAGCGCCCAGGGCTTGAGATTATCCGACAGATTGATGGCGCAAAAATCGTGTCCCAGCGGCGCTCCGATCCGTGCGGCAGCGGCGAGCATCGCGGTGATGCCAGGCAGCACGCGGATGTCGAGATCATGCCACTGCGGCTCGCCTTCGACGGCCTCGAATACGGCAGAGGCCATCGCGAACACGCCCGGATCGCCCGAAGACACGATCACGGCACGCCCACCGCGCGCGGCAATCTCAAGCCCCGCCTTCGCCCGCGCAAGCTCCTCGCGGTTGTCCGACGCATGCAGCGTGAGACCTGCGCGCGGTGCGATCCGCGCGACATAAGGCGTGTAACCGAGAATGTCGGTCGCATCATCGAGCGCTTTTGAAACCTGCGGCGTGACGAGGGCCTCGTTGCCCGGCCCCAATCCCACGATGCACAGCGTCCCTGTCATTCGCCCATCCCCGGTCGTCGGCCATGGCCATGAACCAGCACGATTGCGAAATACGGGCTGACCGCGTCGTTGACTTCGGCGAGCCGGGCCACCCGCTGATCCGGCATCGTCCCGCGTTCGACAAGCCAAGCCTGATCGAGACGACCGGCACTGGCAAGCGCGCGACGGATCTTTGAAAGATTGCGTCCCGTCTTCATGATGACCAGCGCGTCCGAGGTGCTCATGTGCCGGGCAAGGTCGACCTCGGCCAAGGTCCCCATCAGCACCGTCATAACATCGTCGCCCCACGTCATCGGTAGGCCGGTCGCGTTCCAGCAGCCCGACATTCCGGTAATGCCGGGTATGACCTCCATTTGCGTGCGACCTTGGAGCCGCACAAACAGATGCATGAACGAGCCGTAGAAGAATGGATCGCCCTCGCACAGCACGACGATGTCTTGGGTCTGGACGGCCTCGGTCAGCCGCGCCGCCCAATCATCGTAAAACGCCGCCAGCAGTTCATTGTATTCTGGACTGTTGAAGGGCAGCTCCGTCGTGACCGGATATTCCATGGCATACTCACATGCGCCCGCCATCAGCATGCCCTCGACAATCCGTCGTGCTTGACCGGGCCGGCCCTTCTTGCGGAAATAGGCGATGTGACGAGCGCTCCGGATCAGCCGGTCCGCGCGCACGCTCATCAATTCGGGATCGCCCGGTCCCAGACCGCAGCAAATGATACGGCCCATGATTATTCGCTCCGGCTTGCCAAGGCGTTGATCGCCGCAACGGTGATGGCCGACCCGCCGAGCCTTCCCATCACGGCCAGCGCCGGAACGGGAGGAGCGTTCATCAGAGCAGCCTTGGATTCGGCGGCTCCAACGAACCCGACCGGACAGCCGATGATGGCCGCCGGTCGCGGGCACGCTGGATCTTCCAGCATGTTCAGCAGATGAAACAAGGCGGTCGGCGCATTGCCGATCGCCACGATGGCGCCGGAAAGATGCGGTCGCCACAGCTCCAGCGCCGCCGCCGAGCGGGTATTGTTCATGCTCGCGGCCAGTCCCGGCACAGTTGGATCATTGAGCGTGCAGATCACGGCATTGTCCGCTGGAAGCCGACGACGGGTGATGCCCTCGGAGACCATGCGCGCATCGCACAGAACCGGAGCGCCCGCCTCCAGAGCGGCACGGGCGGCAATCGCCATGCCCGGCGTAAACCGGATATAAGCCTCGAGCCCCACCATGCCCGCAGCATGGATCATGCGGACCGCGACCGGTTCCTCGTCCACCGCGAAGCGCGCAAGTTGGGCTTCCGCCCGGATCGTGGCAAACGATTGCCGGTAAATCGCGGCGCCGTCGGTTTCATACGTATGAGCCATCACAGCCCTCCAAAATAGCGGGCTGGCTGAGACACGATCTCATCGGCGCTCAAGCCGTGAACCACAGGTGTGCTGGAAGCCGTGCCGTTGCGAACGAGATCATAACCCTGTGTGGTTGCGACCAGCGTCAGCGTGGCCGGACGGGCGCACGCGCAGCCCTTGGCGCAACCCGAGACGTGAAGGGTCCTGCCACGCGGAACGTGAGTCGCGAGTTCACGCGCGAGCGGGCGCGTTGGGGCCAGCCCTTGCGGGCAGCATGGCGCGCCGGTGCAGGCTTCGACCCGCAACAGGGGATCGTCAGGATGGGTGATGAGGTCCTGCACAGTGGGCAGCCGGTCGATGCCCGGCAAAAAAATCATGCGCCAGGGCGTGACGCGCAATCGGGGAGCCACGGCGGCAAGCCGCTCCAACAAATCCGCATGCATCGAGCCAAAAGCCACTGCCACAAGAGCACCGCCGTTCATCAGTCCCGGCATGGCGGTTGCGGATTCGACCGCGGGCATGCTCGATCCAGTCAGTTCCGGCGGAAGCATAGCGCAGTTGCGGATGTGGGCTGCCATCCGTCCCCGGCCTTGGTTGATTCCGCCAGAAGCGATGAACCAGCGCGCCAAGGCCAGCCCCACGGCGGCGGCCTGCTCGACCTCGACGGGGATTCCAAATCCGGCCCCGTCCGCCCTGACAATCAGCCTTCCGCCGTCGCCGCGTTCGATGCGGATATCCGCTGGGACCGCGCCTAACACACGCTGGGGCCCGCAGTCGACGGCAAAACCAAATTTTCCCGGCAGTGCGAGATTGCTTGTAGCAAGTCCGCTTTCGAGCGCCGACGCCAAAGCGGGTTCAACGCCGACTTTGCTCCAGAACGGCGTCACAACGATATTGCGCCGGGCTTCGGTCTCGGGGTCGGCATCCAACAGGCCGAGCGTATCCAAGGCCTGCAGAAGTGCGGCGTGGGTTTCGGGACGGACACCGCGCAGTTGCAGGTTGGCCCGCGATGACAGGTCGATGCCCCCGTTGCCGTACTCTCGTGCTGCGTGCGCAATGCCGCGCGCCTGAGCCGCCGTGACCTGCCCGGCGCGCGGGCGAATGCGCACAACGAGTCCGTCGCCCGACATCATCGGAGCGAGCGCGCCCGGGCACCGGCCCTTGATTTCGAAATTCTTCATCAAGCGTCCCCCAGCGATGCGGCGATGGAATTGCTCCGCGTCTTCCACAGCGCCTTCTCGTTCAGCCGTTGAAAACACGACTGCATGGCGGCGAACGCGGCGGGATTTTCCCGTTGCAGGAACGCGCAAACGTCGTCGCAGGCCAGCGTGGCGTCATAATAGAGATCGAACAGGTGCGCGGGTACGGACTTCGCGAGCAGCGCGAACGCCGCCATGTGTTCGAGCGTAGCGGCAATTTCGGCCGCGCCGCGAAACCCATGTTCCATCATGCCGGCAATCCACTTGGGGTTTGCCGCTCGGGCGCGAACGACGCGAGCGAGCTCTTCAGGCAACGT
>JBEBJA010000208.1:0-26765 GCA_040080145.1 Hyphomicrobiaceae bacterium
GTCCCGGAACGAGGGGTGGGGGTCCCCCGTGCGGTGGGGGTGAGCCACTTGCTCGAACACCCATCACCGGATCGGCGGCGCATACTGTAATCCGCCCTCCGTCCAAAGCCGGTTCTGGCCGCGCGCAATCGCCAGCCGCGAACCCGTCCCCAAATTCCGCTCGAAGCACTCCCCGTAATTCCCAACCGCCTCGATGATCTGCACCGCCCAGTCGCGCGAAAGGCCGATCCCCTTGCCGAAGTCTCCCTCCGCGCCAATCAGCCGCCGCACCTCCGGATTTGCGCTGTTTCCAAGACTGCGCACATTCGCCTTAGTGATCCCAAGTTCCTCCGCCCCGACCATCGCAAAATGCGTCCACCGCACGATGTTGATCCACTGCTCGTCCCCCTGCCGCACGACGGGCCCCAACGGCTCCTTCGAGATTATCTCGGGCAGCACAACATGCCCCTCGACTGCCCCGAGCTTCAGCCGCTCCGAATACAAGCCGGACGCATCCGTCGTGAACGCATCGCACCGCCCGGCTTCGTATGCCGACACGCTCTCTGCATTTTTATCGAACACCACGACCTTGTACGGCAGATTGTTGGTGCGGAAAAAATCCGCCAGATTGAGCTCGCTCGTCGTGCCAGATTGCACACACACTGTTGCCCCGCCAAGCTGCTTGGCCGACGTCACCCCCGACGCCTTTTTGACCATGAATCCTTGGCCGTCGAAATAATTGATGACCGAGAACGTCAGCCCCTGCGTCGTGTCGCGGCTCATCGTCCACGTCGTATTGCGCGACAGCACATCGACCTCACCCGACTGCAATGCCGTGAAGCGCTCTTTGGCCGACAACGGCGCATACTTGACCTTCGCGTCCGCCCCGAAAATCGCCGCCGCCACCGCCTTGCAGAAATCGACGTCGATCCCGGTCCACGCGCCCTTGTCGTCGGGCGCTGAAAACCCAGCGAGCCCGCTCGTCACCCCGCAATTCAAAACACCCCGCGCCCGAACCGCATCCAGCGTCGGCCCCGCCAGCAAAGGCTGAGCCGTCGCGACAAGGCTCACAACCGCAACAATCCACCCCACCAGGGTCCGCACCATTCCATTCGCCTCGCACTTTGCTATCCGCGGCCATGACCGAGAAACATGACAGAGGCACGTGAGAGTGGCAATCGCACATCCACGACCACCCCGTCACACCAACCACGAGCCGCCTCGGAAACGGCAGCAGCCCGACCCGCCCGGTTCGATCTGCCGCAACTATGCCCCGCGCGTTGGTCACCGTCAAAAAATGTGCCCCACTTTCGCCGCCAGTCCGCTGCGATGCCGCCGCGGACCCCAACTAAACCGGCAACAGAGTTTCCGAAAAAGGGCAATGCACATGGCCAGCTTCCTCGAACCGATTGCGCGCTGGACCCGCAGCCCCGCCTTCAAACTCGGCCTCATCGGCTTCCTGATCCTGCTGCTGCTCATCCCGCTCTTCATCGTCGGCGGCCTGGTCTCCGAACGCGAACGGCGCGCCCGCGACGTCCGCAGCGAAGTCGGCCGCATCTGGGGCCCCGAACAGCGCCTTCAAGGCCCATTCCTCGTTGTCCCCTACACCGTTCGCGTCGAAATCCTCCAAGGCGACAAGCGCGTCGAACAAATCCTCGAACGCCGCGCCGTCTTCACGCCAGAAGCCCTCGACATCGTCGCAGCCAGTGACACAAAAACGCTGCGCCGCTCGATCTTCGAGGTCCCGGTCTATGCCTCCCGCATGAAACTGTCCGGCCGCTTCGCCGCACCTCAAATCACCGACGTCACCGCTGAAGCCGCCTCGGTCCGCTGGCGCGATGCCTCCCTCGTCCTTGGCCTGACAGGTGTCTCAGGGCTGAAAGAATCAGCGATCCTCAACATCCCCGGCACAACCGGCACCCCGTTCGCCCCCAGCCTCGGCATCCCGGCTATCAACACGGCCGGCATCCACGCCAAACTCGCAAACGCTGGCATCGCGGTGCTGCCCGATCCCGAAAAGGCACCCGCCGCCTTTAACTTCGACATCGACCTGACCTTCAACGGCTCCGTCTCGCTCGACTTCGCACCCGCCGCCCGCGAAACCCGCGTATCGCTGACCTCAAATTGGCCTCACCCGAGCTTCGCAGGCGCGTTTCTCCCCGACGACCGCCAAGTCTCAGCCAAAGGCTTCAAGGCCACGTGGAAAATTCCCCACTTAGCCCGCAGCGTGCCCGAAAGCTGGAGCCTGCACGAGACAACCATCGAGCGCTTAGCGCCCTACGCCTTCGGTGTCCGCATGATCGCGCCAGTCGACTTCTACAGCTTGATCAACCGCGCGACCAAATACGGCCTCATGTTCCTGACGCTCGCCTTCATGGCCGTCTTCTGCCTTGAACTCGTCTCGAAAAAATCGGTCCACTCGGTGCAATATCTGTTCACCGGCATCGCACTCGTCTTTTTCTACGTGCTGCTCCTGTCGCTGGCCGAACACATCGGCTTCACCTTCGCCTACCTGCTCGCCGCCTCGGCGACCGGCATCATGCTGGCAGGCTACATCGGCGCCGTCTTGCGCGACACGAGGCTCGGCCTCATCATGCTGGCCGTGTTCGCAGTGACCTATCTGCTGCTCTATGTCATCCTGCAGCTCGAAGATTACGCGCTGCTTGCTGGTGCCTTACTCGGCTTTGCAGCGCTGACCATCGTCATGTTCGCCACCCTGCGCATCGACTGGTCCGGCCGCACCGCACCTGGCTCCGCCTCATCGTGACAGATCCCGTCCCAAAAACACGATGTCGTGACCATTAAACACCGCCGCGCCGCGCTCCAAAAACCCAAGCCGCTCGTAAAATGCGACGTTTCGCACACCTTTGCCGGTAACAACATGCACCCCCGGCAAACCAGCAGCCCGCACGTCGCCGCAAAATGCCTCGACCAGCAACCCGCCAATCCCGGAACCCCGTGCCGACTCATCCAGATTGACGTGCAGATGCGCCTGATACCGCGCCGTCAACGGTGCAAAATCGGCAAAAAACCCGATATCGCCAAACCGCGCCGTCCGCGCCGGATCGTCGAGCGATCCCACAAGATACCCCACGACCCGCCGCGCCGCATCGAGCGCCACGAAGACATGCTGGGCATCGTGCGTCAGATACCGCCCCAGCCAGCGCTCGCGAAAAGCCTCCCTGGCCGCCTCGCAGGCAAATGCTTTGGTCCCGCTGGCCGCAAAAAAGATTCGCTCGACCTCCCCTTCGGCCTCACGTCGCTCCGTCAAACTGGCAAGGCGCACAACATCGGCCACGGCACTTATGTCCTAATAGACGGAGGGTTCGGGAGCGGTGCTCCCGAGTGGGGCTTGGGGCGGCAGCCCCAACGTGCATGGGGTTGGCGGGGCGGCCATGCACAACGAGGAGAGGGCGGCAGCCCCAACGTGCATGGGGTTGGTGGGGCGGCCATGCACAACGAGGAGAGGGCGGCAGCCCCAACGTGCATGGGGTTGGCGGGGCGGCCATGCACAACGAGGAGAGGGCGGCAGCCCTTATCGCCCAGCGAACGCCGCCCTTCAATCCTCGTCGTGCGCCGCCGCCACCTGCTGTGGCGCACCCTTAACAGACGCCGTCACAGGCCGCACCGGTCTCAACGCCGGCCCACCATAGTTCGGGCTCCATGGCTCGCTCGGATCGTCTTTCACATTGGCCACTCCCGCACGCGGCGGCAACTGTGCCGGCCGCCCATCGTCTTCCATCTCAACGGGAATCGGCGCGGGCGGCTCGCCGCGCGGTCCCCCGGCGTACCATCCAGCTTGGCTGTAGGAATGCTGTGATTCATGCGCGCACCCGCTGACGCTCAGCGCCAGCAGCGACAACGCAAGCACTGGACCGCGCACGCGGCGGTCACGCGGCGCACAGCCGCGATTGATCGAACTCATGACAAAACGCCTTTTACAAACGCAACGACTGCTACCAACGCAACACGGCTGCGATTGAACACCAGCGTGGTTAAAACCCGCCTAACGCGCGACGGGTTTTGGGAACCGCACGAGTGAGTTGCAAATATTTCCGGTTCGTCCCGCCGCTCCCTCACGCTCCGCAGCAATTGTCACAAAAAATCGCTAGCCGGAGGGGATCGAACCTGTTAATGAGCCCTCATCGACTTTGGCCGGACAACAGGGCCGCTACGCCTTACCAAGCTGGGCGCATGTTCATAGCCTCCAAAACTCGAAAAATGGCGCACCTTTCCGCTTATTGCGTAAGGGCGTGCCGAACGTGCAGAAAACAGCTCCTAAGGAATACCCTATGATCAATGGCGTCGTGAAATTCTACAATGCTCAAAAAGGCTTCGGCTTCATCCAGCCAGAAGACGGCAGCAAGGACGTTTTCGTCCATGCAACCGCTCTTGAGCGCGCCGGCATGAGCGGCCTCTCTGAAGGTCAGCGCGTGTCGTTCGATACGCAAGAAGACCGCCGCACCGGCAAGATCGCCGTCGGCAACATCCGCGCTGCTTAATCAAAGCCGCACGCTTGGGCACTAAAATGAAAGCCACCCCGTTCGCGGGGTGGCTTTTTTTATGCACTCGCTGGCCGTCCAGTGCTCCCGGTCTATTTGCCCCCAGTTCCAAACGTGCGCCGTTCGAATTCGTCGATCAAACCCATCGCATCCGCCAGCGAACACCCGCTGTCCGCAGCCGGCATTAAAGTCAGCAACTCCTGCAATGCGCTCTCCGTACCCTGGCTCAGCGGCACAGAATGCAACACCGAGAAGTCAGGCCGGGGAATGTATAAAAACCCTTCCGGCGTCGCCATCGGCGGAATAAACCCGGCCTGTTCCAACAGGCCCTTGGCTTCAATCCATCGCCGCTGGCTGGCCTCGGGATCGGCGGCAAGTGGCTGGATCGGCGCAACACGGATGATGGTCTTTGACGTCAGTCCGCTCGCACTGAGATGTTTAACCTCGTCGAGTATCCCGCGCCCCTCGTCGAACAGCAAAATAATGGCCCGGCACTGCTGAGCCAACGCGCGCACGATCTCGAACCAGTTCTCATCTTTGGCGCGCACGCAAACCGTATCGTTGCTCAAAACCGGTTTGGGCAGCCTGACTTTCCCCACGGTGACAAGCCGTCCAAAGGGTGCCAGGTGAACGCCGTATTGCCAGATGATGGGGTGCGTACCGCGCAGAATAGACCCCACGAGGTCCAGCGTTTCAGGCACGCCCGGAACGGCCGTCGCCTCGGTCTGCTTGAACGGCCGCAACAACAGGAAAAATCCGCGAGGATCGGCCCGCGCTTCCGCACGATTAGCCCTGAAAAAGAGCGCGTCGGAAATCTTCCAAAGCAAATGGGCGCCCACCCACTCGAACGGCACGGCAATCAGCCAGTTCACGTGGTCGGGGTTGTACCCTTGCCCGATCAACCCCAAAACAACGACAACCGGCGTAAGCCAAGCCATTTGGAACAGCGCATACGACGCAATTCCCGGAGCGTTGAGGAATAGACTGCGGAGCGGCGCACGGTACTGAAATCGCTGCTGCGAGGAAACGTCCTGTCCCGTCATCGCCCACCCCTCACGAAAGTCGCCGCCAACTTGCACACAGCCATTGTGCCGTGATGAAGCGAAATGCGCCACACGAACTTGGTGGCCGTATAGGGCGCGACACTATTGGTTAGGCCCACGGCGTTGCCCGGCGAAACCTTTCGCGCTAACTCTCCCCAATGACAAACCCCCTCGCCTCAGACACCATCCTCATCATCGATTTCGGCTCCCAGGTCACGCAGCTCATCGCTAGGCGCGTCCGCGAAGCTGGCGTCTACTGCGAGATCGTGCCGTTCAACCACGCCGATGGCGCGCGCGAACGCATGAACCCGAAGGCCGTCATCCTCTCTGGCGGCCCAGCCAGCGTCACCGCGGATCAAAGCCCCCGCGCCCCCGATTGGGTGTTCCAATCCGGCCTGCCCGTCCTCTCGATCTGCTACGGCCAGCAGACGACCGCCGTCCAGCTTGGCGGCACCGTCGAAGGCGGCCACGCCGCAGAATTCGGCCGCGCCGATATCGAAATCCGTGAGAAAAGCGCCCTGTTCGATGGCATCTGGGACGTCGGCAAAACCTACCCCGTCTGGATGAGCCACGGCGATCGCGTTACCAAACTGCCCGAAGGCTTCACCGTCAAAGCCACCAGCGAAAACGCCCCCTTCGCTATCGCGACCGACGAAGCGCGCCGCATCTACACGACGATGTTCCACCCCGAAGTGGTCCACACCCCCGACGGCGCAAAGCTGATCTCGAATTTCGTCCATAAAATCGCAGGCCTCAAATCCGACTGGACGATGGCCCACTTCCGCTCGGCCGAAATAGCCCGCATCCGCGCCCAGGTCGGCAAAGGCCGCGTCATCTCCGGCCTGTCCGGCGGCGTCGACAGCGCCGTCGCCTCGGTCCTGATCCACGAAGCCATCGGCGATCAACTCACCTGCATCTTCGTCGACCACGGCCTGCTGCGCCTGAACGAAGCCGAAGAAGTCGTCCGCCTGTTCCGTGAAACCTACAACATCCCGCTCGTCCACGTTGACGCCCGCGACATGTTCGTTGGAGCCCTCGCAGGCGTCTCCGACCCAGAGAAAAAGCGCAAGATCATCGGCGGCCTGTTCATCGACGTATTCGACGCCGAAGCCAAGAAACTCGGCGGCGCGGAATTCCTCGCCCAAGGCACGCTCTACCCCGACGTCATCGAAAGTGTCAGCTTCACCGGCGGTCCCTCGGTCACGATCAAATCGCACCACAACGTCGGCGGCTTGCCCGCCCGCATGAACTTGAAGCTCGTCGAACCCCTGCGCGAACTGTTCAAAGACGAGGTCCGCCTGCTGGGCCGCGAACTAGGCCTCCCCGAGCACTTCATCGGCCGCCATCCGTTCCCCGGCCCCGGCCTCGCAATCCGCATCCCCGGCGATATCACTGAGGACAAGCTCGACATCCTGCGCAAAGCCGACGCCATCTACCTGGACGAAATCCGCAAGGCGGGCCTCTACGACACCATCTGGCAAGCCTTCGCCGTGCTCTTGCCCGTCAAGACCGTCGGCGTCATGGGCGATGCCCGTACCTACGATAACGTCTGCGCGCTGCGGGCCGTCACCTCGACCGACGGCATGACCGCCGACTACTTCCCCTTCCCTCACGATGTCTTGGGCCGCACCGCCACCCGGATCATCAACGAAGTCCGCGGCATCAACCGCGTCGTCTACGACATCACCTCAAAACCCCCAGGAACAATCGAGTGGGAGTGACGGTAGAAACGTTTCTACAATCAACTTGCGCCAATACCTGAACGGCTCTATGATTGGAACTGTGGAGGCGACGATGGGCATTACGACGATCTCAAGCCGCGAATTCAATCAAGACGCCGGCGGCGCCAAGAAGGCGGCGGAGGTTGGCCCCGTGATCATCACCGACCGGGGACGGCCGTCGCACGTGCTGCTCAGTTTCGAGGCCTATCAGAAGCTGATCGGCACCGGCCCCAGCCTGATGGAAGCGCTTGCGCAAAAAGAAGCAGGCGACTTCGATTTCGATCCGCCGCGCATGGGCGATGACATCTCGCGCCCTGCGGATTTCGACTAATGTATCTACTGGACACAAATGTTGTGTCAGAGCTTCGCCGCCCGGAGCGAGCGGATTCAAACGTGCGTAGTTGGGCGTCCAACACACCTGTTGAACTCTATGCGCTCTCCGTCGTGACGGTCTTGGAGCTGGAACGAGGAACTTTGCTGATCGAACGTCGCGACACAAAGCAGGGAGCCGTTTTGCGGCGGTGGTTAGAACTCGAAATTTTGGCTCCGCTTGCCGAGCGAATACTCCCGATCAACAGTCCCATCGCCCGCCGATGCGCGGCCCTACACGTGCCGGACCCACGCCCGGAACGCGATGCTCTAATTGCCGCGACGGCTTTGGTTCACGGCTTGACGGTGGTAACGCGCAACATCGCCGATTTCGAGCCGATGGGCGTAAAACTCTTCAATCCTTGGGTCGCTTAGAGCGACGGCAAGTTGTGCCCCAACCTCTATTGGGTCCGGCCACAAAAGAACCGATCGTCTCTTCCACCGGGACCCCGCCGCCATTGTTTCGGTTGTAGGACAGATGGCGTCAAGGAAGGTAGGCTGTCGCATCAGCACCATGCCAACCCCATGTGTACAATGGAATGTCCCTTGATGAAGTCCAAGCACACGCCCCCCAAGTCCACGACCAAACCGAACAAAGAGCCCAAGCTCTCGCGCACCCATGCGCCCGATGATGTTTCGCCGATGGACTGGCAACGCGGCTTGCGTCGGCAATTCGGCCGGGAACAGAACTTTGAACTCGAAAATCTCGGCGATGAACCCTTTTTCTCGCAGTTTCGTGTCTCCAACCCGGCGTCGAAGTCCAACTACAAAGTATCCATTCGAGGTTTGCAATTGGGTGACAACGCCTGCACATGCCCCGATTACGCCACCAACGAATTGGGCACCTGCAAGCACATCGAATTCACCCTCGGAAAACTGGAAAAAAAGCGTGGTGCCAAGGCGGCGTTTGCCCGCGGATACCGGCCCGCATTTTCCGAACTTTATCTGTGCAACGACGGCCGGCGCAGCGTGCATTTTCGCGCCGGCACGGATTGCCCGCCCGCTATCGCCAAAGCCGCCGCACGGTTGTTTGACGCCGCGCAACACGGCCTGGTCATTGATGAGCGATTGAGCGACCTGCGACCGTTCGTTGCCCTGGTGGCCAAAAGCGGCCATGACTTGCGCACTCCTGACGATGTGCTCGACTTTGTCGCCGGCCGCAGTGATGCCGCCCGGCGTGCACGCATGCTCGACACGATCTTTCCTCGCGGTGCTGCCGATCCGAAGCTGACCAACCTGCTGAAAGTTCCGCTCTATCCCTATCAGGCCGAAGGCGCGCTGTTTGCGCTGAGGGCCGGACGCGCGCTCATCGGGGACGACATGGGATTGGGCAAGACGATCCAGGCCATTGCCGCCGCCGAGGTCTTGGCCCGTCATTTCGGTGTTTCCAAAGTTCTGGTGATCTGCCCGACCTCGCTCAAGTATCAATGGCAGAGCGAGATCACCCGGTTCACGGGCCGCAAGGGGGACACGGCCGCGCGTGTCATCAATGGCGGCCGGGCACAGCGTCAGCGGGACTATGCCGTGGACGATTTCTGCAAGATCACCAACTACGAGAAACTCAAGCCCGATCTCGATCTGATCGCCTCGTGGGCGCCCGACTTGGTGATCGTCGATGAAGCCCAGCGGGTGAAGAACTGGAACACCATCGCGGCCCGCGCCTTGAAGCAGATCGATAGCCCCTACGCTGTGGTGCTCACCGGCACGCCGCTTGAAAACAAGCTGGAAGAACTCATCTCCATCGTCCAGTTCGTCGACCAGCACCGGCTTGGGCCAACCTGGAAACTGCTGCACGAGCATCAGCTGCGCGACGAAGCGGGACGCGTGACCGGCTACACGGGGTTGGACAAGATCGGCCAATCCCTTGCCCCGGTCATGATCCGCCGGCGCAAATCGGAGGTCCTGCGGCAGTTGCCCTCCCGGACCGACAAGAACCTGCTGGTGCCGATGACGCAGATGCAGATGCTGCATCACGACGAGAACCGCGAAATTGTCGCCAAGATTGTCCAGCGCTGGCGCAAGATGCGATTCATTTCCGACAAGGATCAACGGCGGCTGACCTGCGCATTACAAAATATGCGCATGTCCTGCAACAGCACCTACCTGCTCGATCGCGACAGCGACCACGGCGTCAAGGCCGACGAACTGGCGGCGGTGTTCGACAATCTCTTCACCGCCCCCGAGGCGAAGGCCGTGGTGTTTTCGCAATGGACGCGAACCCAGGACATTGTCATCCGCCGCCTTGAGGCGCGCGGACTGGGCTATGTGTGCTTCCATGGCGGCGTGCCGGCTGACAAGCGGCTGGCGCTGGTCGAACGCTTTCGCGACGACCCGGATTGCCGGGTATTCCTGTCCACGGACGCTGGCAGCACGGGCCTCAATCTGCAGCACGCATCGGCCTTGGTGAATTTCGATTTGCCATGGAACCCGGCGATCCTTGAACAACGCATCGCGCGCATTCACCGCTTAGGCCAGGCCCGGCCGGTCCAGGTCATCAACTTCGTCGCCAAGGGCACGATCGAGGAGGGCATGCTGTCGATTCTCGCATTCAAACGATCGCTCTCGGCAGGGATTCTCGACGGCGGCAGCGGCGAGATCTCGCTTGGCGGCTCGCGCCTCAACCGTTTCATGAAGGACGTCGAAAACGTCACCGGAAAACTGGGCGAAGGCGAGGCCGTGACGCCGGATGAAGAAGTGAGCAATCGTGTCAACGCCGATGAAGCCGAGCAGTCAGGCGAAACGAGCATAAGCGCCGCAAACAGTGGCGGCGAGACGCGTGCCCCTGGTGCGAACGGAGCCAGCTTGGCCCGCCACGGAAACGGCGCCGATCCATGGCAGGCCCTGGCGCAGGTTGGCTCGCAACTCGTTGCCGCGCTCACATTTGGCCACGCCGCTGACACTCAGACGCATCCCTGGATCGAGCGCGATCCAGCGACCGGCACCCAATGCCTGAAGGTGCCATTGCCGCCACCCAAAACGATGCGGCAACTCGCCGATCTGTTTTCCGCCCTGGCCGACAGTTTGCAGGCCCGCAAGCCGTGACGGAGCTATCTCGACAACCGCTAACGCTCCGCAAGCACTTCACAAGCGCGTGCGTTTGGGGAAATGAAATAGCCAGAGTGCGGACGTGACCGGTTCATCGTTGAAGTGCAAAAATCGCCTGACAGGCGTAACTGAACGACACATATTCTTGCTCCAACCGGACACCAGCTCCCTGCCGATTGAACCGGAGATCGTCATAAAGCGCACACTCTCTGCTGTCGAGGCGGTGCAAATCTGCAGTCTGGGGTGCTCTTTCAAAGCTCCATTGCACGCGATGGGCAAGCAAGGTCTCGCGATCCATCAACAGGGATTTCGCTTGCGGAAACATCGAGCGCAGCTTGTCGAGAATGGCAAAGCCGTGGGTATCGATATCACCCCAATAGATGACGCTTCGTGAGCCGAGCCAGCGGGCGGCCGTCAGCCGCTCGACCCCATAGCCGCCACCGAAGACCAGCATACTGTCCACCACATCGGGGAAAGCCAAGCCCGTGACCTCGTTCTCGACGATGAAGACCCGGCTCGCACAGATGTCCAGCTTTGAAAACTCGGACACGGACACGCTAAGATCCGTCAGTCCGGCAATCGCCAATCTGGAATCGAGCAACCGGAAGCGGACAAGTGTTGGCTTTGCTGCAAGCCCAAACCGGACCTCGAACTGTTGCGTGCCAATCGCCGAAGGCTCGATCGCCCCGGCCGGAAAGACGAGATCGAGAAGTTCGCCAAGAAGGGGCTTGCGTGCCTCGATGAACTTGGTGTCGACGTCGCGAACATCGATCTGCCGGACGTAGAGTCCCGATCGCGGATGAGCGATAAACCAGTCGAGTACGTCAAGGATCCGCAACCATTCGGAGTAGCGATCGAGAAGGACTAGCGGCTTCTTCTTGATCCACCCGACGAGCTTTGGGTGACGAGCAAGTGTGACCTCGGCCAACCCGGCAAAACGATCCGCATCGGCCTGCCTCCCGATGACCGCCAGCGCATCCTCGAAGCTCCGTAAGGACAGCGCGGCCGGCAAGCGATTGCGGCCAACTTCGCGCCTATTGACGTCGTCCCACTCGATATCCATTCCCAATTCCGTCTCGGCCCGTGCCGCCACTTCGAGCGACCGGACCCAGGCGCGAACTGCATCGAATGACGAACCAAGTTCGCTGGCAAGCGGCCGGCGCAAGCGTAGCCGGTATGGAAACGTGATGGGCGCGGCTTGCAAGACCGGCCCGCGACTTTCGCAGACCGTCACTGGGTCCAACGCATCCTGTCGCGCACCCAACGTCAGTCTATCCAGGACGCAGTTGAGCAACAGCCCGCGGCTCCACAGCCGCTCAATCTCAGCCCGTATATCAGCTGGTGCCGTCCAGTTCACCATGCCCCGATTACACTTGCGATACGAGCTTGGCAGGGCCTGCCCTGCTGGTTCGTTCCACGCGATATTCCTCGATCGTCATGTTGCGCAAGAGCGAGCGTTTACCGTCCTCGTTGTGGACAAAGCCGACCGACGAAACGTGCGGCTCGATCACATGGATCTTCTGCAGCGGCGTCGCAATCAGCAACTGCAGGCCCATTTTCTCAAACAACGTCAGTCCGAATTCAGCCGCCTCGTCAGAACCGCGACCGAAGGCTTCGTCAATCATGACAAAATGGAAAGCGCGAGAGCGCTCGCTGCTCTTGTCGAGACCGAATTGGTAGGCGAGACTGGCGGCCAGGATCGTGTAGGCGAGCTTCTCCTTTTGGCCGCCCGACTTGCCACCGGAGTCTGAATAGTGCTCGCGCTCGGTGTCGTCGGCACGCCAACGCTCGGACGCGGAGAACTCGAACCAGTTGCGCACGTCGGTCACCTTCCGGGTCCATTTCTGGTCTAGTTCCGTGAGTTTGTCGCGTCCGCGGAACCGCTCGATCACGCGCTTCACCTCAAGAAACTTGGCTTCGGCGTAGGCGTTGTCCTCGCTCCCCGTCAGAGTGTTTTCGGTGCACTTTCTGAGATCGAGCTGGAATTCCTTGATCTCATGGTCGAGGTTGGCCGCAGCCTCTACCGCGATGTAGGTTCCATCGTGATAGTCGATGGCGTGCAACGAACCGTTAATCGTCTCAATGCGGTCGCGGATTGTCCGCTCCTCCTCGCGCAGCTTCGACTGAAAGCCCGCGACCTCGCGGATTGCATTCTCGTTGAGCAACGACTTGAAGCGTGCCTCGAACCGAGGCAAACCTTCTTCGCGCAACGACGCCAGCATCGCACGAAACTCCCCGGCCGCTTCCACCGATGCGTCGGCGTCGCGGGTTTCCTCTGGATAGCGATTGGCGTAGTCGCGCATTGCGCTAGCGAGACGTGCACCAAGCGCGCGCAGGCTGGCCTGACGGGAATCGATCCGATCATGCAGCACCTTTCGGATCTCGCTCTCCCGATTGTTGCACCCTTCGATGGTTAGCTTTTGTCCCGCGAGCACGTCTGCGCGCAATTCATCGAGCATCGGCAAGGTTTGGTTGAGCTTATCATCTGGCATGGCCGCGATGTCCGCCTCGGCAACGGCGCGGCGGCGGGACAGTTCCTCCCGGCGCTCCGACAGCTTCGACTCCTCACGTGCTGCGTTTTCAATTTTCCCACGAAGATTGCGGCGCTCAAGCTCGGCCTCCTGCTGGCGGATCCGCAGCGCTTTGAGTACGTCCGACCCATCGGCCAGCGCGCGCTGCTCCTGCTCTAACATTGCGATTTCGAGTGCGACGCTCGCCCAATCGATGTCGCCAAAACTCTGGTATGTCGTGAGCTTTTCAAGATTTCCACGTTGAACTGACAGTGTCCTGGCCTTTACCTGGATGTCCGCCACGACCGCCGCAAGCGCTTGGATCGCAGTTCTCATGCCCCGCGCCCCGGCTTCGAGTGCTGCGATCTTTGCCGCGTTCGACCACCCCAGCACGTAGCGCGTCCGATCGTCGATGCGATGGCGATCGTCTTTTTCGTGGCGGTCGCCTCCGGTCTTGATCTGTCCTTGCCTGGTTACGGCCGTCGGCTCGCGCCGGAACTGCTCGACCGTCGCACAGCAGACATGATCGAAACGCCGGTCGACCTCGCGTTGCAGCCAATGATACAACGGCGTGTCTTCCTTAAGCCGCAGCTTTTCCGACAGCGCCTGCGCATGTCGCCGCGACCTCAACGCTGAAACGTCCTCCGCGACCCGAAAATATACGAGCCGCGCCGCAATATGCGTATCGTTGACCCACGACGCGACGGTCTCGTAATGACGCACGGGCACCAGCAATGTCATGGCGAAGTTGTGGGCCAATCTTTCAGCCGCACCTTCCCAGTCCACGCAATCCTTGCGGACCTCGATCAGTTCCCCGGCAAACGGCATGGTTTCTGGTGCGACCCCGATCGCCTCACACAAGCGCTCGCGGAGCGCGATCATCGGTGCCGGCAGATTCGAGCGGCGACGCTTCAAGGATGCTATTTCCGCCACGTGCTCGTCGTAGCGGTCGCGCTTTCCCTTGAGTTCGATTTCATGCTCAATGCGCGTGTTTTGTAACGCAGTCTCCTCGTCCCCCACGAATGAGAGTCGGCGGCGGACATCGGCGAGGGTATCGGCGAACTGTTCCGGCGACTTTGGTCTGGCAACACCAATCGCTGTGACGAGGTCACCATACCCATCCGCGCGGCGTTTGCGATCGTCGCGCAGAACCGCCTTCTGCCGCAGTTCGAGTTCAATCTGGCTCAGGCGCGTACCACCGTTGGCGTTGATGTCGCGCTCAAGACCAAGTCGTGTCTGCTCGTTTTCTCCCTCCGTAACGCGCAGGCTCGCTATTCGCTGGCCAAGTCGCTCAAGATCGCCGTCCAGCATTGCGATGCGATCGTCGATCAACGTGCACAAATGCGCCGCCATGTACGCCTTGAGTGCGTCACGAGCCGATGTCAGCCGCATGACTTCATCCGTGACCGCGGCATGGCGGTCGCAATCCGTAACGATCGGCGTCAGCCGCTCGATCTGATCGCGCGCCTTGACCACCTCGCCGTGAGCCCGCGTGAGGTCATCGAAATGGCGGATCATATCCTTGATGCGCGCCTCGACCGGGAACGGTTCGAGCATGTGATTGCGCACAAACCCTGTCAGATCGCCGACCGTCTTCATCGACACGGTCTGAAGAAACAGATCGATCGCCTGCTCGCCGGCGATTCCAAAACGGCGGCGAAAATCGGCGCCATATGAGGGATAGCTGTCATGGATCTCGATGAGCGGCTGCTTCCGCAAACGCTTCCGCAGAGCATTGATATCGCGGCCAAATCCAATGAAGTGCTCGGCGATCGACAGCGCCGTCTCCGCGACCACGAAAAAGCGGGCCGGTTGACCGTGCGGCTCCTTGAACCAGAAGACCTGAGCGAGCGTCGTCGACTCGTTGAAGCTGGCATTGTAAAACCGGCCCAGGATGACGGCGTAGGTCGAACCGGGCGCACGCAGGGAGACGGGCTTGGGGCCGCCGCCACTCGCTCCCCGTTCGCTCTTGTAGGTACCCAGCACGTAGGAGCGCAGGTCGCGTTCGTCGCGCTCAGCCTGACCCGCCTTGTTGTAATTGATACGGTGCGCCGGGACCAGCAGCGTGGTGATGGCATCCACCAGCGTCGATTTCCCGGCGCCGTTCTGGCCGGTCAATAGTCCATTGCCGCCATTCAGGTCGAGCCGCCAGATGTGACGGTCGAAGGTGCCCCAGTTGAACACTTCGATGGACATCAGCCGGACCCCGGGACATGTGCGCGGCGGCTGTGCAGTGTCTGTTTCCGGCGCGATCTTGGTAGGCGCCTCGTGGATCATCACATCAAAAAGGTCGCTCACGCTTCCTCCGCCATTTCGCGCTTCGACGACGCATGAGCCTCGTACTCCGCCAGCCGCTGATCGAACGCACTGAGCCATTGAGCGTTCACGAATGCAGCAAGGATGCGACGCACCTCGAAGGTGTCACCATCTCGCTTGATCGGCCGCAGGAAGCCGAGGTCGACGGCTTTGGCGATGTCACGATTGAGGCGTTCGGCTTGCTTTGCCTCATTGCTCGAGTCGCGGGCAAAGTGGCGAACCAGATAATGAATTTCCACCCGCGTCAGAACGAGTTGGGCGTCGCCGCTACTGGCATCGGCTTCTGCGAGGCGGCGGCGCAACAGCGCAAGCAGAAGGCTCACGGGATAACTCAACTGGTGCCGCGGCACGAGGCGCGGAAGCGGTGCCTCGCCCTCAACTTCGGGACGCTGTTTGAGATAGGCAAAGCCCTCCGCCTCATCCAGCACCAACTCAAGTCCGATCAAGCCGACGTAGTCGCGGACGTGCGGCACACATTGCATCAAGCCCTGCCACAAGGCCGGCGAGATTTCTCGCTCGACCACGCCTTTCATCAAAGCGATCAAGGTCAGCGACAGGGGGTCATTGGCGCTCTTGGCTCCCGCTTCACTCATGATGCTGTCCCCTATTCGATGCCGACAATCGCATGAACGTCACCCTGTCGCACGAATACGACGCGAGGCATCGTAGCGCGCCGCAATACCCCATCAACATCATTCCAAGCGATCGTCGTTTTCGCCATATCGTCGATGACACTGTTGGGATCTTCGGAGGCGATCGAAAGATAGGCCACGAGTTCCGCCAGTCCAAGTTCCAATGGATGGTCTGCGACGATGTCGGTGAGGGCAACCTGATCGTGCCGGTGCAGGGCGCGCCAGATGTGAGCCCGCAGCCGCCGCTTGTCGACGTGGACGAGATCAAACAGGGCGTCGGCAGATACGTCGCCGTCGCCGGTTCCCGGCAAGGCAACATCCAGATCGGGCCGGTGAGGCGGCGAGAATAGCGGCCGATCCATCGGCAAGACGACTCCGGGAGCCATGTCTTCCAACTCCATGAAATCCCCCAACGGCGACCGGTCGCTGATCTCGACCGCGTTGCTCTCGATACTACGGAGAATGGTTATAATCCGCCGGTTTTCCAGCCAGGCCTTATCATCCAGGTAGCGTCGCAACTCGCCGGAAAGCTTGGCGACCGTACGCTGCGTCGCCTCCGCAGCGGTCAGCCAATCGTAGTGAACACGCTTAATGCGTTGGTCGGGCTTCAAGCACTTTACTGGATCGAGCATGAGCATGCGCTCAAGCAAGCGGCTCAGTTCATCCTGCCGGTCTGTCGACATCAGTAGATCATAAAAAGCCCTGAAACTGCGGCCCTGATCGCTTTCCGCGATGGCGTCGCGATCACCCAGAATACGATCGAGGAGGTCGCCTTTGGTTCCTTCCCAAGCCGAGATCTTGATCCGCGCGTCCCGATCGAGCATCCGGAAATTATGCTCGACAGCACGGAAATCAGACAACAGGCTCTGAGCCGTCTCAACGATCAAGTGGAAGCGATCGCGGATCGCCGCTCCGTCGAGAACGGAAATATCGCCAGCAGCAAGGCGCGCGAACTCAGCATCGATCTCTCCCCGCCGCCGCATGAGTTCAGCGCTACGAGCCGCGATATCTGGCTCGGTATCGTTGATGAGGTCGCGCAGCAGATCAAACACCGCCCGCAACCGTGATTCGGTACTGATGAACGAGCGTTGACCAAGACCCTTCAGCCAAGTGAGTGCGGCCTCCGTTGCGGGCGTGATATCAAATTGCGCTTCGTCGTTGCCCGCAACATAGCGTTTTCGCAACCAGCCGTTTTTGTCAGAGGCCCATTCGTCGAGGTAGGCGCGAGCCGCGCGCGGGTAACGATTCTCGCTTAGTTCGCGACGCAGCCTGAAGAGGTCATCGTCGAGCAGACGTTCCAGATCCGTTTCAGAAATCTGCCTGACGTTCGGCTTCAAGAAGACTCGATCAAGGAAGCCCACGATCATCGGCCCGTTATCGGCACGCAGCAGCCGCCACGCCGGATGGTTCGTTCGCAATGCTTCGAGCATCTGAAAGTCCATCGCGCTGCCCCCAGCAATTGATCAATCAAACGCCGAACCACATTGAGAACGTACCAGGAACTTAATTGTGCGGCAAGAGCGCTTACGTCGGCCTTTAGCGCTCACAGCGCCAGCGCTCGCTTGAGATCGTCGTGCTCGAATGCGCTGGCCATGCGGGTGATCGCGGCCGATCGGGCACCGGTCGCCTTGGCGGTGGCGCGCCATGTCGCCGTCACCGTGGCAACCTGTTTGATGATCGCACGTGCCTGCGGTAGTGTCAGTCCATAAAACCCCGAAGCTGCCTCCAATAGGTCGAGCGAACAGGTGCCTTCATCGAGATCGATGTTCGTTGTCAGCACGCGCGCTTTGACATCGGCCGGTACGGGATTGAGGTCGTAGGCTGGCGAGAGGGACCAACCCTTCTTGCCCAACCAAAGAAAGCCATGGTTGCGCAAGTGGTCGTCGACGTTGGAAATCAGCACGTTGAAAACGACACGCCGATAAAGAGCATGGGCGTCGGTCTTGCCTTGCGCGCCATACTGCGCCAGGGCGTCAACGATTTCAGGGTAACTGCCACGCTCGCCGTCTTTGGCCCCCATCATCGCCATGGCCGAGAGAAAGGGAATGCGAATAGCACCGGCTCGATCAAAGCGCCGCGACAGCAACACCGGCTTGCCGGCAACGGCGACTAGTTCATGGCGCGGGGTCGCGATGCCGGCTGAACCGGCCAATCGCAAAGCGATCTCCTCCCAGGTCTCCATGCTGTAGTCGTCGGACTCCTTGGGGAATTTCGCAATCGAGAGATGCCCGTGCTGGTCAATGACCGACGCTTTGGGGCGTGCGCCGCCGAGCGAGGAGCCTGGCGCGAAAATGAGTTGCAGATCCTCGTCCGTTTCCTCGTCCCGCAAAATCCGTTCGGTGATCTGGAGCAGCCGGCCCAGTTCAATGAGGGCGGGAACACCAGCGCGGACAGGTGCCTGGAAAGCCTCCTCGCCTGCCCAGCGGAATCGCAGTGCGCCAAGCCGGGTCTCGTCTGCGACGCCGAGCAGGTAGTCGCTCTCCGCCAGGGTGCGAACAGCACGGCTTTCGCGTTCGGCGAGACGACGTTCCGCGCGCTGCATCAATCGGCGGCCCCAGGTGTCAGGAGCGCTATCGCCAATGGAGCCGAACGTCGCCTGCCCAGCGGGAGGTGCAAATGTGCCCCGGGTCAGGGCGAGGGCGGGTTCAAGTGAGAAGCGCGCGGGGTCGTCGAGCCACGCACGGTCATATTCAAAGACGATGGTCTCCGAACCCCGCACCCGATTGCATCTCGCCAGGCCGACAGGGCGTATACGGCCGTTCAGATCGATGTGCACCTCGAAGTCAGCCATCGCGAGACGATCCGGCTGTTCGCTTGAGATGGACGTGCTTGGGCAGTTCGGCGCTGGCCAGCGCCTGGCCAACGCGATCATTGGCGATGCCGGCGATCTGGCTCAAACCGTCAAGGAGACCGAGCGCCTGCAGGACGCTGGCATAAATGCCCATACTCACGCTGGTGTCGCCCGCTTCGACCTTCTGGAGGGTCGAGCGGGATGTGAACGCGCGCTCCGCCACAATCGCCATCGGCAGCCGCCGCCGGCGACGGGCATCGTGGATGTCCGTGCCAAGCTTGCGCAGCGCGCGCTGCACAGCGGCGGGAGGGTTGTGAGGGGTAGGCATTTGTCACCTTCGCACTACCAATTAGCTAATTATGTAGCACAAAGATTACAATACAGGAAGAAAAAGCATGTTGGGCGGAGGGCTTCACCATAGAAATTCGTGGGCTAACCGACCTTGTTGACGGTATGGTCGTGGCAGGGTGCGGCGCACGAGCGGTAGGCTTCGCCGAGACTGCATCCGGCGTCGTGGAAGTGGTGCCAAGTGATCGATGGCGAAACCTTGATTTTCGCGATCAGGCGAAAAAAGCCAATGATTTCAATAGCGCGAGCTTCTGGCGGTTGATCGGACGGTATACAGGAACGATCAGAACATTTTATTTCATAAAATCAATACCTTGAGCGCCTCGTTGACCATCGAGTGGGAATGACAGGCGGTTTTTGGCGAAAAATCATTCATTAAATTAGCCACTTACGCGTTTCCATTTATGCTGCAGCTTCCATCATCAACGAACCCGATTTCGGTGTGGCGTTGATGTAGCCTCAGCATTTGCGGAGGCCATCGGCAAATCCCACCAGCGGCAGCCGCAGATGCGCAAGGTACAAGCACTGGCCTGAGTATTTTCCGATTCTGACATTTCCGCTCAAAAGCCGCTAACGCCAAACGTGCTTGAAGCGCCCAGCGCGTCAGCCGGTAGCAGCAAACGGCGATTGTCGATGATCGAACGACGGAAAATCCTGATCGGCGGCGGCTTGGCGATTGCAGGTGTTACCGCAGGTTACCTGGGTATGCGACAGATGGGGTCCATGGCTCAGTATAACGATGCCGTGGCCGCAACGCGGGCAGCCCTGTCCGAGCAGCCCGCGATTGCAGACTTCATCCGTTACGCAACACTCGCGGCGAGCGGGCACAATACGCAGCCATGGCGGTTCCGGGCCAGTGCCCAAAAAATTGAAATTCTGCCCGATTTATCCCGGCGGACGCCCGTTGTTGATCCAGACGATCATCATCTTTTTGTCAGCCTAGGCTGTGCCGCAGAAAACCTGAGTATTGCCGCAAGCGCTCGCGGTCGCCCAGGCAGTGTGAACGTCAACGCAGCAGGAGACACATCCGTTGATGTTGTGTTGGATCAAGGTGCGCCGCTCCGGTCCGCGCTCTTTGATGCCATTCCACTCCGTCAATCAACGAGAGCAGACTATGATGGCCGCCAAGTCAGCACTTCGGACCTAAAAGCTCTGGCCGCCGCGTCAACAATACCCGGAGTGGACTTGGTATTGATCACCGAGCGACCGATGATCGAGCGCGTCCGCGATTTGGTCGTTGCTGGCAATATGACCCAAATAGCTGATCCTGCTTTCGTCACAGAACTTAAAAAATGGCTGCGGTTTAGCCCACACACCGCGATAGAATCCGGCGACGGCTTATTCAGCGCCGCAAGTGGCAGTCCAGCATTACCGGATTGGCTTGGCAAACTCGGCTTCAATTGGGTTTTCACACCCCGGGCAGAAAATGACAAATACATCAAGCAAATTGCGTCCTCATCTGGCATAGCGGTCTTCATTGCTGAAAAAGATGATCGAGAGCACTGGATCCTTGCAGGTCGCGCCTGTCAGAGGTTCGCTCTGCATGCGACAGCCCTCGGCCTCAAAACGGCTTACATCAATCAGCCGGTCGAAGTTGCAAATCTGCGACCGCAGTTGGCAAATCTTGTCGGCTTACCCGGCCGTCGGCCCGATATCTTGATGCGGTTCGGTTATGGACCCACGTTGCCCTACTCGGCGCGCCGACCAGTGAGCGCGGTGCTCGCGTGAACCCACCGTCTACGGCCAGCCTCACCAGCGTTCGGACATGTCCCGTTGGCCATTGCCAATTTCGGGTTGAGTTGGAGACACCCATGAGTGATGCTGAACTTGCCTGCGATTTCGAAGCGTTTGCAAAAGTTGTCCGCACGCGCCGTTCTGTACGCGCCTATCTCCCAGAATTGATCCCAGATTCGGTATTGGATGCCTGCTTTGAATTGGCACTGCTGGCGCCGACGTCGCACAATCTGGAAACCTGGCAATTCGTTGATGTGCGCAATCCAGAAAAACTCGCTTTGCTTCGTCACTATTGTTTGGACCAGCCGCCCGCCATGCAAGCTCCGACGCTCATCGTCGCGGTCGCAAGGCCCGACTATTGGCCAAAGGGTCGCCGGTTGATGCTGGAAGCACTCGCTAAAGAGAAAGGAGCAGCACCTGAACTCATTCAGAAATACCGAACTTTAATTCCGTTACTCTTGGAAGACGGGCCTTTTCATATCCTGGCGCCTTTGAAGCGACTGGCGACTTGGGGATATGGACTGTTCAAGCCGTCGTGGCGCGTTGATGTCGGGCGAGCAGGGCAGGAGCTATGGGCGACAAAGACAACCGCGCTCGCATGCGAGAACTTGATGCTCGCGTTGCGCGCGGCTGGATTTGACAGCTGCGCGATGGAGGGATTTGACGAGCCGCGCGTAAAACGACTTTTGGCTCTTCCACGAGCCGCTCGCGTCGTGATGGTGATCGCCGCAGGCCGACGCGCAGAAGGCGGAGTCATGCCGCAATACCGGTTCGACTCACGCCTCTACGTCCAGCGAGTTTAATATTCAGCCAAACTCGAAAACGCTGTGGGGCTAATCGCCGACGTCGACGGGGACGGCCTGCCAATCAGTTCACAAAAAATTCCGGGACCGAGTTCTAGCAGGGGGCTGCTGCAAACCCGGTCCCAGCTTTCAAGGCAGCACCGGGGAAGTCGGTGACACCCGAACCTAATCGCTCGGAGCTATGCGGGGATAAGTCGGCCGAGGCCAAATCCGGATCGCCAGCTCCTCGCGAATGGAGTTGCCATCAGATACGCGCAGCGCCGCTAAAAAGTTTCGGGAAATCCAGATCACCTAAACGTGATCCAATTCACGGACACCCAACCTACCGCCGGTAGCCTCGAATGAGGCTGTGTACGAACTCGAGTTTGGCTTCCGCAGGGGTCGAGATCACGAACGGATAGAAGTCGTTGTGCCCCATGCTGCGGCTTAAACTATTGAGCGAGATCGTCAGCGGCACCCAGCGCGCCATCAAAGACGCGAAGCTATCCCGGCGGTAGACATCGGGGGTCTTGAATAGCCACAGCGACTTAAGCGACCATCCCGGCACGCGCGGTTCCATGCCCTCGGCCTGGGCGGTATCGAGCGCGTCCACCATGTGCAGATAATGCGCCCACGTCTCCGCCCAGTCCTCCCACGGATGGCAACTCGCATACGACGACACATGCCGCGCCTGCCAGTCGCCGGGCGGCCCCTGAACATGATGCAAGGCGAGCGCTGCCGAATAGATCTGCCGTTCATCGCCAAACAGCGCCCGGAATTTATCGAGTTTCCCCGCCGCCTCGACGAGCACCATCCAATAAAAATGCCCGCTCTCATGCCGCAGATGTCCCAGCAGCGACCGGTACGGCTCCTGAAACACCTGCCGCTGCCGCTCGCGTTCAACCGCATCGGCTTCGGTAATGTCAATCGTGATCACGCCGTCCAGATGCCCCGTCAGGGCGTCGCGCACGAAATCGAACGTCAACGGCCCCGCGTTGGAAGCCGATGCTTCAAACGGCAACCGGAACCGCAGCAGTGAGTAAATCAGCCGCTTCTTCGCCCGCTCCAGCTCCCCCCACGCCGCCAGACTGCCATTCTCATTGAGATTGGGGATCGTCCGGTTGAGGTTGCACGCCGGGCACAGAGCATGTGCGTCCTTTCCATCCGCCAGCCAATTGCACACGCCGTAGGTTGAGTTCGCGCAATACCGCACCAGGGTTGCATCCCGGCCATCGACGCGCCGGTACATTCCGCCGCCCGTCTTGTCTGGTGCAATCGCCGCAAACTGCAGCGTTCGCGCGTCGAACCCGAGCGCGTTCCGGCACTTCACGCATTCGGCGTTTTCGAAATAGACCTTGTTGGCGCAGTGACTGCACGCAAACGTCTTCATTGTGGACTTCTGCTCCCCCAGCCCCAGCCTCAGTGAGACAACCCAGATCCGCGGCTTTCGCACACGCTCCCTTGGTTCAGCGACTTGCGCGCTCGCCCCGTTGGCAAACCACGCAACCGGCATTTGCTCAGATTTTCCAACATGTCTGGCCAGAAAAGCCGCAACTTGCCTTGTGATTAGGCAAACCACAGGTAGTTACCGGATTTCGCTCCAGCCGCGCTTGTTCAGAATCGCAAACCCGTCCTAGGGTCCCCACGTTCCTTCTTCCCATCAAACTTTCGCAGTTGCTAGAGCCCACAAGGACAAGTTGCACACCATGGTCCTCCATGTCGCACTGACCCATCAGACCACCTATCGCTATGACCGCAGCATCGGCATGGGTCCCCAGATCATCCGCCTGAGGCCAGCTCCGCACTGCCGCACGCCTATTCTGAGTTATTCGCTCACGCTTGAGCCCAAAGTCCATTTCATCAACTGGCAGCAAGATCCGTTTGGCAACTTCCTCGGCCGCGTCGTTCTGCCTGAAGACACCGACGTCTTCTCCGTCACGGTCGACCTCGTCGCCGACATGGCCGTCATCAATCCATTCGACTTCTTCGTCGCCGACGAAGCAAAGGAATGCCCATTCGTCTACGACGAGATGCTGACCCAGGAACTGGCCCCCTATCTCGCGCCCGAACCCGCCGGGCCAATGCTGACCAAGTACGTCGCCACCATTGACCGGAAGCCCACCAACACCATCGACTTCGTCTGCGATCTGAACCGCGCCCTGCAAGGCGTGATCGGCTACGTGATCCGCATGGAGCCGGGCATCCAGACGATCGAGGAGACGCTGACCAAAAAGACCGGCTCGTGCCGCGACAGCGCCTGGCTCCTGGTTCAGATCCTTCGCAATCTAGGCCTCGCCGCCCGCTTCGTGTCCGGCTACCTGATCCAGCTCACCCCCGACGTCAAATCCCTCGACGGCCCGGTCGGCGCTGAAACCGACTTCACCGACCTCCACGCCTGGACCGAAGTCTACCTGCCCGGTGCCGGCTGGGTTGGCCTCGACCCGACCTCCGGCCTGCTTGCCGGCGAAGGCCATATCCCGCTCGCCGCCACCCCCCATCCGGTCAGTGCCGCCCCCATCACTGGCGCACACGAAAAAGCCGAAGTCACCTTCGACTTCAAAATGGCGTTGACCCGCATCCGCGAAACGCCCCGCGTAACCCTGCCCTACAGCGAAGAAACCTGGCAAACCATCCTCGACAGTGGCGCACACGTCGATGAACGCCTGAAGCGCGGCGACGTCCGCCTCTCCATGGGCGGCGAACCGACATTCGTTGCCGCCAACGATATGGAGGGTGCCGAATGGAACACCGCCGCCGTCGGCCCCAATAAGCGCGCCTACGCCGAAGAACTTCTCCGCCGCCTCCAGAAGCGTTTCGCCCCTGGCGCGATGCTCCATTACGGCCAGGGCAAATGGTACCCCGGTGAACAGCTCCCCCGCTGGGCCTTCTCGGTCTATTGGCGCACCGACGGCCAGCCTATCTGGGAAAACCTCGACCTGATCGCCCGCGAAAAGGCCCACAAGAAGGCCACCATCGCCGAAGCCGAAGCCTTCGCCGCCGCGCTGTGCAAGCAGCTGGGCCTGCCCGAAAACAGCGCCATGCCTGCCTACGAGGACGCCGCCCACTTCATCCTCGTCGAACAAAAGCTCCCCATCGGCACCACGCCCGAAACCAACAAGCTGGAAGATCCCGCCGAGCGCGAACGCCTCGTGCGCGTCTTCGACCGTGGCGTTGCAACCGCCGCCAGCTACGTCCTCCCCATCCAGGTCTGGCACACGCAGGACCGTGGCCGCCGCTGGATCACAGAACGGTGGGCGCTGCGCCGCGAACGGCTGTTCCTTGTCCCTGGCGACAGCCCTGCCGGCTTCCGTCTGCCCATCAGTTCGATGGCCACCATCAACCCGATCGACTTCCCCCACGTCGCTGCGCGCGACCCGTTCTCCGACGCCCCGCCCCTGCCATCGCGCAGCATCCTCATGCAGCGCCGCCGCACCGAAACCTTGGAGGCGCCCAAACCCGCCGACTTCGGCCCGAGTGAAATCGTCGGCTCCGTCCGCACCGCGATGGCCATTGAACCGCGCGGCGACCAGCTCTGCGTATTCATGCCCCCGCTGCCCGACGCCGAGGACTATTCGGCCCTGATCGCGGCCATTGAAGAAACCGCCAAAACAACCGGTGCGGCCATTCACATCGAGGGTTATGAACCGCCATTCGACCCGCGCTTCCAGGTCGTCAAAGTCACCCCCGACCCCGGCGTCATCGAAGTCAATATCCAGCCGACCACCAACTGGCCGGACGCCGTTGCCATCACCACCGCATTGTATGAAGAAGCCCATCTCGCCCGCCTCAGCACCGAAAAATTCATGGTCGACGGCCGCCACACCGGCACCGGCGGCGGTAACCACATCGTGCTTGGCGGCCTGACTCCGCCCGACAGCCCGTTCCTGCGCCGGCCCGACCTGCTGGCCTCGATCATCGCCTACTGGCAGAACCACCCGTCGCTGTCGTTCTTGTTCTCCGGCATGTTCATCGGGCCGACGAGCCAAGCCCCACGCGTCGATGAAGGGCGCCATGAGGCCCTCTACGAACTCGAAATCGCGCTGGCACAAATCCCCGATCCCGGCGCAGGCACCGTCCCGCCCTGGCTCGTGGACCGCATCTTCCGCCACCTGCTGATCGACGTGACCGGCAACACCCACCGCGCCGAAATCTGCATCGACAAGCTCTACTCACCCGACGGCCCCACGGGTCGCTTAGGCCTCGTCGAATTCCGCTCGTTCGAAATGCCCCCGCATGCCCGCATGAGCCTCGCGCAACAACACCTCTTGCGTGCCCTCATCGTGATGTTCTGGGAAAAGCCCTACCGCCAGAAGCTCGTCCGCTGGGGCACCTCGCTCCATGACCGCTTCATGCTGCCCCACTACGTCTGGTCCGACTTCCAAAGCGTCGCCGCCGACCTGCGCGCGGCGGGCCTGCCCATCGAGGCCGATTGGTTCGTCCCCCACCTCGACTTCCGCTTCCCCCGCTTTGGCAAAATCGCGGCATCTGACATCACGCTCGAAGTCCGCCAAGCCCTCGAACCCTGGCATGTGCTCGGCGAAGAAGGCGCCGTCGGCGGCACCGCACGCTACGTCGACAGTTCCGTCGAACGGGTCCAGGTCATGGTCCGCGGCATGACCGGAGAACGCTACATCGTCGCCTGCAACGGCCGCCCGGTCCCGCTCACCCCGACCGGCACCATCGGCGAATCCGTCGCCGGCATCCGCTATCGGGCGTGGCAGCCCTGGGCCGCCCTGCATCCGACCATCGCGCCCCACGTGCCGCTGACCATCGACATCGTCGATATGTGGTCGGGTCACTCGGTCGCCGGTTGCCGTTACCACGTCGCCCATCCCGGCGGCCGCAGCCACGACACCTTCCCGGTCAACTCCTACGAAGCCGAAGGCCGCCGCCTCTCGCGCTTCGAATCGATCGGCCACACGCCGGGCCGCATGAACGTCCCCCGCCCCACCATCGACCCCGACTTCCCCTTCACCCTCGACCTCCGCCGGCC
>JBEBJA010000181.1:0-26251 GCA_040080145.1 Hyphomicrobiaceae bacterium
TGCTCTTGCCGGCGTCGATAGATGTCGTGGGTGGCCGCCTTCGCGGCCATGACGAAAATGGATAGACTGGGAACCATCTGTTTGACCCGGAACACTAGCCATCCCAGAAAATACACGTGATACCACGCTTGCACTTAAGTAGGGGGCGCTAGATCAACCGACCACTCGATCCTCCTGCCAATCATCGGTTCAAGGCGGGTGTGCTTTTCCCTCCGGGTTCTATTATAAGGAGCAGGAAAGCAAAATCAATGACTGCCAATGCTGCGAAGTTGGCTCTGGGTGTCAACATCCACAGCAACCTGTAATGTCGATCGGAAAATTATCGAGCGTTCACCAACTTTCAAACAATAGAGAGCCAATTCATGCTTCGTGTGTCGGCCAGCTTGGTGTCCATATCTTTCGTTGTGCTTAGCATAGCCTCCTGGCGAAGCATCAGCGTGTACGATGAAGGCATTATTTTGACTGGCGCACAGCGTGTTCTGGATGGAGCGATCATCCACCGCGATTTTTATGCAAACTATGGCCCAGGCCAATTTTACCTGCTCGCTTTGTTTTTTAAGTTTATTGATCAATCGGTCGTTGTGGAACGGTTTTTGGACATTCTGATTAAATCGCTCATAATTTGTATGATTTATTCTGTATCGTTGTGCTACACGAGCCGGATTTTGGCCGCGTCAATTTCGATAGCAAGTCTGTTTTGGATAGCGTCGATGGGCGCGCCGAATTATCCTATTTGGACTTGCCTCTTGCTCATTCTTTGTCTGATAAAGTTAGTAATACCCGTTCTGGAGGGTGAGGATGGCAATGCGCGGCTGGTTGTAGCCGGTTGCGTCGTGGGAATAATCGCATTGTTCCGATACGACGTCGGACTGATGGTATTTGTCGCGATTTTGCCAGCGATTGTCTTGCAGAAATTCGCTTGCGCTGGCCCGTTGTCATCCCGATTGTGGCGGGCTTTTGCGAGTCTGTCGCTGCTGTTGGCTGGCTTTTGTAGCATTTGCGGGCCTCTGGCGTTTGCATACCTGGCTTGGGGTTCTGTCGCCGATTTTGTCCAGCAGTTCTACCAAATTCCGGCGACTTTTTACGTCCGGACCCGAAGCCTTCCATTCCCGACGTTCGAAAGCCGCATTGTTCTCAACCGCGAGCTCATCGTCTACCTGCCTCCGCTCGCTGTATTTCTCGGTGTTTTCTCGGTCGTGTCCTTCAGGAAACGGCGAACCGGAGCAAATCTGATCGAATCCGGCGCTGACCTTGCGGCTCCAGAACGAAATTGTGGAGCGACCGATTTGATCCGCGGCTGGGATTGGAAGATGGTACTTTTGACAGGACTTACCCTTTTCCTTTTTTTTAAGGGGGTGGTTCGAGTTTCGAGCCTTCATATGGTTCTGGCGCTGGTGCCGTCTTTTGTCATTTTGGGTGCGATTGTTTTCAGAATGACGGTGGATACTGAGTTCAGCCGAAAACTGCGCACTATGCGCGTATGTCTTGTGCCGGCCTTGGTGTTGACTAGCGCAACTTCCTTGCTTGCTGCCGGCCATACATTCGTGGCCTCTAAAATCGCTATACTAGAGTTTCGCGATACACGAATTTCCATCGACAGCAGCCTCAATGTTAACTCTTCCGGTTTCGGAGGGGCGTGCGCTTCTGGCAATAGGGAAATTCGTAGCCGATGTTTTTATCTGCCCGATGGGGCATCGGATGCGATTCGTTTCATCCGCCAGAACACCAAGCCCAGTGACCGCATATTCGTTGGGACTATACGCCACGATAAGATTGTCGTTAACGACGTTGCTTTCTACTTTCTTGCGGACCGGGTACCTGGAACGAAATGGTATCATTATGATCCGGGTGTTCAAACGAGTCTCGACGTTCAAAGCCGCATGGTCGATGACTTAAATCGCGCCGAGGTGAGGTATGTCGTGCTCTCTCGCTTGTTCGATCAGCAAGTCGAACCCAATGATAGTTCCAAGAGTAGCGGTGTTTTTTTGCTGGATCAGTATATCGAAAAGCATTATGAGCGCGTTCAAGATTTCGGGTTTTATTCTGTTCTGGTGAAGAGAGGTGCGGTTCCACTTGGAGGGTTGACCCGATGATGGTGATGGGTGTGCTGCGCCGATCACGGTTGCGCCGGTGTCATCGGCTTTTTGGGGTCCTGAACGTGTAACTACGGTGCAGAAAATAGCTCGACAGCGCTGGCGCGACGACGCCGATCGCGTGTGCGATGTCATCGGCGTGCCAAACGAAATGCACGGCGGGAAAGACGATCCGCGCCAGTCCCACGCTGATCGCCCATATGAGCCCCAGCGATCCGATATTCACGATGGCAAACCGGACAAATTGCGACCGTGCGTCGTGGGCGCGCGCGCTGTGAAACACGAAGGTGCGGTTCAGCAGAAACGCGAACGTCAACGCGATCGGAAACGCCAGCACGATTGCCACCTCGAAAGGCACGAACAGGTTGAACGCCGCGCGCGCAGCCACGTTGATGGCCGCCGCACTGCCTCCGATCAGTATGAAATAGAGCCCTTCCTTCGCCATCGCGTCAGGACGCTTTTTTCTGTGCGATGACCAGAAACTGCTTGCCCAGGAAACGCCACGCGAAGGGCATTTTAAGATAGAGCCGCACGAGGAAGTCGCGCGTCGGCGTATTGTTATTCATGGTGTAGGGCAAGAACCGGTCGATGACCCGCACCACATCGTAGTTGGCGATCCGCAGTCCTTCGGCGAGCGACAGATCTGATAGGGGCAGATAATGGTCGTAGTAGTCCCAGTATTGGGCATAGCAATAGCGGATGTTCGGCCCCAGAACGATGAAACGGCCACCCGGTTTCAGAACGCGCCGGATTTCGGCAAACACCGCGTTGCATTCGTCTTTCGACTTCAGATGTTCGAGAAAATTCGACGTGAACGCAACGTCGATGGAATCGGATTTGATGGCGCTGAGATCGGTGGCAGCGGTGCGCGTGAACACCACGTCCGGGTTCAGATATTTGGGAGAATCCGGATTCAGGTCGACCGCAAACTTATGCGCTGCGGTGATGTTGTTGCTGAATTCGCCGTAACCGCACGCTACATCCAGAACCGTGGAATTGGGCGCGATCAGCTTGGAAAAGAAATCCTCGCACAAAACGCTCCAGACCCGCTGGCGTTTGGCGAGGCCCGTATTCGCGAACCGGTCACGGTAGATCGTTGAAACATCGTCGTTCATTTGTCACCTTGTCCATCAATGGCAGCGGCCATTATGCGCCCATAGCGCACGCTTTCGGAGATGCCCCGATCTTCGGGGTAGTAAAAGCACGTGTCTGCCACCTGCAACCCAGCGATGGCAGTTTGAATCGGCGGGATGCGCGCCCCAAAGCCCGGCGGGCAGATGGGTTGGGCATGCTTCAGCCGGGACGCAGTCGCCTCTATCAGATCGTCGTCGCGCAGGGCGGGATTGACGAGCTTGAGGCACGCGTAAGCTTCCGCGATGAGGTCGGCATCCGGCAAGGCCCACTTCGGGTTCGTCACCGGCATGTAATAGGGCACGTATACGATCGTGTGGCCCGTTGCCCGCAAGTTGGAAAACTCGATGAGCCCGGGAATTGGCGCGCGCGGATCGACGATGTTGACCCAGAAGTGTTGCGACACTTGCCGCTTGAGTTTGAAGATGAGGCACACGACGCCGATGTTGGCGATGGCCTTATATGCATCTTTGCTTGCATCTGGAAGGTCTGGGATCATCGACGCAACGAGCGGCGTCGGCACCGTCGAGATGACCGCGTCGTGGGGGGTGCGCTCGCCCTTGGAATGAATGGCCGTCACGTGGCCATTTGCCGTTTCGACGCGCTCGACAGGTGCGTTGAGCCGCAAGACCCCTCCGCGCGCTTGGATGCCAGCAGCGAGTGCCGTCACGAGCGTCTCGCTCCCGCCATCAATGTAGCCGAGTTCTTCTTGGAAGATTGATCGCCGCGACGTCCCGATCCGTTTGATCCGCGTCCAGATCCAGGCCGCCGACACCGGATCGGCCAACTCATGGAATTTGAGCTCGAATAGCGGCCGCCAGAGGCGGTCGTAGACGGCCCGACCGCACGTCCGTTCGATCCATGCGCGTGCCGACTCGTGTTCGAGTTGCCCGGCGTCCTTGCGCCGCGTCGCAAAAAACATGGTCGCGCCATAACGCACTTTGCTGGCAATGCTGAGCCCTGGGAACCGCAGCAGCGAGATCGGATCGCCCCACGGGTGGAGCTTGCCGTCGATGAAATAACCCATCGACGTCGGTACCCACCGCATGCGATCGCCGATGCCAAGTTCATCCATCAAATCGAACGTCGGCTGGTCCGCCTTGCACACAAAATGGTAATACCGCTCGATAGATAGGCCGCCGAAGTCGAAGTGCGCCGCCATACCGCCGACGCGGGGCGAAGCCTCGTAGACCGTAACCGAATGGCCAGCCCTTAGGGCATGGTAGGCGGCAGCAAGCCCCATGGCCCCGGCTCCAATGACAGCGACATTGGCCACGTTAGAACTCCAGGACGATGGACGAATACGACGGGTTCTGGAACGTCTCGTGCAACGCGCAATCCAACGAGGTCGGCGTAACCGCAAAGATCGAAGGCCAGTCGATTACTTCGAACACATCCGGCGTCACCAGCGCCTTCAGCTGCGTCGTTGTGAAAGGCGGGTTCCTGTCGGCCACCGCATAAACCTTCAGCAGCAGCCAAAACGCCGCGTAGGGAATATGCAAGATCCTGGTGGTCGCACCCGTCGCAGTGCGCACGGCCTTGATCAGATCTATGTAATCGATCTTACTTTGCCCGGTGATGTTGAAGTTTTCACCTGGCCGCGGGTTGGCGATACAGGCTGCGATGACCTGACAGAAATCGCCAGCATACAGCGGCTGGCGCAGATAACGTCCGTCGCCTGGTACTGGAAAAACCGGCGTTCGCTTCATGAACCGGGCTAGCCATCCGACGTGTTTGCGGTCGAACCAGCCAAACATCAATGTCGGTCGCAGGACGCTGCAGGGTATGCCGCTGGCGACTGCCAGCTGCTCCTGCGCTTTCTTGCTCTCGGTGTAGAAATCGCGCGCCATCGAATTCACGACCGAGGAACTGATGTGGACCATGTGAGGTATGCCGTGGCGCTTAGCTGCCGCGAGCACGTTCTCAGTCGCTGTGATGTTGTTTGCGATGAACGGGCTTTCATCGATTCCGCCGATCTGGGCATGGTTCAATACGAGCGTTGCCGCGCCAGCAAAGCTCTCATCCCAATCGCCGGGCATTGCAAGATCGGCTTCGATGACCAAAACGTCGGGATGGAGCCTCGCCAGCGTCTTGACGTTGGCCGGGTGCTTGTCGATGCCGATGATGCGCGTGTAGCCAGCAGACTTCAGGCGCGGAATGAGATTTTGCCCGATCAGCCCAGCGGCCCCGGTGACGACAATCGGTCGTGATTTGTCCATGCTCGAAAGGTCCGCGGTCAAAGTTTGGTCTTGTGGAAAATGGCTGCCGGGACATTGCGCACGATGAACATGATCGGCCGCCAGAACGAGGGAATATAGACCACGGGACCGCTGCCCTTATCTGCGACCGCTTTGATGCGCGCTGCAACCTGATCGGGCTTGGCCCACAACGGACCCCCTTTTGGAATGTGCGCCGTCATGGGCGTGTCTACGAAGCCGAGCTTCACCACCGCCGCCCGTGCTTTGCCTCGCGCCAGACGGTGGGCTATTCCTTCAACAAGTGCCGTGAGCCCGGCCTTGGCTGCTCCATACACATAATTGGATTGCCGTCCGCGATCTCCGGCGACGGAGCTGACTGCGACTAGAACGCCGCGATTCTGCCGCTCAAGCTGGTCTGCCGCCGCCAAACACCACGCGGATGCGCTCGTAAAATTCACGGCTAGAATGTTGCTGGCGTGACCTGAATCCGTCTCGGCAATCTTTTGGTCTCCGAGTACGCCGTAAAACAGAAAGATCGCGTCAACTGAACCACCCAGGCTCCCGAGCATTTCAGCCAGCGTCGCGGCAGCGTCGGCCTGAACAAGGTCGATCGCAACCGTCAGGCAACCACTTGCACCCCGCGCAGCAAGATCGGCCGCTACCTGTTCAAGCCGCGTCGAATCGCGGCCCGCTAGAACGAGCTTCGCGCCTTCCTTTGCGTAAAGACGGGCGGTTGCCTCCCCTATCGCGGAAAGAGCCCCCAGAATGATAATATTCCGTTGATGCGCCACGAGGCCAATCCCTTTTAATGCGACGACGCGATTTGCCCCAAGATCCTCTCGACGCATGTCGCAGGTAGCGCCCAGCGTTGCAACCAAATTGAGGGCGTAGCGTCATCGCGATGCCCGGCTGTTCGGGTGCCGAACGTATTCCGTAAGTTTGGCTGCTTGTACGTGACATACCAGCCCGCAGAATTTTTGATTCTTCGTTTCACAGCCTCCGAGCTGGTATTCTCTTTGCTTTGCGCGTCATCGCCCCGCGATGCTTCGCATCGACGCCGCGTCGATCTGAAAGATCGCCTGCGGCGAGGCAACCCCACGCGCTGATACCAACCCGCACAAGTCAGTACTTATACGGGTTGTTATCACTTTGACCACGGACAAGTTCAAGCCTGCGTCATCGCCGCCAGCGCTTGGGTGTCGTGCTTAGCCAGCCAAGCGCTAGAGCCGTCAGCGCATTGTTTCAGTGTCGTGTTGTCCTTCAGAGGTCCTGTGCGTCCCGGTGTCGGATTCGCATCCATGGCGGCTTGTGCGTGTCTATTGGAGCACAGAAGGTCGCTCCAATGCTGAAGAGTTCATCGGACGGTCTTGTTGAAAAATTGCCGATCCGTTAGGGGCTTTTATCCCCCTGACGAGCGCATGCGCAAATCGTGGCATTTACGATGCATCTTGTGCCCAATCCGGCTGCAGGATGTCGAGAGGATTTTTTGATGACCGGGCATGCTTCCCAACGGCGCAGCTTCACAAATTTCGTTCCAGCCTTGGGTCGACGTCTGTACCCGGCCGGTTGGAATGTCGATCTGGCGGCGCTGGCCGTCGTGCTGGCGAGCTTCGCGGTTGCGGCTCTGGTTTGCCTGTCGATCACGCCCGATCAAGCGCGATTATCTATGTTCACGTTGGAGCATATCGAAGTCTTTAGCATGTCTGATTCGCTACCGCAGCGCGCTGGCTTTCTCGCCTTTCTCGTCGTGCTGGTCTCCGGAACGGTGCTCGTCCGGGTTCTGGGGTTTCGATCAATTTATGCTATGCCAGCCGATTGCAGCGATCGTGTTGCGACTGCCATTTTTGTCGCGGCCTTTTTGATCGCGTTGCGAAATTTCCAGATGCTCAATGCGTACGTCCGCTGGGATTTTCGGTCCGTCGTCGGCTTTAGCGTTTCGGCAATTCCTTACGTCGCGTTGATCGCTGTTTTCATCTTTGCAGGCCGTTTGCCGCGGTGGCTGGTGCGTTCAGCCATGGCGGTTATGGTCGCGTTTGTCGTCTTGCCGCCATTGACGGGTTTGATGCTGCGGATTCGCGCCGAAGAACTGCTTATGATCGACCACCACATGACGATCGTATTCTCGGCTGGTGAACTGCTCGCCGCCGGATACCGGCTTTTTACGGATGTGCCTGTAACCTATGGTGCGCTGCTGCCCGTCGTACTCGCTGGCGCTCTGAAGGCAGGATACGGCCTCGATTTGGGCAATTTGGTTCATCTGGCCGAGGTGTTTCAGATTGCGGTTTTCCTCGTCTGCCTGGCAGTGGCTTGGAAGCTGCTCCCCGGCAAGGACAGGGATGGCCGCGAAGCGATCTTGTTTTTTGTCCTTATCGTCGTTGCGCCTTATCTCGCCCTTTCCAATTTCGCGATTCTTTATCCTAATCTATCTGGCGCACGTTACTTGATGCTACCCGTCGCGGCGCTAGCTGCCATTGCACTGGAGCGCTGGCCATTCTCCCGAGCTTCGCTGTCGACGGGTGTCGTGGCGGGTTTCGCCATCGTTTTAAATCCCGAAACGGGCATCGCGATTACCGCTGGATTAGGACTTGGTTGGGTCTTTCGGGCGCGCGTTTCGCCAAAGTCTGAGTGGCAGGTCGGTCTTTTCGCAGGCTTGGGCGCATTTGCTTGCGTTTTCGCGCTTGCAGCTCTGGGTCACTACGCCATCCTGGGTTATTGGCCTGACTGTTGCCGTGTCGCGAGTTCTGGGAACGCGCCGGGGTTCGCCCAGAGCTTTGCGATGGGCTACAACGGGCAGCCCCTCATCGTTGGTGCGCTCATCTTGGTGATTCTGGGTAGTGCTTCCTACGTGGTGATCCAGGCTCTCGCAACTCTGCTTGGACGCGAGGTGCCGGGGCTATCCGTCTCCAGCGTTGCCATCGCCGGCGTCTTGTTTGCCTGGGTTCCGTACTATGTTGCCCGGACGCACCACGGTAACCTGGGACCCTACCTGACATTGTTTGCGTTTTTGATCGCGCCGTATGTCGCCAAGGTGCGCAACGATGCTGTGAAACTTACGGCAATCATGGTGCTGATGCTTGTCCCGGTTTCGCTCGGTGCACTCAAGAACGACTTCAAGAGATTGGCCGACGCTTCGGCTGATGGTCCTCTTTCTAACTGCGCTGCTGGACTGGCGATGTCCGAACCTGCCTGCGACGCGCATCACAAGCGCGCTGGCGAATTGGTCCGAATCGCAAAGCCGGGCGACACCGGCTGGATGACCGCATACCCGTTTATGACACTTCGCTTGTCGCGTCTCACCCCGTACATTGCAACAATCGACCCGTTTGCAGCCTCTCGTACAGAGGGTGCTCTCAACATGATTGCCGCTGATTTTAGAGCTAAGGCCCCCATTGCGCTATTGCTGGATAAGCCTGAGGCAGCAGCCGTTTATCAGCTGATCCCTAAGGGAATGAGAGCAATTCACGAGAGGATTGCCGACCGTGCCGGTTATGCTCCATGCTCGCTTGTGGCGCTAGCGCATTGGCAAGCCTGGGTTCCCAAGGGAGCCTGCGTTGATGGAAGCTCTCTTGTCGAACAGCTGAATGCCCGCGTGTTAGATCCCAGGTAGGCGACCCCGTCATTGTTCTTGATTCTCCAGCCTCGTCCGCCATGTCCATTTTTTCCCCACGGCCACCCGTTCCGGCCAAGGGCCGGGCTGCGTCCGGTGGGGCCGCAATCCAGGAGTTATGGGCTCAGAGTTCACGGTTTGCGGCTTGCCTGACCGTAGCTGTTGCCTGTCGTCACTGCGGGTGCAAGCCGCCACCTGCGATGCGCAGGCTGATAGGTCGGGTTTTAAATTCAGGTGCCTTACGCCGCCGCAACCCAGCGATGTGCGGTATAGCCAAAGGCGACCGCATCCGGATCCCTTTTGACGGCGGACACGAGCTTGTCGAGGGCTTCAACTTCAATCTTTTTACCCGTCGCCTTATCGGGCCGGGCACCCGTCAAAAGAATGATTTTCTTGCCGTCCAACTCAATCATTTGCGACTTCATACTCGTCCTCCTGCACGCACAGTCCGACGCAGATACAATACAAACGTAGACCAATGCGACTTTAGTACAGTCTGAGGGCCAGCCAAGCCATAGACCAGTCTCGCGACTGCGAACAATGGGACGCGGTTTGCCCGGTTGCTAGCGTGAAACCGCCAGAATGGCCGGCGCGAACGGCACTTCGCAACTGCACTGGGCGGACGGTACTGTCTCCGTTTGAAATATTGGGCCAAACTTCTCCCTCCCCCTGTGGGGAGGGGGTCACTCGGAACCCGATGATGAGCACGTCAACCCCCACCCTAACCCTCCCCACAAGGGGGAGGGAACACGTGAGGATTTCAAACTGAGACACTGCCGGGCGGACGGATTCGCATGTGCCGTCCTGCCGCGCGACGTGGTGAGGCCGCTCGTCGTGCTGCAGCAGGGTCTATGCTTTCAACCTCGCAACCAGGATCCACCTCTCATGGACGACATCCCGTCTGCAACCGATCGCCGTGCGCAGGTTACTGCCGCCATCATGGCTGAGACCGGTATCGACCACGCCATGATCCATCGTGTGGTCCATACCTTCTACGACCGCGTTCGTGCCGACGCCCTCCTCGGCCCGGTGTTTGGTGCGCGCATCACCGATTGGGAGCCCCACCTTGCCAACATGTGCCGCTTCTGGTCGTCGGTCACCCTGAAAACCGGCATCTACTCCGGCTCGCCTATGCAGCGCCACGCCCCCCTGCCTGTCGATGCCGCCCACTTCGACCGCTGGCTTGAACTCTTCACCCAAACCGTCACCGAAGTCTGCCCGCCCGCCGCAGCCGCCGTCTTCCTCGACGCCGCCCACCGCATCGCCCAAAGCCTCGAATTCGGCATCGCCTCTCACCGCGACCTCATGCTCGGCAAGGGTCAGAGGCTGCCGGCCGTGTGAACTTCATGACGCAAGAACTGGTGGGTCTGGGAGACTGCGCCTCCCTGCGGGGGCTACGGGGCCAGCGGGGCTGGCCCCGCTCGCAGCGAAGCTTCGAACCTATGATGCGCCCTAGCGCACCATGTCAAACACCAGCACTTCGGCCTCATCGACACCTTCGATCACCAGCGTCCGGACGTCTTCGATGGCCAGACCGTCGCCTTGGGCAAGCTCCAGCCCGTTGACGCGCACTGACCCGCGCGCGACTTGCACCCAGGCCACGCGATCATCGATGATGTCATGGGTTGCCTTGTCGCCCGCCGCAAACACGCCCGCATATAAATCGACGTCCTGGCGGATCGTCACCGAACCGTCGCGGCCATTGCGCGAACCGGCGAGCCGCAGCCGACCCTTCTTGTCGCCCTGCGCAAACGACTTCTGCTCATAGCCAGGCGCACCGCCAGCCCGTTCGGGCAAAATCCAGATTTGCAGGAAATGCACCGGTGCGGTCTGGGAGGCGTTGAACTCGCTGTGGCGGATGCCCGACCCCGCCGACATGCGCTGCACGTCCCCGGGCCGGATCACCGATCCGGTGCCAAGACTGTCTTTGTGTTCAAGCCCGCCGTCGAGGACGTATGTCACGATCTCCATGTTGGCATGGGGATGCGCGGGAAATCCCTCCCCGCCCGCAACTTGATCGTCGTTGATGACGCGCAGCGGCCCGAAACCCATGTGTGCGGGATCGTGATACTGGCCAAATGAAAACGTGTGGCGGCTGTTGAGCCAGCCAAAGTCGGCATGCCCGCGTTCGTCTGCTTTCCTGAGCGTCAAAGCCATTGCGATCTCCATTGAGCATCGCGTCGCGTGCGCCTGAGCCTGCGCGCGAAGCGGACCAAACGAGCATTAGGCTTCGCAAATGGGGGTACGCCGGGCGCACCGCAAGTCCTATACCGGTCGCACGACCACGACCGTCGCATTGTCCTGATGGGGTTCGCGCAACTGGTCGATGGTGCGGATCAGCGCCGCCGCCACCGCCTCGGATCCGTCCGCGCCGTAAGCGGCAATAATCCGCTCGATCTCGGTGTTGTCGAGGCTCTGTAGTCCGTCACTGGCGAGCACCACGTAATCACCGGGCTCAAGAACCAGCGGCCGCCGGGAAATATCGACCAGATCAATGTCGTCGCCCGTCACGGCAGATCGCAGCATATGCCGCCTTGGATCGCGTTTGGCTTCGCTGACAGTCATTTTGCCCGCCGCCGCCAGCCGGTCGAGATCGGGTGCGAGCGAGTGGTCTTCGTTGAGCAGCGCAATCTCGCCGCGCCGCCACAGCAATAGCGGACTGTCGCCGACGCTGACCCAGTTGATCCCCTGCGGCGCGAAGGTGACGGCAACCAGCGTTGACCCCATCCCAGACAGCAGCGGATTGGCTTCGACTTTGTCGGTGATGGCCGCATTGGCGCGCGCAAGTGCATCCATCAAGCCCTCGACGATGGAACCGCTATGGTGCGAAAACGACTGCAGGAAATAGTCGCAGCACGTGCGGCTGGCGAGGGCCCCGCCTGCGTGCCCGCCCATGCCATCGGCAAGGATGGCCAGCATCTGGACCGCTTCGGCGGGAGACGAGGTACCGTCAGGGGCTGGTGCATCGCGTCCCGGCCAGACGAGTGCTGCGTCTTCCTGATAGTCGCGCGCGCCCCGCGTCGCGCGAACCGCGCAATCGAATTTGGTTACCGGCACCAGCGCAGCGGCAGGCTCCGACTGCTTTTCGTCAAGCGGTGTCGCAGCGGTGGAATTAAGGGGTGTTGCAGTGGTCAAGGTCTGGCCTTCAATCCTTTGATTCCGAAATTTCGGACCAATCGAACTCCGGCCCGCAGAACGGCATGAACACGAGTTGCGTCCGGCCCATGATGATGACGTCCATCGCGGCCAGGTCAATAGCGGTGGTGGGCCGCTTGGCATTGACCGAAACGACGTTGGTCTTGCTCATGTTGGGCACGAACAGGAAGCCCCGGTCGGTCCCATCGTAACGGATATAGGCCTGTTCTTCGAATGAAATGCTGTCGTCGCCAAAGTCGAGGGGAATGCGGCTGTTGGGGGCGCGACCAATGGTGTTGTTGCCCTCAAACACCGGGCGGAATGCACCAAGGCCCGGACCGCCCGTGATGACAAGCCAGCCGACCACAGGATCCTGCACGAATTGACCGCGCTTCAGCGCCTGACGGCCGCGCACAAGCTGCGTGCGTGCGGGTTCGTCTGCGGCAGGCGCGGGGTCTGGTGCCTTGTCAGGTGTTTTGGCCGCGCCGCCTCGGATGATACGGGTGGTATTGGTGCCATCGAATTCCATGTGCCGATCCTGTTGAATGAAGTCCTGCTGTTTGAGTGAGGCAACGCCCCGGGCTTCCCGCGCCGCTTCCGCGGCACTGAGGGGACGATAGCCGTCGCCATCGTGAGCTGGAGCAGGTGGTTGTGGTGGCACCGGCGGTGGTGGCTGTGGTAGCTCCGCAGAGGCGTGGGGTGCCACCGCTGCTACAATGGCTGGAACGGATGCGGGTGTGGACGGAGCGGGAGCGGCAGCCGGGGATCGGCCATGCATCCCGGTATCATCGCGGCCGGCCGCTGCCAGCGCGTCCTTCAACGAGCCCAGAAAACCACCCGCCTTTGCTTTCCCACCTGGACCATCCGCCATTGATCGTCTCTCCAGCCGCTGAATTTGCCTATCGCCACCAAGATTGCCACGAAACCACGGGTCTCAACACCCACAAACTTCGTGAACCTAATTTCCGTTGCGATGCGGCAGCAAAATGGCTGAACTGGCTGGACACTATGAAATTTTGTTCAGATGCCGTTCATAACCCGCCCCTTGCCACAATCCTCACCCATGGACGATATGAAGGGACCAGATTCGCACTCGATTGAAAAAAGTCCAGCAGCTCACCCAAACCTTGCTGGCCGAAGCGGCCAAGAGCTGCTGGCGCAAGCGCGGGACGAAACAAAGAAGGAGACTATGACGAACCTCATCGCGCTGCCGGTCGGAACTGTTCTCGTCGGAGACTACCGCATCCAGCGCGTGCTGGGCGCGGGGGGCTTCGGCGTGACCTATCTGGCCGAGGAAAGCGCGTTGTCGCGTGTCGTCACCTTGAAGGAATACTTCCCCTCCGATTTTGCCGCCCGTAAGGACGGCCTCGAAGCGATGCCGCGCTCGTCCGACAGCACGGGCGATTTCCAATGGGGCCGCGATCGCTTCATCGACGAAGCCAAGACGCTGGCGAAACTTGATCACCCCAACATCGTTCGCGTCTATCGCTACTTCGAAGCCAATAACACCGCCTACATGGTGCTCCAGTTCGAAGAGGGTTTGAGCTTCAAATCCTGGCTCAAGGGTCTTGGCCGTGCACCGCGCCAAAAGGAGCTGGACGCCATCGTCGGCCCGCTGCTCGACGCGCTCGAATTCATCCACAAGGCCGACTACCTGCATCGCGACATCGCCCCCGATAACATCATCATCCGCAAGGATAATGTCCCGGTCCTGATCGACTTTGGCTCCGCGCGCGGCGAAATCGCAGCGCATTCCAAGACCGTGAGCGCGCTCGTCAAGCCTGGCTATAGCCCTTATGAGCAATACGCCGAGACGAGCCGTCAGCAGGGCCCGTGGTCAGACCTCTACGCCCTTGCCGCCACGCTTTATCACGCCATTACCGGCAAGCGCCCGCCCGACAGCCCGTCGCGCATCATGAAGGACGAATACGTCCCGGCCAGAGAGTCTGCGCTGGGTGCCTACCGCGCCGGTTTTTTGAAGGCGATCGACAAGGCCCTCCTGATGAATGTCGAGGCCCGCCCGCAATCGGTGGCCGCCTGGCGCGGCGACGTGCTCGCCCCTGATCCCCCCAAGCAATCCTGGCTCTCGCGTGGACGCGGTGCCAAGCAGCCCGCCGATGCGATGGAATTGGCAGGAGCTGGCGCGCCGCCGGCACTTCCAGCCGCCGGAATGGTTCCCCCCCAACCGGATGCGCCCGGCGTTCAGGGCGGTCTGCTCGACTTCTTCGACGGCCTGCGTGGAAAGGCAGCCGGCCAGCCGGTCGCGCCTGCGGTCGTCGAAGAGCCGCCTGCGCCTGCCAAATCCAAGCCGGCTGCCAAAGTAAAGGCCGATGCCAAATCCAAGGCGGAGCCAAAGGCCCCCGAGGTCAAAGCAAAGCCCAAGGCAAAGGGCAAGACGCCCGAGCCTCCGGTCAAATCTCCCCCGGCCAACAAAGCCGCGGCCGTCAAGACCGTCGCCGACCGCGCAACACCGGCGCGGCCGCGCCCGGTTCACGGCGGCGCAAAGCCGCGCCGGATCGGCCTTATAACCAAACTTGCGTTGGCAGCAGCCGTCGCTGGCGGCGTCGTGCTGTTCCAAAACCAGATTCCCAGTGCGCCCGTGCCCACCAAAGCCGCCGTCGTGATGCCACAAGACATTCCGGTCATGCTGCGCGAATTCAAAGCGCATGACACCGGCGTCCACGGCGTCGCCTTCACCCAGGATGGCCGCAACATCGTCTCCGTCTCGCGCGATGCGACCCTCAAAATATGGAATGCGGTGTCCGGCAGCCTGCAAAAGTCGGTGCCCCTCGATAACCGTCTTGTCACATCGCTGGCGGTTTCCGGTCGCCGCGCCGTCACCGGCCACAGCGACGGCACTGCTGTTCTGTTCGATCTCGACCGCGGCGAACGCATTGCGCCGTTCAAACGCAACGATGCCGACATCTGGGCCGTCACCTTCCTTGGCAACCAGGATCGCTTCGCCACTGTAAGCCACGACTACATCACCACCGTTTGGGAAGCCAAGAACCCGTCGGCACCTCAGTTCACCCTGCAAGGCCACGAAAGCTCGGCCCAGGCCGTCGCCTACTCCGAACACGGCCCCTGGATTGCAACCGGCAGCGCCGACATGTCTGTTCGCCTCTACGACGTTGACAGCCATGACCTTCAGCGCGTCTACAAGGGTGCGAAGGATTTCGTCACGGCGCTGGCTTTCTCCCCCGATGGCAAGTCGCTTGCGGTTGCGAGCTTGGACGGGTCGATTCGTGTCTATTCGACGAGTTCCACCCGCTTACAAAAGCAGATGACCGGCCACAAGAGCCGCATCAATTCTCTGGCTTACTCGCCCGACGGCACTATCCTTGCGTCCGCCGCCGACGAAGGCATCGTTCGCCTGTGGGACGCTAGACGCGGCCGCACCATGCGCTCGCTGGGTGGCCATGCTGGCGGCGCAAAGTCCGTCAGCTTCGCCCCCGACGGCACCAAACTCGCCTCCAGCGGTTCCGACGGTATGATCCGCCTGTGGTCCGTTCCCCCGGTCAAGGCGCGGGAATGATCCCCCCATACAATTTGTAGGTGGGGTCAAGCTTCAAGCGTTGGGTCGCCTTGGTTGATCCAATCTACGAGTGCAACCATCAGACGGGCCGAGGCCACCGCATGAAAAAACTCACGAGACAGTTCCGTGTTGATCCGGGCGATACGGTTGACCTGAAGCAGCGCCCAACCCTTCTCGACCCGGTTTACGCCAACAAGCGCGAGTATCAGCAACATTTGGCGTCTCACGTCGAACGCATGAGCAAGCTGCAATCCCTGCTCTATGCGTCTAACGCGCATGCGGTCCTGGTCCTGTTCCAGGGTATGGACGCTGCGGGAAAAGATAGCTGCATCAAACACGTGATGTCGGGCATCAACCCGCAAGGGTGTCAGGTTTACAGCTTCAGCCACCCGAGCCCCCACGAGTTGAAGCACGACTTTCTCTGGCGCACGACCCGCGACCTTCCCGAACGCGGACGCATCGGCATCTTCAATCGGTCCCACTACGAAGACGTGTTGATCGTTCGGGTCCACCCGGAAATCTTAGCTGCACAGTCCCTGCCTGATGACGGCAAGGACGATAGGATCTGGGCGGAACGCTACCGCTCGATTACGGGCCTTGAACGCCACCTCTACGGCAATGGCACCCGCATTGTGAAAATCTTCCTCCACATTTCCAAGGACGAACAGAAGAAGCGACTTCTCGACCGCATTGATACGCCTGAGAAAAACTGGAAAATCGCCCCGTCCGACATCGCCGAACGCAAACACTGGAAGGCCTATCGCAAGGCTTACGAGGAGGCGATGGCTGCAACCAGCACCCGCGACGTACCCTGGCACATCGTTCCCGCCGACGACAAAATGAGTGCCCGCCTGTTCGTCTCCCACATTATTCTTGAGACGCTGGAAGGCCTGAATATGCAATTTCCCGAGACGACCCCCGAGCGCCGCGCCGAACTTCTCGCCATGCGCGAGCACCTCGCGGCCGATTAGCCATATCATCCCCTTGAGCGCGCGGCGTTTTGCTGCAAATGTGCGCGCCAAAGAGCCAGGAACCGGAGACCAAGCCGATGAACGATATCCCCGACATCAAAACGCTCAAGGCAACCAAATCCTGGGGGCGCGGTAAGGTCTATGGGGACATCACCGAAACCATCGGCCACACACCGCTCGTCCGCCTCGCCCGGATTGCAGCCGCTGCCAATACAACTGCCGAAATCCTGCTCAAACTCGAATTCTTCAACCCGCTTTCATCGGTAAAGGATCGCATCGGCGTCTCCATGATCGACACGCTGGAAGCGCAAGGCCGCATAACGCCGGGCAAAAGTATTCTCGTCGAGCCGACATCGGGCAATACCGGCATCGCACTCGCGTTCGTCGCCGCCGCGCGCGGCTACCGCCTCATTCTGACCATGCCCGAGACCATGTCGCTGGAGCGCCGCAAAATCCTCGCCCACCTCGGCGCTGAACTGATCCTTACCCCCGGCCCCGGCGGCATGGGTGCCGCGATTGCTAAAGCTGAAGAGCTGGCGGCGACAACTCCCGACGCCATCCTCGTCGGCCAGTTCGTCAACCCGGCCAACCCTCGCGTTCACGAGTTAACCACCGCCGAAGAAATCTGGGCCGATACCAACGGCAAAATCGACGCTCTCGTCGTTGGCGTCGGCACGGGCGGCACCATCACCGGCTGCGGCCGCATCCTCAAGCCGCGCAACCCGAACCTGAAAATCTTTGCGGTAGAACCCACCACCAGCCCGGTCCTTTCCGGCGGTGAAAAGGGTCCGCACAAAATCCAGGGCATCGGTGCCGGCTTCATTCCGGACGTGCTGCAACGCGACCTCATCGACGAAGTCATTACCGTGCCGAGCGACATGGCATTCGAAGTATCGCGCATGCTGGCCAAAATGGAAGGCATCCCCGGCGGCATCTCGACGGGTGCCAACCTCGCCGCTGCTCTGACCGTCGCCGCTCGCCCCGACATGGCCGGCAAAACCATCGTCACCTTCGCCCCCTCGTCGGCTGAACGCTATTTCTCCTCCGACCTCTTCATCGATCCGGCGAAGTCGTAAGCGAGCATCATTTTCGTTAGTCCCAGAACGGAAGGGGGGTTGGGGGAACTCGTTCCCCCAACTAGGTGTGGGCGATAGCCCACGCGCGCAGCGCAAGGATCTATCTGTGACCCACCTGACCTCTGAAGAAATCCAGCGCTATAAGCGTCACCTCGTCCTGAAAGAAGTGGGTGGCGCGGGCCAGCAACGCTTGAAGGCCGCGCGTGTCTTAGTGATCGGGGCAGGCGGTCTGGGCTCTCCCATTCTGCTGTACCTGGCAGCTGCGGGCGTTGGCACCATTGCCGTCATGGACGATGATACGGTCTCGCTCAGCAACCTGCAGCGCCAAATCGTACACGACACGGCCAGCGTCGGCACCGGCAAGGTTGACAGCGCCAAGGCGACGCTGGCCCGCATCAATCCGCACGTCACACTCGAAGCAATTCCCACGCGCATTACCGCCGCGAATGCGCTCGACACAATCGCCAAGTACGACATCGTTGCCGACGGCTCCGACAATTTCGCCACCCGCTATCTGGTGTCCGATGCGTGCTGCCTTGCCAAGCGCACACTCGTTTTTGCAGCCGTCGGCCCATTCGACGGCCACATCACCACCTTGAAACCGCACCTGACCAACGCCGGTGGTCTGAAGTACCCGACTTACCGCTGCATCTTCCCGGAAGCGCCGCCACCGGGAACCGTCGCCAATTGCTCGGAAGTCGGCGTTCTGGGAGCGACCGTCGGCGTGCTCGGCGCGCTGGCCGCCGTCGAGATCATCAAAGAAATCCTCGAAATCGGCGAAAGCCTTGCCGGCCGTCTGCTTATCTACGATGGCCTGGGCGGCCGCTTCGAGACCGTCAACATCGGCTGGGACGCCGACAACCTGCTGACGGGTACCAATCCCACAATCCGCGACCTGTCCATCCACACCCGTTGACCCAACTCAGGCCCGCTCAAATCCTGGAGCATCCGGCCAGAAAATCCGTGCTCGCGGACTGACGTCTGCCGGGTCGCCCGAGGTCAGCAACGTAATCGTCCGCACCGGTGCGCAATTCGCGACGTAGTGCGGGCGCCGTGCGAGGTAATCCTCGAAACTGTCGGCGACAACGACTGGTTGCGATAGCATCCGCGTGAACGGCGGCAGATGACGGCGAAACAAGTGCTCGACCAGGGGGAAGTGCGTACAACCCAGAATGGCCCGGTGTGGCGGCGACCCGCCGGTTTGGGCCATCAGGCCTGCGACTCCGGCGGCCACCAGAGCATCGAGGTCCGCTTCGGGCGCACCCGATTCAATTGCCCCGGCAAGCTCGGCGCAGACCTGCTGCACCACTTCGACCTTGGGGCACCGCTTGCGGATTTCCTCGGGGTAAACGCCCGACGCAACCGTGCGCGTCGTTCCGAAAACGGCGACGACGTCGGTATTGTATTTCTGCGGGTATTGCGGAGCCGTTACGGCCCACGGCGTCTGCGTGGCGGCTTCGACGGTTGGCGCAACAATGCCGAGAATGTTATGCGTGCCCCTCCAGGGCGAAACGGGCAGCCACGTTTGCTGAAGACTGCGCGCGGCAACGGCAGTGGCCGTATTGCACCCCAACAGGACGAGCCGACAGCCACGATCGAACAGTGCCTCCGACGCCTCCCGCGTGAGCGCCACGACCTCATCGGAAGGCCGGTTGCCGTACGGCACGTTGGCATGATCGCCGAAATACGTAAAAGAGAGTCCAGGAAATCGTTCCGCAAGAACGCGCAAGACGGTGAGGCCACCAAGGCCCGAGTCGAAAACACCAATCATGCGCGCTCTGATTTTCTAGCTAACCGAATTGGCAGCAGCGATTAGTTGCAAACCGTCTTGCACTCTTTGAACGGGCCGATGTAATGGCACTTCTTTTCGCAAACGGGCTCGCGGTGGCGGCGATGTTCGCGGTGCTCGCGGTACTGGCGGTATGGCCGCTCAACGGCGATCCGTTCGCAGCTCCGCGAATGCCGATGCCAGCCAAATTTGCCTTCCTCGACATCGCGATGGCAGCCGTGAGCCAAAGCCGACCCAGCCATCAACGGCAAAGCGGCAAGACCCAGAGCAAGAGCGGCAAGAATTTTCTTCATGGTTTCCCTCGAAGTTAGATTAACGCACGCGATGTCGTTACACGATGACGGATGATCGTGCAGCTTAAAAACGCAGCGGGTGCGAATAACTCTTGCCGGTCTGGCACGCAATACCAGCCGGTAACCTGCTGGCTACTGGGCCGCTTCTGACGGCGTGCGCGATGGCTTGGCTTCGGTATCGAGCGCCTTGAGGCTTTCGAGCGTGGGCATCGCGACCGTTGAATATCCGCAATCGACGAAATGGACGTCGCCGGTCACAGCGCCCGACAGCGGCGACAGCAGATACAACGCTGATCCACCCACCTCGTCGAGCGTCGGGGTCTTGCGCAGCGGGGAATGATCTTTCTGATAGTTGAAGATTAACCGGGCGTCGGATACCCCCGCGCCTGCCAGTGTCCGCATCGGGCCAGCCGACAGTGCGTTAACCCGAATGCCTTGTGGCCCCAGATCGGCGGCGAGATAGCGGACCGATGCTTCTAGCGCTGCCTTGGCGACTCCCATCACGTTATAGGACGGGACCCAGCGGGTCGCGCCGCCATACGTCAGCGTCAGCAGCGTGCCGCCATTCGGCATCAAGTCTGCGGCGCGCTTTGCAATTTCGGTGAACGAGAAGCACGAGATGACCATCGTGTTGGTGAAGTTCTCGCGGCTCGTGTCGGCGTAGCGGCCGGCCAACTCGCGGCGATCTGAGAATGCAAGCGCATGAACGACGAAGTCGAGCCCGCCCCACTTCTGCTTGATCTCGTCGAAGACGGCGTCGACACTCGTCAGATCGCTCACGTCGCATGGCGCAATGATTTCAGCGCCAACGGACTGCGCCAGCGGAATCGCGCGGCGGCCGAATGCGTCACCTTGATACGTGAAGGCCAATTTGGCACCCTGTCCGGCCAGAACGCGCGCAATGCCCCAGGCGATCGAGCGGTCGTTGGCAACCCCCATGATGAGGCCGCGCTTGCCAGCCATCAGTGGACCGGGGACTGCGATATCGAGATCGGACATGTAACGCCTCTACGTTGCGCCGGAAACGGCGTCAGGAACAAGAACTGTGCCGTGCTCAGCAAAAGCTATGCCGGAAACTGTCTGCTGCGACCGCTACTCAGGCCGTTAACCATTGTAGCGCTTAAAAACCAATGTTGCATTGGTTCCGCCGAACCCAAAACTGTTCGACATCACACAGTTAAGTTCAGCATCGTCAATGCGTTTGCGCACAATTGGCATGTCGGCAAAAGCCGGGTCCAGTTCTTCAATGTTGGCGCTCTCGCAGATGAAATTGTTCTTCATCATCAGCAGCGAGAAAATCGCTTCCTGCACGCCGATGGCTCCCAGCGAATGCCCGGTCAGGGATTTGGTCGCTGCGATCTTGGGTACCTTGTCGCCAAACACTGCCCGGATGGCCTCGATTTCGCGCGAATCGCCGATGGGTGTCGCGGTTGCGTGCGGGTTGATATAGTCGATGTCGCAACCAAGACCCTTGTTGTCGAGGCCCTTCATCGCGCTCTTCATGCAGCGGATCGCGCCTTCGCCCGAAGGTGCCACCATGTCAAACCCGTCCGACGTCGCGCCGTATCCTGCAACTTCGCCGTAGATCTTGGCCCCGCGGGCCTTCGCGTGTTCGAGTTCTTCAAGCACCAGCACGCCCGCCCCCCCCGCGATCACGAACCCGTCGCGGTTCTTGTCGTAGGCGCGGCTGGCGGTTGCCGGGGTATCGTTATAGCGCGACGACATTGCGCCCATGCCGTCAAACAGCACCGAAAGTGTCCAGTCGAGTTCCTCGCAACCGCCTGCGAACACCACGTCCTGCTTGCCGAATTGGATCAGTTCCGATGCGTTCCCGATGCAGTGCGCCGAGGTCGAGCACGCCGACGAGATCGCGTAGTTCACGCCTTTGATCTGGAAGCTGGTCGCAAGCACCGCTGAGGTTCCCGAGCACATGCCCTTGGTGACTTCGAACGGTCCGACCTGCTTGGGGGTCTTGTTGCGCGCCGTGTCAGCCGCCCACACGATGGCGCGCGTGGATGGCCCGCCGGAGCCCATGATGATGCCGGTCCGCTCGTTGGACACCGACGTTGCTTCAAGCCCGCTGTCGCGGATCGCCTGATCCATCGCGATATAGTTCCAGCCAATGCCGGCTTCCATGAAGCGCTTGGGCTTGCGCGGTACCATCGCTTCCCAGTCGAGTTGGGGCTGGCCATGAACCTGGCTGCGGAACCCGAGTTCGGCGTACTTGTCGGCCTTCACGATGCCAGATTTGGCCTCGCGCAAGGAGGCTGTCACCTCTTGGGCGGTGTTCCCGATCGAGGACACGATGCCCATGCCCGTCACAACAACACGTCTCATATCGCGCGCACCTTTATCGATCGTCTGGCTGTATGTCTTGCGTTCACGTCAACCGCTTACGGCGGCAGGATCTGGCTTCAAAAGCACCCGCATGTCCTTGGCAGTGTAGATGACTTCTCCGTCAACCTGGATCGATCCATCGGCCTCGACCAGCTTAAGCTTGCGCGCTATCACGCGCTTGACGTCGATGGTGTATTCCAGCCGCTTAAGGTCGGGCGTAATCTCGCGTGTGAACTTGACTTCGCCGACGCCCGATGCCCGGCCCCGGCCCGGCAAACCAAGCCAGCCGAGAAAAAAGCCGGTCAACTGCCACATGCCGTCCATCGGCAGGCACCCAGGCATGACGGGATCGCCCTCAAAGTGGCACGGCCAGACCCAGTCCAGGCCAGCATTGCCCGCGATATCGAGTTCGGCTCTGACGACTCCCTTGCCGAACGCGCCACCGGCATCCGAAATCTCAGTGATGCGGCTGATCATCAGCATCGGCGGCAGCGGAAGCTGAGCATTGCCCGGCCCGAATAGACGTCCGTGCCCGCATTCCAAGAGGGCGGCATAATCGTAGCTGGAGCGCCGTTCGGCCATATCGCGTGATCTTCCCTTCGTTTGCGTCCAGCCCATCTTGCCAGAACCAACCCGCTTCTGGCGGCGGGCGCGTTTATCGTAGCGTTCACCCTCACCTTCAAAAGGTAAAGCCGCCGACCGTCAAGCCGGTTAAGCAGTCCAATGTGCTGCAGCAGCCGAAATCCCCAGTCGTTAATGCCGCGCTTATGGATGTATTGCGGCCCAACACGCTGGCTCGTATGTTCAGGAGGTTATTCGCTGTGGCGCATTGCCCCTGCGATAGGCTGGAACGCGTAGTTGCCATGACAGACCACACTGCCAAAGACGCGACGAAAGGTGCCAACGCTCGAACGCGCGTGACGGCGATGCTGCGCTCGTCCGGGTTGCGGCCGACGCGGCAGCGACAGTTGTTGGCCGAGCTGCTGTTTTCGGGGAACGACCGGCACGTTTCGGCTGAAGTCCTCCACGCCGAAGCCTTGGCGAAGGGAGAACACGTTTCACTTGCCACCGTCTACAACACGCTCCACCAGTTCCGCAGCGCAGGCTTGGTGCGCGAACTCGCAATTGATGCGTCGCGGGCCTACTTCGATACCAATACGTCGAATCACAATCACTTTTTCGTGGAAGCTGGCGGCGAACTCTTGGATATCCCCAGCGACTCGATCCGCGTCGATGGCTTACCAGCCCCTCCCGCTGGAATGCGCATTTCCCACATTGATGTCGTCGTGCGCTTGGTTCTGGATACGGATTAAGCCCGTGCGCGCCCGAGGTTGGTCAGCTGCCCGTTTGCTGCGTCGCGCAGCTACGTCTCTTTCGCGCCTACTTCAACACTTCAGCTTCATAGACGCCCCAGAGCTTCTTTTGCTGCACATAGCCCTTGTACTTGTCGACGCCAACCCAGCACCACTTGCCATCGCACGATAAAACATTGGCAATGACGCCCGCTTCAACCTTCGCCACGAGTTGCGCTTTTTCACTGTCGTCGGCCAACAGCGCAATCTGCGGCGGCGTCACGCCTGGCTTGGCCTCCCAGGGCTCAATAAGCGCTGTCCGGCGCCCCGATAAAAACGACTGCAACACCCAACCCGATGCTCCATCGGCATCCCGCACCTGCCGCCAGCCTTCGAATTCCTTAATCACTTCAAGCGGCAGGCCTTCGCGGCGATAGACCCAGACGGTTGGGTATTCGGTTCCAGGTCCGCTGCGCAGATTGGCCCGCGACGGCTTCAGGCTTGTAAATCGCGGCAGGGCCAGCTTACCGGGCGCGGCGGCGTCCGGGGCCTTTGGATCGGCTGCTGATGCAACGCAGGGCAGTGTCAGCGGAACTGCTATCGTCAGAACGAGACTAGCCGCAATCTGAACCCGGTTCAGGGGTCTTCGATTTCGGTACGGCGGTGTCACCATCATGCTGATTTACCTCAAAGGGGCCAGTCGTCGTGCTCGAGTCGATGCTGATATATGCGATGTTGTCTCATTCAATCGCGAGTTTGTTCGCGATATGACCACAGTCCACACTTAATCCTCCGCCCGGTGCCAAGCTGCCGCGAAATCGCACGGCGCAAGCTGTCAAAAGAACTTCCATCCGGCCCGTTCAGGCTCTAGACAAACTTATACCGCAACGCATTCAATGCACGCCCATTGTTCGTGCATGAACAGTTATGCCCGACTCCATTGGAAGACGAAATGCCCACCAATACCAAGCCCCCCGTCGTCATCGTCACCCGCAAGCTCCCCGGCGTCGTCGAGGAGCGGCTATCTGAGTTGTTCGAGGCGCGCCTCAGCAGCGACGATAAACCGATGAGCCATGCCGAGCTGATCGAGGCGGTCAGAACGGCTGACGTGCTCGTGCCGACCGTGACCGACCGCATCGACCGCTCCGTGATCGCCCAGGCGGGCCCCCAACTCCGCCTGATCGCAAACTTCGGCACTGGTGTCGACAACATCGACCTCGATACCGCGCGCAACCGCGGCATCATCGTCACCAACACCCCGGGCGTCCTGACCGAGGACACCGCCGACATGACCATGGCGCTGATCCTGGCCGTGCCGCGCCGCCTTGCCGAGGGGGCCGCCTACCTGAAAGATCACAAGCAGACCTGGACCGGCTGGTCGCCGACCTGGATGATGGGCCACCGCATCCACGGTAAGCGGCTTGGTATCATCGGGATGGGCCGCATTGGCCAAGCCGTCGCCCATCGTGCCAAGGCGTTCGGGCTGCAGATCCACTATCACAATCGCCGCCGCGTCGCGGAAAGCATCGAAAAAGAGCTGGAAGCGACCTACTGGGAAGGCCTCGACCAGATGCTGTCGCGGGTCGATATTTTGTCGGTCAACTGTCCCCACACGCCAGCGACGTATCACCTGTTGTCGGCGCGCCGCCTGAAGCTGCTCAAGCCGTCCTGCTTCATCGTCAATACCTCGCGCGGCGAAGTGATCGACGAAAACGAACTCGCCCGCCTGCTCGAAGCCGGTTCGATCGCTGGCGCGGGCCTCGACGTGTTCGAGCACGAGCCCTCAGTGAACCCCAAGCTGCTGGCCTCCAACCGCGTGATCGCACTCCCGCATATGGGGTCCGCCACTGTGGAAGGCCGCATCGACATGGGCGAAAAGGTCATCATCAATATCAAAGCGTTCCTCGACGGCCACGCCCCGCCCGACCGCGTCCACCCCGCGATGTTCTGAGGGGGGGCAGAGGAAACCCGTAGGGTGTAATAGCGTAGCGTATTACACCGGCTGCCCAACAGCAAAGTGGCGCAATACGCCAAGAGCCTATTGCGCCCTACAAGTCCGTTCTGTCCGCCGACGGAGTAAACAGAGCTTTAACGATTGTCCCGTAATCTGATGGCATCACATTGCCAGGGGGAGCGGGCCATGACGATTGAATCTCACGCTATGACCGAACATGATTTTGCAAGCCTTGAGCGCGCATCTGGAATCCCGGTTGATCCGCCCCTGGGTGCAAACCTTGCTGCCCTGCTTGACCGGTTCACAGCGAGCGTTTCCAATCCCGAAGCCCACACCGTCGGCGATTTCGCCTCCACCGTCGGCGCGCTCCACGGCGAACTCAGCATGCTCGCCCATCACTTTGGCGGCGACATGTACGCCACTGATGACGTCGACTTCGACGAGATGTTCCCCGCCGAAAGCACCGGCCTTGCTGCCGAAGAAGAACTCCAGCACATCTGCTGGAAACTGAGCGCCTGATTCAAATATCGTCGGCCCAAACCGGCTTCTCCTTTGCTGCCTCGAAGCGGTAATCAATAAACAGCTGCTCGCCCTGCGTGATAGCGCGTGTCGCAAACACCGTAACGACCTCGCCTTCCGGTGTTGCAGCCCACGACCGGTCCGTATTTGGCGTGAGCGCGTGGTTGATCATCTCGATCCACCCCAGTACGACGTGTGCCGAGCCGTCGGCGTCGTCCTCGAACCAGAAATGCGACAGCGTCGATCCTGCCATCGCCGTCACCTCGTGGGGCGGTAGCTGGATCGTATGAAACACGCCGAGCACCTCCCCCGCCGCAATCC
>JBEBJA010000177.1:0-26064 GCA_040080145.1 Hyphomicrobiaceae bacterium
GGCTTGGAGATGCTAAGCTATTTGCGGCAGCCGGGGCTTGGACCGGGCTAGAGGGGCTTTCCACAGTGCTGCTGTATGGCAGTCTGGCGGCGCTGATTTGGACGGGCGTCTGTGCCATTCGGGGACGAGAGGTTTTGCGAACGACGCCGTTGGCGTTCGGGCCGTTTCTTGCATTCGGATTTTGGTGGGTTTGGCTCTATGGGCCTGCAAGCTTTGCGTTATGATACGTTTGAATATTGCGATTTCCAAGCGGGGAAGAAGTTATGCGGCGCGAGGGTCGGGTTGCTACGAAGCGAGCAAAGTTGAGAGCGCTCAGGCGGAATTTAAAGCCTCGTCGCGAGGTTGACGGGCGGCGGCGCGAGGGTGGATTTACACTCCTCGAATTGCTGGTGGTGCTTGGCATTATAGCGCTGTTGGCGACGGTCGCTGCACCCCAGGTCTTGCAGTATCTCGGCAAGGCGCGGACGGAGACGGCGAAGGCGCAGATTGCGGCCATATCGACGGCGCTGGAGCTTTATGCGCTCGATAATGGCGGGTTCCCGGCTCCTGCATTCGGATTGTCAGCTCTCGTCAAAGCGCCTGGGGGTGTTGCGGCGTGGAGGGGTCCGTATCTGAAGCGGGCAGAGGGTTTGAAGGATCCGTGGGGGCGTCCGTATCAGTACAAGTTCCCCGGCCGCAGCAGCGGGCAGGCCGACGTGTTCACGCTCGGCCGCGATAATGCGCCCGGTGGCACAGGCGAAGATCAAGACGTTTCGAACTGAAAGGTGGCCTGCTAATACCAGCCTGCAGAAGTTTTGCCTCTTCGTTTCTCAGCCTGCTGACTGGTATTCTCTTTGCTTTGCGCGTCATCGCCCCGCGATGCTTCGCATCGACGCCGCGTCGATCTGAAAGATCGCCATGCGGCGCGGCAACCCCACGCGCGGATACCAAACCGCACACGTCAGTACTTTTGCGGTTTGGTATAAGGTGGCCGCAGGCGGAGTGGAACGCTGCGCTGATGGGTGTCGAGGGCGGCACCGTTCGAAATGCGGAACTCGATCATGTCTGGAATTCGGTCCAAGCGGGTCCAGGTGCCGGACCATTCTGGCTTTTGCAAAGCGGTGACTGCCCCGAAGTAGCGCAGCTCGAATTGGGTTGCGGCGGGCAAGAGCAGGCGCGATTGGGCGACGAGCGGTGTATTCGGCTGATCGTTGGTAGAGGGTGGGCGCCAGAGGCTCCATGTCATCATGAGGCCGGACCGGCCATCGGTGTCCGTGCCGATTTCAAATTGCAGGCGGGCGAGACCGGATTGTGCCGTGGTGAAGGTGACCGGTGCGATGAAGGCCAGCAGGCCAGGTTCGCCGCGAAAGATGACGTGCAGGCGGCCATCATCACCGCGGTCGTAGATGGCGGTTGCTTCGGCGAGACGTTGTTCAATAAAGGATGCGGTTGCGGCGGCAGTGGCTTGGCGGTCAAGGAGCGACGCGGTCGTCTGCATGCGCTTGGCTAAGTGCAGGGCGGCTGGCATTGCGACCATCAGCATTGCGATCAGTACCAGGGAGACCAGGAGTTCCAGCAGCGTGAAGCCGGCGTCGGTGGGGTAATCAGGAGAAATGAGCTTGGGGAACGCATTTGCCTCCTCATGTGCATGCCTGCGTCCCGGCGAGCGCCTGGATGACGGAATTTTACGGAGAATGGACCCGGGTGGGGTGGCGATGCCCGACGGTGTTCTCGACAATGGCTCGGTCACTCCGGGGCTCCCGACTTTATGGTGGTGAGCTCGATGGTGCGGGACGGGGCCATGGGACGGTCGCGCCAGGACACCGTTACGGTGACCCAGTACGGGATGCGGCGTGGCGGCATCGGGGAGGCTTCTGGCGGTTTGTAGTGTACGGCGGTGAGTTGCCAGGTTAGGCCGTTTTCTTCGCCCTCAAGGGATGTCTCTTCGGGAATGGTATTGTTGAGCCCGAATGTTGCGAGTTTGGTGCGGGCCAGTGCCAGGGCGGATTGGTCCATGCGCGCGAGGCGAATGCCGTGCCAGCCAAGGGCGGTGCTGCGTTCCAGGGCGATGAAGACGGCGGTGAAGACCACGAAGGCGACGATGGTTTCCATCAGGGTGAAGCCGCTGGTGGAGGCGTGGTCGCGTCTTGGGTGCAAAATGAACAACCGAATGGCGGTCGTTCGTTTAGCGTCCGTCTTACCGGACGGCGGCTCTTCGCCGCTCGGCGTGCGAAAGGCGAACAAGTTGATGTTTTCGCTCGCGGGTTTCATATCAGCGGCTCGTCGCGAGCGTGGTGCTGCCGGTCAGCCAATCGACGGTGATGCGGGCTGTCGCATTGCCGCTTGTGAGCGCGATTGTGCCGCCGGTCGCGCTGCCCGATGGGGTGAAGCGGATGAGGCGGTTGGTGCCAGACCATTCAAAGCCGTCGTCCTGGATGGTCAGTGTGATTGGTCTGGGGATGGGTACGCGACTTGTAGCGACGGTTGACCAGTACGTGCCGTGGTCCAGGTCAAGGATGAGCGCTTGGCCCGTGTTGGTGCGGCGGCTTTCGGCGTGGGCGAGTTGTAACGCTGAGGTTAGACGGCGAGCGGTCGTTTCGAGCGTCGTGCCGGTGTTCGCACCTTGGACGCGGGGGAAGGCGAGGCTGGCGGCGAGTGCGAGGATGCCGAGAACGACGGCCAGCTCGAGTAGCGTGAAGCCGCTTTCGGTGGGGCTGGGTCTTTGGAGACTCGCGCGCATTTACAGTCCTGCCAACTCGTTGACTTTGAGGATGGCGCTCATGACCGACAGGATGAGGCCGCCGACAAGTCCGCCGATGACGAGGGTGAGCACGGGGGTGAGCAGGCTCATCAGGCGGGTGAGCTGGCGCTGGAGGGTGGCTTCGTAGACTTCGGCGACGCGCATCAGCATGGATTCTAACTGGCCGGTTTGTTCGCCGATTGCGATGAGGCGCATCGAGAGTTCGGAGAACAGGCCCGATCTGAGCAGGGGTTGTGAAAGGTTGCCGCCTTCTTGGAGGGCTTGTCCGGCTTTGGCGACTGCAGTTGTAAAGGCTTGGTTTTGCAGGACGCTGCCAGAGATGCGAACGGCCTCGAGCATGGGCACGCCGCTGTGGGTTAAGGTGGCGAGCGTGCGCGCAAACCGGGCGGTTTCGCGGTTGGCGATGATGCCGCCGAGAATTGGGATGCGCAGCAGAGCGCGGTGGAGGGTTGAACGGATGGCGGTGTTGCGAAGGGCAAGGATGATGGCGAGGAGTGCGGCGGTGGCAGCGATAAGGACACCAGCCCAGTTGGAGGCGAGGAAGCTCTGGCCGTCCACGAGGAACTGAAGCGTTGGCGGGAGTGGAGCGCCGGCGTCCTTGAACAGCGGCACAATGGTTGGGATGAGAACGGTGAGAATTACGGTGAGTGCGCCAAGGGCTGCAAAAAGCAAGACGGCTGGATAGAGCAGGGCCGAGCCGACCTGGCTGCGGACGTCGCTTGCGCGTTCGAGGAATTTGGCGAGGTCGTCCAGGACTTCAGCAAGGGAGCCGCTGGCTTCGCCGGCTTGGATGAGACGCCAGTAGTACTCGGGAAACTCCTTACCGCGCGCTGCCAGGGCACCCGAAAGGCTGTCACCCTGGCGGATGCTTTCTAGGATCGACAGTGTTGCGGTTTTGATGCGGCGGGGAATGAGCGGTTGCAGGCTGACGATGCGGAGTGCGTCGTCGAGGGTGAGGTCGGCTTTGACGAGGGTTGCGAGTTCGCGGGTGAAGATGGTCAGCCCCGCCAGCGGTAATGAGCCGTCGCCGAAAGTAATGTCGCGGTTCCACCAGTTCGGGGCCGTTTTTGCCGGGCCGTCGCCGCCCGTCACATCGAGTGGGAATTGCCCCCGTTGATGCAGTGCTTCCAAGGCCTGTTCGCGCGAGCGTGCTTCGATTTCGCCCTCGGTCAGGACGCCTTGCTTGTCGTAGGCTCGGAAGCGGAATCGAGACATGTGTCAAACCGGGTTGCGCGCAAAACTTCTTCCGTCGTGGTCTGGCCGCGCAGCGCTTTTGCGAGGCCATTGTGCAGCATCGTCGTCATTCCGCCGGTGACGCCTGCGTGCTCGATTGCGCCTTCGGAGCTTCCGGCAAGTATGGCGTCGCGGACTGCGGCTGTCGTCGTCAATAGCTCATAAATGGTGGTTCGGCCGGAAAATCCGGTTTGGCGGCACGACGGGCAGCCGGTGGCGGTTTGGAGGTTTTGGGCGTCGCTGCCGAGCAGCTTGGCAGTGTCGATGCCGGTCTGGCGCAACATGGCGGCGACGGCGGCGGCATTCGGCGTTGGCGTGGCGCAGACCGGGCAGAGGCGGCGGACGAGGCGCTGGGCGAGGACGCCTTTCAGCGTGGAGGCCAGCAGGTATTTTTCGACGCCCATGTCGAGCAGGCGGGTGACGGTTGCGGCGGCGGAGTTGGTGTGAACGGTCGACAGCACGAGATGGCCGGTGAGAGAGGCCTGGATGGCGATCTGCGCGGTTTCGAGGTCGCGGATTTCGCCAACCATGATGATATCGGGGTCTTGGCGCAGGATCGAGCGCAGCGCGTGGGCAAACGTCAGGCCGATCTTGGGTTGGACCTGGATTTGGTTGATGCCCGGCATCTGGTATTCGATGGGGTCTTCGACGGTGAAAATCTTGCGTTCGGTCGAGTTGAGGGTGCTCAGCGCGGTGTAGAGCGTCGTGGTTTTGCCGCTGCCGGTTGGGCCAGTGACGAGGATGATGCCGTTGGGCTGTTTGAGCAGTTCGGTCAAGCCGCCGTAGGATTTGCCGGAAAAGCCGAGGCTTTCGAAATTGAGCTCAATGCTGGAACGGTCGAGAATACGCAGGACGATGCTTTCGCCCCACAGCGTCGGCATGGTCGAAACGCGCAGGTCGATTTCGCGACCGCGGACGTTGACTTTGATGCGGCCATCCTGAGGGAGGCGGCGTTCGGCGATGTTCAAGCGCGCCATGATCTTGATGCGTGAACCAATGGCCGCGCGAACGGCGGGGGGTAGCGTTTCGGCAGTGTGAAGGATGCCGTCGATGCGAAAGCGGATGCGGACGCAGTCTTCGCGCGGCTCGATATGGATGTCCGAGGCTTGCTGGCTGGCGGCGCGGACGATGAGATCCTGAACGAGGCGGATGATGGGGGCTTCGCTGGCCATGTCTTCCAAGCGGCGGACGTCGTCGTCGTTCCCGTCGCTGGCGGTGGCTGGCAACGAGACCGGTGTTGTCGGGGTTGACGGCGTGGCTGCCGCGACTGGATGGCCGCTGTAGAACCGCTCAAGGCCCTGTTCGATGTCGGCGTCGGACGCGATGACGGGGGTAAGCGGGCGGTCGAGGAGATAGGACAGTGCTGCGAGCGCTTCGGCGTTGAAGGGATCGGCAACGGCGACTTCGAGGCTTGCGCCGGTGTCATTGAGCGGCAGGATGCGGTTGAGTTTCAGGAAGGCTGGTTCGAGTTCGCCGGAGTGGAAGGGCTGTGTGGGGAAGTCCTGCTGGGTGACGAGGCGCATGCCGCAATAGTGGGACAGGACCTTGGCCATGGCTGCGTCGGCGAGGAGTCCTAGTCTTTGGAGCACGAGATGGAAGCGCTCGCCCGATTGCAATTGCGCGCGTTTGGCGCGTTGAATGGCTAGGTCGTCCAGGATTGAATTGGTGCTGAGAAATTGGCCGAAATGATCGGCGAACTCGGTGCTGCGCGGGTCGAGGTTGCGGTCTGCCTGACCGGACTTTGGCTGCGTTGCCATCGGACTTGAGCTTTCCCAGCGAAAGATTTTTAGATCAGGGACGTTGAAATCGGCGATGAATTCAAGTGAACTGCTTCACACCCGGTATAATCCGCATTAAATTCAATTCTAATTTGAAGCGGCTGCAATTTCAAAGCCAGACGGCGCGTGTTGGCCATGCAGCATTTTTTTATTTGTAGCAGGTCGAGTTTGGTGCTTCAACCGCTTGATTTGTCGTGTCTTTTTGCGCACAATTTATGTGGCGCTTTCGAGATGCTTGCTGACGAGTTCGTGGAATGGGATTTGCGAGGCAACTGAGCCGTTGAGTAGGTCCGCGCTAAATGAGGACACAAGCGTTTCAAATGAGTTCGGCGACGATGAGTTCTCACGTTTCGGGTTTCCTGGCGTGGTGGGGGCGTGAGCTTGCTGGCATGCTTCCGGCTGGCGGGCGGCCGGGTGACGCGCAGACGACGCCGACGGTGATCGGGATCGGTCCTGCGGGATGGACGCTGGTCGGCATGAATGGCCCCAAGGACGCTGCACGGCCAGAAGGAGCCGTGCCAGCGCAAGTCATTCTTGCCTATCTGGCGAGCCGGTTGCGGACGGGGAGTTCGCCGGGCGCGATTGCGTTGCGGCTACCGCATGAGGCCTGTTTTGTCCGGCGGTTGGAGTTGCCAGATGCGGCGCGCGCCGATTTCGGGCAGTTGCTGGCAATGGATTTGGAGCGCACGACGCCGTTCAAGGCGCGCGACGTGGTGACGGCATTCGATGTCGAGGATGCGCTGGCCAGCAAGGGGATGGCAAGGGTGCGGCAGTTCATCGTCAAGCGCCGGTTGATTGACGGGCCGAAGGCGGAGATCGAGGCGCTGGGCTTGAAGGTTTTGCGCGTTGAGTGCGCAGATCCGAGCGGGGACGGCGTGGTGCCGGTTAATTTTTTGGCGCACGCTTTGAAAGAGGAAGGTGGGCCGAAGCCGTCCCATATGCTGGTTTGGCTGCTGGCGGCGTGTGTGATCGGCCTGGCGGCATCGGGACTATGGATATATGCCGCCCGGCATGAGCAGGCTCTACGGACGCTGCAGGACAGCAGTGCCAAGTTGAAAGGTCAGGTTCAGCGGCAAAAGGATGCTCTGATTAAGACGCAGAGCGCGTTTGCAGAGATCGCGAGTTATCAGAAGTTGCGGTCGGAGACGGCGTCCAAGGTGGTGATCTTAGAAGAACTGACGCGGATCTTGCCGGAGACGGCGTGGATCACGGATCTGAAGATTGATGGCGGGACTATTGATATTTCGGGACTGGCTGTTTCTGCGGCGGCACTTGTTCCAATCCTGGAGCGTTCGAAAGTGTTCGTCGATGCTTCGTCGACTGCGGCGCTGACGCTTGATCCGCGTGAAGAGAAGGAGCGGTTTTCGATCCGCGCGCGCATCAGAAATGCCGCACCGGTGTCCAATGAGGTGTTGCAATGATCTATGGCTTGTCCAAGGGGTTGCGCCAGTTGGTGGCGGTTGGTTTGGTGGGGCTGGTGGCAGGGTGTGTGGGCGTGCTGGTGGCCGCTCCGTTATGGGCGCACATCGCCGATCTTCAAGACCGGATTGATCAAGAGCGGATGATGGTGAGCCGCCTCACGGTGGCGGTTGCAGACGATAGTGTGCGGCAGACACTTGAGAGGCAGACGAAGGCTGCGAAGGCTGCTGGATTGTTTATCGACGGCGAAAGCTCTTCGATCCGGCTTGCGGCGTTGCAGTCGAAATTGGCGGGGATCGCGGCGGCCAACGGCATCAAGTTGCGAAGTGCGCGCAATTTACCCGGCCGGGAAAAGGATGATCTGCAGCTCGTGGGGGTGCAGTTGCAGCTCGTTGCGGGAATCGGAAAATTGCAGAAGATTCTGCTGGATATTGAGCAGTCGAAGCCATCACTGTTTGTGGACACGTTGCAGGTGACGCCGGTCGCGCATTCGCGTGTCGCCGAAGACGAGCAGCCAGGTTTGCTCGATGTGCGGCTTGATGTGTTTGCAGTTGTGGCGCGTCAACAAGGGTGAGTGGCGGATATGGCGGCGATTGGGCACTCATTCAGTATCGGCGGGCTGGCCGCGTGCGTTACGGTGCTCGGATTTATGAACTACAAACTGAGTACGTACGAGGTCGACACGACGACGCCTGTGGCTGGATCACAATTCGCCCTCGCTGGAACGGGCAGGGCGACTAAGGATCTGCCGTTGGCGTTGACGCTGGATGTGCGCGGCATCGGTGAGTTTCCAGAAACGGCGGCGCGGCCGATATTCTTTCCGGGACGGCGAGTGCCTGAAAAGCCAAAAGCAAGTGCTGCCGTCGAGGACGTCAGGCCGGTTGTGGCGGCAGGTGTAACGCCGATGCCTGACCCGCTGCGTCTGCTTGGACTCATGGGCAAAGGGACCGGCCGGTCGGCACTGGTGCGGACGGCGCAGGAGCTGCAGGGCGTGTGGATTGCGGTGGGCGATGAATATCGCGGCTGGCAGGTGCGCGAGATCACCGGAGATGGCGTGATCGTCGAAGCACAAGGCGAGCGGCAGGAACTGCGGTTGTATGCCTCGACTGCAAAGCCAGCGAGCCGGTAGGCCGGAGGTCTTTAGGGATAGGTTCAGTGCTTGTGCAGGTGGCCGAGGCCGGGGCCTGCGGCGCGGACCACGGCGGGAGGGGCGTGGACAGCCCAGCTTTGCGCCTCGATGAAGGCCAGAACGTCGGCGGCATCTGATTCTGACAGGCCGAGGTTGGGCATGTTTACGTTGGGAAATTTGTCCATCAGAGCGAGGGCGATTGGATCACCCTTGGCGAACATGCGGTCGGGCCGGGAGATGAAACTGATCAGCCAATCCTTTGGCCGGCGGGCCGCGACGTCGAGCAGGTCGGGGCCAACCTTGTCACCATTGCCGATGGTGTGACACGACGCGCATGCCTTGGTGAATAGCACTTCGCCGGGTCTGTCGCTGATCTCGATCTGGGTTGCTTGCGATGTCTTGATGGCCGGGGCGTCCAACTGTCGCCACTTGGGGTCGAGGGCGTGAACATTCATGACGACGCGGTCGAGGTCGCCATAGGCTGAGTCCTTGGACCAGTCGCCGATGTCATCGTTGCCAAGCAGCATTTCGTGGCGGTGCTCGGTCTTGATGCGGCTGCGCTCTCCGAGCTTGTCGCGGATGAGCTGGATGTCTGCGGGTTTACCGGTGAGGAACTTCCAGCCCGGGCGGACTTTAAAGGCGTTGGCGTAACGCTTGAGCTGGGCGGGGCTATCGTGTTCGGGGTCAACGGAGATGGAGTACATTTGGACGTCGCGGCCCACTTGATCGCCGAGTTTTTCTTGCAAAAGGGCCATGCGTGCGGTGGTCAGCGGGCAGATGTCGGTGCAGGTCGTGAAGATGAAATTGATGATGACCTTCTTGTTTTTGATGAGGTCGTCGTAGAAGCGGTAGGTCAACCCGTCCTGATCGACGACCGGCAGGTTGGGCAGGTAATCCTTGCCCCAGCGTGCGCCGGGGGCCGATGAGGTGAAGCGGGCCGGCTCGGCTTGAGGTTTCCAGTGTTGGGGTGTCCAGTGCAAGGCGGCGACAGCGCCAATCGCCACCGACGATATGGCGAACATCGACAATAGAATCCGGTTCGACACGCGCGCCACCTTTGTTGGAAATGGACCGGCGCTGCCGCAACTAGCGGAAGCGCCCGGAGGCTGGTTGGGTTTAGGGTCCGTCCGACTTTGACGGAATAAAAGAAGACGGACCCTAACTCTTTGTTTGGTCGTGCTTCTTATCGGAAAACCGATTCCCACTTTTCCGGAAGCACTCTAGCCGCTGGTGCCGGTCACCGTGCTGGTTGACGTGGCGTTTGCGGGTGGCGTGGTGGTTGGGTCGCCCTCGGGCTGGATTTCCGGGGTCGTAAAGGTCACGCCGTCCGGTGAGGGGTTGGGCGTCATCGTCAGCTTGCTGATCACGTTGGGGTTGTTGGGGTCGCCGTAGACTTGGACGCGAAAGAGCATGGCAAAGTCTTCGTGGACCGTGTTGTGGCAGTGATTGACGTAGGAGCCGCCATATTCGCCAAACTGGACCTGGAACTGAACCTGGCCTGACGGACGGAGCCGCCATGTGTCTTTGCGGACGTTCTTTTCGGTGTTGGGAATCGACTTGTTGCCACGATTCATGGTGACGCCCTCCTCGAAGTGAAGGTGGATCGGGTGGTCCCAGCCGCCGCCGCCGTTGACGTAGGTCCAATGCTCGACTTCGCCGGGTTTTGGAATGGTGAGGCCGATGCGGTTGGCATTCATCGAGTGGGAGGACTGGCCGTTGATTTTGATGATCCAGGGGAATTCCTGGACCACTTCGCTGCAGTCTGGAATGCATTCGCCCGTGTTTTTGTCGCGTGAGTCGCCGCTGCCGCGGCCGAACTCGACGACGCGGGTGCGGACGGGCGCGACGATCTTGATGGGATCGGTGAGGAACAAGGGCACGCGGCTCCGGTCCCTGGTGCCACAGGAGTTCGCGATCGTGTTGATGTGGCCCGGCCGGTCGACGCTGGGAACCGCGTCCACGATGGTGATCTTCATCAGCGCACCTACGCAGGGGTCGACATTTAAGCCCGAAAGGGCCTCGGCCATGGATACAACCTTGTCGGGTTTGCGGCCGTCGGTCTGCTGGAGCCGGTTGACGAGGTACACGCTCTCGCCAACTCTGAATTGCGAGAAGTCGACGACGATGTCGTAGCGTTCGGCTGAGCTTTGTTCATCGAGTTCGGTCAGCGTCAACGGGTTGATGACCAGGTTGCCGTCGTTGGCGATGAACTGGAACTTGACTGGCGTACCGCTTGAGGTGGCGATGGCGAGCTTGATGAAGCGCGCCATGGTCGCGTTAATGGTGCGGAAGCGGTATTTGCGGGGGAGGACTTGCATGACGGGGGCGTAGGTGAAGTTGATGAGTGGCAGATCGCCGATGAAGCCGTCAGTCGTGAAGATGTCGAAGAAGTATTGGCCCTGGGCGTCACAGGCGGCATCGGAGAAGATGACGTTGATGTCGAAATCGCAGTTGCCCCACGGCAATTGGGTTCCGCTCGGCAGATTGAGGTTGACGCCGTCGTTGAAGTCTTCGCGGCCGCGATCACGGCCTGAGTACATGTTCACCATCGCGAGATTGCCTTTGTAGACATTCTCGGCGGTAAAGAAGAAGCGATGATCGTGGGCCCACATCGAGCCCTGAATCTCGCGCCAGTCGCCGGGAACATTGACAATGCCGTTTGCGTCGTCGGGGCCGGATGCCTTGCGATCCGTGGCGTCGATATTGATTTTGTCGCGGCGGGCGAGGGTGGTGCTCCAGCGGTAGTCAAAGAAGGTGCCGGGGAAGTGGTGGACGTTGGCGGCACCGTCGCTTTCGGCACCGTTGTGGGCGTTGTGGAAGTGGAGCTGGCTTTCGTTGCGGCCAAAGCCGCCGTTTTCGGCGCGATCAACAGGCAGATTGTTATAGACGCGGTTGATGACCGGTTCGCCGTAGCGCAGTTTGTATAGCTTCGGCGGCATGGAGCCGAGCCCGTTCTGGCCTTCGCCAAAGCACCAGACGGCGTTGGCAGCCTGATCGGGGAAGTTGTGATGGAAATAGGTGTCGCCGGCACAGGGTGCAAGCGACGTCACGTAGCCCTGCTTGGGGAAGAATTCTTCCCAACGCTGGTGAGCAAACATTTCGCCCGGTGGACGGCCTTCCATCGGCCCGCGATTGGTGCGGGGATTGCGGTAGCCGTTGGACATGATTGGCGTGCCCTGTTCTTTCAGGGCGGTGAAGTCGGTGTGATAGGACAGCCGCTTGGCCGATGGCTCGTTCATGTGGGCGGGGAAGTCGGCGTACTTTTCGACCCGGCCGTTGACAGTTACGTCGCGGGACGTGAGCGGCGTGGGTTTGACGTGGCTGACGCGAAGGAATTCTTCGGTGAATTTCTGGGCACCATAGAGTGGGGTGCGCGGGGCACCGGTCGAGTCGGCACCGAAGGCACTACGGGCGTAGGGGCTGAAGCCATTTTTTGCGAGCAGCAGGCCGCCAGTTGTAAACAAGCCCCACTTCAACAGGTCGCGTCTGGTGATTTCGCCCAGCGACAGGGCTTTGACGATTTCCGCGCGGTTATTGCGGGCGTTTTGAGCTTCTCTCTGGCGCAGCTTGGAAGCGTTTTTTGGCAAATACATGGATCAATCCCCAGCATGAAACTTCAGACAATGGCGTCGGACCCGCATGGGCGGCGTTTGGGAGGAGGCATCGCCAGGATTGGAGACGCGCAAGAATGTTGTGATCAGTTTAGGTCGACCAGCGGTCAGGGATGCCCACTACGGTGCGGGTGCTGAGGTCGGGGTCTGGACCCGGTCTATGGGTTGGCTGCGCGGGACCAAGGTCTGAAGAATGAGCTGGCCTTTAGGCGGGGACACGATAAGCGCGGGCATTGCGCGCGGCGCATTCCTAATGCCGCCGGCCGGCGTTCATAGATCATATTTCCAAATATGAAGCGGCTAATGCGCTGAAATTTCGGAACTTTTTGTTCGGCAGTGTGATGCGCGCTTGTGACTTCTCAACAGCCTCGATCTGGCGGTCGACACGCGGGGCCGAATCGCCGCTCCCTTGTGCCGAGTGCGTTTCGCGCGTATGCCGTGAAGCTGGCAACTTTGTCCGGGGGGATTGTTGCTAATTGATTGTTCGAATTGCTGACAGCGGCCGGGGTTCATTTGCCTGGCGGAGCGTGTTTGGGATGGTTACCTTCTTATTATTTGCTCGAAGACGGGGAGACGTCTTGCAGCCGAACCGATTGGGCAAAGTCCGGAGTCTTGCAGTCGCGGCTGTTGTTTGCGCCCCATTGCTGGTCGGCTGCACGCTGCCCTATGAACAATTGTCGCTGCCAGCGCCCGTCGATGGCTCGGCAGGCGGAAAAGGTGATGGACGATTGAATACGGGGGCGGGGGCTCCTCTGAGCGGGCCCGGCGCAAAGGCAGCGCTTGGACCGCGAAATTACCCTGGATCCGGCGATTTCACTAACACGACGGCGCCGAAGACGTCTGCCGCTGGCACGGCCGCGGTTGGCGGTGCTGAAACCGCAGCTTTGCCGTCGCCGGCCAGTGCGGTCAATAAGGATGGCATTACGCTCAATCTGGTTGGCGCGTCGGTCGCTGAGGTTGCCAAGACGGTGCTCGGCGATGTGATGGGCGTCAATTACACCGTTAGCGACAAGGTCAAGGCGACGATCACGCTGCGGACATCGCGTCCGGTCGAGAAGGCTGGACTGCTGGCGATTTTTGAGTCGGTGCTGCGCGAAGAGGGTGCGGCCATCGTGGTTGAGGGCGATCTGTATAAGATCGTGCCAAGCAGCGATGCGACGGCTGCCGGTGCTCCGTTGCGGCCGCGCAAGGGGCCCCGTCAAGCGGCCGGGGTTGCTACAGAAATCGTGCCGTTGCGCTTTGTTGCGGCGGCGGAAATGGAGCGAATCTTGAAATCGGCGGCACCCCAAGCTGGCGTGCTGCGGGTCGATGCGGCGCGCAACATGCTGATGCTGTCTGGCACGCGCACCGAACTTGCTTCGATGGGCGAGATGATCAACGTGTTCGACGTGGACACGATGCGCGGAATGTCGTTTGGAATTTATCCGGTCGAGACGTCTGATCCAGAAGCGATTGCCCAGGAGCTCGATACGATCTTTGCCAACGACAAGGATGGTCCGACGAAAGGTATGGTCCGGTTCGTGCCAAACAAGCGGCTAAAGTCGGTGATGGCGATCACGTCGCGGCCTGAATATTTGCGGAAAGCCGAAACGTGGCTGAAGCGGATAGATCTCGCCAGCCGGGCAACCGAAAAGCAGGTGTTTGTCTATCACGTTCAGCACCGGCCGGCGTCTGAGCTCTCGACCATCCTGCAAAAGGTTTATCAGCAGAAGGCGGGTGCGTCTGCCACTGTCGCTTTGAGCACGGCGCGCTCGCAAGGGGGCGCGGCGGGAACGGGCACAGAGGTGCCGGTACCGGGTTTTGGCGTTGCTGGCGGAGTTGGGACGGCAACCGGGTTTGGCGCGTCAGGCGGATCGACCGTTGGGGTTGCTCCTGTTCCAGCGGTTGGCGGGACGGACGCGGCAAAGATCGCCGAGGCGGCGGCGGCTGTTGCTGGCGATGGCGCAACGCTGACGACGGCATCGGTTGATGCGTCGCGGACAAACGGGAATGTGCCGTTGGACGACCGGGCTGCGGGAATTTCGGTGGTTGCGGATGAGATCAAGAATTCGCTTATCATTACCGCAACGGCGGCTGAATACCGGCGGGTGAAGCAGGTGCTGGCCGGGGTTGATATCGAGGCCAATCAGGTTCTGCTTGAGGCGACGATTGCCGAAGTGACACTGAACGATAATCTGAAGTTCGGTGTGCGCGCCTTTATTGGTGGTGGCGGAAGTAACGCGACGTCGAACAGCTCGCTGCCGACCAACCTGCTGGCACTGCCGCTTGCGGCTAATCCGGTGGCGGCAGCGGGGTTTCAGTATTTCCTCAATGCCAAAAACCTGCAAGTTGTGCTCAATGCCTTGAGCGCTGTGACCAATGTCAACGTGGTGTCGTCGCCAAGCCTGATGGTGATGGAAAACAAGCGGGCGACGCTGCAGGTTGGCGATGAAGTGCCGATCATCACGCAAACGGGGCAGGGCGTTCAAGCGCCTGGAGCGCCGATCATAAACTCGGTTTCGTATCGCAGCACGGGTATAATTCTTGGGATTACACCACGCCTCAGCGACGATGGCCGCGTATTCCTCGATATCGAGCAGGAAGTGTCGAACGTCGCAAGCACGAGTGTCAACGGTCCGACAATCTCGCAGCGGCGCGTGAAGACGACGGTGACCGTGAATGACGGCGAAACGATTGTGCTGGCCGGTTTGATGAAAGACGATGCCACGCGAGATCGTCAGCAGGTGCCGCTGCTGGGCGATATTCCGCTGTTTGGAAATGCGTTCAAGAGCAAGGACGATACGATCAAGCGGACGGAATTGCTGATTTCGATCACGCCGCAGGTTATTCGTGACCGCCATCAAATCGACGACGTGACCGCTGAATATCGCGACAACCTGAACTTTTCGACGCGGCCGCAACGCCGCGCCGCGCCGGACCGCCGTGAGCAGATCGACCGTTTGATCCGGTGATTGCGGTGTGGCTGGGAAGCGTGAGATAGTCTGGGTTCAGACCGGCTATTTTTTGTGGTGCGGGCTATGGGTTTATTCCGGCGGCGCTCCGATGAGGGCTTCGTTCTTATTGTGGTGATTTGGTTTGCAGCGCTACTGGCGCTGCTGGCGATTGGCTTTTCATCTGCGGTTCGGGCAAATCTGCGCGCGGCGTCGGGTGCCATACAGGGTGCGAAGGCCGAGGCGCTGGCGGATGCAGGTGTCGAGCTTGCCGTGTTATCGCTGATGGCGGGCGCGGCAAACCGGCGTTTCGCCATTAATGGTTCCGTGCAGTCCTGCAATATGCGCGGGTTGGGCGTGGTGGGTTTGAGGATCCAGGACGCCGGTGGCCGGGTCAGCCTCAATCTGGCAAGCGACCGGCTGTTGCAGGCCTTGTTTATCGGGTTGGGGGCTGGGCTGGAGGATGCGAGTATCCTGAGCGATCTCATCATCGACTATCGCGATGCTGGCGACACTCGCCTCCCCAACGGGGCGGAGCGGCCTGAGTATCTGGCGGCAGGGCGGGCAGGTGGTCCCAAGAATGCGCCGTTCGATACGGTGGAGGAGGTTTATCAGGTGCTTGGCGCTGATCCGGCGCTGCTCGCGCTGGCCATGCCGCATTTGACGGTGCATTCGCAGACGGGCGGGATTGATTCGCGTGGGGTGACGCGGGAGCTGGCAACGATACTCGTACGGGGCGGCGATCAGCTGCCGATGACGGCTGGAGCGGAGGTTGCGTTGAGCGCAGGGATGCCAGGGGAGTTCATCACCAGCTCGCCGCAGCGCGTGTTCTGGGTGTCCAGTGAAGCGCGGCTTGCCAACGGTGCAGCGTTCGTGCGTGAGGTGGCGGTGGACCTGCAATCGACGCAGTCGGTGCCGCGTTATATGATGTGGAAGCGGGCGCCGGTGTTGGGCGAGGTGACGGCGGGGGGAGCGGAGGTGCCGCTGTGCTGAGCGGAACATTCCGGAGATGTAGCCCTGGCGCGGCTGGCACGGTTTGGGGTTGCAAGCAGGTCAGCGTATTGGGGGGAGGCATTCGCGACTTGGTCGCTTTGAGTCCGAATTTGCCGGTGGCAGTGGCGTCCCGGAGGGCATGGACCGTTCGCGAATCAGGATATGACTCAGGGTTTCGGGTATCGGAGATTTTTCATGCGGTCCATTGGTGTTCTTGCCTTAAGTGCAGTGTTGCTTGCCGCAACCAGCAGCGCGACCTTGGCACGCCGCCAGACGCTGGCACCGCGCGTGGTTGCCGTGCCGGATGCGCCTGAAGGCATCGGTTGCTATTTCGAACGCGGCCGGACGTATTGCTCGCATTATTGTTACATCGAAGCTGATGGTCACCGATTCTGCAGTGAGCGCGCGCGCGACGCGCATTCGCAGGCCCCTACGGAAGAGCTGCCAGTCATTCATCTGACACCGATGAAATAGGCGAAAATCATAGTTGATCCACGTCCAGTACCTTAACGTGACGGCGTGGCGCTTGCTCTCCGTGCGGCGCGTGTTTAAGTCTTTTGATGGATTGCCGCGCAGGTTGTAGTGACGCGCGGAAGCCTGCGTTTGCGGATTGCTTTCACGGAGACGTAGACGGAATGGATTTTGCGGCGGTGTTGTTTCGGTCGAAGCCTGCGGTGCAGCTGGGTGCTGTTGCCTGTAGTATGCTGCTGGCCGCATGCTCCACCGAACCATCGAATTTAGCCCGGGGGCCCGCAGCTCCTGCGACGGCGTCGATTACGCCCGTCACGCGCAACGCGCTTTCAGATGTTCAGACGTCGACGCTGCCGGAAACTGTGCCGCTGGCTGCACCGGTCGGCGGCGGACAGCCAATGAAGATTGGACTGCTGCTGCCACTCGGGGGATTTGACCAGACGGCGCAAATTGCCAAAGGCATGAAGCAGGCCGCCGAAATGGCGTTGTTTGAGGGCGAGCGGACCAACGTCCAGTTGATCGTCAAGGATGACAAAGGCACTGCCGACGGTGCCAAGGCTGCTGCGGATGAGGCAATCAAAGAGGGCGCGGAAATCGTGCTCGGGCCGTTGTTTTCGCGCGCTGTGCCAGGAGCGGCCGCGGCGACGCGTGCGGCTAACATTCCGCTTTTGACGTTCTCCAATGATCGCCAAGTCGCCGGACCCGGCGTGTATGTGATTGGCTTTTCGCCGGAGCAAGACGCGCAGAGCGTCGTTGCTTATGCTGCACGGCAGAACAAGCAGCGTTATGCGGCGCTGTTGCCGGATGACGGCTATGGGCAGGTGATCGGGGCGGCGTTCCGCGACGCGGTCGCCAAGAGCGGCGGCACGGTTGTGGCCAGCGAGACCTATCCGGCGGGTGCCAACGCTATGATTGGGCCGTCACGGCGGATCGTCGAAGCAATTCGCGCGGCGGAAGGCAATGGCGCGGGCGTGGACGCTGTGTTCGTTCCGGGCGGGCAGGATGTGCTGCCTCAGCTTGGGCCGTTGCTTGCCTATGCGGGGTTCAATTCGGGTAAGGTAAAGCTGCTCGGATCGGGCGCGTGGGAGTTTGCCAATATCGGCAACAACGATACGTTTGTCGGCGGGTGGTATCCAGGACCCGATCCGCAGAGCTGGCGGACGTTCACGGGCCGGTTCATCAAGGCGTTCGGCATGCCGCCGCCGCGGATGGCAAGCGTCGCGTTCGATGCCGTTTCGCTGGCGGTTTCGCTGTCGGCTGAGCCGCAGGGGCAACGGTTTACGACGGCCAATCTGACGCGGCTGGCGGGCTTTACCGGGATCGACGGTACGATCCGGTTTCAATCGAGTGGCGTTGCTGAGCGCGAGCTCGCTATACTTGAGGTGCAGAAAATCGGGTCGATCGTGCTGGAGCCTGGGTCGAGCGTGATGCAGGGCGCGAAGGTTTCCGCGGCTGTTCCTCCTGCGCGAGTTAACTGAGACCGTTTGACTGGCTATAACCACGCATGATTTCAATTTTGACGATCATCGCGCCGGTTTTTGGTATTATTGCCATCGGATATTTCTCCGGGCGGACGGGGTACCTTTCGGAGGCTGCCGCGCGTGGAATTGGTGATTTCGCGTTCAACATCACAATCCCGGCGTTGCTGTTTCGAACCATTGTTCTGGCCAAGTTCGGCGAAGTTGCACCACTTGGTATTCTCGCAAGCTTTTTTGGCGCGGCAGCGCTTGTCTGGGCGCTGAGCGCGGTGGCGACGCGGTTTGTGCTGCGCCGTCCAGCGACCGATGGTCCGTCGATTGCCATGTGCGCGGTGTTTGGCAATACCATCATGCTAGGGCTGCCGATCGGGGTCGCAACCTTTGGCAACGACGCGCTCGCGCCGCTGGCGGTGATCCTTGCCGTCCATGCGCCCGTGTTCCTGTTGTCGGCGACACTGCATACGGCAGCAGTTGAGGCGCGGGAAGGGCAATCGCTGTGGACGGCGCTGGTCGGCGTCGGGCATTCGCTGTTGCGCCAGCCGATCATTGTGGCGATCGTCGGCGCAAGTGTGTGGCGTCTGATCGGGGCCGATGTTCCTGGGCCGGTTATGGCCATGCTGGAGATGCTGGCTAAGGCTGGCGTTCCTGCTGCGTTGATCGCGCTTGGGTTGTCGCTACGCCGTTTTGAGGTGCGCGGTAACGTAGCGACATTGTCGGTGATGCTTGTGCTGAAGATGATGGCGCTACCGCTGATTGCGGCGGCGATGGCCTACAAGGTGTTTCACCTGCCGGATATCTCGGCCAAGATGGTGGTGTTGACGGCGGCACTGCCAGCCGGGGCGAACTCGTATTTGTTCGCCTTAAGATCAGGACGTGCAGTCAATTCGGCGTCGGGCGCGGTGGCAATCGGAACGGCGATCTCTGCCATTTCGTTGACCTTGCTGTTGATCGTGCTGCATCAAAGCTGAACTGGCGGCTTCGGCTGTTGTCATTTTGTGAGACGACATTCCGTCACGCAGAAGTTTGACTTTTTGGTTCTTCGGCTGCGCGACGGTATTCTTTCTTTTGTTTGCGCGTCATCGCCCCGCGATGCTTAGCATCGACGCCGCGTCGATCTGAAAGATCGCCTGCGGCGAGGCAACCCCATGCGCGGATACCAAACCGCACAAGTCAGTACTTATGCGGTTTGGCATAAGACCGAACGGCGGTCGCTCGCTGGAACTAGGGTCCGTCTGACTTTAATGGAATCAAAGTCGGACCCTAAGCCTCTGTTTGGTCGTGCTTCTTTTCGGAAAACCGGTTCCTACCCCCGCCTTCGCGGGGGCATGCTTTTCCGGAAGCACTCTAGGCGGCCAGGGCGGTGACGTAGGTCTGGCGGCGGGGCTGGTGCACATAGGCGGCAGGAGCGTCGTGATTGCCCTTTGCCGGCGCTGAAACCGGCATCACCGCCGACAGTTCATCGAGCAAATTCTGCAGGGCGTAGTGCGCACCGTCCAACTGCTCATGAGCGGCGTTGTGGAGGCGCTCCGCCTTGCCTGCCAGTTCGATGGCGGTCTGCAGAATGCCGGCAATGCGGTCAAGCTGGGTATGCTGGTCAAGGGGGGTGCTGCCGACCGCCAGCCCGGCGGATTGCAATTCGGCCTTTTCAGCAACGGGGGCCGTTACCGGCGGCGTCGATGGTAAAAGAAGCGGCGCAATCGCTGACCGGCGAATAGGCTGATTCGGATTTTTCTGAATCGTGGTCAAATCAGCGAGATTGAACGCAACGCCATGGGTATACACCCAAGCGGCAGCCGTCAGGGAAAAGACCAGGATTGTGAGAATTATGAATTCTTGATCGAAGATCATAGCTGCTTGCTCCGCCGCGCCTGCGCAGAGTAAGCATATTCTGTATTAAAAACAAGTGACTGTTTGGATGGTTCGTGAGTTTGGTTTAGCGCGTAGCGCTAAGTATTTCGGCGTTTGTGGGTGTCGTGGAGGGAGTGTTATTCCGGATTGGGTCGGTATTGGAAGTGGCCGGTAATCTTTTCGGCGAATAACCAATTTTCCTCCTGAACGCCCAGTCCACGGTTATGGATCACAAGCGGAATTCCATCTGAGGTTAATTTATCGGAGACAATTGCAACGTGAGTGTTTGAAAACCAGCCGTGGGCCAAGTGGAAGGTTACGATGTCGCCCGGCTTGTAGTCCTTTGGGTTCATCGAGACGGGCAGGCTCTTGCCCTTGCGGGCAAAGAATTTGCGCTGAACTTCGACGCGGCGGTGGTCGATGTTGGTGTCGCCTGTGCCGACGCCTGATTTGTGGATCTCGACCTGAAGGTCGATGCCCAGTGCGCGGTAGGCTCGCACGATGACGTCGGTGCACACTCCGGTGGAGGCCGGGACGTCGCCGCCGGGATAGGGAATTTTGACGTAAGCGGGCGTGTATAGAGCGAACGATTTGCCCTGATCGCGGGCCGCTGTCACGAGGCGGTCTGCGAACGATTTGACGGCAGCGGCAGGGGCGGCTTGGGTTTGAGTTGCGTGTGCGGGGTGCATGCCGCTCGAAAGGGCGAACGTCATTGCCAAAGCGAAACCGAGACTGCGCATACGTTCACCCCACAGATCAGCGCCCCAAACCATTTACGCTCACGCCGTCCAAGCGGCGGTGTGGGCGTGCGGCCAGTCTTGTCAGCGCGGGCGGGCGTTTTTGCGGCGTTGAGATGACTGGAATGTTAGCCAGCAAGGGTGCCGAGGCGGGGGCGGTGTAGCGATAGTGGCCGGTGATTTGGTCGACGAACAGGCCGTCTTCAAGTTGCGGGCCCCAGCCCCGGTTGTGGACAATCATGTAGCGGCCCGAAGGAGCAGCGACGTCGGAAACGAGCGCTATGTGGGACCGCGATCCGCGATTTTGCGGGCGGTCGTAGGTGACAACGTCGCCGGGCAGGTAGTCTTCGGCCACGGTGGAAGCGGGAAGCTGCTGGCCGAAACGGGCGAAGAAGCGGCGAAGGGTTTCGGTGCGGCGGTGTTCGATGCTGGTGTCGCCGATGCCGACGCGGGATTCATGGACGAGCTGTTGGAGGTCGACGCCAAGCGCGCGGTAGGCGCGGATAATCACGTCGGTGCAAACGCCGTAGAGAGGCTGCACGTCGCCGCGTGGGTACGACAAGGCGCGGTATTTGTCGTTGTAGATGACGAAGTCGTGGGTTTGGGCGCGGGCGGCGGTGGCGAGTGCTTTGCCAAAGGCTGCGGGCGTCAAGGTGGTCGATAGGTTACCAACAGGCGCTGCCACGGGGGTTGTGGTGCACAGTTTGGGTTCGAGGCTCGCGTCTTGCGCGGCGATGGGTGGCAACCTGGCCGTGGCAGGGCTCGCGTCCAGTTCGGCGGGTGGGCGAGCGGTCAGCATGGCCGTGCGCTCATTGGCGGGGGCGAGTGCGGGGGAGGAGGGCGTGGCAATGCGACCGCTGGGAAGTGTAGGCGTGAGGACCGGTTCACTGGCGGCCAAACTGCTGACGTGCGGGCTGGTGGCGGATGCGATGGGTGCGGCAGCAGATGGGAGTCGCGGCGTGGCGGACGGCACGAGGATGGGTTTGGGGGCGAGCGCTGCTGAGGGGAAAAGCGTCGCTGGGGCGGCGGCGAGATCGACGCGGCGGACCGGCTTAAAGGATTGGGTGATTGCAAGGCTGCCGATCATGAGCACAATCGGGAGTGATAACAGGGCGAGGGTGGCCCGGTCGTCTTGGCGGACGGTTGTGGTGGTTGCAACGGCAGATCTGCCGGTCGTCATGCGGTGGCGCGACGGAGCATGCGCAGGTGATGGGCTGGCTTTCAGGCAAAGCAGCAACGCAATGGCGGGCGTGATGTCGCTGGCGGGTGGATTGGGCGTATGCGCTGCGGGCAGACGCTGCCGTGCGGCGACCGAGTTGTGCGGACTCCGCTGCGTAGTTCGCTTACCTCGGGACGGCTTTTTCACGCGAGACCTGGTTCAGACTAGCCACAGACGACGGACCATCCTGTAGCATAATCAGGTAACGGCTTCATTTCAAAAAGAAAATATGCCGCAAATTTTAGCGTTCGCGTTTGATCTGCGGGTCGATGTCGTCGTCGTTGTCGCCGCAGGTGCCGTCTGCGCCGGATCCAGCGGTATAGGTTTTGCTGACGGCCTCGACGACGCGATCATACAAGCGCTTTTGCGCAGTCGGATACAACATGGCCCAACTGTTGATGAGTTTGCCGCCGCAGGAGAATGTCACGCGCTCGTAGAAAGTTTCGTCGCCTCGGGTGCCGGAGAGGACGAACCAGCGATTCTTCTGGGGTGTGTAGTCAAGGGTTGTGTTGGCGTAGATGTCGGTCAGGAGGAATTTTCGGTAGCCGTCGAGTGTCAGGTTTTCGGCGTTTTCAAAGGTGGCAACCAGGAGTTTGGCCTGGCCGTCCGCCGATTTTAGAACGCGGCCATCGTTTCCACTGGGGGTCGGGGCGGGGAAGAAAATGTTGGCCGGGTAGGCGATCTGGAAGCCGAAGCGCTTGTTTTGGATGGTTGCCCAGTCAGACAAGCGGTTCGATTGTGCGCGGGCGCCGGGAGCGGTCGCGACGAGAACGGCGCAAAGACCTGCGGCGAGGGAAAGACCTGCGGCGAGGGAGAGGGCGCATTTTGCGGGGATGGGGGGCGACTTGTTCATCACGGGGTGTCCGTCCGTCGTGTTGCTGCAGGTCGTAAATGGGGACCGCCAAGTCTATCATAGCTTCCCAAGTGAGATAGCTACGAGTTGGGGAGAAAAAAGTTTCATGGCGCGGCGGGCGGTGCGCGGCAAGGGTTCAGTTTCGAGTGTCATTGCGTGCCAGGCCGATATTGCGGCGGGGGTAGCGCAGTTGCGGCGCGTGTGCCCGGGTATGGCGGCGGCGTACAAGCTCACCGGGCATCCGCCGTTGCGGCGTTTGACCTCCGGGTTTGAGGGTTTGGTGCAGATCATCGTCGGGCAGCAGCTTTCGACGGCAAGTGCCAATGTGATTTTCGGGCGGCTGGCCGTCGCCATGGCGCCAATGGAGCCTGTGGCTGTGCTGGCGGCGGAGGAAGGGGTGTTGAAGGGCGTTGGGCTGTCGGCGGCCAAAATTGCGACGCTGCGGGCACTTGCTCTGGCGGTTGGCGAGGGCCGGGTCGATTTTGCCCAGATGGAAGGTGCGCCCGAAGACGAGGTGCGCGGCCAATTGACGGCGGTGCGGGGTATTGGGCCTTGGACCGCAGATATCTATCTTATGTTTTGCCGAGGCGATGCGGATGCGTTTGCGGCGGGTGATCTGGCGTTGCAAATTGCAGCCCAGCGGTTGCTGAATTTGGAAGCTCGGCCTACGGCGGAAGAATTACGAGCGATTGCCGAGATCTGGCGGCCTTGGCGCGCCGTCGCGGCGCGGATGCTATGGGCGTACTACGGGCACGTGAAGGCTGCCGAGGCGAACGGCGGCCGCGGGCAGTGACGGGCGTGTTGATCGAGGTGTTGCTTTCGTGCGTTATACTAGGGTCCTTCCAATGGGAAGGACCCTAGCTCTCCGTTTGGTCGTGCTTCTTTCGGGAAAACCGCACACACTTTTCCCGGAAGCACTCTGGGTGTTGCGCAGATGTGACGGCCGTTTGATCGCGGCGCTTCACAGAGTTGACATGGACGGCTAGTATTTGGGCTGAGAGACCGAACTGAGCGGAGCGAAAAGTTAAGCGGGGGATTTGTTTACAGACTGGGGCATCTATAGGAAGTCACCATCTTGAACGTACACGCGAAAACGCCGGAAAGCAGTCCGGCCCTGGTTTTGAACGCCGACTTCCGGCCCCTGAGCTATTACCCGTTATCGCTCTGGAGCTGGCAGGACACGGTGAAGGCCGTGTTTTTGGATCGCGTCAACATCGTCTCCGAGTATGACACCTACGTTCACAGCGCCAATTTCGAGATGCGCCTGCCGAGCGTCGTGTCACTCAAAACCTACGTGAAGCCAGCGCTTTATCCGGCTTTCACGCGGTTCAATGTGTTCCTGCGCGACCGGTTCTCCTGCCAGTATTGCGGCGATCGCAATGACTTGACGTTCGATCATCTCATTCCGCGCTCGCGGGGCGGGTTGACGAGCTGGGACAATGTCGTGACCGCATGCGCACCGTGCAATCTTGCGAAGGGCGGGGAGATGCCGAAGGATTGCGGCATGATCCCAATGCAGGAGCCATACAGGCCGACGGTGTTCGAGCTGCATCGGAATGGCCGGTTGTTCCCGCCGAACTATCTGCATGAGAGCTGGCTGGACTATCTCTATTGGGATACGGAGCTCGAACCGTAGGGGGCAGCGAGGTCATGCTTTACCGGCCGGGGCGGTGGATACATCTCGCGTTCATCGTTTTGGCGTTGCTGGCCCTTCAGCGCGGCGCGTTGGCTGAAGCGCTCGTCTTCAAGGCAACAGCTGCGGGTGGCGAAACGCTGGATGAGGGAAGTGGCGGGGGCAATCCGTTCGCAAGCTCGCTGCTGGAGTTGCTGTCACAGCCTGGGCTTTTGCTGAAGGAATTGCCGCTGGAGTTGCAGCGGAGAACCATACAGAAAAGCCGTGGGTTCCAGTCACCCGAGGCCCCTACGTCGCTGATGGATTGGGTGATTTTACCGCGACCGGCAAACGAGCGGCGGCGCGCGTATGTCATCGTCTGGTCCGACTACTCACGAGCCGGCCCAACTATCCCCTCGCTTCCAGGCGCAAAGCGCGACGCCGTGCTGATTGCATCGGCCTTTAGTGCGGCTGGGTTCGATACGGAGCTTGTGCTTGATCGCGACGGTGCGGGGCTGCGCGAAAAGCTCATCGAAATTGCAAGCGAGACACGCGGGGACGATGCTGCAGTCATCTACACCACCGGGCATGGGGTTGAGATTGATGGCCACGGGTACGTGTTGCCGGGGGATTATCCGGGAGCGCAGGGAGCCGCCGCTGTGTCCAGCCGCGCGATTTCACTCGATGCGTTGGCGGGGGCGCTGAAAGCTAAGCGGATCAATCTGCTGTTCTACGGCGGCTGCAGGAATGATCCTTGGAAGCCCAAAGTGCCGTAGCTTATGCCGCCACCTGCACAAACCCTTGAGAGAGTTTGGCGACGAGGGCGTTGAGGATGAAGCGGCCATTGGCGGTGGCACGGATGTGGCGGTTGCCGGCGCGTTCGATCATGCCCAGCTCTTCGAGATCGGCCATGGCGAGGGCGGAGGGGATGTAGCCGGTCAGTTGAGCGAGGCGGGTGAGGTCGAGGCCTTCGTTGAGGCGCAGGCCCATGAGGAGCATTTCGTCGGCTTGTTCCGTGGGGGTGACGAGGGTGAGTTCGGTGAGGCCGTGGCCGTTGCGTTCGACGGCTGAGAGCCAGGCTTCGGGGTTGCGTTGCGTGATGGTGGCGTGGCGTGACCGGTGCGACCCCCACCCCGGCCCTCCCCGCAGGGGGGAGGGGGAAGAATAGGCGTCGCTGCTCAACGAGGTCACGATGCGGCCGTGGGCGCCGGGGCCGATGCCGGCGTATTCGCCGTAGCGCCAGTAGATGAGGTTGTGGCGGCTTTCCTCGCCAGGGGCGGCGTGGTTGGAGATTTCGTACTGAGGCAGGCCGCGCGCGACGGTCATGTCTTGGGTCAGGTCGTAGAGCGCCGCTGCGGTGTCGGCGTCGGGGACGGTGAGTTTGCCGGTGGCGTGGAGCTTTGCGAACGGGGTCTCGGGCTCGATGGAGAGCTGGTAGAGCGACAGGTGTGAGCCCGCGAGCGACAGGGCTTCGCCGAGTTCGGCGCGCCACTCGGGCACGGTTTGGCCGGGGCGGGCGTAAATCAGGTCGAAGGTGTAGCGGTCGAAGGTCTTGGCGGCGATGGCAATGGCGGCTTTGGCTTCGTCTACGGTGTGGATGCGGCCCAGCTTTTTGAGTTCGCTGTCGTGGAGTGATTGGACGCCCATGGAAACGCGGTTGATGCCCGCTTCGCGGTAGCCGCGAAAGCGTTCGGCTTCGACGCTGCCGGGGTTGGCTTCCAGCGTGATCTCGGGGTTGGGCGCGATCGGGTAGAGCTTGGCAATGTGGTCGAGGATTGCGCCGACGGTTGAGGGTGCCATGAGCGAGGGGGTGCCGCCGCCGAAGAAGATGGTCGAGACGGTTTGCGGGCCGGTCAGGCTGGCGGTGTGGTCGAGTTCGGCGAGGAAGGCTTTGAGGAAGCGCGGTTCGTCGATGCCACCGAAGCGGACGTGGCTGTTGAAGTCGCAATAGGGGCATTTGGCGGCGCAGAACGGCCAGTGGATGTATACGCCGAAGCCTGGGTCGGATGGGGT
>JBEBJA010000017.1:0-25775 GCA_040080145.1 Hyphomicrobiaceae bacterium
ACATGGCCCAGGCGGGGGGGGCAGATGGTGGAAAGGCGCAAGCAGCGCTCCAGGCCATCGAAGCGCGTTTGGCTAGCTCGTGATCCCGTTGTGACATTTGCTTCCCGGTGCGGCTTGGCTCTGAGCAAATGTCAAAACCACAAGGATCACTAGCAAGTCTATGTTTCTAGTGTAGCTTTTGCACCTGACGTTTGGTTTTGAAATTAGCCGCGCGCGGGGACCAATCGTCAGGTGCGCTACACGAGGAAGCCTTTGCGAATTGGCGTTAGCGGTCACGCTGGCGCTTTCATCCATCAATCAGGCGAAACACGATGCAAAATGTCCGTTCGAAACTGTCGATCCGCGTGCTTGCTGGGCAAGTGCTTGCTTGGGCGGTCGCTGCAAATTGTTTGGCCAATCCGGCGGTCGCTGCTGATTTTTGCGGTCGCACGACGGGTGAGCCCGATGTGCTGCAGGGTGAAATATCTAAATCAGCAGGTGTGAAGGAAATCTTCCGCGGTCCCGAATACGTTGCCTACCAAGATGAGGCGAGCCAGGCCGTCTTCAGCTTTACTGAGGCTGCTCAAGGCAAGGCGCATCCAGCAGCCGTCTGCCGCAGGCCTGTCAAAGACGGTGACAGCATCACCCTTCAAATGGTCATCATCTGTAAGGGTGATAGCGAAGCTTGCCAGCGCTTGGAGGGCGACTTCAAGCTGCTGAATGCCCGAATGGAAGCGGCAATTCGCAATGACGCAGCGAACAAGAAGTAGGTTTGGTGGACGGGTTGACTTTCGATCCGACTGGCTTGCTCTTCAAGCGGTTTGCTATTCAAGCGGTTTGGCGGCCCACTCTGCGGCACGGGTGCCGGTCAGTTCAGTGAGTGCGGATGCTCCGTTGAGCGTTATTGCGCTGGATAAATGGGACTTGATTCGTCCGATGAGCCCTGGACCTGCATAGATCAGGCCGGTGTAGAGTTGAATGAGGCTCGCGCCGGCCTGGATTTTGGCAAGCGCGGTCTCTCCGCTGTCTATCCCGCCGATCCCGATCAGTGCGACCTTGCCTTTGGTTGCCTGATGTACGCGCGCAAGCATGACGGTCGAGCGGTGGAATAGCGGCTTGCCCGAAAGCCCGCCGCCCTCTCTGGATGTTGGTCCAAAAAGGTTTGGCCGTGACAGGGTCGTGTTGGAGACGGCGATGCCGTCGACGCCATGTGCCATGAGCTGTGCGCAGATGGGTTCGATTTCATCCTCGCCAATGTCGGGCGCAATCTTTACGAAGACCGGCCGTTGAGGTTTGCCTGCTGCAACAAGGGCTTTGCGGGCCTCCATGATGCGACCCAGCAAGATGTCCAAGGACGCTGGATCCTGCAGCTTTCGCAGGCCGGTGGTGTTTGGCGAGGAAATGTTGACCATGAAATAGGAGGCGACATCGTTGAAGGCGGTGATGCCGCTGACATAGTCAGCGATGCGATCGGCCGTATCCTTGTTGGCTCCGACATTGACGCCAACGATGCCGCTGCCGGTCCGTTTCATCAGCCGGGCGTGTGCGGCGGCATGTCCCTCATTGTTGAAACCAAGCCGGTTGATGATGGCGCCGTCTGAGACAAGGCGGAATACGCGGGGTTTGGGGTTGCCCGATTGCGGGAGCGGGGTAACGGAGCCGATTTCTGCAAACCCGCACCCCAAAGCCAGTACTGCGTCGGGGACCCGTGCGTTCTTGTCGTAGCCTGCTGCAATTCCAACCGGGTTGGGAAACGACAGTCCGCCAAGCTGGACCGAAAGTCTTGGATCGGCTGGAACTTTGCAGCGAACGAACAGGCCATTCTCAAGCGACTTGAGCGTGAGTTCGTGGGCCTCTTCGGGTGGAATGACGAACAGCAACGGACGCGACAGCGCGTAAAGTTTATCGGGCATGAAGGTCTCGATGTTGTGAGGGTGCGGAAGCGAGCATCCATTTCAAACAATCAGGCTTTAGCAGGCGGCCGGTTCTTCTTCGTCCCAAAGTGCTTCGCCGATCAGCGGGATTCCCGCTGGATCGAGCGGAACGGGGCGCACCCACAGCGCGGCGGTCGCTGGAAGGGCACCGTAGAAGTGGGGGAAGAGTTCACCGCCCCGTGAGGGTTCCCAACGCAGTTCACTCCCAAGATCGGCGGCGGTGAAGGCGATGAGGCACAGGCCCTCGACGCTGCAAAAATACTTTGTTGCTGTACCCTCTAGTTGATGTTCGCCGGATAGATGAATGAACCCGTCGCGGCGGTCGTCGGCTGAGCCTTCAAATGCTCCGTCGACGACAGCATTGCTCCACTCATCAAGGGTTGAAAGTTTGAACACATAATGCAGCTCCGGATCGCTCATCGCGTTGAAATACCTTCGATTTCGGAAACATAGTTTCTACACGTTGTGTGTAGTCCATAAAAGCACAGTCGCATATTTATCGTCACGAATCCGTCACCAACAACCATAATACGCTAGCAAAATTCCCAACCGGGTTCTACGCCTGAAGACCTGAATTCTGGTTCAATAAGACGACCACCTGGTATGTTTCTGCCGACTTTCGCACCCTTGAATATTGCCGATCAAGTTTGATCGCGAATGGCCTCATGGGCGAGTTCGGAAAACGAACATCCAATCTGCAAAAGCTGTAACGCTCTACCCCAAAAAGTGTGTTCCAATATGTTTCGTGGACTACCGACGGCATCCCTCCCCCTCGTGAAGCTGTTTGATACGCCCTATCTGTTCACGGTGCCGGCGTATCAACGGCCGTACTCCTGGACGATCAAGGAAGCGGGGCAACTGTTTGAGGATTTGATGAGCTCCGCTGGCATCGACGACAGCGATGCCGCCGGGCCTGACTATTTTCTGGGCACCATTCTGCTCCTCGATCCAGAGGCGGACGGGGCTATTCCTCAAGCGCCACTAAGCGTGCCGCGCGTTTATGAAGTGGTCGATGGTCAGCAGCGGCTTGTGACACTCTCGATACTTGCCAGCGTCCTGCGCGACGCCGACGACGAGCAGGCCAATTTGCGCGACGACGGCGTCTCCATTGCTGATCGGCTCCACAGCATGGTGGCGGTGGTGTCGTCCGAACGCGACATCGCAACACGGTCCGGGCGTGTCCAGGTGCGTGATGCCGAGCAGAATTTTCTTGAAAATCATGTTCTGGCACGTGGGCCGCGGCCTGCGCTGCAGCCTGATCCTCAAGCCGCTGGCACCGCTAGTGCGGGCATCAATGCGGTCCGGGATTTCCTCGCGCTGGAAGTTGCGGCGCTGACGCCCGCTGACAGGAGGACGCTCGGTCTTTACCTGATGAATTGGTGCCACGTCGTCGTGATTGTCTCGCGTGATATTGATCGCGCGCACCGCTTGTTCACGGTGTTGAATGAACGTGGCAAGCCGCTTGAACGGAATGACATCATCAAGGCAGAAGTTCTGCGCGGTATGCCGGCCAGTTCTGCGACCGCAGCGCTCGCGATGTGGGACGAAGCTCATGCCGCAACCGCTGGGGATTTTGAGACGTTCCTGGGTCACCTGAAGCTGATTCATGGATTGCATCGCCCGCCGATTATTGCAGCCGTCCGCAGTCTTGTGCGCGAGTTGGGCAGTGAGAAATTCATCGAGCAGGAGTTGCGTCCGTATACCAATGCCTTCAATCGGGTGCGGACGTTCCCGCAGCGTCCCGAAAGTCAAGCCCATCGCGAACTGTCGGGGGCGCTCGTGTCGCTCAACCGGCTTGGAAAAGCCGATTGGGTGCCGGCAGCTATTCTGGCCATGGCGCAATTCGATGCTTCGCCTGGTGCCGCAACTCACCTGATCCAGGAAATCGAGCGCCTCGCTTACCTTCTGCGTTTGCTTGGTTATGGCTCGGGCAAGCGGCAGCGCCGGTTTGCACCGGTGGTCGAAGCCATTCGCACGCACGCTGCGGCCAGCCAGCTTGCGCGCACTCTGGAGATCACCCGGGAGGAGCAGCGCACGATCGCTTTCCATCTGAAGGATCTGCACAAGCGTAATGCTGCTATGTGCAAATTGCTGTTGATGCGGTTAGAGGAGGAATTGGCGGGCGTACCACTGGCGGTTGAGCCGAAGTATTTGACAATCGAACATGTCCTCCCGTGCCGTCCAGCGGCAACGAGCAGCTGGAAGTCGGATTTTGTCGATGCCGAGGAACGCGCAGATTGCCAAGCGAGCCTCGGGAACCTCGCGTTGGTGACGGAAAAGCAGAACGACAGAGCCAAGAATAAAGACTTCGCCGAGAAGCTTGCGATCTATAGGGAGCCCCAGGCAGGAATTCCGGCGCTGTTGACGAATGCTGATATTCTAAGTGCGACGTCCTGGCTCCCTGCCGACATTCGTGCCCGTGAGGCCCGGCTTCTTGAGGTGATGGCCCGCATCTGGCGGATTGATGTCGGGTCGGCATCGAGTAGCGTTGTCCGCATGTTCGGCTGAGACCTTGGGCCAATCTCAGCCGGTCCGTCACACACGGCCTGTCACTGTGCCAGCAGTTCGCCCTTCAGGCCGCGTGCGATAAGGGCGCGGGTTTCATCGACGCCATACAGCTCGATGAATGAGCCAAAGCGGGGGCCCTGGGTCTGACCGAGCAGCACTTCGTAGATGGCCTTGAACCAATCGCGCAGATTGTCGGCAAAGCCGTTTGCTTTGCCGGTCTCGAACACGATGGTTTGCAGCGCTTCACCCGATGCGCCAGGTTGGGCCGCTGCGAGGTCGCGATGCAGGGCTTCGAGGGCGGCCCGCTCTTGAGCGGTTGGGGCACGGAAGGTTTTCGCTGGCTTCACGAAGTCATCGAAGTAGGCGATGGCATAGGCAACCAACTTGTCGAGCAATGGATATTTTTCCGGCGTCGCATCGGGTGCGGCGCGGCGGATGAAGCCCCACAGCACCGATTTGTCGTGCGCGTTGGATGCGCTCACCAGATTGAGCAAAAGTGCAAAAGTAACAGGCAAACCGGCAGCGGGGGGCGCGCCGGCGTGGATGTGCCAGACCGGGTTGTCCAGCTTCGCCTTTGGATCTTGTCCGGAATAGGCGTCCGATAACTGGAGATATTCGTCGACGGCGCGAGGGATCACATCAAAGTAGAGCCGCTTGGCCGTCTTCGGCTTCTGGTACATGAACAGCGACAGGCTTTCGGGCGTCGCATATTTCAGCCACTGCTCGACTTCGATGCCGTTGCCCTTGGACTTTGAGATCTTGGCGCCGGTGTCGTCGTTGAAGAGTTCATAGTTGAAGCCCTCCGGCGGCATCGCGCCCAGTGCTTTGCAGATCTTTGACGACAGCGTCACGCTGTCGATCAGATCCTTGCCGGCCATTTCGTAGTCGATGCCGAGTGCGGTCCAGCGCATGGCCCAGTCGGCCTTCCATTGGCATTTGACTGCGCCGCCGGTGACTTTGGTCTCAACCTTGTCCTTGGTTTCAGGGTCGATGTAGACGACGGTGCCTGTGGCGGCATTGCGTTCGATCATCGGGACCTGAAGCACGCGCCCGGTGCGGGGACACACCGGCAGAAATGGCGAGTAGGTTGCGCGGCGGTCCGGGCCGAGCGTGGGGAGAATGATGTCCATCACTTTGTCATAGGCAGCGAGCATCGTGAGGAGCGTCGCATCGAACTGACCCGAGGCGTAGCAGGCCGTCGCAGACATGAATTCGTACTCGAAGCCAAAGCGGTCGAGGAAGTCACGCAGCATCGCGTTGTTGTGGGCGGAGAAGCTCTCGAACTTTCCAAACGGATCGGGTACCCGCGACAGTGGCTTGTCGAGATGCTTGGCGAGTTCCTCTTGGTTGGGAACATTTGTTGGTACCTTGCGCAGACCGTCCATATCATCGGAAAAACAGACGAGCCGGGTTGCGACCTTGCCATCGGTGAGCGCTTCGAAGGCATGACGCACCATGCTGGTGCGAGCGACTTCACCGAACGTGCCGATGTGGGGCAGCCCCGAGGGACCATAGCCGGTTTCAAAAATGACGGGCTTGCCGGGATCGCGCTTGAGACGGGCCAGGCGCGCTTGAAGGCGGCGGGCCTCTTCGAATGGCCATGCCTTGGCGTCGGCGCGTGCTGGCACGAGGGTCGGGTCGAGACGGACGGTCATGAGATGAGCATTTTCGGTTTGGGGGCAGTTGAAGTCTGCGCCGGACGGGAATGGCGAACGGGCAAGCGCAGCGATGCACCCTATGGAGAGCGGCCGGGATCGTCAATTTCTGATCTGTGCCGTTCACTGCAGATTGCAATTGATTTGTCGAATATGGTATGCCGGACACGGCAGATGCTGCGCGAGGACGGGTTCGTACCATTGGCCAGTGTCAAGTTGCCCGTATATTGGCGAAGAAACAGACTTGCGCTGACCGCGAGTTGTGGCAACAGTAGTGCCGCACAACAACAATGGGGCCTCGTCACATGGCAGTCGACACGTCTAAGGGCAATCCGAACATGGATTATGCCGAGCATACCTCGACCTATAACGGATTTTTGAAACTCACCCAGTACGGCATTGTGTTCTGTGTGCTGCTGTTGCTTGCGATGTTCATTTTCCTGGTTCCCGCGCAACACTGAACCCCTAATACATCTGAAGCCCGGTTCTAACAGCTTCCAGCCCGCGCAAATTCTGCAGCGGGCTGGTCTACAAAAGAAGGCATGTTGCGATGGTGACGATTGCGGTGACTGCTGAAGGCCACGACGAACCGCGAGTGGCCATTTCGCCCGAAACGGTGAAGAAGTTTGCCGCACTCGGTTGTACCGTGAAGATACAGTCGGGCGCTGGTTTGCGCTCGCGGTTCTCGGATGCGCAACTTGCCGCACAAGGCGCAACTATCGTGCCGTCTGCCGCCGAAGCACTCAGCGGTGCCGATATTTTGCTGGCGGTTCGGCGCCCCGGCAACGATGCTATCGCCCAATTGAAGCCCGGGGCCGTGGTCGCAGCTCAGGCTGACCCATACGGCGACAGGGCTGCACTTGACGCGCTGGCTGCCACCAAGGCTTCGATTTTCGCGATGGAACTGATTCCGCGCATCACGCGCGCGCAGTCCATGGACGTGTTGTCATCGCAGGCAAACCTTGCTGGGTATAAGGCGGTTATTGATGCCGCGGCGATGTTTGAACAGGCACTGCCGATGATGAATACGGCAGCTGGCACTGTTCCAGCGGCCAAGGCCTTCATTATGGGCGTTGGCGTTGCGGGCCTTCAGGCCATCGCGACGGCCCGCCGCCTGGGTGCCATCGTGACAGCAACCGACGTGCGGCCGGCCACGAAAGAGCAGGTGATGTCGTTGAACGCAAAGTTCGTCGCCGTCGAAGACGAGGAATTCAAACAGGCCCAGACTGCGGCAGGTTACGCCAAGCCGATGTCGCCCGAGTATCAGGCCAAGCAGGCGGAACTGGTTTCCAATCACATCAAGCTGCAGGACATCGTGATCACGACGGCGCTGATCCCGGGCCGTCCTGCGCCCAAGCTCATTACGCGCGCGATGATTGAGTCCATGAAGCCGGGCGCGGTCATCATCGACCTTGCCGCCGAGCGTGGCGGCAACACCGAACTGACCAAAGCCGGTGAAGTCGTCGACCACAACGGTGTGCGGATTTCCGGCATGCTCAATCTGGCGGGCAAGTTGCCGGTCAATGCGTCGAGCCTCTATGCCAAGAACCTCTACAACTTCATCGAGCCGATGTTCGACAAGAAGGAAAAGACGTTCAATATCAATTGGGAAGATGACGTCATCAAGGGATCGCTGCTGGCGAAGGATGGCTTGATTGTCCACGCGAGCCTTGCCCCCAAAGCAAGCTAGATTGCCGTCCACTGTGATTGGATTGTTGGGTTACGCACCGACGGCGGTGCGTAACCCAACCTACGAAGACACTGAGTTTCCGACCTTCTACAGGAACCGCCCATATGTCCCGCATACTCACTGTTGCAACGGCTATCGTATTACTCGCCTCACCTGCCTTTGCCTCCGAAGGCGTCGGCGGCGCCGTTGATCCGGCGATCTACCGTTTGATGGTGTTCGCGATGGCGATCTTCGTTGGCTACTATGTGGTCTGGAGCGTTACGCCTGCACTGCATACACCGCTGATGGCCGTCACCAACGCGATCTCGTCCGTGATCGTCGTTGGCGCGTTGCTGGCGGGTGGCGTCGCCGCGATTTCATCGGGGGCGATCATCGCCAAGATATTCGGTTTCCTGGCGCTCATCATGGCGTCGGTCAACATCTTTGGCGGCTTCCTCGTCACCAGTCGCATGCTCGCTATGTACAAAAAGAAAGAAAAGAAGTGAGGGAGTGGGGAATTGGGAGTGGGGAGTTGGGCGTGACGCCGCTTTGCAGTTTGTGGCCCCGTCCTGATGCCCACCCGTTTTTCTGAATCCAACTCCCTTTTTCCAACTCCCAATTCCTTGGAGTCATCATGACCGCCAACCTCGCAGCCCTCCTGTACCTCGTCGCAGGTATCCTGTTCATTTTTGCTCTGCGCGGCTTGTCGAGCCCGGCTACGTCCCGTCAAGGCAACGTGTACGGCATGATCGGCATGGCGATTGCCATGGGCACGACGCTGACGCAGCTTTCGGCACCGGACGATGTCTGGACCTGGCTCATCATTCTTGGTGGCGTCGGGATCGGGGGAGGGATTGGCGCTTATGCGGCCAAGAACATTCCGATGACGATGATGCCGGAGCTGGTCGCGGCGTTCCACTCGCTGGTTGGTCTGGCTGCCGTGTTCGTCGCCGCTGGTGCGCTGTATGCGCCGGAAGCCTTCGGCATCGGCAAGTTTGGGCAACTCGCGCCTGCGGGGCTCGTCGAAATGGCGCTGGGAGTTGCCATCGGTGCGATTACCTTTACGGGTTCGATCATCGCGTTTGCGAAGTTGTCGGGGCGCATGAGCGGCAAGCCGATCATGCTGCCGAGCCGCCACCTCATCAATGGCGCGCTGGCACTGCTGCTGGTCTACCTCATTTACACGTTCTGCCTGTCGGGTGGTTCGACCAACCTGTTCTGGGCCATCGTTGCCGTGTCGCTTGTCTTTGGCGGCCTGTTGATCATTCCAATCGGCGGCGCGGATATGCCCGTCGTCGTGTCGATGCTGAACTCGTACTCAGGCTGGGCCGCGGCCGGGATCGGCTTCACGCTTGGCAACATCGCCCTCATTATCACCGGCGCGCTGGTCGGTTCGTCGGGTGCGATCCTGTCCTACATCATGTGCAAAGGTATGAACCGCTCGTTCATCTCGGTGATCGCGGGTGGCTTTGGCGGTGAAACGGCTGGTCCTGCTGGGGTCGCTGGCGAACAAAAGCCGGTCAAGCTCGGTTCAGCGGACGACGCTGCCTACGTGATGAAGAATGCGTCGAAGGTCATCATTGTGCCCGGATACGGCATGGCGGTTGCCCAGGCGCAGCATGCGCTGCGCGAAATGGCCGACACGCTGAAAAAGAACGGCGTCGAAGTGAAGTATGCGATCCACCCGGTCGCTGGCCGTATGCCCGGCCACATGAACGTGCTGCTTGCCGAAGCCAACGTGCCCTATGACGAAGTGTTTGAACTTGAAGACATCAACTCTGAATTCCCGCAGACCGACGTTGTGTACGTGATCGGCGCGAACGACGTGACGAACCCCGCCGCCGAAGACGACAAGACCTCGCCGATTTACGGGATGCCGGTGCTGCAGGTCTGGAAGGGCGCCACGGTGCTGTTCAACAAGCGCTCGCTGTCGTCTGGTTATGCGGGTATCGACAACCCGTTGTTCTACAAGGACAACACGGTCATGGTCCTTGGCGACGCCAAAAAGATGACCGAAGAAATCGTCAAGGCGATGAACCACTGACACTCACTATAGTCACAAAAAGCTGAGGGGTCAGGGTTGCTGCGCTCGCCTGTGGGGCGTGGGGCGAGCCCCACGGCACGCGCGCGCGCAATCCCCCCACACGGTCGATTGATCTTTTTTATCCCCGCGCGCGTTTAAGCAGGTTAGGCTTGTCATGAAGGCAAGTCATGGGGCCCCTGCATGCGGTACGTCTTGGCACTGCTCGCTTTGATCTTGAACCCCGCCGGTGCACTGGCGGATCCGGCGCGGGCGTCGCCTGTGGTTCCCTCGCCGCTGCCGCCTGCCGCCGACCGTTCAGTCGTCGCGTGCCGCGATTTCCGCAATCGCACGGTGCGGACCGTTGAAGTTCAGGCATTGGGCGATGCGGGCCGGGCTGAGTTCGTTGCCGGTGCCCCGGTCATCATGCTCGATCCCGTCCTGATGGGCGGGTTGCCGGCCAATCTCCAGGTGTTTTTTAAGCTGCACGAGTGCGGCCATCACGTTCTCGGTCACCTGTTTGCACCTACCACCGAGAGCGAGAAGGAGGCTGACTGCTGGGCCATCAAGCAGGAACGCAAGCACGGTTTGACACACGATGACATCGTCGCCTGGAAGCCTCACTTCGCCGCCAGCAAGGGTTCAAGGTTTGGCCACTTGCCGGGCCCGCAGCGGGTTGAATTCCTGCTGGCCTGCCTGGATAGCGAAGGCTAGCGGCACCAGCTTGCGATTTCCTGCCCACTCCATTGGCGGGCGCGACCTGCCCATTCGGGAGCCGCACGGATAGCCTGAGTTTGCCGCACTGGATGGCCGCCTCAAGGTCGGCCATGGCTTGTTGGGAGAGATGTGGGTTAACTACCCTTACGTAAGTAGCTCGCGCAAACCCGTTTGCGACTGCGAAATGACATGCTATCGGTCCAGAGCTTTGCAATGAACACGGGACCACTTTTCCATGAAGCATGTGATCGATGAGCTTGAACAGCGCCGCGCCCAGGCCCGCTTGGGAGGTGGACAATCGCGCATCGACGCACAACACAAGCGTGGCAAGCTGACGGCACGCGAACGCATCGAACTGTTGATGGACGAGAATTCGTTTGAAGAGTTCGACACCTTCGTTGAGCACCGCTGCGTTGAATTCGGCATGGAAAAGAACAAGACGCCGGGCGATGGCGTCGTGACCGGCTGGGGCACCATCAACGGCCGCGTGGTCTATGTGTTTGCCAAGGACTTTACGGTGCTCGGCGGTTCGTTGTCTGAGACGCATGCCAAAAAGATCACCAAGATCCAGGACATGGCGATCAAGAACCGCGCGCCCATCATCGGTCTGTTCGACGCCGGCGGCGCGCGCATCCAGGAAGGCGTCGATGCACTTGGCGGTTATGGCGAAGTGTTCCAGCGCAACGTGCTGTCGTCGGGTGTCATTCCGCAGATCTCCGTCATCATGGGCCCGTGCGCGGGCGGCGACGTCTACTCACCCGCCATGACCGACTTCATCTTCATGGTGAAGGACACGAGCTACATGTTCGTGACCGGGCCGGATGTTGTCAAAACCGTCACCAACGAGACCGTCACCGCCGAAGAACTCGGTGGCGCAAAGGTTCACACCACCAAGTCGTCGATTGCCGACCGGGCTTACGAGAACGATGTCGAAGCGCTGCTGCAGATGCGCCGCCTGATGGACTTCCTGCCGTCAAACAACGAAGACGGCGTGCCCGAGATGCCGACGGCCGATCCGTCCGACCGCTACGACTACTCGCTCGACACGCTGATCCCGGATAACCCGAACAAGCCCTACGACATGAAGGAGCTGATCCACAAAATCGTGGATGAAGGCGACTTCTTCGAAATCCAGGACCAGTACGCCAAGAACATCATCACCGGCTTTGCCCGCATGGAAGGCCGCACCGTCGGCATCGTTGCGAACCAGCCGTTCGTGCTCGCCGGCGTGCTCGACAGCGACGCCTCGCGCAAAGCTGCCCGCTTTGTCCGGTTCTGCGATTGCTTCGAAATTCCGCTCGTGACGCTGGTCGACGTGCCGGGCTTCCTGCCGGGTACCGCGCAGGAATACGGCGGCCTCATCAAGCACGGGGCCAAGTTGCTGTTTGCGTTTGCCGAAGCGACCGTTCCGAAGGTGACCTGCATCACCCGCAAGGCCTACGGCGGCGCGTACGACGTGATGTCGTCCAAGCACATCCGCGGCGATGTGAACTACGCTTGGCCGACGGCTGAAATTGCGGTCATGGGGGCCAAGGGTGCGGCGGAAATCATCTATCGGGCGGAGCTTTCGGACCCGGTGGCGATCGCGGCGCGTGTCGAGGACTACAAGAAGCGCTTCGCCAACCCCTTCGTTGCCGCGGAACGCGGCTACATCGACGAGGTGATCCTGCCCCACGGCACCCGTAAGCGAATCTGCAGGGCGTTGAACATGCTGCGGAACAAGCACGTCGAGAACCCGTGGAAAAAGCACGATAATATTCCGCTGTGAGGGGACGACCGCTGCGCGGTCAGTGGGGCTTGCCCCACACCCCACTGGGAAGCGCAGCTTCCCAGACCCATCCGCTTTTTGTGACTTAAGTTGCCCAATCTTCCACCTTCAACCTTCAACCTTCAACCTTCAACCCTGGCGCGCGGGCGAATTCGCGGGTGTTGGTGATGCGGACTTGTTTGCCGGGGAGGCGAAATTCTTTCGGCAGGCGCACGGCTTGGCTGCGATCGTGCATGAAAATTTTGCCGATGTTATTGGGCATACTCGAGCGCTACGGAAATGGGGTACTGTCTCAGTTTGAAATATTGGGCCAAACTTCTCCCTCCCCCCTGTGGGGAGGGCCGGGGAGGGGGGCGCTCGGAACCCGATGATGAGCACATCAACCCCCACCCTAACCCTCCCCACAAGGGGGAGGGAACAAGTCAGGATTTCAAACTGACCCACTACCGCCGATCCGGAGGCGAACCTATTGGTGGCAGCAAGGTGCAAGTCGGGGGTGCTCCACGCAGGAGACGGTCCCGAGGCTCGCCGCACCCGCCTGGGTGAAACTCCCAGGTCAGAGAGTGTTAAATGCTGCGGGTAGGCCAAAAATCTTAGCAAGGAGCAGCGCCACAAGTGCTCACTCCCCCATTCGGACTATCCGCGCGCTTGACGCGCTGCTCCTCCCCTCGATCTTCGCCGGATGCATGAGAGTGTTATGGCTGTTGCAGCAGCAAGCTGGTTAGTCTTGCAGGATTAGGGTGCCGGAGCGGATTTCGAACTTGTTCAATCGTTTCAAGAACGACATGCCAAGCAGGTTGGTGCGCAGGAGGCCGGGTTCGCCGACGCCAGCCTGGACGTTGCGGACGGTGATGTTGCCGATGGTCACTCGTTCAAGGGTTACGGGGGCTGCTTTGGCGATACCGTTGGCGGTCTGCATCTGCATGGTGAAGTCGCGGTCGCGGAGGAAAACGCCGGCGCGCTGGGCGTCTTCGTAGGTCAGCATGACGATGGTCGCGCCGGTGTCGACAAGGGCTTCAACGGAACGGCCGTTGACTTCCATGCTGGCAGCGAAGTGGCCGGCACGGTCGGCGCGCAGTTCCACGCCCTCATGCGGGCGCGGTTCTTCGTGGCTGGGTTTGGCCGTGGCGGCTTTGGCGGTTGGCGCGTGCAGTGTCACTGAGGACGAAATGGCGTGGCGGAGTGCCGGGAGATTATAGGCGAATGCAAGCAGCATGGCGGCTGTGGCAAGCCAGCTCATGACTTCGCCGATGAGATGCCTGTGGGACAAACAACAACTCCAGCACCGCGAGCGAAGAGGCCGCTCAAAACGGTCAGCTTCGCAAGGTCAAAAAATCACCTGAAAAGTCATAAGACCGCAAACGCCTTAAGAAACTCATACCAAGGAGGCTTTCCTTGAGGTTGCCTGGCTTGGAGACAAGGGCTTCAACGCCTTGATAGGTGATGCCGCCGATGTCGATCTGGCGCAGGCGGATGGGGGCGCAGAAGGTGCTGCCGTTGGCGGTTTCGACGGCGACGGTGAATTTCAGGCTGCTGAGGTCGATTCCGGCCCGTTCGGCGTCGGCGGCTTTGAGGACAACGGAAGATGCGCCGGTGTCGACCAGCATCATCGTCTCAGCGCCGTTGACTTTGGCGCGGGCAACGAAGGGGCCATGGGATGACCGGCGGATGCGGACGGCGCGTGCTCCATCGGGGGTAGCGGTTGTGACGGCAGTTCCAGCAGGGGCAAGTTCAGCCGATACCCTGGCGGCGATGGTCGAGACTTCGTCGCGGTAGGCGTAGCCTGAGACGAGCGCCAGAAGGATGGCGATCCAGACGGCCGCGTGTTTGGCGGCGGTGCCAAACCGGCCCCGATAGGCGAAAAATACGCTGGGTAACACGATTGCCAGGAAGGCAAGCCAGGCGGCAATGTAGAGGGCCGTACCGCTGTCGAGGTCGCCGAACATGGCCATCTGGGCTATCCCGGTTTGGAGTGTGCGCGCTGCAGCCGGTCGGGCAGAAGCGCCATGATGGCGCGCCGCTCGCTGGGCGTCAGGCGGATCCAGCTGGCAATTTCGTCGCCGCTCCGCCCGCATCCCTCGCAAAGGCCGGTGTCTTTATTGAGATGGCACAAGTTCTTGCAGGGCGTGTCCACGGTCTCTCCGCATCGGTTGAAGTGCGGGTATAGGGAGCTGCGGGCTGTAAAACAATGGGCCGGTTTTGACAGCTTGGGGTTGGCGGTTGGGTTATCCCGTGGCGGTCAGGGCTGGATGAGCGCGGGGTTGACGCAGGCGCGCTGGGCGGAGGCTGGCGCTGGAGACCGGTGGATTGGACGCCGCGCGCTGGTCTTCGCGAACCGGCGATGTTGCAGGCCGGTGGCGTTCGGCACCCAGCGGCTGGAGCGGAGGAGCGGGAGCCAGTACGCGGCGCGGCGGCAGAATGACGATGGCTTGGGTGCCGCGGCGCAGCTCGCTTTTGAGTTCGAAGGTGCCGCCATGCAATTCGATCAGGCTTTGGACGATGGATAGGCCAAGCCCGGTGCCGCCTTCAGCGGTTTTGTGGGCGAGGCTGCCTTGGCCAAACGGCTGGAGCACTTTGGGGATTTCGTCGGCTGGAATTCCCGGGCCGTTGTCGCTGACGCTCAGACGCTGGCCGCCTCCTGCTGTGGTGTCAACCGTCACCCAGATGCGCCCGCCTTTGGGGGTGAATTTCAGGGCATTGGACATGAGGTTGAGGCAGATCTGGCGCATCGCGCGCTCGTCGGCCCAGATCGGCGGGAGGCCGCTGGGAACGTCTTCGGTGATGTCGACGCCTTTGGCTTCGGCACGGAGTTTCAATAGGCGGTGGCAATCTTCGGTGACGTCGGCGAAGCGGACCCGCTGCTCGGTGAGTTCGTATTTTCCAGCTTCGATGCGCGATAAATCGAGGATTTCGTTGATAAGGTTCAAGAGATGGCGGCCGCTTTCATGGATGGTTCCGGCGTAGTCTTTGTATTTGGCGCTGCCGATTGGACCTAACACTTCGGCGTGCATGACCTCGGAAAAGCCCATGATGGCGTTGAGCGGGGTGCGCAGTTCGTGGCTCATGGTCGCGAGGAAGCGGGATTTGGAGTTGTTGGCGGCTTCGGCACGGCGGCGTGCTTCCTCGGAGATGGCTTTCTCCTCTTCCAGCGCTGCGATCAGCAGATCTTTCTGGGCGCGGAATTTCAGCCGGTCGACGGCGGTCGAATTTAATCCCCGCGCGAGCCAGATGAAGTAAAGATGGACTCCAACGCCCATTGCAGCCAGCGCGATATAGAATGGGTCTTGGAGGAGGACGAGGCGGATGACCACAGCCAGCGTCATGGGGATGGTGCCGGCATACAGGATCGGGATGACGGTCGCAGCAAACGTCATGCGGACGGCGAGGACGACAATCAGGGTGGCGAATACGAAGACGTTGGATGAGAATTCGAGCGACGCCGGGATTGCGGTTGCGCCTTGACCCGGGTTAACGCCAAGTGTCGCCCAAACGGGGCTGAGATCAATGCCCACCACCGCAAAGCCTGCCCACGACAGGCCGGTCAGGAGTTCCGCAAAGATGAATTTGCGACGCCAGGCCCCGATGTCGGAAGCAGCGTCTGGGTCTGCGAGAAGGCGTCCGCATTGCCACAACAGCCAGGCTTTGGTGAAAACGACCAGGAGGAGCCAGACCCAGGCTTGGTATTTGGGGGCCCAGAACATGCTGGCGAGCGAAAAGATGAGCGAGAGGGCCGGCATGGTGACTGCCGCCTTGATCTCGTTTCTGGCAAACATCGTCAGCAACTCGTGTTCGAATGCCGGTTCGATATCACTGCCCGATTGAAGACGTCCCCGCACGGCTTTGATTTCGGCCTGGCTTGCCGCCGTCCTGCGCTGGTGGCCCCTTTGCGGTTGCGCCAAGGTCTGAGCGGAGTTGCTTTCCATTCCGGTCATGGCTCATTAATCTTTGGGCTCAGGGAATGCCAATCCTCACTCGGGGTTCGACAGACCTCTGGGATTGACAGAACTCGGGGATCGACAGATCGAGACGATGCGACGGCACAAACGGGATGCGCTTCTGAACTGTCGTCCTTATCTGTCAATAAATGGTTTACGAATGGCTAATTCTGACGGGAAAACAAATGATTAAACCGCATCGGCGAACACAGAATTTATCTCCGTTGCGGCGCATCGGGCTGGTTAGTGCGCTTGCGCTGCTGGCGGCCGTTATCAAAATCGTTGTGTCTTATACGGGAAGGTAGTTCATGCAGCTCATTGAAACGAAAACGGCACCCAATCCGCGCCGGGTGCGGATTTTCCTGTTCGAGAAAGGTATCGTGGTTCCAACCGAAAATCGCGATCTGGGGAGTTTAAAGTCGGCGGATTTTACGAAAATCAATCCAGAACAGCGAGTCCCGGTGCTCGTTCTTGATGATGGGACGGCGATTTGCGAAACGGTCGCGATATGCCGGTATTTTGAGGAAATCCATCCCGAACCGGCTTTGATGGGACGGGGTGCCACGGGACGGGCCGTTGTGGAGATGTGGCAGCGGCGGGTGGAGCTTGGCTTCTTTGCGCATGTTGCGGCTGCGTTCCGGCACAAACATTCCTCGATGGCGGCGCTCGAAGTTCCACAGATTCCCGAGTGGGGAGAAGCCAACAAGCCGAAGGCTCTGGAGGCGCTGGCGAAATTCAATGCGCAATTGGCAGATACGCGGTTTCTCGCAGGCGATGACTATTCGATTGCCGACATCACGCTGATGGTTGCCGCCGATTTCATGAAGCCGGCGCGGATTGCCCGGCCTGACGGCTTGGGGCATTTCGACCGTTGGTACGCGGAGGTCTCGGCGCGCCCCAGTGCGGCGGCGTGATGGCTGGCCGGGGGGAGGGCGGGTTGAAAGCGAACTGGCTGGATGGTTGGATTGCTGAAGTCTTGTCTCTGGTTTGAGGCCCGCGCCTTGTCTGACTAAAAAATATTCGTGCGAGAGTTGTTGCGTTAGGTCGTGCCGCGCGCAATATGATTGCAACGAATGATCGTTTTGCGGAAAGTTTTCCGCTTTTAGGGTGCCCTCCATGCTTGATGAAATGGACATCAAGATTCTGACGATCCTACAGGCCGACTGTACGCGGCCGGTGGCCGACATCGGCAAGGAGGTCGGACTGTCGACAACGCCGTGCTGGAGGCGGATACAGAAGCTTGAGGAGGCGGGGATCATCTCGCGGCGTGTCGCGCTGCTTGATGCGTTCAAGGTTAATGTTGGGGTAACTGTTTTTATTCAAATCAAAACGGACCAGCACAACCTTGATTGGCTGGAAAAGTTCCGGGCGGCAATCAGCGATCTGCCGGAAGTTGTCGAGGCATACCGGATGTCGGGCGAGATCGATTATCTGCTACGTGTCGTCGTGCCCGACATTGCCGCCTATGATGCTTTTTACAAGCGGCTTATTTCACGGCTTGAAATCGCTAAGGTTTCATCGGCGTTCGCGATGGAGCAGATGAAATACTCCACAGAACTCCCGTTAAAGTTTGCAAGCGAAACGCACGATTGAGCTGGTGTGAGGGTTCATAGTGCGCGGGAGGATTCCCGGCGTTTCATCATCAGGTTGCACGTGCCGGATAGCGGCGTTGATTTGCCGATTTCGATCGATGTAGCATCCTGATAATTCAGGATGGTGAATTGGTCGAATGGGATGAGGTCGATGATGTCGCGGTAGTCGAGGCCGCGGTTTAAGAGGCGAGGGATATGCACCTTAATGTGCATGTTGGTGGCAAGGTCGAAAATCCAGGGATTTCTGGTAATGATGTCGTATTCGAAGCCGTCGATGTCCATTCTCAAGAAGTCGGCATGTTCCCAGGCGTAGTCGCGCAGATCAATTACAGGTCCATTTTCCGAAATGGAACCGGTGAGCATGCCGCTGTTGGGGGCTGTCTCGCTGAACCCGTCCGCAAAGGGATGGCGCGCTGACGGGCTTGGTCCGGCACCGATGGCTGCGCCGATATTCACGATCGTAGTAGCACCATTGATTAAGAACAGGAGAGCAGAGACTTCGATATTCATGATTGAAGGTTCGAAACAGACGACGCGTCCGCCGGTTCCGGCCAAGAGAGCGTAATACATCGACCAAACGCCGTGGTGGGCGCCGAAATCGTAGAAGACTTTGGCGTCGTCAAGTAAGCCCAGCTGGCTTTCAATTAGAAAATCGAAGCTTGAGGCAGGGGATGTGCCGTAACATTCAACACCGTGCTTGTTTATAAGAGGTATCATGATTTCATGCGAGCCAAACGCTAGTGTCCGGACGCTGGTCGTTTCCGAAATCAAGTGTCCCTTTGGCTGCTCCAGCATATTAAGGCGTGCTTTGATGCCTTTTGATAGTTCGGTAATCAGTGCGCGCGGGGATGAACCCGTAATGCTGAAATAAGATGGAATTGTTCTCGATATATCGGCGTCGGGAATTGCTTGTTGGCGATAGGCCATTTTCAATGTATGCTGGTATCGGGAGTAAGAGCGAGCATCCATTGTAGAAATCTCTGTATTTGCGGTCCACGACGGCGAAATGGAATCGCCGAAGGCAAGCAACCACACTGTAGTAAAGCGCACTAGCAACCCAGGATTGTGCTGGGGGCGGTTCTCGTTCTTGCAGCGGGCGAGGAGACCGTGCGGCTGTTTTGGCCGCTCGCCGGTGGGGCATTGCAGGATGTTGGTAAGATGGAGAATGTGCAAGCGCTGTGGGCCGGGATCGCGTAAATTCAGGATATGAACGCACCGACTCGTAGCTCCGATGTTTCCTCCGTCACGCCCGCGAAACCGCCCGCGCGGTTCGTGCACCTCAAGGTGCATTCGGCGTATTCGCTGCTTGAGGGCGCGTTGACGATCAGCAAGCTCGCCAAGCTGGCGGAAGGCTATGGCTTTCCCGCGATTGCGTTGACGGATACGAACAATTTGTTTGGTGCGCTGGAGTTTTCTGACAAACTTTGGGCGGTGGGAATACAACCCATAATCGGGCTCAATATCGCTGTGGATTTTGGCGATGGCAGTTCGGCCGCCGATGGTGTGCTGCGGGCCGGCAGTAACCAGCCCAAAAGTGCGCCTGCCGGGCACATGGCGCTGCTGGCGATGAATGAAAAGGGGTTTGCCAGCCTGTTGAAGCTTGCAAGCCGGGCATTCTTTGATCCGCAGGACTCCGAGCCGCCGCATGTTGGGCTTTCACGGCTGGAAGAATTTAGCGAGGGGTTGATTGTGTTGACGGGCGGTCCGCGCGGTCCGATCGACAAGTCACTTGCGGGCGGGCAAAGCGATCAGGCGGCGGCGCGACTTGGGTCGCTGGAGAAGGTTTTCGGCAACCGGTTATATGTCGAAATTCAGCGGCATGGCTTGCCCGAGGAGGCGGCGGTCGAGCCGCAATTGCTGGCGCTGGCTTATGAGCGAGCGTTGCCGGTTGTTGCGACCAACGAAGTTTACTTTGCCGTGCCGGGTGATCACGAGGCGCATGATGCGTTGTTGTGTATTGCCGAGGGGCGTTATGTCGTCGAGGACGACAGGCGCAAGGCAAGCCCCGCGCATCATTTGAAGTCAGCCGATCAGATGGCGACGCTGTTTGCAGATCTGCCTGAAGCGCTCGCGAACACGATCGAGATTGCCAAGCGGTGCTCGTACCGTCCGTTGGGAAAGAAGCCGATCTTGCCGCGGTTTGTCGCGGTCAAGGAAGGCTCGACGGTTGAAGAAGTCATGGCCGCGGAGGCCGAGGCTTTGCGGGTCCAGGCCGAGGCTGGGCTTGAGACGCGGCTGGCGGTGATCGAACTCGCGCCAGGTTTTACGCGCGAGGACTATTTCAAGCGGCTTGCATTCGAAGTCGACGTGATCACGAAAATGAAGTTTCCCGGATACTTCCTGATCGTGGCGGACTTCATCAAGTGGTCAAAAGCGAACGGCGTTCCTGTTGGTCCGGGCCGTGGTTCGGGTGCTGGTTCGCTGGTTGCCTATTCGCTGACGATTACGGACTTGGATCCGCTGCGGTTCGGGCTGCTGTTTGAGCGGTTCTTAAACCCTGAACGAGTGTCCATGCCTGACTTCGATATCGACTTCTGCCAGGAGAACCGGGAAAAAACGATTTTATATGTGCAGCAGAAATATGGTGCCGACCGGGTAGCGCAGATCATCACGCACGGGAAGCTGCAGGCGCGCGCGGTGCTGCGCGACGTTGGCCGTGTGTTGCAAATGAGTTATGGCCAGGTCGACAAGCTTTGTAAGCTTGTGCCGAATAATCCGGCCAAGCCGTGTACCCTGCCTGAGGCCATCGAAGCCGAGCCGAAGCTGCAAGAGGCGCGTGACAATGACCCGCTGGTTGCGCGGCTAATCGAAATCGCTATCAAGCTTGAAGGTCTGTATCGCCACGCCTCAACCCACGCCGCCGGTATGGTGATTGGCGACCGTCCGCTCGATGAATTGGTGCCGCTGTATCGCGATCCCAAATCGAGTTTTCCGGTTACGCAGTACAACTGGAAACTTGTCGAGCAGGCGGGGCTCGTCAAGTTCGACTTCCTCGGCCTCAAAACCTTGACGGTGCTGGAGAAGGCGGTTCAGCTGGTGAAGCGCTGCCGGGGGATAGATGTCGATCTGTCGACGCTCGCGATTGCCGGTGATGATCCCAAGGTGCTTGCTGCATACCAGTTGCTTGCGAAGGCCGATACCGTTGGCGTGTTCCAGCTTGAATCGACGGGAATGCGCGAGAGTTTGAAGCGGCTGAAGCCGGATAGGTTTGAGGACATCATCGCAATGGTGGCGCTGTATCGCCCCGGACCGATGGACAATATCCCGACGTACATCAATCGCAAGCACGGCGAGGAAGAAGTTGATTGTCTGCATCCATTGCTGGATGGAACGCTCCGGGAAACCTACGGCGTCATCATCTATCAGGAACAGGTGATGCAGATCGCCCAGGTGATGGGCGGGTATTCGCTGGGGCAGGCGGATTTGCTACGCCGCGCAATGGGCAAAAAAGACAAGGCCGAAATGGCCAAGCAGCAGGCAGGCTTCGTCGACGGCGCTAAGAAAAAGGGTGTCAAGGAGAGGGACGCGGCGGCCATCTTCGAGTTGGTCGATAAATTCGCGGGGTATGGATTCAACAAGTCGCACGCGGCCGCATATGCGCTCATCAGCTATCACACGGCGTATATGAAGGCCAATTACCGCGAGGAATTCATTGCCGCGTCGATGACACTTGATTTGGGTAACACCGATAAACTTGCGGTCTTCGTGAGTGAGGCGAAGAAGAGCGGAATTGCGGTTCTGCCGCCGTGCATCAACTCGTCGGGAATCGACTTTTTGCCCGAGCCGTCGAAGGTTCCGGGAAAGCGGGGAGCAATCCGGTATTCGCTGGCAGCACTCAAGAATATTGGCGCAGGGGCGGTTGCGAGTGTCGTTGAGGAGCGTGTTGCTCACGGGCCTTACAAGTCGCTGGGGGATTTTGCGAGCCGGCTCAATCCAAAGGCGCTGAATAAGCGGGGGCTGGAGACGTTGTCGGAGGCGGGGGCGTTCGACACGCTGGAGACCAACAGGGCGCTGGTGCTTGGCAATGTCGATTTGATTGCCGGACTGGCGGCGCGTACGCAGGCCGACAAGGCGAGTGGGACGACGGACTTGTTTGCGAGTGGTGGGGGTGCGTCGCCGGCGCTTGACCTGCGGGCTGCTAAGGGCTGGACTCCGATGGAGCGGTTACAGCACGAGTTCGACGCGATCGGGTTCTTTCTTTCGGGGCATCCGCTCGATCAGTATGTGGCAGCGTTGAAGCAGTTAGGCGTCAAGACGTTTGTAGAATTTGAAGCTGCAAGTGAGCGGGGGGCGACTACAGCGCGGCTTGGTGGAATTGTGCTTGCGGCGCGCGAGCGACGGTCGGCGAAGGGCAATAAGTTTGCGTTTGCGATGTTTTCGGATACGACGGGACAGTTTGAGGCAGTTGTCTTTTCCGATACGTTGGAGGCTTCTGGCAATCTGTTGGAGCCGGGAACGCCGGTTTTGATTCAGGTCGAAGCCGAACGGGTGGAAGATACGCTCAAAATGCGTGTGCTCGGGTTGGAGGCGCTTAATTCGGCAGCGGCCAATCTACAGCGTGGATTGCGAGTGGTGCTTGATGCGCGCACATTGGCGGCCAAGAAGGCCGGACTGTCCGACATTAAGGCGTTGCTTCGGCCAGGGAGCGGGAAAGGCGAGATTTGCTTTGTGGTCACGTTCAATGCAGTCGCTGGTATGAGCGGCGGGCGCGATGTCGAGATCGTGCTTCCTGGCCGCTACGATACGAGCCCGGACACGCAAGGTATGCTCGGTGCCATGGCCGGGGTGATCGAGGTTGCCGAAGCGTAACAGCCTTGTGCCCGTGTGCCCCTCTCGCATGTGTTGCGGCGCACTGGAAGCATTTGAAAATATGCGATGATTTTGCTGACGGCGGCTACCTCATATTGTAGCATCGGCTGCTGCACTCGTCGGGGGCTGGAGTTTGGTGATGACCGGAGGAATTGATCGTGTCGCTATGATCCGCGACAGTTTGCTCGACTCGGTTTTCCAGATTGGCTGGCGGCGCACGGGTCTGTTTCAAATGCTAAATCGGGCATTGCTGGCCGTGCAGCCTTCGATTGTCCCTGTGATTTTCAAGAAAAAGCGTGCGCCGTTTTCCAAGATGATTCGAGAGAATATCGAGGCTTCGGCAATTGAAAGAATTGATATAGGCGGTGAGTTCTATTATCAAGTTCTTAATCCGTTTTATGATCGCTGTTTGGGTGACCGCTTCGCCAGGGAAATAAAAAAATACACAGACACTGTCGTCATTGGAACAAAGGGGGCTGGTCCTAAGCGTCCAAGAACCCTGGCGAGGCGTTCGAAGGTGTTTGAATTTCTCAATCAGAACTTTTTCGGACACAAGTCGAGTCTGGTTCTGTTGCGGCTATTCGATACTGATTACTATGTCATGCTGTGGGATATAGACGCTTCGGCAAATAATGTCTCGCTGGAGGCGAAGCCTGTTGAGAAAGATACGGCGATTGGGAAAATTTTTGCGAGAATTTTCTCTCCTGTCGATAAGCCGACATCGATCAAGCCGATGGTTGCGCGTGCTTTGCGCGCTAATGCGCGAATTATACAGTACGGGACGGAACGGTTCGAACGCGATCACGAGCTCATTGCCGGCACGAAAGAGATTGCAGCGCGAATAAAGAATATTACTGCGTTGGGCGAACGGGCGTTGCGCGAGATTATCGGCGGCACCTATGAAAAGTCGTCGGGTTCACCCTTGATCAGCGGCTTCGATTCGTGCGCCCCAAACATGATGGTGTTCTGGAAGATTTTTGACCGGCGGACAACCCGGTGCCTGAAGTATACCTACGATGTCAGATGTATCATGCCGCTGCGTCAGCAAATAGATATGGTGGAGGCATTGAGCCGCCGGCGTTCGTGGCTGCTGACTAAACTGCCCCCTCTTGTTGAAGGAAGCGCTGAGTGGGAAGGGGTTGCGAAAGTCGACCGGCGTGTGCGTGCGATCATCTCGACGGCGCCGCCGATGCCAGCGTTGCCCGCGCCGTTCACACAAGAGTCAATTGATGCATGGTTCGCAGCCTTCGCAGATAGCCCTTATCGTGAGCTGATTGATGCGGCCACGGGGCCGCAGCAGTGTCATGAGCGCATGTTTTGTGAAATGACGCTGTCGTCTGGGATCTACAATCAGCGCAAGAATCCTTTCGAAGGGGACCGACTCATCGGCCTTCAAGGCGGTATCAGTTGTTCGCCTGCCGAGGCCAGCCGTGCCCACTTGCGCGCTGTGGCGTTCCGGTATCTCATGGCTCTCATGGCGCCCGATGACACAGATTTGATAAACTGTTCGCTTATTCAGATACCGATCCGGGTTGCGGGGGCTCCGGCTGCGTGCATCGTAGGGCTGCGTCGGCAGACAGATGTTACGCAAGATGTCATTGAGGATGACGCCTTCTTTTATACGCATCACTATTATCATTCGATTTCGAAACATATTATCCGCGACATTCGCGTAAAAAGCCGGAATGTTTATGGTCGGCTGGCTGGCAGGTTGCTTGAGAAGCATATGATGTCGCAGATTGCTCTTGAATTGACGCGAGATGGTCCATCGGATGTTGATGCTATGCTGGCGAAGGTGAATTTTGATTTGGCGGCCTTGGGCCGGATATTTCCGTACGAGCGCATCAGTCTGGTCCGGCGCAATGATGTTGGTCACGATTTGCGGGATGCCAGTGTTCCTATCGAGATGGGGCCGCGGACGAATGGCAGTAACGTCGTTCCTTTGTTCAAGGCCCCGTTGGGCGGTGCCAATGTTGATGTGTCGCGTATTGGATTGGCAACCGTCGAATGCGGGCCGAATTCCGTTTTTGATCGCACCGGGGATGAAGTTTTTATTCGGCCTGAAGTCGTTGCCCGTGAAATGAGCCACGGCGCACTCAATGCAACGTCCACACCTGAATTTGCTAGATTGCAACAAAAGTGGATTCGCTCCACTTCAAGGAAATGATTGTGCCGTCATGAAAGATTTGCAGCGGACAGTGAAGGCTAAGGTTCTGGCTGATAAGCCGGGTGGCGATGTGCCGGACTTTGTTTCGGAGGGCTATGCGTTCCCGCCCTTGGATGATATTTTGACGGAGGAAGATTCACGCAAATTGATATTGCGCAGGCAAATTGGAAAGCCAGTTGTCCCGACGTCGTCGAGATCTGCATCTGATGGGGCTTGTGATGGGACGTGGGTTTATAAGACGTATGTTTTGGAAGTTAAAATTGCGCACAAGAAGGGTTCCGAGCCTGATTTGGATTTAGACCTATTTGCGGCACGCCTGAAAGATATGGGTATTGATGTTGCTAGTGTTCGCGCGAGGCCGACTGTTTCGGCTGAATTCAGCAATGGGCCGGTCCGGGTTCATCAGCCTGGCGCGCCCCGGAAATGGGAAGATGATGTGCTTGCTGATGCATCGCGATCATTGTCCACTCTGCTGACTGATGAACAGAGACGCCAGCGGCGGAGGGCGCAGGTCGCTGCAGCATCCCGGCGGTTGCGAGAGCGCCGTAAGGGTGGCGGGTCGGGCGGAAGCAGCGTCTGAGTCTGGAGCGTGACTGTTTGGTCGTTGTTCGCAATCTTCTGGCGATTGTTTTTTAAATGTGATCTCTAGGGGATTGTTTGCTCGCTAAAGATCTGTCATATGTTCAGTGCTGGGGGTTCCGCAGGGGCCTTGGCATTGCACCCATCCGCAGCAGCAACGGGCGAAATGCGCGTTTGCGGATCCGGTTAATAGTTTGAACAACCGACCTGCAGCCGGGGCGAGAACCCAGGTGTTGCGCATCCGGGGAGTTTAGAACTTCCGGTGGCGATTGTGTGACCGACTTCAGTAAGCGACGGGGCACCAGCGGCGATATCGTTGCTGGGGCAAGGGCACCACTACGGGCGCAGTAACGCATTCTTCCGGCAGGATAGATCGTGCGGTTTCCGCACGATCAGCGGAATTGCGGCCGGCCATCATGAGTTTCGACAATGGGAGTTAGCAT
>JBEBJA010000201.1:0-5995 GCA_040080145.1 Hyphomicrobiaceae bacterium
CCCAACTCCCCCCGCCACACTCACGCAACGCTACTCCCCATCCGCCCACGCCACGTATAGACTTTTTGCAGTTGAGAATGAAACGCTTCTGCTTCTACTGATTTCCCGGACAAGTGCGCCCTTGCGCACGCAGATCCGGGATCTTTCCCACCCTCGTGCAGGTAAAGACCCCGGATCGGCACGTGCAGAGCCGTCCGGGGAAACAGTGATTTGGTTAGTACTGCTTCCAGACCAAGCCGCAGGCACCTAAGGGGAGAACCACAGACGATCTCCATGTCAGCCCCGCCTTATCGTCATGGCCTCCCCCACTCTATGGCCGGGGCTAGCCTGCCCTCGGGCTTGACCCGAGGGACCTGACTGTCCGGTTCATTTTTTCGGTTCATCCATCCACCTTTCGTCATGGCCGCGAAGGCGGCCACCCACGACAACCCTCACCGCAAAAGGCCATCACGTCAGAAACCGCCTAAGCCGCCGCCGCAGTTCATCGAGATCCTTCGTCTCGCACTCCCAGACAATCAACACCCGCCAGCCCAGCCGTTCAAGCTCATCCCGGTTGCGCCGGTCACGCTCGACATTTCGCTGCAACTTCGGCAGCCAATACACCGTGTTGGTCTTCGGCACGCGAGCGTCCAAACACTCTGCCTTGGAATGCAAATGCCAGAAACAACCGCCCCCCCCTTTCGTCATGGCCGCGTCATCGCTTGCGATGCCGCGCGCATCACAGGCCGCCACCCACGACAACTATCGGTGAGACGATTTCAAAAAAAGGCAATGCGAACCGCCACAAACTCATCTTTAGCCAAGCAAATTCCAAGAGCCTCGGCTTTATCCCGATCATAAACGCCCGAAAGCACCGCAATGCCTTCGGGCTCAAGATCGTCACGCGCCCCGCCATTCCCGCGCACCCGCTTCATATAATCATATTGGTCATGCAAGAGCGCCTCAAGGATCGAACGATGAACGACCCTCCCAACATTCTCACGAAAAAACGGCGCAGCACGCTTTTGTCCGCCTTTGATGCAGCGCAATGCGCGAAAGCGCGTCATATTTATCCCAGCCCACCGACTCGGCGGATAAGGGACATCTTCCACAAGCCACAAAATATTGCGACGGCCAGCCTCGGTAATCGACCTCTTCCGGTCACGGTTTTCACCGCCCAAGTATGCCTCTCGAGCGACCACGAGACCCAGCCAGCACCGTCCGTCAAACTTCGCCGTAGCAATCAAAAGGCACGGTTCCTCATCCCGGTAGGTTTCAAGAGGGATCATCCACGTCGTGCCTATTGTATTCTTAATATCAACTTCGAGCCCATCAATCTGAAGGTCCCGGTGAAGCCCTTTTGGCACATCAAGCCAATCGCGTAGAAAATGCTCGACCTTCAGTCCGATAAAAGTCTTCTCGACCTTGTCGAGTTCTTCCATCGAAGTCCTGCCCGTTCGAACCGGATCAATGACAAAATCGACAGCATTCTTAATTAGATTTGGCAGTTCCAGCCGAAGCCGGTCGCCCCCGCCAGCCTTCCTCTCAACTTCAGCCCGGATGCGCGCTAAGATCTGAAAATCTTGATGTTGTTCATCAACAACAGAGTTTCCGAAACGCTGCTTTGTAACAGCCTTCGCCATCTCGTTAAATCATCTCAACCTGCCAAGCCTTCGCCTTAGGCCGGCTCCGTGGCCGCACAGGCGTCATCGCCTTCGAAATCGCCGACGCCACCGCAAACGCGACCGGCGGCGGAAACGCATTGCCAACCTGCCGGTAAGCCGCCGTCTTTTTCCCCCACAGCCCCCAGTCATCCGGAAACCCCTGAACCCTGGCAACCATCCGCACCGTCAAGCGGGGCATCCCCTCGAAGTCCTCGGCGGGCGGATCGTTCGCAATGCCTAATCCATCAACGCCCAGCTCAGCCCAAGCCTTCTTGGCCCGCGTCGGCCCCAAGTCCGGCCCGCCATGCTTCTTCGAGCCCCCAACCACAGTTGGCGCAATTGTATCAGCGCCGTCACGCCAAGCGTCGGCCCCGCGCCATCCACGCGACGCCATCAGATCGTGCAGCAGTTGCCCGACCGTTGGTACCTTCCGCTTCGGCTCCGGCCACACGAACTCCGGCGCATGTTGCTTCTTCAATGCCACGATCAAAACACGCGGACGCAATTGCGATACCCCAAAGTCAGCCGCGTTGAAGAGCCTCCACGACGTGACATATCCCATCGAGCTAAGCCGCTGATCGATGCTGTCACGGTACTCACGGAATGCGGGCGCAAGAATACCCCGCACATTCTCGATCATCACCGCCTTCGGGCGAACCTCGTCGATAATGCGCAGGCCCGCAGGAAAGCAATCGCGCTCATCCGCCGGCCCAAGCTGCTTGCCGGCAATTGAAAACGGCGGACACGGAAACCCGCCAGCAACCAGATCGACGCCCTTGTACAATCGTCCGTCGAACTGGTTCAGATCCTCCTCATGAACCGTCCAGCTAGGCCGGTTCATCCGCAGCGTATTGCAGGCGTGGGGATCAATCTCAACCAGACCAGCGTGCTCAAAGCCCGCGCGCTCAAGCCCTAAGGCCTGGCCACCTGCTCCGGCGCAAAGTTCAATGGAATATCCGCTCATACCGTTGCATGTGCCCCGATTCGTCCGCCACCCTCAATCCAACCCCCACAGTTATGCATAACTAGAACGAAATGTGAACTCTGGATTTATGCGCGTCCCCAAGAATTCTTTTCGCCCCCACCAATCCCCACCCTCACTTAATCTCCACCCGCGAAAACCGGTGCGCGCCCGGCTCTACCGCCGTCAACGCTTCCGGCACGATCAACCGCGCCTTCCGGTCCGCAGGCGGCACAGCCAGCACGTTCAAATCCGTCTCATGCACTTGGCCTGCAATACTGCCATCGGCAGCCATCGACAGTTTGAAATACAGCCCGTTCCAGGCATCAATCCCGAAAAAATTCGGCCCCTTGCCGATGAACAGCAAAGAGTATTCCAGGTCCGTCAGGTCCGCCGCCGTCACCCGCCCCGTCAGCTCATACGGATAGGCCAGATGGCACCACCACTCCTTGGCGTCGCGAAGACAGCGGAATGGCCGCATCGACAAAAACTCGTCTTTCAACTCCGCGCTATCGACCTTCACCGTCAACCGCGCACCATCGCCCTCAGGCACAAAGTCAACCGAGCCAATCGCAACCCGGTCCCCGCCCGCCGATACCAGTGTAATCGTCTTGGTGCCCACCAGCCCCGCCTCACCAGCATGCGCCGGTTGCACCACCGCCGCGCCAAACAGCACGGCTAGAAGTCCACAAGCCCACGTCGCGATCATCGATTCCTCCCCAAAGTCCACAGCACCCATCCGAACTTGTACGGCGGCAGGCCCGCGCTGTTACGCTTTTCCGTGTGGTACTTTCGATCAAGGGTTTGAACCAAAACGGCGGAAGGGCCATACTACCAGCATGGCATCTCCTCCTAAGAAATCCTCCACGAAGCTGTCCAAGCCGCGCCCTTCCCGCGACCGCTCGGGCAAGCCGGCCGCGCCGCCGACCGAAACCTTGGCGGGCACGCCCGGCTTTGGCGAAAGCCTGCAACACGACTACGCGCCCGGGCCGTCACTGCGCAGCAGTGCCAGCAAAGCGACGCTGCCCGCCTTGCGCCAATCCGGCCCCAGACCACCCATGTCCGGCGAAACCCTGACCGCCACCCTCGATGCCCTGCTCGCCCGCCCCAACGAGCGCACCGATAAAGCCAAGGCCGTCCTCCAACTCCAACCCTTGCTCGCCAACCACCCCATCGTCGCGGGCACCACGCCCACCTACGTCCCCCACCGCCCCGAGCGCCCGGAAAAAAGCGAAGGCAATATCCCCTTCGATCTCGTCTCCGAATACCAGCCCAAGGGCGATCAGCCCACCGCCATAAAAGAACTCGTCGCGGGCGTGAATGCCGCCGAACACAATCAGGTCCTGCTCGGCGTCACCGGCTCGGGCAAAACCTTCACCGTGGCCAACATCATCGCCCAGACCCAGCGTCCAGCCCTCGTCCTCGCCCCCAACAAGACGCTCGCCGCCCAGCTCTACGGCGAATTCAAAAGCTTCTTCCCCAACAACGCGGTCGAGTACTTCGTCTCCTACTATGACTACTACCAGCCCGAAGCCTACGTGCCGCGCACCGACACTTACATCGAGAAAGAAAGCTCGGTGAACGAACAGATCGACCGCATGCGCCACGCCGCCACCCGCGCCCTGCTGGAACGCGACGACGTCATCATCGTCGCCTCGGTCTCCTGCATCTACGGCATCGGCTCGGTCGAAACCTACACCGCCATGACCTTCACCGTGAAGCTCGGCGAAACCCTGTCCCGCGACCAGCTCCTGGCCGACCTCGTCGCCCTCCACTACCGCCGCAACGACGCAGCCTTCGCCCGCGGCACCTTCCGCGTGCGCGGCGATACCGTCGAACTGTTCCCAGCCCATCTGGAAGACCGCGCCTGGCGCATCTCCCTGTTTGGCGATTCTGTTGACACCATCACCGAATTCGACCCCCTCACCGGCCACAAATCCGGCGACCTCTCCCTCGTCAAAATCTACGCCAACTCCCACTACGTCACGCCCAAGCCCACCCTTCAGCAGGCCATCAAAGCCATCAAGATCGAGTTGAAAGCCCGCCTTGAAGAACTCTACGCCAACGGCAAGCTGCTCGAAGCCCAGCGCCTGGAACAGCGCACCACCTTCGACATGGAAATGATGGAAGCCACCGGCTCCTGCGCGGGCATCGAGAACTATTCGCGCTACCTGACCGGCCGCCAGCCCGGCGAACCACCGCCCACCCTGTTTGAATACCTGCCCGACAACGCGCTCGTGTTTGCCGACGAAAGCCACGTCACCGTGCCCCAGATCGGCGGCATGTTCCGGGGCGACTTCCGGCGCAAAGCAACGCTTGCCGAATTCGGCTTCCGCCTGCCCTCCTGCATGGACAACCGCCCCATGAAGTTCGAGGAGTGGAACGCCATGCGCCCCTCGACCGTCTACGTCTCCGCAACCCCCGGCAGCTGGGAACTCGACCAGACCGGCGGCACCTTCGTCGAACAGGTCATTCGCCCCACCGGCCTGATTGACCCCATCTGCGAAATCCGCCCCGCCAAAACCCAGGTCGACGACACCATCGACGAGGTCCGCCAAGTCGCAGCCCAAGGCTACCGCTCGCTCGTCACAGTCCTCACCAAGCGCATGGCCGAAGACCTCACCGAATACATGCACGAACAGGGCATCCGCGTCCGCTACATGCACTCCGACATCGAAACCCTGGAGCGCATCGAAATCATCCGCGACCTTCGGCTCGGCGCCTTCGACGTCCTCATCGGCATCAACCTGTTGCGCGAAGGCCTCGACATCCCCGAATGCGGCCGCGTGTGCATTCTCGACGCCGACAAGGAGGGCTTCCTGCGCTCCGAAACCTCGCTCATCCAAACCATCGGCCGTGCCGCCCGCAACGTCGACGGCCGGGTCATCCTCTACGCCGACAAAATCACCGGCAGCATGGAACGCGCGCTCGCCGAAACCGACCGCCGCCGCGAAAAGCAAACGGCTTACAACACGCTCCACGGCATCACCCCCGAAAGCATCAAACGCAACATTCACGACGTGATGGCCTCGGTCTACGAACAGGACCACGTCACCGTCGATGCGGGCCTCGCCGACACGCCCATGGTCGGCAACAACCTCGCCGCCGTCATCGCCGACCTCGAAAAGCGCATGAAGGCCGCCGCTGCCGACCTCGAATTCGAAACCGCAGCCCGCCTGCGCGATGAGGTCAAACGCCTGCACGCTACACAACTGTTCCTCGCCGACGATCCCCTCGCGCGCCAATCGTCCATCGACGACGCGACGGGTGGCTACAAAGGCGAACGCAAATACGGCAACGCCGCCAACCTTCCCCCCTCTCCCCGTCCTTCACGGGGAGAGGGTCGGGGTGAGGGGCGGCAACAAAAAGAGCGTGAGGGGCGGCCGCAAAG
>JBEBJA010000082.1:0-5984 GCA_040080145.1 Hyphomicrobiaceae bacterium
CCCTACATCTCGCACTAGAGCCTGATCGTTTGAGATTGAAGCGCCTTCGCTTCAATCGAGAACGTGAATCAGACTCTAAAACAAAAGATGAGAGCTCGTTTGCACACTTGAATCCGCTTCAATAAAGAACAAACGCGCTCTAACCCTGCGGCACAAATCTCCTGCAAACGGACGGAGGCGCCCCCAGCGCCTCCGTTTCGGCGTTTAAGGCGGGCGAACCGTAGGTCGGGTAGAGCCCACTCGCGAGACCCGACAACCGCCGCACAAGTCCTCGCGCGAACCTCACTCGCCTTGCTTCACCCAATCCGGCAATGCGGGCGCTTCGATTGTTCCCCAAGCCAGATCGTACACTCCGCGCTCAACCCACTCGCCAAAAGACGAATGAGGCCAATCGGACGGCGTATCAACCAACCCATGCCGGACAGGATTGTAATGAATGTAATCGGCATGCACCGCAAAATCGCGGTCATCGCGTATGGTGTGCTCCCAAAAGCGGCGCTGCCAGATAGGCTGCTCTCCTCGAATTCGAGCGGTCGGCGTCCGCAAAGGTTTCCCGAACTCAAGGCAATACGCCCGCGTAAATGCTTCCTTAATGAGGCGCCATCGTTTGGCGTAGTTGGCATCTCCCTCTGGTAACGTCCAAATAGCGTGAAGGTGATCGGGTAAGACCACTTGGGCTTCAATTTCGAAGGGATGACGGAACCGGACTTTCGCAATTGCGCCAGTCAGTAATTCGACAGCCGTGGGACCACTAAACAACCGTTGCCGCTCATGCGTCACGACGGTGAAAAAGTAGCTCGCACCCTCGATCCTCAACCGGCGATAACGCATGCTTACCCCTGACCTGTGTCGGGTCTCGCTGCGCTCTACCCGACGGACCGGTTTTTTGTCGAGGCAGAGTTTTTGTAGGTCGGGTAGAGCGCAGCGAGACCCGACAACTGCCTCCGCGAACTATTGCTAATTCACACACTCTTCGCCAAACCCGTCAGCGACCAGCGCCAGCAGCGCGGCAAGCGCCGCTTCCGCATCAGGCCCCTGCGCTTCAATGGCCAAAGTCGACCCCGGCCCGGCAGCCAGCATCATCAACCCCATGATCGAGGTCGCGCCAACCGTCTGGCCATCGCGCGTCACCTGCACATCGGCATCGAACGTCTCGGCGCACTTCACGAATTTTGCCGACGCCCGCGCATGCAACCCCTTGATATTGCGCACGACAATCGTCGCCGAAGTCGAACCGTTCGTCGTTTCATAGTCTGCACGTGACATCCCTGATACGCCCTAACCTGAAACGAAACACACAGCGACGGCGGTCCGCCTGAAGACGGTCCCTAATTCTCGCCCGACAGTTCTTGGCTTGCAACTTTGATATATTTACGGCCCGCATCGCGCGCCTGCGTGACCGCCTCGGACAAACCGACGTCGCTACGCAGCGCCGCGAGTTTGACAAGGATCGGCAAATTGATCCCGGCGATCACTTCAACCTTGGCCTCGTCCATTACCGAAATCGCAAGATTGGATGGCGTCCCGCCGAACATATCCGTCAGCACTATCACACCGTCCCCGGTCTGAACACGCCCGATAGCGCCCAGGATCTCCGTCCGGCGCATATCCATGTCGTCTTCCGGCCCGATTTGGACGGTCTCGATCTGCCTCTGCGGACCAACGACATGCTCCAGCGCCGCACGAAACTCCCGTGCCAGTCCGCCGTGCGTCACGATCACAAGTCCGATCATTTCGCCTCGCATCGCTTAACGAACAGGTCCCGATGTCTCAGTATCATCATCGCTCGTTCCGTCCCCCTACCAGCGCAAACCACGCACCGATTTGCCATACCTGACAAGGCTTTCGCAGCAACGCAAGCAGTAAAAAGTTCACGCCGTCCCCAGCAATGCGGCAATGACGGCGTCCCGCGAAGGCCATTGGCACACATAATACACCATATAAAACAAGCAACGAGTGTTCTGCACCCGACGGATGCCGCCCATTTCCGTCATGGCCGCGTTATCGCCCGCGACGTGGGGCATCGACGGTGGCCACCCAAGCAAGTATCGTAATGATTTCTGACGGTTGCTTGGGTCCCGGCCAACGCCTGGATGACGCTGGTGAGTGGGTATCGAGTGTGGCACTCGGAACACTAGGATTGGTCCAAAAGCCAACTTTCTTGCGTTACGTTCTTACCGTTCAAATGGCCCTGCAATGCCAGCAACACCTTCAAAGGTGCCGACGCCGCAAACGGATGGATATGGATCGACGGCAAGCGATAGCCAAGTATTTCGACACTTTCTGGATCTGGCAACCGCTCGATCAACGCGCCCTCGCCAACCAGATCGACAACCAGCACCAGGCGGGCGGATGAAACAGCCGGCACTTCGACGATACCCTGACCGCGAACTTCCAGCATACCCCAGATATGCGACGGAGCCGACACCACCAGATGTCCCTCCTCCACCACAACGATCGCCCGGTCATCACAGACAAGGTCCACCCGGAAAGGCAGCAGCGGCGACACAGCGTGCGCAATACAGCGCAACGCCAGATCCGACTTCCCCGCGCCCGACGGCCCACGAAAGAGCGCCGCCCGGCCGTCCATCGCAATGGCCGTCCCGTGCAACGCCGGACCAAGTTCAGGCACGACGGACACCGCTAACCCCTCCCCGTTGCAGCGTGTTCGCAAGCGGCAACTGCACAGTGAACCGCGCGCCCTTGGCAACCCGGCGCGCCGCTGCCGCCTTATCGCCGGTAGCCGCTTCGGTCACCGGATACACATTTTCAGCAAAGATGCGCCCGTTGTGCGCCATCACGATCTCACGCGAAATCGACAGCCCCAACCCGGAATTCTTCCCCCGCTTCTGATCTGTTTCCGGCCGGTCGGAATAAAACCGCGCAAAAATCTCTTCCAGCCGGTCTTCAGGAATTCCCGGCCCCTGATCCGTGATGCTGATCTCGACAACCTGCCCAACCCGCCTGGCGTCGACCGTCACGATGCCCTTCTCGGGCGAAAACGAAATCGCATTGTCGACGAGGTTTGTCAGAACTTGCCCCAGCCGCCCATCGTGGCCAACAACCAGATAATCCGTATCGACAAACGTCGGCTCGATGTTCAACACGACCGAGCGCGTATCGCTGGCCAGGATATCCCCGAACGTGCGCGACACGTTATCGAGCACATGACGCACGTCGAGCGGCTGCATCTTCTGCCGCGCAAGTTCCGCATCCAGCCGCGACGCACTCGCCACATCCGTTATCAGACGGTTCAACCGCTTGAGTTCGCCCTGAATTTGCTCGACCAGCTCGTTTCGCTGCTCGTCCGTCCGGGCATAGCTGATCGACTCAGCGCACGATCGCGCAGCCGCGAGCGGGTTCTTCAATTCATGCGCCACGTCGGCAGCAAACTTCTCGCTCGCTTCGATCCGCCGGAACAGCGCCGCCGTCATCGACCCGAACGCCGAAGCCATCTGCCCCACCTCGTCCTTACGATCCGAATACTCCGGCAATTCCTTGCGCGCCGACAGGTTCCGGCTCACGTGATCGGCAGCTTCCGACAGTTGCCGCATCGGGTCTGCAACCGTGCGCGCCAGCAGCCAGGATGACGTCAGCGTGGCCAAAAATGCAAACGCCGCCAGCGTCCAGATCACTGACCGTTCTTCGCTCAAAATCGCGCTGATCTCGCCCGGCCGCGTCGACAGAAACAACACGCCCTGCACCGTTTTGTTCTTCGCCCGCCGTATCGGCTCGGCGATCGCAACAATCTGCTCGCCGCGGCTATCGAGCAGCAGGACAGCAGTCGAGTGACCCTGCAGCGCCATTTGGACTTCGAGATAAGCCGCCCCGTTGGCATTGCCGATTTCTCGATAAACCGGCAATTCCCCGTCGATCATCCACTGGGTAATTTTGGTCCAGAAATTGCGCGTCCGGGGCCGCGTTGCATCCGCCGCCTCGGGATCGGGCCGGGCCACATGCCCCTTGCCCTTCTGCAGCAGCGTCGACGTATCGACCACCAGATTGAGCTTGCGATCATAGATGCGCGCCCGCGCGTCTGTTGGCTTGATGATCCGGTTGAGGATCGGCGTCAGCCGCTCGGGACTGAGCGAAAATTCCAGCGCCGAAAAGGCATCATCGCGAAACGGAACTTTCGGATCCATCAGGTCGCTATTGCTGAACCCGGACTCCACCCGCGTATTTTCCCCAATCGCGCCGGCAATGATCTGCCCCTGCTTCTGCAGCGATTGGCGCTTGGCTTCCAGCAGCCAGCTGTGAGTTGCACTGAGGTAAAACACCCCGCCGAGCAGAAAAAACAACCCCAGCAGGTTGGACACAAGAATGCGCCGCAGCAGGCTTTGCGAAATAATGTGCGCGACGCGCGTTTGGCCAAGCCAACCCGCCACCGGCGTCAGCAAACCGGACAACCGGCCATACAGCGACGCAACCATCGACACCGCTGCCGCCGCCATCCTCCGTGCGGACGCAACACGCTCCGCTGCCCGGTTGGTATCGAGCGCCATTCCTACTCCGTTACGACACGACTATATAACCAATCCGTCTAGCGGCCAGCAATTGCTGCCGATGCGCCGAAGAGGCGTCGGCGCGAGCGCCGGACTCAAAAGTTCTGGCCCTCCGTCTGGCCAGAACTTTTGCAAGAAACGAGACTACTCCTTGAACCGGTAACCGACGCCATACAGAGTTTCGATCACATCGAAATCGTCATCCGTTTGCTTAAACTTCTTGCGCAACCGCTTGATGTGACTGTCAATTGTACGGTCATCCACGTACACCTGATCGTCATAAGCCGCATCCATCAAGGCGTCGCGTGTCTTGACCACGCCGGGCCGGGCCGCAAGCGCCTGGAGGATCAAAAACTCCGTCACCGTCAGCGTGACGGGTTTGTTGTCCCAGTGGCAGGTGTGACGCTCGGGATCGAGCTTGAGCTTACCACGCTCCAGTATGCGCGCGGAATCTTCCTCGGTCTGCGCGGGATCCTTAGGCTGGAACCGCCGCAGCACCGCCTTCACCCGCTCAATGATAAGCCGCTGCGAGAACGGCTTGGCAATGTAATCGTCCGCGCCCATCTTGAGGCCGAACAACTCGTCGATTTCTTCGTCCTTCGACGTCAGAAAGATCACCGGCATATCCGACTGCTGACGGACCCGCCGCAGCAACTCCATCCCGTCCATGCGCGGCATCTTGATGTCGAAGATGCCGAGATCGGCTGGATCTTCGGTCAGCGCTTCGAGAGCCGAAACGCCGTCGTTATACGTTCTGACCTTGTAGCCCTCGGCTTCGAGAGCCAGCCGCAACGAGGTCAGGATGTTACGCTCGTCGTCGACAAGCGCGATGGTGCTTTTTTCTTTGATCATGCTCAGTCCTCAGGCGTGGTCTTTGATGTTAAGACAGCATCTAATGCCTGTTGTGGCATCAATTGTGGCGGAGCGCGGCCATCAGATGTCAACCATACGACCATTGCGCGTGAATAGCGCCTGAATAAGCGACACCACGGCCAGGAGCAAGCAAACATGACATCTGGGGATATCTCCCGCAACGGACCGTCCGCCGCCACACAATCCGCCGCTACCGACGCAGCAACCCTCATGACCGGCGCTCGCCGCGCAGCGCTGGCAACCCTGGATCGCACCTCCGGCCACCCTTACGTCTCGCTCGTCACCATCGCCGTCGACGCCAACGGCTCGCCCCTCATGCTGCTGTCGCGCCTTGCAAAACACACCCAAAACCTGGAAGCCGACCCACGCGCCAGCCTCCTGTTTGAACCAGCCAGCGCCACCGGAAGCGATCCACTTGCCAGCGCCCGCGTCACCGTCATGGGCGTGGCATCCCCAACCCCAAGCCCCACCGCCCGCGCCAAATTCCTTCAACATCACCCCGACGCTGAAATGTACGCATCCTTCGGCGACTTCGCCTTCTACGCCCTCACATTACAGTCCGCCCACTTCATCGGCGGCTTCGGTCGCATCATCGAAATCCCCGCCCCC
>JBEBJA010000030.1:0-5975 GCA_040080145.1 Hyphomicrobiaceae bacterium
CCCCGAACGCCCCGACCGCATGCGCGCCATCGACCGCCTGCTGACACATGAATTCTTCTCAAGCCTCACCCGCGCCGAAGCGCCGATGCGCGAAGATGCTGAGGACGCGATCCTCCTCGCCCACCCTGCCCAGCACTTGGCCCACATCAAAGCCGTCCGCGCCAAGGCCCAGAACGAACCGGTCTACGTCGATGGCGATACCATCATGTCGGCAGGCTCGTGGGAGGCTGTAATGCGCGCCGTCGGCGCCGGCATGGACGCCGTCGACAAGGTCATGGACCCCAAGTCCGGCATCAAAAATGCGTTCTGCCAGGTCCGCCCGCCTGGCCACCACGCCGAATCCGAACGCCCGATGGGCTTCTGCTTCTTTAACTCCATCGCCATCGCCGCCCACTACGCCCGCAAGAAACACGGGGCTGAGCGCGTCGCCGTCATCGACTTCGATGTCCACCACGGCAACGGTACCCAGGACATTTTCTTCTCCGACAAGAACCTGTTCTACGCCTCTACTCACCAGATGCCGCTATATCCCGGCACCGGCGCACTCTCCGAAACCGGCGTCGGCAATATCTGGAACGCGCCCTTGCGCGCCGGCGACAGCGGCGAACAGTTCAAGGATGCGTTCCAATCCCGCATCCTGCCCGCGCTGCATAATTTTTCCCCCGATCTCGTGATGATCTCAGCCGGCTTCGACGCCCACAAGGACGACCCGCTGGCCAACCTCCGCATGGTCGAAGCCGACTTCATCTGGGTCACCGAGGAGCTGCTCAAAGTCGCCGAAAAGCACAGTAACGGCCGCGTGGTTTCGATGCTCGAAGGCGGCTACGACCTCGCCGCCCTCGCCCGCTCCGTCGTCGTTCACGTCAAGACATTGATGGAAGCCTGACCTCACCCCAGTTTCCCCGGACGGCTCTGCACTGCCGATCCGGGGTCTTTACCTCTCGATCAATCCTTCAACTGCCAGACCTTCACCGGCCCGCCATCGACGGCCACGGCCTCAAGCCCGTCGGGCACCCGCCCGGCGAGCAATTCTGCCCGCAAAGCATCCCCCGGCGCGCGAACCGCAACCGTATCGCCAAGCGCGCCACACAGCACCACATACCGCGCACCAATGGCCTTCATCCGCAAAGGCGCTTCCGCTGCCGACGCATGCAACAGATCATGCGCCGCCAAAATCGACCGCCCCATCCGGTGATATGGTGCCGACAGCACCGACAGCTTGGTCCACGCAACCAGATATGATCCCAGATCAATATCGTTGACCGCTAACCCCTTGGGCAACCCAGCCAATCCCTTGATACTCTTGCCCGACGTGCACGACACAAAATCGCGCGATGCTGCCTCGCTCGTCGCAACGGCTGGCGTCGCAGCAACTCCAGGCTGCCCGGCCATCAACACAAACCCGACCGTCGCCAATCCGGCCACTGCCGCCGCTACCCCGCCGGCAATGTTCCAGCCCCCAGCCACAGGCGGCCGGCGCTTCACGGGCATCGCCACCGTTTCAGCCGCGCGCCTGAACAGCCCGACTGCGATCAACGGCACCGACAAATAGCTCGCGTATGGCAGCAACCGGACCTGCCACAAGCCAAACAAGACCGTCACCGCAAATACCGCGACATACGTGCCCGCATGGGGCATCAACCGCCCGCGCAACACCAGCACCCCATACCCGAGCGCGATCAGCGGATACCCCGCGAACGACAGTCCATCCGATGGCGACGATCGCGCGACCGCCCACAGCGACCGCACCTCGGATACGTAATCGAGCCACACCGGCCCAAGCCGCGGCTCAACCTGCCCATACGGCCCCGCCAGGCACGCCGATTGCGCATACCCATACAGCGCCACGCCAACCGCTCCGGCACTGGCCAAAATCCCAAATGCCGCCAATTTCGAACGCCCATTTTCCCGCGCCCGATGGGCCAGCACCACACCAGCCGCCGCGCAGCCCGCCAGCCCAATCAAGTTCACCGACAGCGCATCGCACACGATCAGCCCGTCCGGTCGCCCCGGCCCAAACACCAGATACGCCGCCAGCAGCGTCACCGCATACGCCGCAGCCGCCCGCGCCACCCCGGCAAGGTCCTCCGTGACAAACAGCGCCGACAGCGTAACGATCCCGAGCGCCGCAAGCGTCAACCCCAACCCCTCGAACCCGACGGCGCAGCCAAACCCGAGCAACACCCCGGCAAGCCAACCGATGCGCGGCCGGCTCAACGAAGCCAGCAGCGCAAACGTCCCCGCCACCGCCCCGATGATCATGGCGTTGTGATGGTCAATCCGCCCCGGCGTGAACTGAAAATGCCCGGTGCATGGCACCACGAGCAGCAGCGCCAGCAGCGCCGTCTTCCGGTCCAAAACCGTCTCACAATACCGTGCCACGGCGTACGCGATCACGCCGCTCAACAGCGTCGGCCAAACCATCCGCGTGACAACCTCGGCCATGTCTTGGCCCAACACCGTCGAAAACAGCACAACCAGCGCCGCCAACGGCAAATCAATGATCCGCGACCAATGCGAGATCAGCGGCTCAGTCCCGCCGAAGCGCCACAACCGCATGTCGAACCAAGCCTGCCCGGCGATCAGCTCCCGCACCTCGATGAGCCGCGCCGCATCGTCCGTATCGCCCAGAACCGTGGTCAATATCGCCGGGTTTGCCGCCAGATCGGCAAGCCCCATGACCGCCGCCGCGCCAAGTGCCACCGCCCACAACGGCTTTTGCGAAACCCACGCATAGGCCTGCGCCGAATGATGCGACGCGCGCGCCTTCCCCCGATCGACGACTGAACTCACGAGCTTTCTCCGCAAACACCCTAACCGCGCAAAATAGCCCGCTAACCTTGCCGTTCAGTAAAGACCGTTCCAAATCAATCCTTTCCCAATCCTTTTCCATGCCTGCCCCACCGATTACCGGCCTTCCGTCAAAACATTTCCACCCCTGTTCCCCACGAAACAGCGCTCCGCCCCAGGTTGCGGCAAAGTCCACTCACACACCGAGCAACCCGAGTTTCCTGGAGGACGCCATGACCAAGACCGCACACATCCTGCCGCTGATCGCAGCAGCTACCCTCGCCCTCGCGTCGACCGCCTCCACCCACGCAGAAGCCCGCGGCTTCCGTGGTTTCGGCTGGGGCGTCGGTGCCGGCCTCGCCCTCGGCGCACTCGCCCACTCGGCAGAAGCCCGCCACCACCGCGAAGAACGCCGGATCGAGTATAAGCGCAAAGTGTACGTCGACCACCGCGCCGCCGAGCGTGCCGCCGAAGCCCGTGCTGAGGCCCGTGCCGAAGCCAAAGCCGAACAGGCCCGGATCGCCGCCCGCGAAGAAGCCAAGGCCCGCAAACAGCGCCAAGCCGAAGCAGCCGCTGAAGCCGAAGAGCAAGCCCGCAAACGCCGTGCCCGCGAAAAGGCCCAACTCGCCAAAGCCGAACAGGCCAAACTCGACAAAGCAAAAGCTGAACGCGACACAGCCTCGATGAACCAGCCTGCCACCGCAACCACCACCGGCACGGCACCCGCAACTCAGACCCTAACCGCTGGCACTGTCAGCACCACGTCGCAAATCGCAGCCATTGAGGAAACCAAAGTCGAACCGGCAAAGACTGACGCCGCAAAGCCCCAGACGGTGACAACGGCCAACGCAACCCCTGCACAGGCTCAGGCCCGCAGCCCCGCCTTCGCCGCAAACGCCACCGAATGCCGCGCCTTCGTCCCTGCCGTCGGCATGACCGTCCAGGTCCCTTGCAACTGATCGCCCAACAAGGCCGCCCCTCCCGATCTGGGGCGGCCTTTCTCATACAAAAAACCACCCGGCTGCCTTGGTGACCAATTTCCTGGATTATTTGGAACTTCTTATCCGGGCATGGCACAACATCCCGCAGGCCTCTCACGCTAGGACCCGAACGATCATGCACGAAGATCGCGACATCGCCCGCGGCTCGCCCGCCGCCAAAAGCCCGCAGGGCCCCAAGCGCCGCATCAGAATGGCCCCCAAGCTCGCCTATCGCAACCTCTTCCACGACCGCACCAGCCTGTTCGTCACCCTGATCGGTATCGTGTTTTCGGTCGTCCTCGTCGCCGTCCAGTGCGGTCTCTACCTCGGGTCCGAACGCACCATCGCCGCCATTCAGGACCATGCCGACGGCGATCTCTGGGTTGTAGCGGTCGGCACCAAGAGCTTCGATGACCCAGCCTTTCTGGGCGGACGCGAAAAATACGCCGTCCTCGCTACGCCGGGCGTCGCCACCGCTAACGAACTCGTTGTCGGCTTTGCCAACTGGCGCAAACCCAAAGGCGGCACCACCGCAGTCCTGATGATCGGCTCTAACCACACCGACGGCGGCCTCGCGCCCTGGGACATCGTCGATGGCAGCGTCGCCGCAATCGCGGCCCCCGGCGGTGTCGCCGTCGAACAGTCCTATTTCAAAGACCTCGGCATCTCCGACATCGGCGTACCCGCCGAAATCAACAACACCAAGGTCACCGTCCAAGCGGTAACCAAGGGCATCCGTTCCTTCACCACCCTGCCCTACGTCTTCACGACCCTCCCAAGAGCCCGCGCCCTGCTCGACGCCGCCCCCGAACAATCGACCTACATTATGGTCAAGCTACAGCCCGGCGCAAACATCGAGACCGTTCGCAAGAGCCTCGCCGCTCGCTTGACCAACGCCGAAATCTTGACCCACGACGAATTCCGCCAGCGCGGCCTCGACTACTGGCTGTTTGAAACCGGCGCCGGTGCCGCCCTTATCGCCGGGGCGATCCTCGGCCTCATCGTCGGCATCGTGATCGTCACCCAGACCCTTTATTCGAGCACCAAGGACCACATCAACGAATTTGCCACCCTTCGTGCCCTCGGCGCATCTGCTGGCTACATCCACAAAGTCATTCTTTACCAAGCCCTGCTCTCCGCCATCATCGGCTACGCCGCCGGCATCACCTTGAGCGTCATCGTGGTCTGGGCCTCCCAATCCACCACTTTGAACATCGTCATGACGCCTAAACTTGCCTTGGGCCTGTTCGTTATCACCGTCGGAATGTGCGTCTTCGCCGCCCTCTCCGCCATCTTCAAAGTCACCCGCATTGATCCCGCCGGAGTATTCAGCCGATGACACCAGCAACCCAAGACGCCAGTCAGCGCAAATCGCCTGCTGGCACCAAAACCCTCCTCGCCGCCAACGGGATCAAGAAAGTGCTCGGCGAGGGCGACGCCCAAGTCACGGTCCTGAAGGGCATTGACGTCGAACTCCGCTCCGGCGAACTGACCCTTCTCATGGGCCCCTCGGGCAGCGGAAAAACCACCCTGCTCTCAATCCTGGGCTGCATCCTTTCACCCACGGCTGGCCACGTCGCCATCGGCGGTCAAACCACGGATGGCATGAATGCCGAAGGCCTCGCCGACCTGCGCCGCCGCGAGATCGGCTTCGTGTTCCAGTCCTACAATCTATTCCCCACCATGACCGTCCTGGAAAACGTCCTGATCGCCCTCGACGTCCGCGACTACGAAGTCGAAGACCCGGTCCAGCACGCCCGTGACGCCCTGGCGTCCGTCGGTCTCTCCCACCGCGTCGACGCCTACCCCGCCAAACTTTCCGGCGGCGAAAAGCAGCGCGTCGCCATCGCCCGCGCCTTGGCCGGCGCCGCCTCCGTTATCCTCGCCGACGAGCCGACTGCCGCTCTCGACAGCGAAAACGGCCGGGGCGTCATGGCACTCCTGCAGAAAGTCGCCCAGGATCCAAACCGCGCGGTCCTCGCCGTCACCCACGATCACCGCACCCTCGCCTATGCCGACCGCATCATCCGCATCGAAGATGGCCGCATCGTCAGCGACGAACGCCCCACCAAAGCGCAAGCCGCCGCCATGGCCGCATCCCATGCCCACTAAATCCCCGTTCATCCCCTCTCCCCGTCCTTCACGGGGAGAGGTTTATGGTGCACAGGCCAGATTCCCCTCCCCCTTGCGGGGAGGGGTTAGGGG
>JBEBJA010000149.1:0-25467 GCA_040080145.1 Hyphomicrobiaceae bacterium
CCAGCCGAGTGAAGGCACCCCTCATCTGCCCTTCGGGCATCTTCTCCCCAGGGGGAGAAGAAAGTAAGGGCTTATTTTAGCGCGTATGCGCCTTCGCGGGGGCAGGCTCCTGACTCTCTCCCCGTTGCGAGGAGAAACGGGGAGAGGGAAGGCATTACTTCGGGGCTTCGATTTTGATGTCTGCTGGGTAGGTGTAGGTGGCTTTAAAGATCGGTTTGTCGAGTTTGTTGGCGCGGGCAAAGACGGAGCGCATGGGAAGGCCGGTTTTTTGGTCGATGTAGAACATGCGCAGCGGGCGGGCTTCATCGGCGAGCGCTAAGCGGGCTTTTTCCTTGGCGTCGGGGCTGCGGTCTTCGGGGCCGACTTGTGCGTCGTTTTCAACGCGGTAGGCCATCAGTTCGAGGTTGTCGATGGCGGTCGAGCCTAAGCAGGCGACGGTACCGATGGTGCCGCGATCATCGCCCAGGACTTCGTCGAGCTGGGTGACCATTTCGGCTGCGATATCGGGCGCGAGCGGTTTCCAGGTGTCGCCGTCTTTGCCCCATGCTTTGCCAGCGACCAGGATCGACTCGACGGGGACCGGGTTCACGACGACGGTCACGATCTGGCGCATACGGTCGGGCGGCTGGTACTCGACCAGCATTTTGACGGGGCCTTGCTCGCTGACCATGGTGGTTTCCATGCGGAAGGCCGTCGCCTTGCGCTGTTTGTCGAGGGCTGAGAGGACTTCCTCCTTGCAATCGGCGAAGGCTGGAATTGCGGTGGCCAGGGCCAGTGGGGCGAAGAGGGCGGCGGCGAGGAGAGGGCGGCTCATTATTGTTCTCACTCAGTATGTTGATATTTGTCGTGGGTGGCCGTGGTCTTTAGTGGCGATGCCAGCATCGACGCGGCCATGACGAAAATAAAGTGTGACGTGGCCGTCGATGGTTTAGTGCGTGTGGCCCCTGGATGGCCGGGTCCCACGAGTCGAGCCCGAGGGCAAGCAAGCCCGGCCATGGAGTGGGGGTGAGGTTCGTCTTATCTCGTGCGGCCGGCGGGGATGGCGTCGGGGGCTTCGATTTTGATGTCGGTTGGATAGCTATAGGCGGCGGTGACGAGGGCGGGGGCATCGGGTTTGGTTTCGGACACGATGTTGAGGACAGGCAGGCCAGTTGCCGGGTCGATGTAGACGGTGCGGGCGATCAAGGGGTTGTCGGCGCTGACGGGCTTTCCTGGCGAGGCTTTGGGTTCGCTTTGGTAGGCCGCGTATTCCTTGCCGTCGCGTTTGACTTTGCCCAGGCAGGTGAAGGGCTCGGACGTTTTGACGGGCGTCGTCAGGGTCGCGTTGACGTCATAGGTGACGGACTGGGCAAACTGGGGCTGGAGTTCCTGATAGCCGCCGCCGTGGCTCGCCCACGCCCAGCGGCCAATGGCGATGGTTTCGAGTGCGCCGGGTTCGCCGGGGACTTCGACCTTGTTGTACATGCGGTCGGGCTGCAGGAAATCGGTTTGGGTCGCGATCTCGCCACGTACCGACGGGGCCTTGGAATTGACCCGGTAGGCGGGCTGCGTGCGCTGTTTCTCAAAGGCGGCCTGGACTTCGTTGGCGCAGTCGGCGGCGAGCGCCGGAGTTGCAGCGAGTAGGCCCAGGACGAGGGCGATTGGGGTCGTGGCGGCGCGCATCGGGGGCTCTCCTAAAGTCGTACACTGCGGGGTTATACGCAAAGAAGCGCAAAGCGGGAGCTTAAATTTGGGTCATGTTGACCGCTGCGCGGTCAGTGGGGCTAGCCCCACGCCCCACTGGGAAGCGCAGCTTCCCAGACCCATCAGTTTTTTGGGACTTTGGATCTCAGCTCTTCGCAGGGGTCTTTGTCGCGGGGAGCCCTTGGGGTGAAGACGATGTAGTCGGCGGTGGGTTTGCCGGATTCGTCGCGTTCGACGTAATCGGAGGGATCGGTTTTGCCGTCTTCGACTTCGATCAGGAGGACCGAGATGACCTTTTTGTCCGGGGCGCGCTGGCGGAGGTACCAGGGGACGCCGCGGTCAGAGCGGACGTGGCCGTTGCCGGTGATCAGGACCGCGCTGCCGTTTGTGGCGGCGGCTTTGATGAGCGTGTCGGCCATGTGGGCGTCGCGATAGCGTTGGGCGTAGGCCATGTTGGGATGGGCGGACTTGGGGATCGCGCCGCAGTGGGAGGCTTCGATTTCAGCCAGCGAGGCGGCGTTCTGGGCGTCGGAGAGCGGTGTGTCGAGGCCGAGGCGGGAGCGTTCTTCGGCGGGAAGCGCCGAGGGGCCGGTTTTGGCGGTGGCGCGGATCAGGTCGCGCGGAGGGTCGGCGGCGAGGATCGGCAGTTTGCTGGCGACGGCTGAGTCGAACAGCGGGGTGTAGTTGGAGGTTTTCGACCAGGAGGTTTTGTCCCAGTTGAGCAGGCGTGTGAGGTCGGAGGTGGTGCGGGTTTCGACAGGGAGGGCGGCGAAGGCGTCGAGGGCGGGTTGCTGGTCGGCGCGGATTTGTTCGAAGGCGATGGGGGACGTGCCCACAAGGAGCTTTGCCCGCGATGCGTGATGCAAAAAGTTATCGTGCACCTCTCCAAGAAGAACGATCGCATTTTGTTGAGATCGTGCATTGGCAAGCCGTGTTTGAAGGCGATGGAATTCCGGCTCATCGCCGCACGATGTTTCCTTAAGCAGGTCCGCCGGAGGGATCGGCTGTCCCGCAATCAGGATGCGGAACGAAAGAGGGTGTTGTGCTGAAGGCCAATCTTTAACCGAGGAACGCAATTCCTCTAGATCACGGTCAAAGGGTGTTTTGCAGGCGTGGACCTGGGTCGTCCAACTGGCGAAAATTAACATCACAGTTGCAACTAGCAGATGAGGCCTCGGAAATTCAGGCGCACGATCATCAAGCCCGCGCGACCCCCACCCCGGCCCTCCCCACAAGGGGGAGGGGGAAGTGGGCAGGCTGCGCTGTTTCATGCTGCATGAATCACTCTGCATCAATCCAATCCCTGGATGCCGTCGGTGGCCTGGGTGATCGCGTGGGGTTTGGGGATGAAGCTCGCGATTTCGTTCATGGGATTAGTATAGCGCATAAGCTGGCAGGAGAAAGTGTTGAGCGTTGCAGGTACTTGCCGTGCCGAAAATCAGCGGTAAGATCGTTGCGGCACCGGGGGGAGCAACGAATGACCGTCAAACTTTCTACACGCAGGCAAGCACTCGTTTCACGCAGGCAAGCGATTGGACTTCTCGGGGCCGGTTGCGTTGCGCCGCGCGCGTTCGCAGCTTCGGGGCGGCCAAGCGCCAGTGACCCGAGTGCGCCGTATCGCGTGCCCGGCGGACGGATCGGATTTCAGCGGCCGCAGGGGATTGCGCCGACGACCAACGGGTGGATCCTGCAGTCGGGCGATCACACGTTTCAGGTGAGGGTTCAAGAGACGCTGTTCGTTCCAGGCGCTGCGAACCCGCTGTGGGACAAGGACGCGACCAGCACGCTCGTTGGAACGCCAGCGTTTGAGGGATTGTCGGGGCGGCGGTTCAAGGATTTGCGGTTTTTGCAGAACCTGGACTTCGGCCATGAAAGCATCGTGGCCGCCAGCGAAGACTGGGTTGGCGAGGTGTCGGTTTCGATCAGCAATCTGGGCGATCAGGCAGAGACGGTCAGCGCTGCGCCGCAGCCGAGCGGGGTGTTCCGGCCAGCAGGTGGACCTGGTCCGCAGGCGGCGGGGCTGGTGGCGCGCTGGAAAGCGGCGGCCGATCTGGTGCTCGGAAGCATTTCGGTCCGGGCCGCTCCAACGGCTGACGTTGCGATGGCGGAATTTGGACTGAAGCTCGACGCGGCAGGGCTCAATCCGAGGTTTGCGGGCGACAGGCTCATTCTCAGCGCGCAGGCGCCGCGCAATAGCGCCGAAGTGATGGGCACCGGGATCGCCCATGTCGTGCTGCCTGCCGTCAGCAACCTCGATTATATCGCGGAAGACGCCAACCAGGAATTGTTCGAATTTTTCAGCATGATGGGCGTTGCGCGGACGGGTACGGCGTGCCGCGGGGTTCAGGCCGAAGAGCGGCGGCTTGCCAACGGCTTTGCAACGGCTGGGATTCGCGCTTTCGGGAAGCGCCGTCAGCAGGAAATTACTGCGATTTATCCGGCTGCGGAGCGGGCGGCCACGCTGGAGGCGCTCAGCCGGACATTCCAGTCGCTGCGGTTTTTGGACGAGGCGTAAGAGAGGGAAGCAGGGCCTGCGGCGCTAAGAGTCTATCCGGAAAGTTTCTTCATGATTTCAACGGTTCCTTTTTGTCATCCGCGGCGTCGAACCCCTTGGCAGTAGCGAAGGGTACGGCCTTCGGGCTTCATCTGGCGGGCGGACGAAAAATCAACTCATTGAAATCGCAAAGCTCTTTTCCGGACAAACTCTAAGCTCTTTCTGCTAACCCAGCGCTACCCCCACCCCTAACCCCTCCCCGCAGGGGGGAGGGGAATTTGGGCGGAGAATACGCTTGGTACCGGCACCCCTCACGCGCTTTTCCTGCTGCAAAGAGCAGCGGGGAGAGGGAACGGTTTATCTCTCTGACTTTGGGGTGGTGCCTTTGGCTGCGCGCATCATGTTGGCGAAGCGGGTGAAGAGGTAGTGGCTGTCTTGCGGGCCGGGGCTGGCTTCGGGGTGGTGCTGGACCGAGAAGACGGGTTTGCCCTGCAAGCGAAGGCCGCAGTTTGAGCCGTCGAACAGCGAGACGTGGGTTTCTTCGACGTTTGAGGGCAGGCTGGCGCGGTCGACCGCGAAGCCGTGGTTCATGGAAACGATCTCGACCTTGTGAGTCGTGTGGTCCTTCACGGGATGGTTTGCGCCGTGGTGGCCCTGGTGCATTTTGACGGTCTTTGCACCCAGCGCTAGGGCCAGCATCTGGTGGCCGAGACAGATGCCGAACACGGGCTTGCCGGACGCAACGAGTTGCTTGATGACGGGCACCGCGTATTCGCCGGTTGCGGCCGGGTCGCCGGGGCCGTTCGACAAGAAGACGCCGTCTGGGTTGCGGTCGAGGACGTCGGCAGCGGTCGCTGTTGCCGGCAGTACGGTGACGCGCGCGCCGGCGGAGGCGAGGCAGCGCAGGATGTTGCGCTTCAGGCCATAGTCGATGGCGACAACGTGGAATTCGGGCGCGGGATTGGATTTGTAGCCTTCGCCCCAGACCCAGCGCATTTCGGTCCAGTCATAGCTTTGGCCGGTCGTCACGTCGGGGACGAGATCGAGGCCGAGCAGGCCGGGCCAGGCTTTGGCATCCGCTTTCAGCTTGGCCAGGTCGAATTTGCCCTTTGGATCGTGAGCGATGACGGCGTTAGGCATACCTTTTTCACGGATCAGCGCCGTGAGCGCCCTGGTGTCGATGCCGGTGATGGCAATGATGCCGCGCGCGGCGAGCCAGTCGTGCAGATGCTGGGTGTCGCGATAGTTCGACGGGTCGGTAACGGTCGCGCGCAGGACGCAGCCGCGCACACCGGAACGGGCGGCGAGGTTTGAGGTTTCGCTGTCGTCGGCGTTGGTGCCGACGTTGCCGATGTGGGGGAAGGTGAAGGTGATGATCTGGCCCGCATAGGACGGGTCGGTCAGGATTTCCTGATAGCCGGTCATCGCCGTATTAAAGCAGACTTCGCCGGGGGCGGAACCGGTGGCACCCAGGCCGTAGCCTTCGATCACCGTGCCGTCAGCCAGTACGAGGCGCGCGGTTTTGAGCTGGGTGGCCCAGGGGGCAGGGGTTGGGCGCGCGGAGGCAGGGCTGGCGATGCTCAAGGGATTTCTCCAGGTGCATCCGTGCGCGGGCTGGTTTTGTGGGACCGCCGCGGCGCAGGGAGATGGGACGCGTGTGTAAGATGAGGTGATTAGGGGAGCCCGGCTCGTCCGTCAATGAACGGGTCGATGTTGCGGTGCGACATGGAGGCTTGCTGTGGGTTAAGTTGGGGAGTAAAGGGCATGGTTTCCCGTGCCCATTGAAGTTGTTGGGTCGCGCGCAAGGGCGCTTGACCCAACCTACGGGCCGGATTTTTTCAAGGAGACCCGCCATGCTGCGCGAGAAGCTGATTGCCGATATGAAGGACGCGATGCGGGCGGGCGCGAAGGCCAAGCTCGGCACCATCCGGTTGATGAACTCAGCGATCAAGTCGGCGGACATTGAGGCGCGGCCGTCGGGCAAGGACGCAATCTCGGACGCCGAAATCCTGCAGGTGTTTGCCAAAATGGTGAAGCAGCGGCGCGATTCGGTCGAGCAGTTCACCAACGGCGGGCGGCCCGAACTCGCGGCTGCCGAGCAGGCCGAAATCGACGTGATCGAGAGCTATATGCCCAAGCAGATGAGCGCGGACGAGGTGAAGGCCGTGGCCAGCGCGCTGATTGCCGAACTTGGTGTTTCGGGCATGAAGGACATGGGCAAAGTCATCGCCGCCATGAAGGAAAAGTATGCTGGCGCGATGGATTTCGGCAAGGCCAGCGGGATTGTGAAGGATCTGTTGAAGTAGGCAGGAAGGGAAGGCCAGGGACGACTTGCCGGAAAGTCGAGCTCAGCAGCCCTCCGGCCCCTGGACCCCGGGACTTTGGAGCGGCGGAGGGCGAAGAGACGACGTGAGCAAAACCTTGGGGACTGTTCGAGGGCATGTCGAATCGGGGCGAATTCGCGTGTCTCAGCATGGATTGCAAGAGCTTTCCGACGACGCCATCAGTCTTGTTGCGGTCGTTCAAGGCATCGCGGATGCCATTATCGTGGAGGACTATCCCGATTACGCTAAAGGTCCGTGTGTGCTATGCTTTCAACGCGATGAGTTGGGCAAGCCGATTCATGTCCTTTGGGGACTGGCTGCGAATGGACCGGATGTCGCCACCATCATCACCGCCTATCGTCCCGATCCAAATCGCTGGATGGACGATCTGATGACGAGGAAACCCCGATGAACTGTACTGTGAAGCGCCTAGTCCGTGCTGGTCGTTACGTCGCCGAAGTCGAGGTCGAAGACATTCCAGATGACGAGGCTTGGGGGCCGTATCTTTCGCTTGATGATGCGATGAAGTTGCAGCGCGTCGAGATGGCGTTGACGGCTGGCGATCTTAAAGCGGCGGGCAAGGAAGCGCAGGTTTATGAGTTGAAGCCGGTGGCGGCGGAGTAGGGATGCGTGTGTGGACTTGGTCATCGCCGCCATGAAGGAAGAATATGCCGGTGCGATGGACTTCGGCTAGGCGAGCGAGGTCGTGAAGGATTTGTTGAAGTAGGGACAGACGTGAAGGGAAGGGGTCGGCTTGCCGGTTGGCCGGGCGAAGCAGCCCTCCGGCCCCTGGACTCCGGGACATAAGGAAGGAAAGCGGTTCTTATTTACGGCTCAGCAACGTGTTTCGGCGATTCTCGCTTGGGATTTGCACGGAGGGTGTTGCTTTGCGTCAGTATTTCTTGGTGTTTTTCTCACCTCGCGGACGGTTGCCGATAACATTGTATGGGCTTTATGCTTTCCCAATTATGGCACTTCAGGCGGGCCTGACGTTCTACTCCCATTCTCCTGCATTCAAGGACGAGCCGCGACCGCTTTGGCTGCTCGCAGCGCTCTTGGTTTTGCTATGGATGTTTGGCTGCGTACTTGCGCGACGGCTGCATGACGCGAATTATAGCGGCGCTGTCGCCATCGCGCTCGTCGTCATCATGGGATACGATACCGCGACGTACTGGTATCCAGACATCCTGCTCGGCGGCGATCCCGATACGCAAGAGAGTTCAGCCATTCTGGTGGACCGGCTGCGTCTGGCGGCTCGCTGGATGTATCGACTGACCGCAGGCTTTGCGCTCGCCCTGGAAGGCTACAGCGGTGCGAATGCGTACGGGCCACCGCTTGGCACGTTGAGCGCCACGGAACAAGCGGCCAGAGACCAGAAGCGGCGCAAACGGCTCGCTGAGGAATTCGGCGATCGCTTACCCGCGTCGTACCAAGCCGCCGCTGCGGCGGCTGGTCCGGCTCTGGCGCAACATGCTGGGCTACGGCGCATCAGCCGTACCTTGCAAGCCTCCAGCCCGACTTTGAACGAGGAGGCGGTGGCTGTGCAATCCCGTCCGCGACGGGCCGGATTTGGGCGACGTTGAGCCGCTAGTCAATCGCCGGATTGCCCTTAACCGACCCCCACCCCTAACCCCTCTCCGCGTCGATGCAGTGCATCGCTCACGCGATGACGGGGAGGGGAATCAGGTTTGCCCTCGCGGTTGCCCTGTGGATTACGGGGGGAAGTTTGGGGCGGGGCGGGATCGCGGGGAAAATGGCGTAATGTCGTTTGGATGCGATTCGATGATCACTTTTTAGACGAGATACGTGCCCGGCTGCCGGTCAGCCAGGTGGTGGGACGGCGTGTGCAGCTCAAGAAAAAGGGGCGCGAGTACGCGGGGCTGTCGCCGTTCAAGCAGGAGAAGTCGGCGTCGTTTTTCGTGAACGATCAGAAGGGGTTCTACCATTGCTTCGCATCCGGCGAACATGGCGACATCTTCAAGTTTTTGATGACGACAGAGGGGTTGTCTTTTCCTGAGGCCGTCGAGCGGCTGGCAGGCGAAGCCGGGGTTCCGATGCCGGTGCGCAGCGAATACGCGCGCGAACGCGACGAACAGGTCCGGGACGAGCGGCAACGGCTGTATGATCTGCTCGACGCATCGGCGACGTTTTTTCGGCAGCAATTGGGTGCGACGGTTGGCGGCGAGGCGCGGCGCTATATCGACAAGCGCGGACTGAAGCGGGATACGATTGCGACGTTTCAGCTGGGGTTTGCGCCGAATTCGAAGACGGCGTTGAAGGAGCATCTGGCGAAGCTGGGGTTCAGCGTTGGCGAGATGGTCACGTCGGGGATGCTGATCGGCGGCGACGATATTCCCGTGCCGTATGACCGGTTTCGCAACCGGGTGATGTTTCCGATTGCCGACCTCAAGGGGCGTGCAATTGCATTCGGGGGGCGTGCGCTCGATCCCAGCGCGCCGGCCAAGTATCTGAATTCGCCCGAGACGCCGCTGTTTCACAAGGGCTCAGTTCTGTTCAATGCGTCGCGCGCAAGACCTGCAGCGCACGAGGGCGGGCGGATTATCGTCGTCGAAGGCTATATGGATGTGGTGGCGCTGGCGGAGGCCGGCTTTGCCGATGCTGTTGCGCCGCTCGGGACTGCGCTGACCGAGGATCAGGTTCGCCTGTTGTGGCGGTTCGTGCCGGAGCCGACTTTGTGTTTTGACGGCGACAGCGCCGGGCGCAAGGCGGCGTTCCGGGCCATTGATACGGTGCTGCCGCATCTCAAGCCGGGCTACAGCGTTTCGTTCGCGTTCCTGCCGGATGGGCTCGATCCCGACGATCTCGTGCGTCAGCGCGGGGCAGAGGCGATGGCTGGGATTTTGAAGGCGTCGCGGCCACTGGTGGATGTGCTGTTTGAGCGCGAGACGGCGGCGGGCGATACGGCGACGCCTGAGCGGCGGGCGAAGCTCGAGCAGCGGCTCAAGGAGTTGATTGGCGGGATCGTGGATCCTGCGGTGCGCGGGCATTACGAGCGGGATATTCGCGGGCGCTTGTTTCAGGTCATGCGCGCGGCGGGGCAATCCGGCGGCAGCGGGACTTATGTCGGCTCGGCCCAGGGCGGCCAAGGCAAATCGGCGTGGAAGGGGAATCCCCGGCCCGGCGGGGGGAAGTGGAACGGTAAGAAGGACGTGGGTCCAGCCCAAGCCGGAAGCAGTCTGCGCAATAGTGCAATGGCGGTTGCCAGCACGGTCGTTGTGCCGCAACGGGAGGCCTTATTGCTGCGGGCGGCGATCAATCACCCGTGGCTGATCGAAGAGCATGCCGAAGCATTGGCCGAGTTGCCGTTAACGTCAGAAGCGTTGCTAAAGCTGCGCGAGGGCCTACTTTCTGCGCATGCCGGTGAAAAAACGCTTGACAGTAATGAATTACGATACCACCTCCAGTCGGGAGGGTTCGCTAGCACCTTGGTTGCGATTGAGCAAATGGCCACGCACCGACGGGATCGCTTCGCCGAGGTCTCATCTGACAGGAATACAGTCGAAGAAGGCTGGTTGCATGCTTGCGCCCTTCATCAAAGGACGCTGGGGTTGCGCCGGTCTTTGGAAGCAGCAGAAAAGGCCTGGCATGATGACCCCAGTCCCGAAGTCTTCGGGACCATCGTCGAATTGCAGCAGCGACTGGCGTTGGAATCGCAGCACGAGAACACGAGCGATGAAACCATTGGCTAGCCTCATGCGAAGAGCAGACCTGTTGCCGCCGGGTGGAATGCCGAATTCAGGCACACCACCTCGACTGAGATAACTGTCATACCAATCAGTATTCTTAAGCCGCGTTTGTCCGGCTTCACAATCAGACCTCATCATTTAGCGGGAGTTCCGCCCTTGGCACGTGCATCTCAATCGTCTGCAAAAAAAGAAGAAGAAGCGCCGGCCGTTGCCGGTGCCGCGGGAACCGGCGGCGAAACGCAAGACAGTCCGCTTTTGGACTTGTCGGATGCGGCCGTCAAAAAGCTCATCAAGGCCGGCAAGGCTGCCGGGTATGTCACGATCGACCAGTTGAATGCCGTGCTGCCGTCTGAGGAAGTGACCTCGGAGCAGATCGAAGACACCATGTCGATGTTGTCCGACATGGGCATCACGGTCGTTGAGTCGGAAGATGGCGACGAAGACGAAACTGTTGAGGAAGTCGCAGAAGAGGCAGAGGAGAGCCGCGCCCTCGCACCACAAAATCTACCGACCAAGACCGGCACCAAGTCCGAGCCGACCGACCGCACCGACGACCCCGTCCGCATGTACTTGCGCGAGATGGGTTCCGTCGAACTGCTCTCGCGCGAAGGCGAAATTGCGATTGCAAAGCGCATCGAAGCAGGGCGCGAGGCGATGATTGCCGGGCTGTGCGAAAGCCCGCTGACGTTCCAGGCGATCATCATCTGGCGCGACGAGTTGAACGACGCGAAGATCCTGCTGCGCGACATCATCGATCTCGAAGCGACGTATGAAGGCCCCGAGGCCAAGGCGCAACCGCCGCTCAACGCGGAAGGATTGCCCCAGGCCGAGATTCCGCTGCCGCCTTCTGGCGCGCCGGAAGGCGATATCGACGACGACGAAGAGTTCGAGAATGCACTGTCGCTGGCGGCGATGGAAGCTGAGCTCAAGCCGAAGGTCCTGGAGACGTTCGACAACATCGCGGCATCCTACAAGAAGCTGCGCAAGCAGCAGGATAAGAAGCTTGAGCAGCAGGTCGTCGGCGAACAAGGCACCCGCCAGCAGCAAAAAGCCTACGACAAGCTGCGCGAAGAAATCATCGTCGACGTAAAGAGCCTGTCGCTCAACAACAACCGTATCGAAAGCCTCGTCGAGCAGCTGTATTCGATCAACAAGCGCCTCGTCAGCCTCGAAGGCCGGTTGATGCGTCTAGCCGACAGCTATGGCGCGTCGCGTCAGGAGTTCATGGACGAGTACTACGGCAACGAACTCGACCAGACCTGGGTCGAACGCATGTCGTCGTGCGGCCGCAAGGCCTGGGTCAACTTCATCAAGCACGAGCGCAAAAACGTCGAGGACATCCGCTCCGAAATCTTCGCGCTGGCGACCGATACCGGGCTCGAAATCACCGAGTTCCGCCGCATCGTCAAGGCCGTGCAGAAGGGCGAGCGCGAAGCCCGGCAGGCCAAGAAGGAAATGGTCGAAGCCAACCTGCGCCTCGTGATCTCGATTGCCAAGAAGTACACCAATCGCGGGCTGCAGTTCCTCGACCTCATTCAGGAAGGCAACATCGGCCTGATGAAGGCGGTCGATAAGTTCGAATACCGGCGCGGGTACAAGTTCTCGACCTATGCGACGTGGTGGATCCGGCAGGCGATCACGCGCTCGATTGCCGACCAGGCCCGCACGATCCGGATCCCGGTTCACATGATCGAGACGATCAACAAGATCGTGCGCACAAGCCGTCAGATGCTGCACGAAATCGGCCGCGAGCCGACGCCGGAAGAACTAGCCGAAAAGCTCGCCATGCCGCTCGAAAAGGTGCGCAAGGTTCTGAAAATCGCTAAGGAGCCGATTTCGCTCGAAACGCCGATTGGGGACGAAGAGGATTCACACCTCGGCGACTTCATCGAAGATCGCAACGCCGTGCTGCCGATTGATGCCGCGATCAACGCCAACCTGCGCGAGACGACCACCCGCGTGCTCGCTTCGCTCACGCCGCGTGAAGAGCGCGTGCTGCGCATGCGGTTCGGGATCGGCATGAACACCGACCACACTTTGGAAGAGGTGGGGCAGCAATTCTCAGTGACGCGCGAACGTATCCGCCAGATCGAAGCCAAGGCGCTGCGCAAGCTGAAGCATCCGAGCCGGTCGCGGAAGCTGCGGAGCTTCCTGGATAACTAGTGTCGCGCACCTGACGTTTGGTACCCGCGAGCGGCTCGTCTCAAAACCAAACGTCAGGTGCTTAAGCTACACTAGAATCATAGACTTGCTAGTGTTCCTTATGGTTCTGACATTTGCTCAAAACCTAGCCGCACCGGGAAGCAAATGTCAGAACCGGAACACTGGATTAGGCTGCGGCGGAGCGGTCAAAAATCGCTGCTACGCCGTTTTTTGTAATTTCGAAAATCTCAAAATTTCGACAAAGAAATCGCGCCCCGCGCTTCTCGACATCGAATGCGACCGCGCGGCGGCGTGATTGATTTGCAGCTATCAATATAACGCGCTCTCCATCTGGCATCTCTGAGCCAAGTCGCGTTCGTTGATCGTGAACAGCCTCACAGGCCCCGGCCATTGTCTCAACCAGTTCATCGACCCGAGCACGCTCGGCCTGCAATGATACGATTTCGCTATGAGCGGCCTCAAACTCTGCGTTCTTGCCCAGAGTAACTTCTACGGCCTGAAGTTTGTGCATCGCCTTCAGCATCTGGCACAAAAGAAAATCTCGCCGGTACGCGGCAGTCGCGCCGAATTCCAAAGTCTCATCGACCGGTCGCAAATCGACGACATCACCCATGGTGTCCCCCGAAACCTGATTTATGAACGAAAATTAACCGGTTCAGGTTGTCTCGTCAATTGAAAACTGAGTGGTTTTCACGCAAAATTTGGTTGCTTAGCATTCGTTTCCTGTGTAATGCCTAACATACTTAAGCGCGGCAAGCTTTGTAACAAGCCGCGTTGGCAGGAGGCCACAATGACCACCAAGCAGCTTTCGTTCGTCGTTGACGAAGAAACCATTAAGTTGCTGGAACAGCTCAAGAAGGATTTGAAAGCTACCACCACTGCTTCACTGTTCCGCAAGGCAATTGCACTGACGCAGCTCGCTGTTGAGCAGGTAAAGGACGACCAGGGAAACATAACAGACCCCATGGCCACGATCACTGTGCGATCAAAGAGCAATGGACCGGGCGTTGGAGAAACCAATATCGCGTTGCGTGGCTGATGCCGATGCCTCAGCCAAGTAAGCAGATTACTTCGGGCGGCCCAAATGCCATGCCTAAGCCGCCCGAAACAGTCGAACTCGGAGACCGCGCTAGCGGCTATAACATAGACGAGCCCAGCCTTCGCGACCGCGTCGCCGACGAAGTGCTGAAGCTCTTCAAGCTGTCGCTTCGAGGCACGTTGGCGCTGGCATGCGTTATATTGGTGTTCGATTATATTTTTATTGCTGCGAAGGTAATCACTCCGGAACAGCGCCTAATGACCGAAAAAGTCCTCATGACTCTAATCGGCGCTACTGTTGTCCAAGTTGGGGCTGCATTGGCGGCGATCGTTTTTGCTGTCTTCAAGACCGAAGCATCATCGTCCGAATGACGGAAGTGAAGACGCTTCGCTTGGACCAGGGGCTCGCCCCTGGACCCGGGACATAAGTGATCCCATCCTTGAGCGACACCAAGTCCCTTCCCTCGCAAGCTCCGAAAGTCTATGACGCGAAACAAATTTGACAGGGATCGAGCCATGACCGAGTCCGCCGAACAGTCTGCCGCGCGCCGCGCCACTGCAGCCCTCATCCGCCGTTACTATGATGCGTTCAACTCGGGCGATCATGCGGGGATGATTGCGTGCCTTGCTGACGATGTGGTGCATGACCCCAACCAGGGCGAGCGCCGCGAAGGGATCGACAAATTCAAAGCGTTCAACGCGCGCATGGCACACAACTACAAGGAAAAGCTGGAGCAGATCGCGGTCATGGTGAGCCAGGACGGCACGCGCGCTTCGGCTGAGTTCAACGTGCATGGCGTCTACCTCAATTCGGAAGAAGGACTGCCGAAAGCCAAGGGGCAGACCTATGTGCTGCCTGCCGGGACGTTCTTTGCGGTACGCGATGGTAAGATCACCCGCGTGACGACCTATTACAATCTCACCGATTGGATCTTGCAGGTTTCGGCCTGATTTTGACGGCCACCAAATGCGACTAACCGGAGTGACGACGCTATGATGTTGACGATGCTGAAGTGCAAATTGCACCGGGCGACCGTGACCGAGTGCGATTTGCACTATGAGGGATCCATCAGCATTGATAGCGTGCTGATCGAGGCGGCGGGATTGCTGCTGAACGAACGTGTCGAAATCTACAATATCGACAACGGCGAGCGGTTCGCGACGTACGTCATCGAGGGGGTGAAGAACTCGGGCGTCATCGGGCTCAATGGGGCGGCAGCGCGCAAGGCCTGCGTCGGCGATAAGCTCATCATCTGCGCGTATTGCAGCATGCCGCCGGACGACGCCAAATCGCATGTACCCAAGGTCGTGCTGTGTGGACCCAAGAACAAAATCGAGAAGAAAAAGAAAGCGTGACCGCGCCGAATTCCACAGTCCGGGTTGAAACGCTGACAGGGGCAGCGCTTGCGTCCGTGCTGCCCGAGCTGGCTCAATTGCGGATCACGGTGTTTCATGATTTTCCGTATCTCTATGACGGGACGGTCGCTTACGAACACGCGTATCTCGCTAAGTTTGCCGCCGGTAAGGGCGCGGTCTGCGTCGTGGCATTCGATGGCGATACGGTTGTGGGTGCTTCGACGGGCGCGCCGATGGCTGAGCACGCTGGCGCGTTTGGCGCGCCGTTTCTTGCCAAGGGCTATGATCTGGCCAAGCTGTTTTATTGCAGCGAAAGCGTGTTGTTGAAGAGCCATCGGGGACATGGGCTGGGGCACGCCTTCTTCGACCGGCGCGAGGACCATGCCCGCAAGCTGGGTGGGTTTACGCATTCAACTTTTTCCAGCGTGGTGCGGCCTGCAGATCATCCTCTGCGGCCTGCGAACTATCAGCCGCTCGATGCGTTCTGGACCAAGCGCGGATACCAAAAAGCTGATGGGCTGGTCGCGTCCTACACGTGGAAGGACGTCGATCAACCGCATGAAACGCCAAAGCAAATGCAGTTCTGGATCAAGGCGTTATAGATGTTGCGCAAATTGAAAGTGGCGGCTGCGCAGTATCCAATCGGCGAGCCGAAGTCGCTTGCCGAGTGGGATGCAAAAATCACATCCTGGGTTGCGGCTGGCGCTGCGACCGGGGCCAAACTGCTGGTCTTTCCGGAATATGCTGCCATCGAGCAGGCGGCAGCGTTAGGGCCTGATGTGTCAGGCGATCTTTTCAACACGCTGTCGGCGGTCGCCGATCTCGCCGCGCACCGGATTGGACTGCATCTTGAGCTCGCGCACAAGCATGACGTGCATATTCTCGTGGGCAGTGGTCCGGCGCGATCGGGCGACGGGTTCGTCAATGCCGCGCAGTTTGTGACGCCGACCGGGTCGGTCGGGGTGCAGGACAAGCTCATCATGACGCCGTTCGAACGCGACTGGGGCGTGAGTGCTGGGTCGGCGATCCGGGTATTCGACACGGCCATTGGTCAGTTCGGCATTGCGATCTGTTATGATAGCGAGTTCCCGCTTCTCGTGCGGGCGATGGCGGAGGCTGGCGCCGAGTTTCTACTGGTGCCGTCGTGCACGGAGCGCGTCTCAGGGTTCCATCGTATCCGGGCGGGCGCTGCAGCGCGCGCCTTGGAAAACCAGTTCGCGGTGATCACCAGCCCGACGGTTGGCGATGCGCTGTGGTCGCCAGCGGTTGACCGGAATTCGGGTTCGGCGGGCATTTTCGTACCGCCGGATGCGCTGATGTCGGATACCGGTGTGGTCGCCGAGGGCGTGCTGAACGAGCCCACGTGGGTGGCTGGCGAGATCGACTTTGCGCGGCTGCGAAAGCTGCGGTCGTCGGGCGAAATGCGCAACTTCGCGGACTGGGCCGCGCAGCCTGGTGCCGAGCCGCTCGGTGCCTCCGTCGAGGTCGTGCAACTCGCGTAGAGCCTGCGATTATCGCGACAGACTGAGCTTGATGAGCGAGCCACTGATTTGAGTGAAGGCTTGCTGGAGCGCTGCACCGTCGGTTGAATCGAAGAAGTGCGCAGTGTCGGTGGCGCACTGCTTCATGGCCGTTTTGGCCTGCTGGTTCGATACCGCAAATGCAATCGTATAGAGTTCGATGTTCTGCGCCTTGATTAGGGTGCAGAGTTGAGCCATCCCGGCATCGGACGCGGCGGTGTCGGTGCCTTCATGGGCGACATCCCATTGCGACTTCGTGTTTTCGCCATCGGTCATGAGGATCATGACCTTCCGGGTGGGCGGATTGGATTTGCTGGGCGCTGCGTCAGCAAAGGGCGGCGCGGGTGACAGCACGCGCCATCCCCAAATCAAGCCGGACGCGATGTAGGTTTCGCCCTGAGCGACAAAGGCATCTATTCGCGATTTGACGGTCACAACGTCCGTTGTGAGGCGGGTCAGTTCGGAAGGGCAGCCAACGTCGAGAATGCCAGGGATTGGCGCAGACATCGACGCCGTTACATCGGCATCGGGCGCGGGGACACGCGACCCGGCACAGCCATACCACGTGTGTGTGTAGGAATAATCGTAGCAGATCTGCTGGGGAGGACCCGGCGTTGCACAGGTCGCGTAGCTGCACGAATACGGTACGCCGTCATTGTAGCATGTGCCTGTTGTCGTCGTGGCCGGACAACCGGCCCAATCGGTGGTCGTGTAGCAGTAGTTGCCCCTGTCGACGTAGTCTTTGGGAACAGACATCCACGTGGCGCTGCGGTTGGCGACGCCTATGTTCACGTAGTTGGAGAACGGCACGAGTGCATATTTGACCGAACCGGGTGTGCCGGCGGTGTCGACGTTGGTCACGAGGGTTTTGGCAGCCGCTTGAAGATCGGCAAGTTTAGAGCCAAACATCGAGTAGGTGTTATCGAGCACAAGCGCGATTTCGAAATTGGTCTTTGCGCTTATGGCCTCGGCCTTCACGGAAACGGGTAGCTTGTTGATGCCAAGCAAGCGGCCGAAGGTTGTTGGCACATCGGCAGTCGCATTGACACGGACGCCTTGAGGAATCGGCGTCGAGGTAACAGCAATCGCGGCAGCACCGAACTTCTGATTCTGCATGTTGTAGTTGAAGTTTTTGTTGACCCTGACAATCATATCGGGGTCATTCGGTGTGCCGTTGGGGTTGGCACCGAGCGCTGCTGAATCCACAGCGGACTGCAGCTGAGTGCGCAGAGCCAGGGCACGGCCATAGTCCAGGCCAAGCGCAATTGAACCGCACAGGACGAAGACTGCCAAGCCAAAGAGCATGGCGACGGAACCGCGCCGATCATTGACGTAATTGGGCAGTTGGTCGCTTAGCCGCTTCATCTCAAACACCATCCTGCGGGCCGTGCACCAACCCATTTGCATGCAGATGGTACACCTGTGCGGGTGAAGGGATGGTTATGCGGATTGGTTAACGGGTTCCTATTGCACCGTGATTTAGGCATCCTTTCCTGGCTGTCGCAGCAAGGGTAACAACTTATTCGGCTTGAACGTGACGTCGCCCCGTGACAGGCCGATGGTATTGCGATAGGCATTGGCCGATACGCTGACGGCCTTGCACCGGCGGCCATTTCCCGCCACTTGAACTTGCGCGGGCCCGTAGCTCAACGGTTAGAGCTGGCGGCTCATAACCGTCTGGTTGGGGGTTCAAATCCCTCCGGGCCCACCACCTCATTCGTCAAGCACCCGCTCGTAGCGCGCGAGGCGAAAAGGCCGACGTTTTCGTTCGCTGGCACTTTGCAAGGGTTGCAGATGCGCCAACTCATTGGTTTGATCGCTTCGCATGACACCAGGGACGGCAAAATCAAACCTGCAAACATTGCTGATCAGCGATGGAAAGCCAGGACACTATCACCTGACTGAAGGCATTTGCGCTGCACTGGCGCGGCGGCGGAAACTCGATATTGCCCGGATCGACGTCTCACGGCCCCGATGGCTACCGGCAAGAGCACTGAGTGCACTGACCAATACGGGCAGCTTGGGCCGACGGGCCGTTCCGAAGGCGTTGGGGTTTGATGCACGGCCCGTGGGCGCGTGCGATCTTATCGTATCAGCCGGGGGCGATACGCTGGCGGCCAATGTGGCGCTGGCTCGGGCTTATGGTTGCCCTAACATTTTTTATGGATCGCTACGGCGGTACAGGGCTGAGGACTTTACGCTGGTATTGACGTCGTATGAGGCCAACGCTCACCGGCTGCATCACGCCATGACGCTGAAGCCCAGCGCGTTCGATCCCGACACAATGCCGGTCCGTGCGCCAGGGGACCCGAGGCCCGTGACGGGACTTTTGATAGGCGGCGACAGCGGGACCGTGCGTTTTGCGCACGAGGATTGGCAGCAATTGCTCGGACTACTCACCGGGAGCATGGCACAGACGCGGTGGGTCGTCTCCAACTCACGGCGCACGCCGGACGGGTTGAGCGGCGACATCTTGCGGCTTGCCGAGGCGAGCGGTGGGGCGATCCGCTTCGTCGACGTGCGGCGGGAGGGAGCTGGGACGCTGGCGGCGCTGTTTATGGCAAGCGATCAGATTGCGGTGACAGTCGATTCCAGCTCGATGATTTCGGAAGCGATCTGGGCGCGCAAACCTGTTGTGGCGCTGTTGCCGCGAACGGCCCTATTGCCCGTTTTGGAGCAGGGGTATCGCGATTATCTGGCGAACCATGGCTGGATTGCGGAACTGCCCCTGGAAGAGGCTAGTGGCGAACGGCTGAATGCGGCATGCAAGGCCGTCAGGCCGCTGGCAGTAAACCCGTTGGACGGACTAGCCGACTTGCTGACCGCCAGGTTGCCCACACTGTTGGCATAAATCAACTGTCAGCTTGGAGGACCGCGATCCGGTCGCCAGCGTAAATCGTTTTGAGCTGCACCACATCATCGAGCGCCATTGCCCATATGTTGCAGGGGCTTGCGAGACGAATTTCGCCCTTATGGGATACCGGCGTGGGGCCAAAGCCAATGGCTATCGCTGCGCCTTCGGGCCAGAATGCAATTTCGCCACGCCGGACGACATCGCGGGCGCATGGCTCGGGGGGGCTTTGTATGGCAACGGCGAAGTAGATTTCCTGTCCCCAAGTGCGCGCGTCGGCATAGATCGGGAGAGCGTTCCAGATCCGTTCAGCGGTCGGCGTGTCGAGCAGACGTGCCCTAATTGCCACCTCGCCGGACCTGATGACGATCTCACGCATATCAGATTGCCTGCGAACTGTTGGGTGCCGACGAACGACTTCGCTCGAACCTGGGACGGGCTCGTGCTTGAACCTATGCTGTCAGTTCCAAGTCAATTTTCTGTAAGCAAGCATCGCATTCCAAACCACCCACGGCAAGCCGGGTGGTTTGGCGCTGTATTTGGACGTCAGGCAGGAGCCGATAGAGAGGCTGTCGTCAATCAGGCTGGTGCGCGACCGAACACGAGTACGGCGTTCAGGCCACCGAACGCGAACGAGTTCGACATCGTGTAATTCAGCTGCTTGGTGCGGCCGACATTGGGCACGTAGTCGAGATCGCAGTCGGGGTCTGCTTCATCGAGGCCGATGGTGGGCGGCATCCAGTTCTCTTCCATCGCCTTGATGCAGGCGACGGCTTCGATGCCACCGCCGGCACCGAGCGGGTGGCCGTGCATGGATTTGGTCGACGAGATCGGCATTTTGTAAGCGTGCTTACCAAACAAGTCTTTGATTGCGTTGGTTTCGTTGCGGTCGTTGATGACCGTCGCGGTACCGTGCGCGTTCAGATAATCAATATGTGATGGTGCGATCTTGGCATCTTCGAGCGCGAGACGCATCGCGTCGCGGGGACCGTCGATGTCGGGATTGACCATGTCCTTGGCATCGGAACTCATGCCGAAGCCGACGATTTCGGCCAGCATTTTTGCGCCGCGTGCTTTGGCGTGGGCGTAGCTTTCCAATACGAGGATGCCAGCACCTTCGGCGAGGACAGTGCCGTTGCGCTTCTTGGAGAACGGGAAGCAACCTTCAGGCGATAGAACGTGGAGGGCCTGCCATGCTTTCATGGTGCCGAAGTTGATGACGCTTTCCGACGCGCCGCAGATGGCGACGTCGACGAGGCCAGCCCGGATGTAGTCGCGGGCCAAGCCGATCGCGTGAGCAGCGGTCGAACAGGCCGAGCAGGTTGCAAAGGTCGGGCCCTTGACGCCGTATTCGATGCCGACGTGGGCCGCAGCCGATGACCCAATAATACGCAACAACGTCAACGGGTTGGTCGCTTTCTTCTTCAGAATAAAGAGATCGCGATAGGCGCTTTCCAGCGTATTGAGACCGCCGGCGCCCGAGCCGATGATGCAAGCGGTGCGATGGCCGTTTTCGAACGGGAACTTGAGGCCCGACTGGACCACGGCCTCTTCGGCTGCCGCAGCGGCGAACCAAGAATAGCGGTCGGCGTGCATGATGATCTTGTCGCGCTTGTAGTTCTTGAGGCGCGTTTTGGGATCGAAGTCTTTGATCTGAGCTGCGATCTTGATCTTGAGTTCGTCGAGATCTTCCTGCGGCAGCGCGCCGAGCTGCGAGACGCCGCTCTTGCCCTCGCGCATGTTGCCCCAGAATTCATTCACCGTCGTGCCTATGGGCGTTACCGCCCCAAGACCGGTGACGACGACGCGACGCGCACCATTGCGATCAACCATGCTCTTCTATGTCCTGTCAGATAGGGTCCGGGCGCCACCCCCGCACATGCGAGGGACCCGGCCCTTGCCATAGACCGCGCGTGGCGAAACTGCATGCCGGTGCGGCTGGACGTTAGGCTTTCGCCGCAGCGCCGCTGGCCATCAACGACTTAACGCGATCAACAACCGAACCAACGGTCTTGAAATCTTCGACGTCTTCGTTGGCATTATAGGGTATTTCGATGCCGAACGTGTCCTCGATGTCAAAAACGATCATGGCGAGGTCGAGAGATTCGATCTTGAGGTCCGTCAGCGCCGTCGAAGCCTGGATATCATCCCGCGGCTCCTTCATGTGCTTTTTCAGGATCTCGACAATCTTCGTAGAAACGTCATCCATATCGCTCTCCGGGCCCGGCCGCATCTGCGCCCGAGTGAATTGTAATTGAACTCAAATTAGTCCACAGCCTCATGGCATACAAGCTTTGGCGTCACATAACCGTTAACGGCACATAAGTCCAGAATTGACGCGACACTAAGGTTAGCTCGCTTCAGATCCGGCATTCCTAGGCTGTATCTAAACGATGGGCCCGAACGAGCCGTGCGTGCAATCGAGCTAATCGCCGCAACCCCGGATAAGATGTGCAATGGATACTTTAGAACGGGCGAGGGGCGGGTCAAGAGATGCGTGAGAGCGCGACAGTCGATGGAGAAGCGGGCCGTGAGGTCGCAGGGAGGGTGCAGCACTGCCAAGTGCAACCGATGCAGGCCATTCTCGACCGGGCGGTCCGTTCGTTCGGAGACAAGCCAGCGTTCCGCTTTTTGGGGCGGGTCACGAGTTACAGCGATTTCAACGCCCGCATCGAAGAGGCCGCCCGGGTTTTGCGCAAGCTGGGCGCGGGGCCCGGCGTTCGTATCGGGCTCATGCTGCCAAGCAGCCCGGCTGTGGCGATTTACATGTTTGGGGCGTTCGCGACCGGTGCCACGGTAGTACCGCTTGATCCTGCAGCTCACAGCCAGGATCTGATCCGCGCCGTGGCGGCAAGCGGCATGAGCGTGCTGGTGACGATTGATCTTGCCGCAACTCTTGCCAAAGCACTGACACTGGCGCGCGACGGAGGGATCGAGGCCGTTGCCGTCGTGTCTTTCGCATCCATGCTGCCGATGGCAGCGGCTGCGCGGATGCGGCTGTTTTCATCCGATAAGTTGGGACGCCCGCCGCTGGAATTTGCCTGTCCTGTGCACTTCGAGCGTGATCTGCTGCGTGAAAAGACGGCTGAGACGGTTGTGACGCCAGGGGCTGCGGCCACACCGCGGCCAGCGCTGCTCGATGACATTGCAATCATCTGGTGTAGCCTTGCGGGCGGGGTTAACCGGACGGCGCTGCTGACGCAGGCCAACATCGCGAGCAACCTTGTCCAGATTTGCGAGGCCATGCCGGCACTCAAGCCAGGGCAGGAGCGGATCGTGGCGGCGCTGCCGCTGTGGCATCCTCTGGCGTTTGCGCTCGCTGTGAATGTTGCGGTCGCCGCGGGTGCGGAACTTGCGATTGTGCCCGAGATGACAGGTAAGGCGCTTGCCGAGACCGTGCGGGGAACGACTCCGACAATCCTGATGGCCCCCGCTCCACTTATCAGCGAAATGGCAGCCGATCCGGGTTCCGGCTCCCTGCCGTTTGGTTCGTTGCAGTTCGGTGTCGTGGCCGGGGACGGTGCTGTGGCGGGGCTGCCGACGGCGATCGCGGCAATCACGCCGGCACCGTTGCTTTACGCATACGGATTGTCGATGGCGTCCGCCGTCATTGGGATTACCCGCGCGGACGACGCCGGTCTTGCGGCAAACACGCGAGCGCTGAGTGGAACGCGCGTAACGGTTCGCGATTTTGCTGACTTGTCCCGCGAAGTGCCGCGCGGCGAACGAGGCGAGTTGAGTGTCAGCGGCCCTCAGGTTGCACTGGCACACCAAGTATCCCCGAGTGCGGGAGCGTTCATCGGACCGGACCTGCGTACCGGCGATCTGGGACTGATAGATGCCGATGGACGGCTGTTCGTCGTCGACCGGGTCGAAGATCTCATCGTGGCTGCGGGATATCTCATTTATCCACGGAGGATCGAAGCGGCGCTTCTGGAACATCCCGGCGTCCTCGACGCGGCTGTGATCGGCGTTAGCGATGGCAAGCGGGGGAATGCGCCGAAGGCGTTCGTGATCGTCAAGCGCGGGGTCGGTATGACCGAGCGCGATCTGCGGCTTTTTCTCGCCAGCCGGATTTCCAAGATCGAAATGCCAGCCGACATTGATTTTTGCACCGTGCTGCCACGAACAGCATTCGGGCTGATTTGCAAGCCGTCGTTGCGGGAAGCGGAGGCGGCACGACAGGGGTGACGCGTTACAGCCACAGGGGAATAGCCTTGCTATTGCCGGTAGAGATCGGCGCGGGTGTGGGGGAGGGGGGATTTGCGCTTTGCGGTTTTGGTGGCAAGCGTTTGGAAGATGCGGAGTGTGCCGCGCGAAAAGGATAGCGACACGCCGGCCAGATAAGCGACCCAGATCCGATATTTTTCTTCGCCGACAAGGGCGATCGCTTTCTCTTTTTCATTGGTAAGGCGTTCGCACCAGATGCGGCAGGTCTGGGCGTAGTGTTCGCGCCAGGCTTCGACGTCGTGAACCTCAAAGCCGACCCGCTCCATCGCCGAGATGGAGTGGCCGATGTCGTCCAATTCTCCGCCGGGGAAGATGTATTTGGCGATGGCCTTCTGTTCGGGGCGCAGCTTGGTGCCGAGCATCGACGGCTTGGGGGCGCGGCGGGAGATGGCGTGGTTGAGAAATACGCCATCTTCATTGAGCAGGCTGCGGACCTTTTGCATGTAGGCGGGGATGTTTTTCAAACCAATGTGTTCGTACATGCCGATGGAGGCGATTTTGTCGAAATGACCTTCAACCTTGGAATAGTCGGTAAACTGGAACGAGACTTTATCTGTAAGTCCAAGCCGCTTGACCTTATCGCGGGCGAAATCGAGCTGCTCCTCGGATAGGGTGATGCCCACGGCGGTTACACCGTACTTGCGGGCGGCATGGCAGACGAGGCCGCCCCAACCGCTGCCAATATCTAGCAGCCGGTCGCCGGGCTTTAGGCGGAGTTTACGGCAAATCATGTCGAGCTTATCGCGTTGGGCGGCGGCGATGCCGTTTTCCCAATCGGTGAAATAGGCGCAGGAGTAGACCATCTCGGGGTCGAGAAAGAGGGCGTAAAACTCGTTCGACAGGTCGTAGTGGAAGCGAACATAGGCTTCGTTGTTGCGGGTCGATTGTCGGCGCCCAAGGATGTCACCGGCAAAGCCATGACCATCGGAGCCGTGGCCGGTGGTTGAAAACAGGAACGGACTGAGCTGGCGGACCAATTGGAGGCGGTTCAAATCCTTGGCGCGAACGGAGCGGCCACCGCGGTTCAACTGCGCACCAAAATCTATCAAGGTTCCGCCCGTGATATCAATGTCTTTGTCAACGTAGTGGCGGATCAAGTTATCGAGGGTCGGCCAGCGCAGGATCGCGCCAATCACGCCTGGATGGGGAATGTGGATTTCAAACGGGCCTGTGACATGCCGGCCAAGCGGGACGGATGAGCCGTCCCAAAGCCTTACGGATGCATTCAGATCGAACATGCGGGCCGCTTCGCCAATGATTACTTTGGCGGCGTCGATTTGCCGGTCAGACTTAGTCATGTGTCGTTCGTCCCGGATGTTGCAGACGGAATTCAGCGCCGGCGTTTGCGCGGACGCTGGGGGGCGGGTTCTTCTTCAGGTCCCTCAGGCGTGCGAGGGTAGATCTGCTTCGTCAGACTGCCATACCACGCCGCTCCCTCCTGATGGTTTTGACGGCGAAGAGCGGCCGTTTCGCCGGTCTTGGAGACGAATGCGGCGCTGGCAACGAGGCCGGGCTTGCCGTCCTTGACGCCGGGCTTGTACTGCGCCCCGATTTTGGCGGAGTTGTCAGGGCCAAGCATGGACCAGCAAGTATTGTGAAATACCGCTGGTGTGCGCGGCTTGCCCGCGACTTCGGCGAGGATGTCGGCGGCGACAACGATGCCCTGGCTGTTAGCGGAAAACGCCGATTTGGGCATCTCATTGGCGACGGCCGCATCGCCCAAGATGTAGACGTCTTCGACAGCGGCCGATTTAAAGTTTTCGTGTTTGACGGGGCACCAGTCGCCGTCAGTGCATCCAGTGATGGCTGCGATTTCGCCTGCTCGCTGGGGCGGGATGATATTGGCGACATCGGCTTTTACCTTGCGGCCCGACCTCGTGACAACTTCGCGTGTCGCGGTATCGACGCGGACGACGGCATTGTCGTCGATTTCGTCAGTGAGGACCAGCTCAATGTGGTCCTTATAGAGCGTCGCGAAGGCTTCCTCGAAGACGGCTTGTTTCGTGAAAGTGCGCTTGGCGTCGAGAAGGATGAGCTTGGACTTGGGCTTATGGGTCTTGAGGTAATGGGCGATCATGCAGGCACGTTCGTAGGGGGCGGG
>JBEBJA010000006.1:0-5873 GCA_040080145.1 Hyphomicrobiaceae bacterium
GGGGAGGGCAGGGGAGGGGGTTGCTCGGAACCCAATGATGAGTGTACCGACCCCCATCCTAACCCTCCCCACAAGGGGGAGGGGATACCCGGGTAATTCTGGAAATCTGGTTTTTAGCCGGTCCGGTGCGAGAAGCGTCGGGCCGGTTTTGCGAGGTAACTGGCCCCAATTGTACTGGGGGCTATTTTAGTAGGGTCAGTCGGATCAGTTTGATGATTCCGAATAGCCATGGGGCCGCGTGAAAGGCGAAGTCGAAGATGTCGATTGGTTTGGTCAGCGTGCCTTGGGACAGCATCTTGAGTTTCTCCCAGATGTGAGGTTCGGGATAAAATGGTGCCAGTCCCAGCGTAAGGATCGCGCCGATCACGAGCACCCACGGCAGTCCATCAATCCAAGCCATTCTCGCAGGTCTCCCAACTCCGTTACCAAACCAACATATCATCATATGTAATGACTTGATATGTGCGACACTCGATATGAGGAGACTTGATTTCTGGAAACTTGGATTCTGGAAACTTGGATTCTGGAAACCCATTCGCGGCGTTCGGCACCCACCCAACTTTTGGGGGTCTTAAACGTGGGGGAAAAGTGTACTAAGGGAGGTGCGACTTTTATGATGCGCCGCAGTGCTGTCATGGTTTGATGGCCGTTGCGAGCCTCTCCCTCCGTCCCAGGGCACGTTTCCCCTTTTCCCTGGGCTTTCATGGAATGACCCATGTCCCGCGAAGCAGAAAATGCTCACTTCCTGCGTACTTCCTTCCTGTCTGGTACGAACGCTGCCTACATCGAAGAGATGCAGGCCCAATATGAAGCCAACCCAGGTTCGGTTGGCGACGAGTGGCGGCACTTTTTCGAGAGCCTGAAGGAAGAGCGCTCGGGTGCGCCGGAGCCGCTCAATCCAGCCTGGGCCACGCCGCTTGAAAAGCTGGCCAACAACGGCGACATGGTTTCAGCGCTGACGAGCGATTTCGGTGCGGTTGAACGCAGAGTGCATGAGACGCTGTCGCAGAGGGCACAGCAGGGTGGATTTGATCTGTCGCCGGCGGCGTCGATGCGCGCCACCCAGGACAGCATCCGCGCACTGATGTTGATCCGGGCTTATCGCGGTATGGGCCATCTGGCCGCCGATCTCGACCCGCTTGGGATTGCCGACCGCAAGGTTCACAAGGAGCTAAAGCCCGAGACGTATGGCTTCACGGAGGCCGATCTCGACCGGCCGATTTTCCTGGATCGCGTGCTTGGTTTTGATACGGCAACGATGCGCGAGATCGTTACGCTGCTGCGTCGCACGTACTGCCAGCACATCGGTTATCAATACAGCCACATCACCAACCCGGCGCAGCGCGACTGGATCCAGCAGCGCATCGAAGGCTCGGAGAAGGACGCGAAGTTTACGGTCGAGGGCCGTAAGGCGATCCTGAACAAGCTCATCGAAGCTGAGATGTTTGAGAAATTCTGCGAGGTGAAGTACACCGGCACGAAGCGGTTCGGTCTCGAAGGTGGCGAGGCGATGGTGCCCGCGCTTGAACAGATCATCAAGCGCGGCGGCCAACTCGGCGTGAAGGAAATCATACTCGGGATGGCCCATCGTGGTCGTCTCAACGTGCTTGCGCAGGTGATGAGCAAGTTGCATCGCGCGATCTTCAAGGAATTCAAAGGCGGTTCGTTCAAGCCCGACGATGTCGAAGGTTCGGGCGATGTGAAGTATCATCTGGGCGCTTCGTCGGACCGTTCGTTTGACGGCAACAACGTACATCTATCGCTGACGGCGAACCCGTCGCATCTGGAGATCGTCGATCCGGTCGTGCTCGGCAAGGTGCGCGCCAAGCAGGATCAGCATGGCTGCAAGGCGGGCGAGCGTACACCGGTGATGCCGCTGCTCATTCACGGCGACGCGGCGTTTGCAGGTCAGGGCGTGGTGGCCGAGTGCTTCGGGTTATCGGGTCTTAAGGGTCACCGGACCGGGGGGTCGATCCACTTCGTCATCAACAACCAGATCGGGTTCACGACGAACCCGCGTCTGTCGCGGTCGTCGCCCTATTGCTCCGACGTCGCGTTGATGATCGAAGCGCCGATTTTCCACGTCAATGGGGACGACCCGGAAGCCGTGGTGCACGTCGCCAAGATCGCGACCGAGTTCCGGCAGAAGTTCCAGAAGCCTGTCGTCATCGACATGTTCTGCTATCGCCGCCACGGTCATAACGAAAGCGACGAGCCGCTGTTCACGCAGCCGCTGATGTATAAGAACATTAAGAAGCATACGTCGGTCGTTTCGATGTATGCAAAGAAGCTGATCGACGAAGGCGTCCTGACCACCGAAGGCGTCGAAGAGATGAGGACGGTGTTTCGTGCCCATCTCGATGCCGAGTTCGCCGAGAGCGATGCGTTCAAGCCGAACAAGGCCGACTGGCTCGATGGCCGCTGGGCTGCCATGGGCACCGCAGGCCAGGATCCAGAAGCAAGCGAAACCGGCGTCGAGCTTGAGCGTTTGAAGCGGATCGGCGCACGCATCACGACGCTGCCGGGCGATTTCAACGCGCACAAGACTGTCGCGAAGCTGCTCGAAAAGCGGCGCGAGATGGTCGACACCGAAAAGAACGTCGATTGGGGCATGGCCGAACACTTGGCGTTCGGTACGCTCGTCAAGGAGGGTACGGCGGTCCGCCTGTCTGGGCAGGATGTCGAGCGCGGGACGTTCTCGCATCGGCATGCCGTTGTGATCGATCAGGACAGCGAGCGCCGCTACACGCCGTTGCGCCACGTCGCCCCCGATCAGGGAAAGTTTGAAGTCATCAACTCGATGCTGTCGGAAGAAGCGGTGCTCGGGTTCGAGTATGGCTATTCGCTGGCCGAGCCGATGACGCTGGTGTGCTGGGAGGCACAGTTCGGCGACTTCGCCAACGGCGCGCAGGTGATCTTCGATCAGTTCCTGTCGTCGGGCGAACGCAAGTGGCTGCGTATGTCGGGTCTCGTCGTGCTGCTGCCGCATGGCTACGAAGGCCAGGGGCCCGAGCATTCGTCAGCGCGTCTTGAGCGCTTCCTGCAGATGTCGGCGGAAGACAATTGGCAAGTCGTCAACTGCACGACGCCGGCCAACTATTTCCACGTGCTTCGCCGCCAGATGCATCGCAAGTTCCGTAAGCCGCTCATTGTGATGACGCCGAAGTCACTATTGCGTCACAAGCGGGTTATTTCGGACCTGTCGGAATTGGCGACCGGAACCTCGTTCCGCCGCCTGTTGTGGGACGATGCACAGTCGAAGGCGGACGCGGTCGTCAAGCTCAAGCCCGACAGCGAGATCAAGCGGGTCGTGATCTGTTCTGGAAAGGTCTACTACGACCTGTACGAAGCGCGCGAAGCGGCAGGCATCAACGACGTTTACATTCTGCGCCTCGAACAGTTGTATCCGTTCCCGGCACGCTCTCTGATTCACGAACTTGGCCGGTTCCCCAACGCCGATATGGTCTGGTGCCAGGAAGAGCCTCGCAACATGGGCGGCTGGCACTTCGTCGAGCCCAACCTCGAGTGGGTGCTTGGCCATCTGTCGGGTAAGGCCAAGCGTTTTGAATACGCGGGCCGTGCTTCCTCGGCGGCGACTGCAACCGGCTTGCTGTCGAAGCATCAGCAGGAGCAGGGTCAGCTCGTCAAAGAGGCGCTGACAGGATGACAGAATTATCGTCCTGGCGGCGCGGTCTCAGCGATTTCGCCGCCAGGGTGATGGGGTGGAATACAAAATCGGACCGGCCGGGCGTCGCCTTGGTTGAACTGACTTCTGGAACAGAGTGTGACACCGCCGCGTGCGGGCACATCAAAGCGAAACAGGTGATTGAGATGGCAACGGAAATTCGCGTACCGACACTGGGTGAAAGCGTGAGCGAGGCAACCGTTGGACAGTGGTTCAAGAAGGTTGGCGATGCTGTTAAGGCCGACGAAGTTCTGGTCGAGCTGGAAACGGACAAGGTGACAGTTGAAGTGCGCGCACAGGCGGCGGGCACGCTGGCTGAGATCACGGTCAATCCGGGTACGACGGTTGCCATCGGTGCTGCGCTCGGTTCGATCCGCGAAGGCGGCGCTGGTGCCGCTGCACCGGCTGCGGCACCTGTGGCTGCGGCTGCCGCTGCTACGGCACCGATCGTTCAAGCTGTCGCGTCGGCTTCGCAAAATCAGGGTGCGAATGGTGGTATGCCGCCAAGCCCTGCTGCGCGTAAGGGGCTCGCCGAATCGGGAATCAACATTGCTGACGTCGAAGGTTCGGGCAAGCGCGGCCAGGTTCTGAAGCAGGACGTCGCGGCAGCGATTGCGACGCCGGTGCCTGCTGCACGGCCAGCGCCCGCGCCGAGCGCGCCGCTGCCGGTTCCCTCCACACAATTGCGCGTGCCGTCGACGGCCAGCGATATGGATCGCGAAGAGCGCGTGAAGATGAGCCGTCTGCGTCAGACGATTGCGCGCCGCTTGAAGGATGCGCAGAACACGGCTGCCATGCTGACGACGTTCAACGACGTCGACATGACCAACGTGATGGCGCTGCGTTCGCAGTACAAGGACGTATTTGAGAAGCGTCACGGCGTGAAGCTTGGCTTCATGGGCTTCTTCGTGAAGGCCTGCTTGGCTGCGCTGAAGGAAATCCCCTCGGTCAACGCCGAGATCGACGGCGGCGACATCATCTACAAGAACTACTATCACATTGGCGTTGCGGTCGGGACCGACAAGGGTCTCGTGGTGCCGGTGGTGCGCGAAGCCGACCGGATGTCGGTTGCCGAAATCGAAGGCCAGATCGCCGCCTTCGGCAAACGGGCCCGCGACGGCAAGCTCGGCATCGAAGACATGCAGGGCGGTACGTTCACGATCACCAACGGCGGCGTGTACGGTTCGCTGATGTCGACGCCGATCCTCAACGCACCGCAGTCGGGTATCCTTGGTATGCATCGCATCGAAGAGCGTGCGGTCGTTCGCAAGGGTCAGATCGTGGCGCGGCCGATGATGACTCTGGCGCTGTCGTACGATCACCGGATCGTGGACGGCAAGGAAGCGGTGACGTTCCTCGTGCGCGTCAAGGAATGCCTGGAAGATCCGCAGCGCTTCATTCTTGAAATCTGATAGGATTAGGTGTTGCGCCGCTCGTTCAGAGGTTTGTGATGGCCGAAGATTCAGTAGATCTAAAGTTTCTCGGCCATCAGGTGCAGAACCTGCAAGGTGACTTGCGGGATTTGCGGTCAGACGTTCGCGACCTGCGGACAAAAAATCTCCGTCTGGAAGGCGATGTTGCTAATCTGCGAACCGACATCGATATCAGGTTTGAATCGGTCGATGTGCGGCTTGAGCGATTGGAGACCGAGGTTCGTGCGGGGTTTCGTGCGAACGACCTGCAATTCAAGCAGTTGGCGGAGACGGCGGCGACCAACCTTCAAATTGTTTTAGCTGCGATCAAGAAATGACCCGGACTCATCGCCGGGTGGCAGAATGGGAATGCGACTAACGTGGGATCTCAATACCCTTCCAGTCCCGAATGGGACGAGACGCGCGCGGCTTGGCTTGTCGGCAAAGTCGCGCTCGTTGGGATGACGAGGCTGGCGAGCGACGGGAAAACCGTCATCGCCAAGCAGCAATATCACGGGGTGATCGAGGCCTGCGATGCTGCGACGGGCATCCGTATTGCCTGCAAGGGCGTGGGCGACATCGAGAACATTATGCTGCCGCCCACGACGAAGCCGTTTCTCGATGCGAAGCCGGGCGAGTACCGGCTCCGGTCGACGGGCGAGGTCATTCGCAACCCGGACGTGACGGTGTCGTGGTCGGTGACGGAGCCGAAGGACGCTTAACGATGGCGATCTGGATATTGCCGACGCCCTGCAACCCCCACCGCTCTTTACCCC
>JBEBJA010000198.1:0-5849 GCA_040080145.1 Hyphomicrobiaceae bacterium
GGTGGCCCCCTCTCCCCCTGGGGAGAGGGTTGGGGTGAGGGGGCTCTTCTGCAAAGCCAGCCGAGTGAAGGCACCCCTCATCTGCCCTTCGGGCATCTTTTCCCCAGGGGGAGAAGAAAGTAAGGGCTTATTTTAGCGCGTATGGGCCTGCGCCGGGATGACGTTAAGTTCGAGGCTTGGGTTTGAGGGCGTCGGCGAGGCGGGTGGTGGCGGAACCTGGCTTAAGGGGCTTTTGCTGGCTTTCGTGGGGCACCCAGGCGGTGAGGGTGATGATCTCAAAGGTGGCTTTGATGCGGCCGTCTGCGAGGCCTGAGCGTTCGGCGTAGATGTCTGCGGCGCGCATCAGGAGTTTGCGGGTGACGGGGCGGCGGCTGCGTTGTGCCAGCATGTTGCTCGCGCCCATGCCTTTGAGTTCGCGCATGAGGTGGAGCGGGGTTTGGTAGGTTACGGTCACGGTGTCGGTGTCGGCGACGGGGAGGGCAAAGCCTGCGCGTTGCAGCAGGCCGCCCATGGCGCGCACGTCGGCGAAGGGGGCGACGCGGGGCGTCACGCCGCCAGTCAGTTGTTCTTCGGCCAGGAACCAGGCTTCACGCAATTCGCGCAGGGTATCGCCGCCCAGAAGGGCTGAGAGGAACAGGCCGTCTGGTTTCAGCGCGCGGCGGATCTGGATCAGGGCACCGGGCAGGTCGTTGACGAGGTGGAGGCTGAGGCCGGAGACGAGGAGGTCGAGGGAGCCAGGTGCCAGGTCGAGGCTTTCCGCGTCCGCGATGAGGGTTGGGCCGTCGCACTGAGCGAGCATGTTTGTCGACAAATCGGCGTCACAGAGCGCGCCGACATTGGGGAGCGGGCGGAGGCTGCGGCTTAAGAGGCCGTGGTGGGAGTCGAGGTTCAGGCCGGCGGAAAAGGTGCGGTTCACGATGGCAAGGCGTTCGGCGAAATCGTGCGCGACGCGGGCAAGCAGGAAGTCGTGCCCCGATGCGACTGCGGCAGCACGGTCGCGGTGACGGGTCAGGAGGGGGCGGTCGAAGATGTGAGGTGCTTGCGTCATTGGGGAGGTATCTCGCATGCGGCGGCAGATTTCGCTACAGTGCGCGTGGGGGGAACATGGCGCATCAGGTTGGGGCGGCGTTGAGTAACGACGAATCGGGGGATGCTGAACCGGCTGTGGGCGGCGGATTTGGTAGCCGTGCCAGTCGCTTGTTGCGCGCTGGCGCGCGGGCGATTGCCGATGTCATCGTGCCGCCGGTTTGTCTGGCGTGTAAAGCGCCACTTTGCGAACATCATGCGCTGTGTGCGACGTGCTGGGGGCAGGTCGATTTCATCCGAGCGCCATTGTGCGACCGGCTTGGGATACCGCTCACATTCGATACCGGCGGGGTTATGATCAGCGCGGGGGCTTCGAGCGATCCGCCCGATTATGACAGGGCGCGCGCGGTGGCGGCGTATCATGGCGTGATGCGGGGGCTGATCCATGGATTCAAATATTCCGACCGGCACAACGCGCGGCGGTTGTTCGGGCGCTGGTTGGTGACGGCGGGCGAGACGCTGATTGCCGAGTGCGATGTGGCCGTTCCAATTCCGCTCAACCGGTGGCGATTGCTGCACCGGCGGTTCAATCAGTCGGCTATTTTAGCAATGGAGGTGGCACGGCGAACGGGAATCGCGCATGCGCCGCTCGCGCTGGTGCGGACCAAAAAGACGTCGAGGCAGGTTGGGCTGACGCTGGAGGAGCGGCGGCAGAATGTGGCCGGGGCGTTCGCAGTGCCGGAGCGATGGCTGCCCGCCATTGCCGGGCGGCGGGTGCTTCTCATCGACGATGTTATTACAACGGGGGCAACGGCCAATGCGGCTGCGCGAGCATTGAAATCGGCGGGGGCGGCGCGGGTTGATATTCTGGCGCTGGCGCTTGTGGGGCATGGCACCATTCACGGCAGTTCGTGACGAACTTGGCTTTTTGGCCGTTGTGACATGCCTGCGTATGGCGTTGACGTTTCCGATTCACTACATTTGTATGGCGGTATGCGGGTAATTGCTCAAAGGGGTCATCGGGATATGGCGAAGGTCTTCATCTACACGGCATCGTTGTGCCCGTATTGCCATATGGCCAAGGAACTCCTGGCGTCGAAGGGTGTGGCGTACGAGGAAGTTGATGTTACCGGTGCGGGGCATCTGCGGGCCGAGATGAGGGCGAAGGCTGGCGGCCGCAACACGGTGCCGCAAATCTGGATCGGCGAACGGCATGTCGGCGGGTGTGACGACCTGTATGCCCTCGACAGGGCCGGGCAGTTGGATCCGTTGCTAGCGGTGTAGGGTGCGGGACTGGCTGCGCCGTTGTTGGAGCGACCCCCACCCCTAACCCCTCCCCGCAAGGGGGAGGGGAAAAGTGGAGTAAGAGCGAGTAGAGTGAGGCCGATGACATCACGTTTGACATCGAAATTCCGGGCCGGCCTTGTTCAGATGCGGTCGGGGCGGGATGTGGCGGCAAATCTTGCTGCGGCGACATCGCTGATCGAACGGGCGGCGGCTGAGGGCGCGCAGTACGTGCAGACGCCTGAAGTCACGACGCTGATGGAGCTGGATCGGGAGCGGCTGTTTGCTCAGGTTCAGCCGGAGGCTGGGAATGCCGCGCTCGCGCATTTCGTGGCGGTGGCCAAGCGGCTTGGGATCTGGCTGCATATCGGGTCAATGGCGGTGCTTCACGGCGACAGGATCGCGAACCGGGCGTATGTGATCGCGGCGGATGGGACGATTGCCGCGCGGTATGACAAGATTCATATGTTCGACGTGCAGCTCGCGAACGGGGACGTCTATCAAGAGAGTGCGAATTACGTGCCGGGCGACATGGCGGTGATCGCCGATCTGCCGTGGGGGCGGCTTGGGCTGTCGATTTGTTATGATTTGCGGTTTCCGGCGCTGCATCAGGCGCTGGTGATGGGCGGGGCGCAGTTTCTCAGCGTGCCGGCGGCGTTTACGCGGCAGACCGGCGAGGCCCATTGGCATACATTGTTGCGGGCGCGCGCAATCGAAACGCAGTGTTTCGTGTTTGCTGCGGCGCAGGGTGGGCGGCATGAGCATGGGCGGGAGACGTATGGGCACAGTCTCATTGTTTCGCCGTGGGGGACGATTTTGGCCGAAGGCGGAACCGATCCGGGCATCGTGGTGGCAGATATTGATCTCGCCGAGCTTGAAGTGGTGCGGGCGCGGATCCCATGTCTGGATCATGGCCGCGCCTTTACGCTTTCATCTGGACGGCCGGAAGATGGTTGTTGATGATCAAGTACCGATTGAGATGTGTCCGCGGGCACGAGTTTGAAACGTGGTTCCAAAACAGTGCGGCGTTCGACAAGCTCGCCAAGCGCCACCAATTGACATGTGCGACGTGTGGGTCTGAGAAAGTCGAGAAGGCGATTATGTCGCCCCGGATTGCCAAGTCGGGGACGAAGGCGCGCGCCACGAGGGGGAATGAGGATGGCAACGTGATGCCGGCGTCAGCGCCGGGTGCGCCAGCCGTTTCGGGCGAAGACGCACATAGAGGCCAGGCATTGCGGGCGGCGATGAAGGCGTTGCGGCAGACCGTGATTGGGAATGCGGATTATGTTGGGCCGAAGTTTGCTGAGGAGGCGCGACGTATTCACGACGACGAAGCGCCTGCGCGTGGGATCTACGGGGAGGCGTCCATCGAGGAGGCGCGGGAATTGCTAGAGGATGGGATTTCGATCCTGCCGCTGCCGCCCGCAGCCGATGACAGCAATTAGGGTTTAGCTGTCGATTGTTCCCACGCGCTCCCCGCAAGTGGGAGTGGCGTTTTCAGCGCGGCAGGATTGACGTTTGGGTGTAGGCGACGGCGGCGTCGATGCCGGGAGCGAAATGGGCTGGTTCGCTATAGCCAGCCGGCGTCCAGGCGAATTGGCCATCGTGGCAGAGCCAGAAGCCGCGCACGTGACCACGCCGGTGGAGCAAGACCTCGCCATGATCGCCCATCTCGACGCTGAAGCCACGCGGCGACGAATCGATCAGCGTGTTTAAGCTTTCGAACAATGCTCGTTGCTCCGCGGGATTTGGCATTCTGGCCTGCGATCATGGGATTGTGGATGCCAGCTGCTAGAGGGTGGGCAGGGAGTTGACCAGCACAGGTTAAGTTCTGCCTCAAGGGCTTGTCTCGAAATTCGATCAAGTTTTACTCAATTTGGCGGTGCTCAGAAATTGTACGGCTCTTTTCCACCTTGCGGTCTAAGGGCAACGATGCAAACACTCAGCTCATTGTTTGCGCGTGGTCGCCCACCCTTCGAAAGTAGGCGCCGCGGGCGTTGCAACCCCACGTGCGACCGGCATGGAGAGATCGTTTGACTATCGCGACGAACACGGGTGCTTTTGCGCATGCTACGGCGCTGGCTGGCGGAGACGTTTGCCGGCACGATTGGACCGGGGTCGAGGCGCGGGCGATTTACGACCAGCCGTTCAACGATCTGCTGTTTGCCGCCCATACCGTGCATCGGGCGAACTTTCCGGCGAATGCGGTTCAGAAGAGTCGGCTGTTGAGCATCAAGACGGGGGGCTGCGCGGAGGATTGCGGGTATTGCAGCCAGTCGGCGCATCACGAGTCCGGGTTGACGGCGTCCAAGCTGATGGAAGTGAACCGGGTGATTGCGGAGGCCAAGAAGGCCAAGGACGCGGGCTCGACGCGGTACTGCATGGGGGCTGCGTGGCGGTCGCCTAAGCCGCGCGATATGGCGGCGGTGACGGCGATGGTCGCGGGTGTCAAGGCGCTCGGCATGGAAACGTGCATGACGCTTGGCATGCTTGATGACGGCCAAGTTGCTCAGCTTAAGACGGCGGGGCTCGACTATTACAATCACAACATTGATACGTCGGAAGCGCACTACGGCAACGTGATTACGACGCGGTCGTTTGCCGAGCGGCTGGATACGCTGGCGCGGGTGCGCGAGGCCGGGATCAACGTGTGTTCGGGCGGCATCGTCGGACTGGGCGAGACATCTGGCGACCGGGTGGACATGCTGGTGACGCTGGCGACTTTGCCGGAGCATCCCGAAAGTGTGCCGATCAACATGCTGATCGCGATTCCGGGGACGCCGCTGCAGGACGTGGCGAAAGTCGATCCAATCGACTTCGTGCGCACCATCGCGACGGCGCGCATCCTGATGCCGAAATCGTTCGTGCGGTTGTCGGCGGGGCGGACGGAGATGAGCGACGAGACGCAGGCGCTGTGTTTCTTTGCGGGGGCGAACTCGATCTTTGCAGGCGACACGCTGCTGACCACGGACAATCCCGGTGAGGATGCGGATGCGGCGCTGTTTGCCAAGCTCGGGTTGACGGCGATGCGTGCGGAAGATCACATCAGCGAGAAGACGGGGCAGAAAGCATGCGGCGATGGTTCGCCTGCCTAGCGGATTGACGGGCAAACGGCAGCATGAGCGGGCGCTGGAGGCTTTGGCGCGGCGCGGGCGGTTGCGGCGGCTTGTTCCTGCGGCCGGGATTGATTTCACATCGAACGATTATCTGGGGCTGGCGAACTCGGCGGAGCTGCGGGATGCGGCGGCCGGTGCGCTGGCGCGCGGGGTTCCGCTGGGCGCTGGCGGGTCGCGGTTGCTGCGCGGCAATCATCCAGAGCATGAGGCGCTGGAGGCCGAGGCGGCGGCGTTGTTTGGGGCGGAGGCGGCGCTGTATTTCGGCAGCGGGTTTGCGGCCAATGCGGCGCTGATCGCGACGCTGCCGGGGCATGGCGATCTGATCGTTCACGACGCGCTGATCCATGCGAGCGCGTGGGAGGGGATGGGGCAGACGAAGGCTTCATGCGTCGCCGCGCGGCATAACGATGTGCAGTCGTTTGC
>JBEBJA010000055.1:0-93813 GCA_040080145.1 Hyphomicrobiaceae bacterium
GTACCGGCCTGCCCCCCGCCAGCGGCACGACCACCCGGGCCCCCGCCGCACGCATCCTCCGCCTGAATGGCCAAACCCAAACCGGCACCGGCATTCTCGCCGACCTGATCGAAATGGTCTGGCTGATCCCCGCCATGGACGGCCTGTTCACCGGCCCAGCAGGAGAGCGCCGCCGGTTCCTCGACCGCCTCATTCTGTGCTTCGACCCTGCCTACCGCACCATTGCCGGCCGTTTTGAGCGCGCCATGCAAAGCCGCAACCGCCTGCTGGCCGACGGCGTGCGCGACCCATCCCAGTTCGCCGGATTCGAACGCATCATGGCTGAAACCGGTGTCGCCGTTGCAGCGGCCCGGGCGCAAGCCGCCTCTGCGATGGCCGAAATCATCACGCAGCGCCGCATCCGCGATTCAGGATCGCCGTTCCCCTGGGCGACGATCGCCATCGAAGGCACACTTGAAACCAACCTCGCGTCCATGGCCGCGGTCGATGTCGAAGACGCCTACGCCAAAACCTTGGCCACGGCCCGCGAGCGTGATCGCGCCGCAGGCCGAACGCTCGACGGCCCGCACAGATCAGACCTCGTCGTCGCCCACGGCGAAAAGCAGATGGCCGCACGGCTCTGCTCCACCGGCGAGCAAAAAGCGCTCCTGCTAGGCCTCGTCCTTGCTCACGCTGAACTGGTTGCCGCCCGCCAGGATGGCGTGCCCCCCATCCTCCTGCTCGACGAAATCACCGCCCATCTGGACGAACACCGCCGCGCCGCACTCTTCGCCGAAATTCTCCGCTTAAAGGCCCAGGCGTGGATGACTGGCACCGACGAATCCTCGTTTTCGGCCCTATGCGGACGCGCCCGCTTTTTCCGCGTCGACGATGGCGCGATCCAACGCTCGGCCCCCGAAATATGACGTCGCGGTGACATGCCGCGCGTCCCAGGGGATGGGTCTAAATAAAACATTGAAATTAAACAATTTTTTGTCGTGAATTAATGGGTCGCTGCAGCTGGTTTTTTGCCCGTGTTGCGGCGCGGCGTGGTATAAGCATGCCAAGTTAAAATCTCCACTGAAATGCAGGTCAAAATATGAGCGCTGAACCCGTCCGCAATTCGCCTGTCGCCCTCGAAGGAGCAGCCGCCTCCGATGACTACAACGAGGACGCCATCAAGACCCTGAAAGGTCTGGAAGCGGTACGCAAGCGCCCCGGGATGTACATCGGTGACACCGACGACGGGTCGGGTCTGCATCACATGGTCTACGAAGTCGTCGACAACGCCATCGACGAGAGTTTGGCTGGTCACGCGACTGAAGTCCGCGTGTCGCTGAACCCCGACGGTTCCGTCACTGTTTCCGATAACGGCCGCGGCATCCCAACGGGCATCAAGCAGGACGACGACGTTGAGCCCAAGCGCTCCGCCGTTGAGATCGTGATGACTGAGCTTCATGCCGGCGGAAAGTTCGACCAGAACTCCTACAAAGTATCCGGCGGCCTGCATGGCGTCGGCGTCTCGGTTGTCAACGCGCTGTCGACTTGGCTGAAGGTCACGGTCTGGCGCAATGGCAACGAACACTTCATGGAATTCCGCGACGGCGTCCCCGTTGCCCCGCTCAAGATCGTCGCCGAAAAGCAGGACAAGCGCGGCACGGAAGTGTCCTTCCTTCCAAGCCCGAAGACCTTCACGATGGTCGAGTTCACCTATTCCACGCTCGAAACCCGGCTGCGCGAATTGGCGTTTCTCAACTCGGGCGTCAACATCAACCTGACAGATGCCCGCCACGCCGACGTGAAACACCAGCAGTTGTTGTACGAGGGCGGCGTGGCCGCGTTCGTGCAATACCTCGACCGCTCCAAAACGCCGTTGATTTCCAAGCCAATTATGATCCGCGCCGAAAAAGATGGCATCGTCGCCGAGGTCGCGTTGTGGTGGAACGACAGCTACCACGAGAACGTGCTGTGCTTCACCAACAACATCCCGCAGCGTGACGGTGGGACCCACTTGGCCGGCTTCCGCAGTGCGCTGACCCGCGTCGTCAATAAGTTCGCCGACGAGAGCGGCATTGCCAAAAAAGAAAAGGTCGAGCTATCGGGCGAAGATTCGCGCGAGGGACTGACCTGCGTTCTCTCGGTGAAGGTGCCCGACCCAAAGTTTTCGAGCCAGACCAAAGACAAGCTGGTCTCGTCCGAAGTCAAGCCTGTGGTCGAATCGGTTGTGGCCGATAAGCTCGCCGCCTTCTTTGAGGAAAATCCCAAGGAAACAAAGATCATCCTCCAGAAGGTGATCGAAAGCGCCGCCGCCCGCGAAGCCGCCCGCAAGGCCCGCGACCTGACCCGGCGCAAAGGCGCGCTTGATGGTCTGCGCCTGCCCGGTGGCCTCGCCGAGTGCCAGGATCGCGACCCAATCAATACCGAAATGTTCATCGTCGAAGGCGACTCGGCAGGTGGCTCCGCGAAACAAGGCCGCAAGCGCGAGTATCAGGCCGTGCTCCCGATCCGAGGTAAGATCCTCAACGTCGAACGCGCCCGCACGGATCGAATGCTCGCATCCGAGCAGGTGACCAACATCATCGCAGCACTCGGCACCGGCATCGGCCGCATGGTTGAAGGCCAGCAGGGCGGCTTCGACATCAAAAAGCTGCGCTACCACAAAATCATCATCATGACCGACGCCGACGTCGACGGCGCCCACATCCGCACGCTGCTGCTGACGTTCTTCTATCGCCAGATGCCTGACCTCGTAGAAGGCGGCCACCTCTACATCGCCCAGCCCCCACTTTACAAAGTCAGCAAAGGCAAATCCGGCACCTATCTAAAAGATCAGCGCGCGTTCGAAGACTACCTCATCAACGCGGGCCTCGATGAAGCCGTCCTGATCGCCGGCGATGGTGCCGAGCGCGCTGGCCGCGACCTGCACGACATCGTGGAGACGAGCCGCGCCGTCGGAGCAATCCTCGACAGCCTGCACACGCGCTACAATCGCAACATCGCCGAACAGGCAGCCATTGTCGGCGCGTTCGACACTGCCCGGCTGGCATCGCCCGAAGTCGGCTCACAAACCGCCAGCGACATCGCCACCCGCCTCAACGCCATAGCCGAGGAAACCGAAGACGGCTGGACCGGCACCTACGGCCCGGAAGGTTACCTGCTAACGCGCCAGCTGCGTGGTGTCACCGAAGCGCATGCCCTCGACCGCGCGCTAATTGCGAGCGTCGAAGCACGCCGTTTGAATGAGCGCCACGCCCATCTGACCGAAGTCTACGGCAAGATGGCCAAGCTCCGCCGCAAGGGCGACACCATCGACATCACCGGCCCGCGCGGCCTCCTCGAAGCAGTCTACGACAACGGCCGCAAAGGCATTTCGCTCCAGCGCTACAAAGGGCTGGGCGAAATGAACCCCGAACAGCTCTGGGAAACGACGCTAGACCGCGATGCTCGCACCCTTCTGCGCGTCGAGGTCGGTGACGTGATGGCCGCCGACGACATCTTCTCGAAACTGATGGGCGACGTCGTCGAACCCCGCCGCGATTTCATCCAAGCTAATGCTCTGAACGTCGCCAACCTCGACGTTTGAGGTTGGCCGGTCGCGGTTTAGCAGAAACTACTCTCAATGTCGGCTTCCGGCGTGTTGTTGCATGAGCTTCTGTTTGACCTGGTTGGTCTTGGCTTCCTGCTGGCGCTGGTAGTCGGCGGTGCATGTGGCGAGCTGATCGGCGAGGCGCTCGAAGCTCTCGATGCCATCGCCCGAGGGCGTCTTCAAAACGACCGGCGCGAACATGTGAGCGCCAGTCGCGCCCGATTTGTAGTCGATAACCCGGCGGTGCTCGTCGTAATGACCCGGTTTGAGCATCGCTGCCATGTTCCGCGATTGGCAGACGCAGATTTCGTCCGGAACGGTATAGCGTTGAACGGTGCCATGTTCGTTGTGCGAGACGAGCCCCCGTCCGGCCATCTGGCTGCGGCATGAGCGAAACGCTTCGGACTGCTCGGCCGTGAGCCCGAAATTGGCGGCGATCAGGCCTGCGGAATTTTCTTCAGCAGGAAGGACCACGGCGCCGATCACGACGACGCCAAGCAGCGCGATGGCGCTCAATGTTGGGGTAGTCATGGCAAGCCTCAGTATGTTCCGTGAGCAGATGTGCAGACCCCGACATTGGCCGATCAAGATTAAGAATGTCCTGCCGAACTGGCGGGTTTTAGCGTGAATTTTGTGACATTCCGTATGGCGCCTATGGTGAGTTCCATCAAGAATGAATCCTATCCCTTCCACCCCAACGCCGCCTCAAGCCTGTCGTCTCCCCAGAACAACTCATCATCTGGCGTCACGAACGTCGGTGCGCCAAAAATCGACAGCCGCTGGGCGAGTTCCGTCTGCTCCCGCAATTGCTGCTTGACCTCATCCGTTCGCGACGCCTGAAGCACAGCGCTGGCGTTCAGCCCAGCTTCGGACAGACATCCCCCAAGCGCAAACGGATCGTCGATCGAGCGGCCCTTGCCAAACTCCATGGCAAATACCGCCCGGCAGAACGCAGCCCGGTTGGCCTCATCTGGAATAGCCAATGCGACACGAGCCGCGAGCAGACTGTTCTGCGGAAACGGCTTAGGCATCTGAAACGCGATGTCGCGGGCAAGCGCGATCCGGTCGATATCGCGCACCATGTAAGCGCCCTTCGCCGGGTACACGTTGAACGGCGATGTCGTCCAGCCCTGTGCCTGGAAGATTGGCCCCAGCAGAAACGGCCGCCATCGCACGGCAACGCCCCTTTCGGCAGCCAGCCCGTCGATCCGCATCGCGCTCAAATACGAATACGAGGACGCAAAATCGAACCAGAAATCCAAAGTCATCGCAGGTCCCCGTCTTAGTTTGGAAAGCCACTTTATAACGGGGTCCAGGGGACAAGTCCCCTGGACTTCACTTTCTGAGCCTTCACTCAATCACCCCATCGCACTGCAAAACCAAACCCGCGACAAGCCCGCTCCATTTTCCTATAACCGAAGCCGGGGTTTATGCGTCGAGGGAGTAACGGGCATGGCTGAGCGCACGCAATACGCGGTGAGCTGGGGCAAAACGATTGACTACTTATTCGGGCGCAACGCGCTGATCGCCATTGCCTCCGCCATGCTGCTATGCATCTCCGGGTTCGCAACTTGGAGCGGGATGAACGATTTCATAATCGGCGCTTCGGCCACCGGGGCCTCCAAAGGCCGCGAGATCGCCGGCGGCGTCTCGATTTCCCATCACTCGCTGGTTATCGCCATCACGATCGCGCTCACCTTCCTGATGTGGCTCGCCCTGCGTGAGGCCATCGGTGCGCAACGCCGCCTGATCGAGCGGATCGTAACGTGGCCCCTGTATATTTTCCTGGCGCTCTGGTCGATCGGCTTTGGCTACGGCTTCTGGTGGAGTTTGATTGCAGGTGAAGAAGCAACCAAGGCTGGCTTGACCGCCTTGCAGGAAGATGGCCGCGAAGCCGGCGGCTCGATTTCAGCCCGGCTCGACGCCGTCAAAGGTCAGGTCGACAGCTTCGCATCGTGGTCGGAAAGCCAGATGCAGCGCGAAGAGACCAGCGGCGGCAGTTGCGGCGTCTCGTCGGGCGCAGGCCGTGGTCCGCTCTACAATGCCCGCCGCAGCACCCGCGATGCAGTTGCGGCACTGCGCGATACCATCACCAACTCCTGGCTTGGCCCGGTCAATGTCGAATTGGACAACCTGAAGCGCGCCGCGACCGGATTGTCGGATGGCTCACCCGAGGAGCGCCAGAAGCAGTTCGATACCATGTCGCAGCAAATTCGCGGCGCGGCGCGCAACATTGCGTCGCGTAGTAACGAACTTGGCAAGTCAACAGCCGCCGAAATGCGCGGACTAGCCGATAGCGTATCGGTGGCGCCCGGCCAGCCCGGCTTCTCGTGCTACGACCCGACACTTGCCCAACGCTTGCGGCAAGCCGCCGATCAGGCATCTGAACCGGCAAAGTTGAACCTCCGCCAGGCAACCTTCAACGAAGGTCCCGCAGGTGTCGCCAATGCTGTCAAGAACCTGTGGACCAACATGGGGTCCTATCTCGGCAATCTCGTTGTATACGTCTTCAGCGGCGGGAACGCGACGCCATCGGCCACGGCGACGGGTGAGCCGATCACAGGCCGAGATATGATCGCGCTGCTGGCGACCATCGGCATCGACTTGGGGCTCTTTGTGCTCGCCCTCCTCGATCCGCCATCGGCTGCCCCTGTACGCCGCGACGCCCTCGCCGAAGCCCAAGGCCGCTTGCACGAGGCCGACCCCAAAGTGATCCGCCAGCTCGAACAGGCGTTTCAAACCGCGATCGCGCGCGCGCCTGACGCCAAGATCGAATGGGTCCGCCAGCATTTCCTCCATCACAGTGGCGCAAGTTACTTCGTAATCCCCAACCTCTACATGGTTGAAGAAGACGGCCCGGGCGCAGAACAGGGCAGCAAGCGTGAGGAGTTGCGCGCACTCGCAATCAATCAACTCGCCGGCGTGTTCGACGACTTGAAGCTCGTCATCGCCTTGAACGGTGATGAACTGCGCGCGTTCGGTCGCGAGGAACGGCGCGAAAGCCTAACGGATCTGAGCGCCTATCGCGCCGATAACGACGCCGCGACGATCACCGGCGTTGAAGCCAAGCAGCATCCCTTGAAGAAGCTGCTGCGCATCAAGACCAACGACGAGGCCACAGCGGTCGGTGCTGGCAAAGCCATGCGCAATCATGGCCTGCTGTCGAAAGCCCAACGCACGCTCGACATCGCGGGCTGGAGTGCCCAGGCTCAGACGGATGTCGAAATCTTCCGCCTCGTCGATACCGAAGGCTTAACTCCGCTGTTGAGCGTCCTCAACGAAGCAAACCTGGAACGCATTGAGCATGACAATGCTGACGAGGCGGCTAAACCACTCGCTCAAATGCCGGATTTGCGAAAGAGCTAAACTGAAACGGAGACGGAGACGGACATGTACGCTGTACGCTGTGCGTTGGGCCGTTTGTACGCAAACTGATCCGAGGTACATATGCGAAACACACACACCGCCACTTGCTGGGCCCGCTCGTTCATATTTGGCCTAGCCGGAGCGTGGCTCATCGGCATAACACCCGTCTGGGCGGCGCAGTGCGGCCAGGGCCCGGCGGGCTTTGCAGGTTGGCTGCAGAGTTTCAAGGCGCAAGCCGCCAGCCAGGGTATCAAGCCGTCTGCGATCAACTCGGCGCTGACCGGCATTTCGTACGACCCCAACATCATCCGCCTCGACAACGCGCAGCATTCGTTCAAGTTGAGCTTCGAGCAGTTCTACGCCAAGCGCGTCGACCGGGCATTGATTGGCCGGGGCCAAGCGTTAATGCTCACTCATCGCGCAACCCTGGACCGGATGGAAAAGCGCTTTGGCGTACCCTCGGCTGTCGTGATCGCGATTTGGGGACTGGAAACGAATTTCGGCCGCGACGCGGGCAGCAAGTATTCCATCGTACGCTCCCTCGCAACGCTGGCCTATGACTGCCGCCGCTCAGAGTTTTTCACCGGTCAACTGCTGGACGCTCTCCGCATCGTGGAACGGGGAGATCTGAAACCGGCACAATTGCGCGGCGGCTGGGCAGGCGAAATCGGCCAGACCCAATTCCTCCCGACCCCCTACATCAAGTTCGCCGTTGATTTCGACGGCGACGGCCACAAGGATCTGGTCCACTCGGTCCCCGATATTGTCGCCTCGACCGCAAACTTCCTCAAAGCCCACGGCTGGAAGCGTGGTCAGCCCTGGCAACCTGGAACGCAAAACTATGCCGTGCTCGCAGGCTGGAACAAAGCGGAAGTCTATCAGCGCACAATCGCAGCGATGGCGGCCAAAATCCGCGGCAGTTCATAAGCCCAAGATCGCGAGCTTTCAAAACTTCACCATGCGCCCCGATCTGTCAGCGCGGAGCTGAAACCCAAACTGTCACGGTGTTTGCATCCCTCCCCAACGAGAAAACAAGTTGTACGGATTTGGGACGCACGCGCCATGCAAACGAATGCAGCATCGACAAAAAAGCGGATTTCCATCGCCGTCGAAGGAGCGCATGTCGGCCACATCCGCAACTGCCTCGCTCATATCGACCATGAGAACTTTAGCGTATCGCCAATCATATCCGGCTGGGGCGTGCGGGGATATTGGTCCAGCGAATGCGGCGGTTTTGATCGGATCGGTGAGCAGGTCATGATCCGCTTCACAACCGACTTGGAACCGGTCCAGCCATTGTTGCGTTCCGGATTCGGCATCCTTGCGAGCAAAGTCCTCAAAATCCAAGTGACCAGCGTCAGCGGTTGATGGCGAACAGACGCAAATCAGCCGCGCTTCGACCGGGGGGAACAAAGCGCAGCTGAATTTTCAGTGACGTGTGAAATTCTACTTCACGACCTTGTCGGCAGCAGGCTTTTCGCCGGTCTTTTCGGCAGCCTTAGCAGCGGCATGTTCGGCCATGCCGGTCTTGCAGGCAGGCGTCAGGTCGGCACTGTGGCTTTCCAGGCAGGTCCGGATAGCACCCTTCCCCTTTTCAACCGTAGCGCAAAACTTCTGAACATCGCCGGCACAGTCTTTCCAGCGCTTCGAGCCGTGCTCTTCGCCAGCTTTTGCAACAGCCGGTGCCGTAGCAGGCGCCGGTGCAGTAGCAACTGGGGCAGTCGCAGCGGCAGGAGCAGTCACCTTGGCAGGTGCCGTTTCAGCGAACGCAACAACAGGAGCAAGGCAAACGAAGGCAAGTGCAATAAGTGATTTCGCGGTCATGTTAGTTCCTTTGGAGGAGATGAGATAGGTCGCGTAAGTGAGAGAAACTGACGGGTCCGGAGGGCGGTGCGTCCCGGCTGAGCGCGTCATCGCGCAGCGATGCCAAGAATCGAGGCCGGCCGCGCTTGGGGTTGCCTCGCCGCAGGCGATCTTTCAGATCGACGCGGCGTCGATGCGAAACATCGCGGGGCGATGACGCGCAAAGCAAAGAGAATACCAGCCCGCAGGCTGAGACACGACGAGTCAAAACTTCTGCGGGCTGGTATAAGTTCGGCTTAGCGGCGATCACCGTCGGTCTTTTCCTTGCGGATATGCTGAGCGGCATGGTTCTGCGCATCGCGGATACGTTCCCGTTCGCGGGCGGTGACGACGCCATCGGCCTTGGCTTTTGCTTCGAGCCTGCGGATGCGTTCCTGCTCGTCCTGAAGGCGGGCGGCTTCCTTAGCGGTGAGCGATCCGGTGAGGCGTCCGGATTCGATACGGATCGATTGGGCAGCTTCGCGGGCATCAATGCCAGGCGTCCAGGAGCCGGCGGAGGCAAATGACGAGGTGGCGGCGAGCAGCACGGCGGCGGTAAAAATGGGTTTCATGACGGTCTCTGGAGGTCCTGTTTGATCGAGTGCGTATTCGATAAAAGCAGAATTAGAGGACCGGGCTTGAACGCTGTCTGAACCATGCTGTTAGGCGGCGTTCATTGAAGGAACGTGATTTACCGCTCCGCGCCGTAGCGGTGAAGTTCGGTGCCGTAGCGGCTAAGCCAGCGCTTGGCTTCGTCCATACGCGGCATGGTTTTCCGCACCAGCGTCCAAAACCGCGGGCCGTGGTTCATCTCTGCCAAATGAGCGGCCTCGTGGGCCGCCACGTAGTCGAGAACGGGAGCGGGCGCGAGGACTAGTCGCCAAGAAAACGACAGCACGCCCGTCGTCGAGCACGAACCCCAGCGGCTCGTCTGATCGCGAATCGCGATCCTCTTGGCCTTGACGTTGAGTGCATGGCAATGGTGAGCCACGAAACCCTCGAGATCAGCGCGGGCCTGGTCGACAAGCCAAGTCTTGAGATGCCGGTGTGCACTCGGGCGGCGGCCATGAATGAGCAGCGCAAAGGCGGCCGCGCTGCCATCCGCGTTGGCAATGACCTCGACCAAGTGGCGCGTCTGAGTTTCACCCGTGAATTGAACCCGGTGAAGCACCCCTCGGACCGGAATTATCATCCCATCGGCGAACGGAACCGGGAGCGGCACATTCCCCAGTCGGTCGCGAACCCAATCGAGATGTCGGCTGAGAAAGACCCCGGCTTCGTCGGCGTCGCATTGCATGGGCACGGTGACGATCACGGCGCGCTTTGTTCGGCTGACCCGCAACGTCATGCGGCGAGCGCCAGGGTGGCGGCGTACTTCGACGGGCGCGTCTACACCGTCGAATACAGTATTCGAAGTCGAGATTGTTTTCGATTTCGGCTTCTGCCGCATGCCTTGCACCCGTCTTGTCGTTTCTATTTACAACTATTACCGCGAGCAAAAATTTCTGCGCCTAAAGCTGCGGAACATGCCGCGAAATTTTGTTGTCTGCTCATAGTGCAGCGCTGTTTGTCAGTTGCTGCCTGCACAGATAGGACGGTGACCCGAAGCGGTGCTGCATCAAACGTGGCTATCAGCTTGAGCTGTTACACTCATAGCGAGATCGACGTGTTGGGCCATGAGCGTGGTGAGACTGTGGCACGCGCGCCCCAGAAGCGGGGTACGCATATCCTGCGCGTGCCTTTCATCCCTTAACGGCGAGACCTTTGCGAAGCTGCTGGGCCAGAACGTCGGGTTTGACGATTTCGGCCGAGAAGGTGACGAGGTCGCCAGCGGGCCCCATCAGGTAAACGACCGAGCTGTGATCCATGGTGTAGTCAGCGGGGTTGCGATCGTCGGGCACTTTCTTGGCGTAGACCCGGTAGGCTTTGATCGCGGCGGCAACGTCGGCGGGAGAGCCGGTGAGGCCGATCATGCGCGGATGAAAACTTTTGACGTAAGCCCCCATCTTTTCGGGCGTGTCGCGCGCCGGGTCGATCGAAATAAACACGGGCGTGATTTTGTCCGCTTCGGGCCCGAGTTGATCCAGCGCTGCTGCAATGACCTGTAACCCGGACGGACACACATCCGGACAAAACGTGTAGCCGAAAAAGACCAGCAGATAGCGGCCCCGGAAGTCCTTGTCGGTGACGGTTTTGCCGGTTGAATCGACCAAGCTGAACGGACCACCCACGAGCGCCTTGCCCGTGCTGGTGCTTTGGCCCTGCCGAAGCGTATAGGGTGCTGGCGCGCCGAGCAAGAGATAGGCCATGCTGCCGCCGGCAACGAGGGCACCAAGAGCGGCAGCGGTCAGCCGAAGGTTCATAATGTAGTGCCTCGCATTGAAGATGAGCTATGTTGATGAATTGAGACAAACCAATACAATGAGCTAGCTGGAACCGCCTAGAACCATCGACAGCAGCCGGTTCGCCACGAGGGTCCACACGAATGCCTTGACTACGCTATTGGTGCAACGGGGGATAAGCCGACGTGTTGACGCTGCAGGGACTGAGCAAGACGCTGGACTGGCACGCAGATAGCAGGCTTCGCCTTGTGACGATCGTGCGTTTGCGCTGGCTGGCGATCCTTGGCCAGTTGATGGCGATCTGCATTGTTCACTTCGGTCTGGGTTTCGACTTGCCCCTAGGATCGTGCCTTTCCTTCATTGCGCTGTCGGCTTGGTTGAACGTGTATCTGGTCGTGCGTTTCCCCGCTCGCCACCGCGTGAGCATCGGTCACGCGACCATGATGCTCGCCTATGACCTGGTCCAGTTGTCCGCCTTGCTTTACTTGACGGGCGGCGTTGAAAATCCGTTCATGATGGTGATGCTCGCGCCCGTGACGGTATCCGCAGGGTCGCTTCCGCCGCGCAACACGGTGATGCTAGGCATGCTGACCACCGTCGCGGTGGTGATCCTGGTGACGACCCACCTCCCCTTGCCATATTACCCTGGCATGCGGCTCGACTTGCCGATCCTTTATCAGTACGGCTACCTCGCCGCAGTAGCGGCATGTATGTTGTTCATGGCTCTGTATGCCTCGCGCCTTGCCCGCGAAAGCCGCCAGATGTCGGCAGCGCTTGCAGCGACCGACCAGGTGCTTGCCCGCGAACAAAAGCTGCATGCCCTTGATGGCCTCGCCGCAGCTGCCGCCCATGAACTCGGCACGCCGCTATCGACCATCGTGCTCGTCGCCAAAGAATTAGAGCGCGACGCCACCACGCCCGGAATGCGCGAAGATCTGGAGCTGTTGCGCTCTCAGGCGCTGCGCTGCCGCGAAATTCTGGCCAAACTGACCAAGCGCCCCTCCGAGCAGGACCCGCTCCACGCGCATCACTCCGTCGGCGAATTGCTGGATGAATCGGCAGCGCCCTACCGTAGCCACGGCAAACCGATCCGCATCCAAGTGGGAACGCGCAGCGCTGCGGCCGTCAGTCAGGATGAACCGGTTGGCGAACGCCGCCCTGGCGTAATCTACGGTTTGGGAAACTTGATCGAAAACGCTATCGACTTCGCCAAAGGGGCCGTTGAAATCCGCGCGGATTGGAATGATCGGCAGGTTGAAATTCTCATTCTCGACGACGGCCCGGGTTTCCCCGCCGACGTTATCGAGTCGCTCGGCGAACCTTACGTCACGACGCGCGCCAACGGCGGCCGAATGGGCAACGGTGAATCGACCGGTATGGGGCTGGGCTTTTTCATCGCCAAAACTCTGCTGGAGCGGTCGGGTGCCACGATAACGCTCGCCAACCGCACCGGGGCGACCCATGGCGCAGCAGTGCGTATTTCCTGGCCGCGTGCCGTATTCGAAGCGCCCGTCGAAGGTCGCGCCTTCAGGCCTGGCGCCAAGCGGCACGCGGGTATTGCGTTGAACTAAAGCTTCAAAACCCGGCCCGCTACCACAGGTTTTAACCACAACCTGACGATCGGTGGCTGACAGACAGCTTGCCACGTGGCAATGTGTCCCCAGAATTCGAGTGACGACCATGACCGGCCGGCAGCCCCACGCTGCCACGGGTCGCGATGTTTTTTTGTTCTGGAGGAACCTGTGACCACCGAAGATCTGTCCTTTCGCCAGGACGAGTTACCTGAAGATCGTTCCCTGATTTGCGTCGACGACGACCGGGCGTTCCTTCAGCGTCTCGTTCGCGCAATGGAAACGCGCGGTTTTCATGTCCGCTTTGCCCATTCGGTGGCCGAAGGCATTGATCTGATCCGCGCCCAGGCTCCCGCGTTCGCCATCGTCGATATGCGGCTCGAAGACGGCAACGGCCTCGACGTGATTGCCGAACTCGGCAAGATCCGTCCTGATGCTCGCGCCATCGTTCTCACCGGCTACGGCAACATCGCGACGGCGGTATCGGCAGTAAAGCTCGGCGCAGTCGATTATCTGGCCAAGCCGGCCGATGCCGACGACATCACGGACGCCCTGCTGGCCCCGCCTGACACGAAAGCTCCGCCGCCGGAAAACCCCATGTCGGCAGACCGCGTGCGCTGGGAGCACATTCAGCGAGTGTACGAATTGTGCAACCGCAACGTCTCCGAAACCGCTCGCCGCCTCAACATGCACCGCCGCACGCTTCAGCGTATCCTGGCCAAGCGTGCACCGAAATAAAGAGCGTGCGCCCAAGTAGGGCCGCTCGTAGGGCGCAATAGCGCAGCCTATTGCGTCGGCTGGCTCCGCCGCGAGACGGCGCAATACGCCCCGTGGCTATTGCGCCCTACAAGTTTTCAGTGAACCTTGCTAAGTTGCTCGCAAATCATCGGGGATTGCGAGCCATGAAGCGGACCACGACGCTCTACGAAGCTATTTATCGCCTGTACGAGCACAGCGGGTTTGCACTGGCTGGAGCAGTCGCATTCTCGTTTATCGTATCCCTATTCCCATTCTGCATATTCTTGGCGGCCCTTGCCTCCTTGTTCGTGGGCAGCCCAGAATTGGCCAATCAGGCCGTCGAGCAGCTGTTTCAAATCCTTCCCAAGCGCGTCGCCGAAGCGTTAGCGCCGGAAGCCCACAACATCATGGTCAATGCCCGAATCGACCTCGTTGGAATCTCAGGTTTCACAACCCTGTTCTTCGCGACGAGCGCCATCGAAACCCTCCGTTCGGCTTTGAACGGCGCCTATCGGGTTCAAGAAGCCCGGCCCTACTGGTTGAGCCTGCTCATCAGCGCGGCATTCGTACTCGTCAGCGCCTGTGCAATGCTCTTTCTAACCTGGGCCGTGATTGCGGGACCAGGCTTCGCCGCAACGCTCGATCCGTCTCTGACGATTAAGCGCGTGCTGGACAGCAGCTGGCTTGGCACCAACACGCGATACGCGCTCTCCGCGCTGGTTATGGTGGGCTTGTTGTTTGCGCTTCACCTCTGGCTCACCGCGGGCCGGCGCTCACTGGCGAGTGTCTGGCCAGGCGTGATGCTCTCGGCCGCTCTTTGGCTGATATCGGCAGCGATCTACTCCCGCTATCTCGACCTCAGCGACTACACGCGATTTTACGCTGGTCTTTCTCAGCTCATGATCGCGATGATTTATTTCCAATGGACTGCAATCATCATCATCCTGGGTGCCGAATTGAACCGGGGGCTCTTAGAGTTGAAGAAGATGCGCAACGGGCAACAACAGGCGGCGGCGTGAAACGACGCCAATTGCCTATACAAGCAACGTAACCCAATAATCTATTTCAAAGATCGAGGGGAAGAGCAGCGCGTCAAGCGCGCGGGTCGTCCGTAGGGGGTAGAGAGCACTTGTGGCGCTGCTCCAGCAAGATTTGTGGCGTACCCGCAGCATTTAACAGTCGCTGACCTGGGAGTTTCACCCAGGCGGGTGCGGCGAGCCGTCACGCGAATGCGTGCTAACGCACGACGGACCGTGCTCTGCGTGAGCCACCCCCGACTTGCACCTTGCTGCCACCAGACAAGTCGCCACCGGTTCGGCGCCCCTCGCTGCAACAAGACACCCCCAACGTACTTGACGCCCGACCCGCGGGGATAACTTTTCCCTCCCCTTCATCGCGGACCTCCTGCATCGACGCGCATAGGGTGCAATAGCCACTTGGCGCATTGCACCGCTTCCCGGCGAATGCGCTGCAACTGCAGCTGCCTCCGAACTAGAGTTTTTCCGGTTCAGATGGAAGCACCCACTCACTCCATGGTCGCCCTTGAGGCGACCATCCAGGGGCCGCAAAGCGAGGCCTTTCACTGCGGCACTGGATGGCCGGGTCAAGCTCACGACTGTCCGGTTCCCGATTTTGCGCGTCGCCGGACAATGTTTGTAGCTTCGGGAACTTCCGGTTTGAATGGCTGGCCTGGATACGGATTCCCCTCCCACTGTTTCCCGGACAAGTGCGCCCTTAAGCGCACGCAGATCCGGGATCTTTACCACTCCCATGCAGGTAAAGACCCCGGATCGGCCAAGTGCAGGGGCCGTCCGGGGAAACAGTGAAGGTGGCAACAATTTAAACCGGACAGCCGTGGGTCAAGCCAGGCCATGACATGGGGAGAGGTGCCGATTCAATCAAAACCGGAAGCATTCTAGCCCCGCAAGCGCTCGAGCAGGTCGCCCAAGTCTTCCGACCACTCTTCGCCTTCGCCGTCTTCTTCGGCCAAGTCTTTCAGCTCGGAATTCTTAAGCACGCGCGAGACCGCCTTACGGGCAGCCGAGGCAAGCTTGGCGGCATTGATGGCATCCTCATGCCCCTCAAGCGCGGCATGGATTGTCTTAGGGAGACGCGAGTTGTCTTCGTCGCGCGCCGCCGCCACGAGTTCGGCGGCCGCAAGCGCGAACGCAGCGTCAGTCGCCTCGATGAAGTCGTCCTTGTCCATCTCGTTGACCAGCGTCAGCGCGGCTTCGATGGCGGTAGCGCCGTCGGTTTCAAAGCCGGCGAGCCAATCTGCAACTTCGTCGAGTTCGAAAGTTCCGCTAGCCATGGGTCTTCCCTGCGATGCTGAATGCCGGTCCTGAAACTGCCGGCGGGCGCGAAGATGGGCCCGCCAACTAGCCGTTCAAGTCCTGCACGTCAACCTTACGATTTCCCGTGAACGGCGCGTGACGCTTCAATGGCGTCTTCCAGCGTCTTGAGCCCCGTGGTGGGTGCGCTAACGAGAGCGGCCATGTTGCCCGGCTTGTGCTCGTTCTTGTACATCCGCATGTGCGCCTTGGGGATCTGCGCCCACGAGAACACTTCCGACATGCACGGGTCGATCCGGCGCTCGACGACGAGCTTGTTGGCCTGCGCCGCCTGCTGAAGATTGGCAAAGTGCGAACCCTGCAAACGCTTCTGATGCATCCACAGATAACGAGCGTCCAGCGTCAGATTAAACCCGGTCGTTCCAGCACAGATCACGATCATGCCGCCACGCTTCACGACGAACACCGACACGGGAATCGTCGCTTCGCCCGGATGCTCGAACACGCAATCGACGTTGTTGCCCTTCCCGGTCGTTTCCCAGATCGCCGCACCGAACTTGCGTGCGCCCTTGAACCATTCGCCATATTCTGGCGTGCCGACCTTGGGCATCTGGCCCCAGCAATCGAATTTCTTGCGGTTGATGACGCCTTTGGCGCCGAGTTGCCGCACGAAATCGGTCTTGTCGTCTTCCGACACCACGCCGATGGCATTGGCACCCGACGTCGCGCACAGCTGCACCGCCATGGAGCCGAGGCCTCCCGATGCGCCCCACACGAGCACGTTGTGGCCCGGACGGAGCACGTGCGGACGATGGCCAAACAGCATGCGGTAGGCGGTTGCGAGCACGAGCGTATAGCAGGCGCTTTCTTCCCAGGTCAGATGCTTGGGGCGCTCGAGAAGCTGACGGTCCTGCACGCGGGCGAACTGGGCAAACGATCCGTCGTTGGTTTCATAACCCCAGATCCGCTGCGACGACGAGAACATCGGATCGCCGCCGTTGCACTCTTCGTCGTCGCCGTCGTCCTGATTGCAATGGATGACGACTTCGTCGCCGACCTTCCAGCGCTTGACCTTGGCACCAACCTTCCAGACGATACCAGCGGCATCAGAGCCTGCGATGTGATAGGGCTGCTTGTGGCCGTCGAACGGTGAAATAGGTGTGCCAAGGCCCGCCCAGATCCCGTTGTAGTTAACACCAGCCGCCATCACGAGAACGAGCACATCGTGGCTGTCGAGTTCCCAAGTGGGCACAACCTCGATCTGCATGGCGGTATCTGGCGGACCATGACGCTCGCGGCGAATCGCCCAGGCATACATCGACTGCGGCACATGACCCAAGGGGGGAATTTCACCCACCTCATAGAGGTCTTTTTTGCCAGGTACGATGGCAGGCGCGCTCAACCGGCTGGCGTCATCACCGGGGGCGGCGCTTTTCTTCGACATTCAGGCGTACTCCTCAAGGCAGCGGACGCGGTTCGTCGGCGTCGCGAACATTTTGTGACGGGCGGATGGAGACACGAAATCAAAACAATTTCCAGCCAAATTATTGCACCGCACGCACTGACGGGTAACGTGTTGCACGAACGGTTATCGGTTCATTAGATTATTTGGCGCATCCTGCCCCGGGAGCTCGTGCGAAAGTCGGACAACTGGCAGGCGTCCGCCGGGCATACCTTAGCCAATAAGTTCGCCGGGGGCGTGACCGCACATGGAATCCATTAACGTATTCATGGGCCAGATCTACGCTGCGCCGAGCCTCGTTTGGATTATGGCGTTCCTGATGAGCGCCATTTCCGGATATATGCTGCATACTCACATTGGCGACTATCTGCTGGCGAGTTTCAGCGCCGTAGCAATGTTCATGGCGATTCTGATTGGTCATGTGGCGTTTACCGAACTCGGCATTTTCTTCACCACGGACAAGGAATCCAACGTCGCGGCGTCCGCCGGTGCGGCCATTTGCTCAGTCACGGTCCTCACCGTCGTGATGCTGAAGCTGTGGCACGTTCTGCGCGGCGGATATGCCGACCTCAGCGACTAATACCAACCCGCAGAAGTACTGACATGCGGGTTGGTATCCGCGCGTGGGGTTGCCGCGCCGCATGGCGATCTTTCAGATCGACGCGGCGTCGATGCGATGCGCGGGGCGATGACGCGCAAAGTATAGAGAATACCAGCCCGCAGGCTGTCAAACGAAGAGTCAAAACGACTGCGAGCTGGTATCAGCGCGAATGCCGGGCAACCTGTCGCGAGCGTTGCCTAAAAGAACTCTTTTGCAATGCATCAAGGTCTGAGTACTGTGGCGGCACAACCGCTCCCAGGATCGCACCATGTCGACTGACAAAACCAAGACGGCCCCGAACGCATCCAGCGCGCCCGCCCGCGACAAGCCTTGGATTTTCCGCACCTATGCAGGCCATTCGACGGCCGCCAAGTCCAACGAGCTGTACCGCAACAACCTCGGCAAGGGCCAAACCGGCCTGTCGGTCGCCTTCGACCTGCCAACCCAGACCGGCTACGACAGCGATCACGAACTCGCTCGCGGCGAAGTCGGCAAGGTCGGCGTGCCCGTCTCCCACATCGGCGACATGCGCACATTGTTCACCGGCATCCCGCTCGACCAGATGAACACCTCGATGACGATCAACGCGACGGCGGCGTGGCTGTTGGCCATGTACATCGCCGTTGCCGACGAGCAGGGTGCGCCGCGCACCAAACTCACCGGCACCATTCAGAACGACATCATCAAAGAGTATCTCTCGCGCGGCACCTACGTTTACCCGCCCGAGCCCTCGCTCCGCCTGATCAAGGATACGATCGTCTACTCCTATAAGAACGTCCCCAAGTGGAACCCCACCAACGTCTGCTCCTACCACCTGCAGGAAGCGGGAGCGACGCCAGTCCAGGAGTTAGCGTTCGCGCTGGCGACCGGGATTGCCGTTCTCGACATGGTGAAAGCCTCTGGCGAAGTCAGCGAAAAGGACTTCGGCACGGTTGTTGGCCGGGTCTCGTTCTTCGTCAACGCCGGTCTCAAGTTCGTGACCGAAATCGCAAAAATGCGCGCGTTCAACGAGCTGTGGGACGAAATCACCCGCGACCGCTACGGCGTCACCGACCCCAAGAACCGCATGTTCCGCTACGGCGTGCAGGTCAACTCCTTGGGCCTCACGGAACCGCAAGCCGAAAACAACGTCTATCGCATCCTGATCGCAGCGCTTGGCGTTACGCTGTCGAAAAACGCCCGCTGCCGCGCCCTCCAGTTGCCAGCGTGGAACGAGGCGCTCGGCCTGCCGCGCCCCTGGGACCAGCAATGGTCGCTGCGCATGCAACAGGTGCTCGCCTATGAAACCGACTTGCTCGACTTCGGCGACATCTTCGATGGCTCGGTCGAGATGAAGCGCAAGGTCGATGACCTGAAGGCCGAGGCCGTCGCCGAACTCAAAACCATCGAAGGCTTGGGCGGTGCCGTCGCCTCCATCGACTACATGAAGCGCCGCCTCGTCGAGAGCAACACGGCCCGCCTCTCAGCCATCGAAAGCGGTGAACTGACCGTCGTCGGCGTTAACAAGTTCCGTGAAACAGAGCCCTCGCCGTTGTCGGCTGGCGAAGGCGCAATCATGGTCGTCGACCCTGCCGTCGAACAAGAGCAGATCGAACGCCTGAAGGCCTGGCGCGCTGGGCGCGACGACAAAGCGGTCAAGGCCGCCCTCGCCGATCTCGAAAGCGCCTGCAAGGATGGCCGCAACGTCATGGAGCCGTCGATTGCCTGCGCCAAAGCGGGCGTCACCACCGGCGAATGGGGCGGCCTGCTGCGCACCATCTTCGGCGAATACCGCGCCCCGACCGGCGTCTCGCAAACCGCCGTCGCCCGCGACAGCGCAGCGCTCGCCGATGTCCGCGCCGCGGTCGAAACGGTCTCCGCCAAACTTGGCCGCCGCATCAAGTTCCTGGTCGGCAAACCCGGCCTCGACGGCCACTCGAACGGCGCCGAACAGATCGCCGTCCGCGCCCGCGATTGCGGCATGGACGTGCTCTATGAAGGCATCCGCTTAACCCCCGGCCAGATCGTCCGCGCCGCCCTCGACGAGAGCGTCCACGTCGTCGGCCTGTCGATCCTGTCCGGCTCCCACGTCCCCCTCGTCCGCGACGTCATGGACCGCATGCGCAAGGAGGGCATGACCGATATCCCCGTCATCGTCGGCGGCATCATCCCGCCCGAAGACGAACGCACGCTCAAATCCTTTGGCGTTGCAGCCGTCTACACCCCCAAAGACTTCCAACTCAACGACATCATGGCCGACATCGTCAAACTGGTCGATGGCGTCGAACGGGCGGCCTGAAGACATCCGCACACCACGTCATGGCCGGGCTTGCTCCGGCCATCCGGTGCCACACACGCAAGCCTCACAATTTATCGTCATGGCCGCGCAGGCGGCCACCCACGACAAATCTAAATTCGCACACGGTTTCAAGGTGTTGATAGTATTTTACCACTGCAGAGCGTGGTTTTGCGGACGGTTGTCGTGGGTGGCCGCCTTCGCGGTTATGACGAAAGGGGGATTCGGTGCGCGATGAATTCCGCAAACTGCTAAGCGCAATTCAGTTCGCCGCGCACCATTTGGCAATGGCAATTGTGGTCATTTTGACCCTGCTCGGTTGCGTAGCTTGGTTGATCTGGGAGATTCCGTCGGGTCCGGCCCGTGAGGCCGTGGGCGAGGTTCGTACGCGATGGGCGCAGACGAAGCGAGATATGTTGCAACACACGTTGACACTCCAAGTTCATCTCGACGATGGTCGGCACGTTGTGGTCACCAGCACCTTTCCTCAAATTCCCGCAATTGGCAGCCGTGTATTGCTCCGCGATGAATCCAACCTGTTTGGCTACCATCGCTACTACTGGGACGGCCTCGTCCCCCAACCACCCAAACCTGCCCCATGACCCGCCACCAGCGCACTCGCCTCACTCAATTCCTGATCGGCTTTGCCGCCCTCATCGGCCTGTCGCTGGCGTATGACGCCTGGCTCCCCACCGTCTCTACAACACGAGACACCCTCACCGGCCGCCACACCAAATGCGGCCCTGTTACCAATTCCGGCCCAAGGGAAACCCCTGGCCTGCGCGGACCCAAACGCTACATGCTGATGGCGCGCCTTCCCGATGGCCGCCTGATCCGCGTCGAGCGCAAAGCAACCGAACTCCCACCCTGCGGTGCGACACTGACGATTGAAGAGCGTCTCACGCCGTGGGGTTCAGTGTGGTACTGGACAGCGCAATAGGCCGCTGAATGCTGCTCCCCTATGTCCCCAAAACGGATGGGTCTGGGAAGCTGCGCTTCCCAGCGGGGTCTTGCGGGGCTGGCCCCGCTCGCGGCGCGAGCCGCGACCGAACCAACCCACGGAGCCGACAACATGCGCGCAGAAACGAAATACCGCCTGGAGCGGGCCATCTGGATGCAAAGGGCCAAATATGCCGGCATCGGCTTAGGCCTTTGCCTTGTCATGGCAGGCCTCTTCGCCTGGATCTCAGCCGATAGCTCTGTGCAACTGGTCCGCGTTCCAGCGACTGTGACTGCGGTTCGTCCCCTTGCCACCAAGAACACGGCGGCAGGTCTGATTGTCGAGGTGAAGCTCGCCGACGGCAAAGTCATGGACCTGATGGTCAATCAGATCACCGACCCCAAGATCGGCCAGCAGGTCGAAATCACCGAGCATCGTCACGCCACAGGCCGCAAAACCCACAGCTGGAAATAGCTGCATGAGCGCGATCGGACCGGCAGTCGCGTTGGGAATGGCCGCAATCGCTGGCGCATGCCTGGCGACACAGGCAGGCATCAATGCCCAGCTTGGCCGCTACCTGGGCCACCCGCTTTGGGCGACGTTCGTGTCATTCGCGATCGGAACGCTCTTCATCGTCCCATTGCTGATGCTGTGGAGAGCCCCCGCGCCGGGTCTAACGGCGGCGTTGGACGGTCCGTGGTGGATTTGGACCGGCGGCGTGATTGGCGTGTTCTTCGTGACCGCCGCGCTGGTGCTGGCACCGCAAACCGGCATCGCGGCGTTTCTCGGCGCGATGATCGCAGGCCAGCTTCTCGCCTCGCTCATCATCGACCACTATGGTTTGATCGGCCTGCCCATGCGTCCGCTGACGCCAAGCAGAGTGCTGGGAACCGTGTTGATTGTCGCCGGAGTCCTCGTTACGCAGTTTCCACGCACGCCATGATGGAACGGGCCATCCGCGTCAGACCGCCGGCCCCCTCCAACGCACGCGAGCTCAAATCATGACGTCGATGCCGCCAATCCTCGCCATGTTGCTTGCAGCACTCGCAGGCGCAGGCCTCGCCGTGCAATCGGGCTCCAACGCCGTGCTGGGCCGTATGTTGGGACATCCCATGTGGGCGTCGTTCTGGCAGTTCGCTGCCGGAACGGTGCTCATCATGGCGGTTATGGTGGCCTTGCGCGTGCCTTACCCGGCCTTTGCAGCGACGGCGGCGGGCGCACCGTGGTGGGTTTGGATCGGCTTCATCACCGGTTCGTATTTCGTTGTCGCGGCACTGAGCCTTGCCCCGGTCATTGGCGTCGGCGGCTTTATTGCAGCACTGGTGGCGGGCCAAATGATCGCGTCGCTGATCCTGGATCATTACGGTTTGGTCGGCCTCATGCCCAGGCCGCTGACGCTCGCACGCGCCGCCGGTGCCGTCCTGATTATCGCCGGAGTGCTGTTAATTCAAATCCCGCGCACATAACGCACACCAAGCGTTGACGAGAGCCCTAGGCACACTATAGAAGCGGGTCTTCGCAAAACGCGAACAATGCCCCGGTGGCGGAACGGTAGACGCGGCAGACTCAAAATCTGCTATCGCGAGGTGTGGGGGTTCGAGTCCCTCCCGGGGCACCAGTTTTTCAACATTCCATATTTTTCAATGTTATCAGCTGGTTGCTGTGGTGCCCCGCAAAGCTACTCCCAAGACCTACTCCCAATTTCTACTCCCATCCTCAACTTTGAGTGGTTTCCAACCGGACCCACGCGATTGCGCGGCTGGACCGGCGCGAATTACGGCAAACCCGCGTCCATGATTTTGGAGCCGTTCATCGCGCCATAGCCCAAGCCCGCAGACGCAGGGCCCCAGTCAACACCGCGCCCACTCGCGCGCCCGAAGGGCTTGGTGTTGATAGGGAAGCGGCGGAGGGCAGGATGGCATGCTGATAACGGCCAAGGCTCATGGATCGCCCATGATTTTGGTGGGTTTGGAGCCCCCTTGGTCCAGTTCCAGCTTGGTTCGGGCGTGGCTGACCGCGTCAGGGATCGAAGCCCACAGGGTCGAGACGCGGCACGCGGCTCGATTCACGAGAGCCCGGCCTCGACCGTAGGGAGGGGGGCGCCTCGGTTCAATGAGGCAGGTAATTTCCAAAGCTAGGAGCTGCCGAGCTAGGCGGCAGACTTGATAGATCGCCCCATGAGCGCTTTGGACTGATACCTCCAGAATCGTGTAAAGCTGTCGGCAGCTTCCTCGACCTTAGGTCTCGCCAATGTCACAAGATAAGAAAACACCGCCAGCACCGAAGCCGCCACCCCCGCCACCGAATACAGCCTCTACAAAAGGCGACACAGGTGGACGCCCCACACCACAGGCGAAGCCGCCCGGCAAAGGCTCGAAGTAATTACAAGCCCAGAAATCACGGTGATGGCGACAGCCGTCGCCGTGATGCCAGCCACGTAGGCCCTTTTGAGATGCTTTGACGACGCGTCGTTGATCGCTTCGTTTTCTTGGAGGCTCGCGGCAACTCTTTGAAGATACTCATTCATTACATCGTTTGCGGGAATGGAGTTTTCCCGAGCCCACACCCAAAAATCGGGTTTCATCCCGGTCAAAAAGATCGGGACCGTCCAGTGCGCGCGGAACGCCGAAACAACTCCAAAAAATAGGCAAGTGACGACGGCGACCGCCGCTGTTGCGACCACCAGCTCAACAGATTTCAGATTTGCGATAAGTACCGTCGACAAAGCACCAATGATGGCGAAGTAGATTCCAATCAACTGAACTGCTTTGCGGTCGTTGTGATAGATCAGCTGCACGAGCCCTTCATGGCGGCGAACCACGTCTTGGATAATAACCTCGTCCAGCTTCGACGGTTGACGCGCGTCTAATTCGGTCTTCGTCACGGAATTCAGCGGGACGGCTGGGGCAACTTCCGTCACAAGACGGGCCTGAATTTCTTTGATCGAGCCAGGCTCAGAAATCATGAGACACCTCACGGGAGGGAGCGTCCAAGTGAGTTACATGATTCGAGTAGGCTAAGGCGCGTCGATCAGCAGGAGCACGATAGAAGGCGTTTTAAACGGTTTTTGCCGATCTGAACGACCTCAGGACTGGTCAGCCAAAAAAATCGTTTTTGGTGGCGTTGTGGTAGCTTAGTGATGAATCTGGATGCTTCAGACCCAAGTCCACGCAGAGGCATCTTTCAAAAACCCAAAATGAAAACTGCCTGTTCTGTCATTCTGAGAATTGTTCAGAAAAAGTGTTCTGTGATGTTCTGTAGTGTTCTGTTCTATATATGGCGCGACCAACTCAGCGGAGAAGCGCGACCAACTCAGCGGTAACCTGCGACCAAGTCAGCGGAAGATTAGGCCCAAGCGCGACCAACTCAGCGGAGCGGTGCGACCAACTCAGCGGAGGTAGCGGCTAAGTTATTGAAAATTTTGATTTGGCTTGAGGGCATAGCGCGACCAACTCAGCGGAGATAACCGAGTCTATTCTCGTCACGATGTCAGGCCGTCAGTGGCAGCGCGAGGAGCTGAGGATCGGCTGGCTCCAAGTGAATTCCGCTCTGGTCGAGGAACACCGGCAGCTTCGGAAAGACTTCCTGAATGTGACGCAAGTCCTCTTGCAGGGCCGCCATGAAATCGCGCTGACGGCCGTAACCGTCGCCGAATTGCTGGGCGAGAGCCTCCCATGAAATCACGGTCTTGGCCGAGATACTGTAGAGACGCCAGCCGAGCCAGAAATAGAGATCGATCTTGCGGGCGGAGCCAGCGAACGCGCGAATCGCATGGACGTTGACTGGCAGCGCATGACGCTTGAGGCTATCGAACATGGCCGGACTGAACGTCACCGTGCTGGGCCACAGCGAGCGCTGGTGCGGATCAAGAGCCAGCCATAAATCGATATCTTCAATCGGAGAAATGGTCCGCGTGCGCACGCGCTGGCCGGTCCACACGCTCATGCGCATGGTGCAGGCCGAAAGAGCATTGAGCTGCTCGCGAAACGCGGTCAATGCGCCACGCTTACCCCCGGAATCGTTGAAACCAAGATCGCGGACGAAGCCCGTAAAGGTGTCGGCGATGTCGATGGTGGCCGACTTTTGACGGACGGCCTCGCTGCACAAATGCATCAAGATCAGCCGGGCTTTGGGTCCGAACGGGACCGGCTGCAGGATCTTGTTGCCGTTGGTATCGCGCAAGAAGCCAGCACTGACATCAAGGGCCATATTGCCCTGGCGGCGCTCGAAGTCACGGGTGTTGCCGGGCAAACGGCGATAGGGCAGTCCGCAGATCGCGAGAACGCTGTGGATGTGGCGCAAGTCGTCACGAACGATCGGCTGCTCGTCCAACGTGGCACGGGCTGCTAGCCGCCGGCGTTGGGCAGGCGCAACGGCAGACAGCTGATCACGTTTGGCTTGGATTTCCTCAAGCTGTTTGCGTTTTAGGCCGAAACTGGCGAGGTTGCGATGCCGTTCCAGTTCGGCGACGAGATCGGCATCGCGAACGCCGTCGATCATGCAACGGCACTTTTTTGGTGTTTGCGAAACAAATCGTTGAGGGCTTCCTCTAGCAAATCCTGGATCGAGAGGTCGCGATCAGCAGCCAACAGCCGCAATTGCTTGGCAACCAACGGATCGAAATGCCCCGCAATCTGACGCTTGCCGTCGCGGCTTGGAACGACGGACCGGGCACGCGCAGGAACGGGCGGCATCTGGTTGAGGTTTACGATGGTGGCTGCCATGGGTTCAGGCGGCGCGGCGTCTTGCTTCATGCCTTGCATGGCGGCCTTGAGTGCGTTGATGGGTGGACGTGTCGTCATGTCGTCATGCTGACCTTTCGAGCCGTTTGATTGTCGACGTGTAGAGCTGTCGGATTTCCGACGCGGCGGCACCGGTGGGCTCGTACTCGATGACACCTAAACCCTCCGCCAATGACTTGACGAATGCCACCCGGTTGCCGAGCCGGAAAGGTGCCAGCGGAATTGGGTATTCGGTCAGTGCATCGGCCGCTTGATCGGCAAGCGACGATGAGGCCCGGCAGGCGTTCAACACGAACAGGGCAGGCTTTTTGGCCAGCTGAACGATGTTGACACTATCGCCGATGGCATCCAGGTCGAGGTTTGAAGGCTGGCAAGGAATGAGCACGAGATCGCTCAGTTTCGCCGCGATCAGGGAGGCGCTCTCAGATTTGGGGGCGGTGTCAATTACGACCAGATCGGCATGACCGGCACGGGCACGCTCAACCAGCTCCGCGAGGTTGGGTCCGTGGCCCGAAACGATCACCGGGGCCTCTGCCGCACGCAGCCGCGACCATCGAGCTGCACTTTGCTGAGGATCGAGATCGATCACGACAACCGAGTTTCCAGCAGCTACCGCCGCAATGGCGAGATTGAGAGCAATGGTGGTCTTGCCAGCACCGCCCTTCTGAGAAATCATCGCAATTGTCTGCATGCAGACATACTGACATGATTGATCGTCGACGTGGAGGGGTGTGGACAGGACGACGTGTCGATTGATGCTCAAACTAGCGGCAGCACCGGCAACGCCAACTTAGAATATTCCTGTAGAAACAGCGAGTTCATCGGCAAGCAGCGGCAGTTGATTGCGCCTGAGAATATCGAGGTAACCGGTGGGTGAGGTCGGCGGATTGGCAAGACGGGTGCGGACCGTTTTGATTGTGGCGCACAATGCAACCGGTGTAGCCTTGGCAAGAGTGGTTAGCAGCTGATCGGGATGAACCGGTGGGATGCTGGTCCGGGGAAAGTCTGCCAAATTGAAGGTGAGTATCATGGACGCCTCAGCGGTCATGGCAGCCGCCAATACATGCCTGTCGTTCGGATCGGGCAAGACGAGCGTAGAAATGAGGTGCTCGTAGTTGGCAACCCGTGCAACCGGCAATGCCGCCTCAAGACGTAGGCGCGTTCGGGCCAGTCGCTCGGGAGATAGATCGGGTCGCGTCAAGGCCAGCGCATAAGTCCATTCATCCTGAACGGCATCGGACCATCGAAGGTCGAGCAGCCCGTCAACGCCAAGCTGAACGACGAGATCGCGGACGGCTGCCGAGAACAGCACGTTCGCGTCGAGAAAGCAGCGGATCGGTGACGCCATCAGGACCGCCGCGTGCCGCCGTTTCGATAGACGCTCTTAGGTGGCATCACAGGAGGGTCTGTATAGAGGTTCAGTTCTTCGCTGAGCCCAACCAGTTCTTCCATCGCGGCCCGCGAAATTTGATCCTGCCGCGCTCTGTGAGCTGCAACAGCGGCACCAGGGATACGCCGGTGGGCACCAACGGCGCGAAACGGCAAGATGCCCTCGTCCATCAGTTTTGTGATGTAGCCACGGGACACATTTAGAAACTCGGCAGCCTCGTTGGGCGACATTTCCGATTCAGCGGTAATGAGGGCGACCGCTTCCCCTTGAGCAAAGGTTGCAAGCATCTCGCGGAGCATTGTGGCCACGGGTTCGGGCAACGGCGTTGCCACGCCGTCGAGCCACAGCTCACCTTCGGGGAGACTCCCTGCTATGGCGCGTGCGCGGTTGATGGCGATTGCATCGGGGGTGTGGGTGCGAGACATAAGTTTACTCCTTCTTCCCTCATTATGTGTCACAACTGTCATAAATGCAATGGTTGTATCAACTAAATTTATCTGACCGCCGGATCGGCAAAGCCGCATAGAGCGTGCTGCGGGAGACGCCCAAGACTTTCGCAATGGCCGCAATCGAAATCGCCGGATCGGTCAGCATGGCCTTGGCTTTGGTCAGGGCAGCACCATCGAGCTTGCGTGGCCTACCGCCCTTGCGTCCACGGGCCAATGCCGCCTTGAGTCCGGCGTTGGTGCGCTGCCGGATGATCTCACGCTCAAACTCGGCAAAGGCGCCGGTGATGGAGAAGAACAAGCGCCCTTCCGGCGTCGTGGTATCCATCTGGGGATTCAGGCACCGGAATCCCGCACCAACTACCTTCAATCGCTCCAGCAGCGCTAACAGCTGCGTCAACGAACGGGCCAGCCTGTCGAGCTTCCAAACGACCAACACATCATCCTTGCGCAAATGGTTGAAGGCTTGGTCAAGTTCCGGGCGGTCATCGGCAACGCCGGAGACCTTCTCCTCAAATAGCTTCTCGCAGCCGACGGCCTTCAAGGCATCGCGCTGCAAGTCCAGATCCTGGTCGTGGGTCGAGACGCGGGCATAGCCGATCAGCATGGTCCGATAAGGGTCTCACGGCTCGCGATATCGGACAATAGATAGCTGGACGGGTTGATGCACACTTGGGAGGCAGCATTCTCGTCAAGGCCGAGAGGGCAGGGGCAGCGTCCGGAAAACGGTGCTTATTTGGAAACACCATCTCAAACTCAGCGAGGGGGGTTAAATCTATACCGCCGACTCCATGCCCGGTAGGGCCTCATCGGATGATGCCGCTGATGGCGCCACTCATTTAGAAGATAGTCATAGAATACGTAAATATCTTTTCGATAAGCAATTCTTCTCGATTTTTTACCAGGTTTTCCGCCACGCAAATACTGAATATAGGGAGCGAGATGCAACTCTATTGCTCCAGGTCCGTCAGGATTTAAGGGATCTGCGGACTTAGTGTCGACGGTAACAAGGATAAACAAAAATTGCGGTTCTAAAAACCGCTGATGGACGGCGACACCAAGCTTTTCAAAGAAGTTACAAAGCTGCCTAATTTCAGGCCACTCGACACAATTCTTAAAAAAAAGATCATAAGTGGGATACAGCTCTTCGAGCTCATCCAAAGTCTTCAACTTGTGAACATGTCGCTCGCCACGAGAATCGGTTATGACTACTTGACCACTAATTACGTCGTTTCTTGCTTTATACATTGCCGTCCACTCGTGGGCAATTCTTGAAAAAGATTCTGCCCGAGCTGTATTCGCCTGCCTTCTAAGCTGATATCCAGCCAGAAACAAAGCCAGGACCGTGAAAATCATCCCTGTCCAGGTACCAATTGCCGATACCCAGTTTGCCTTTTCGCCGGTGGGTAGAGCATCCCATAACGCATAAAACTCAGTCACCGAAACACCTCTACCGAAAAAGTAAGTAGACAGATAACGCTAGCTCACTGCCCCTTGTTCATCTACAATTCAATGATGCTGATCGATGAGACGACAGAATATGCGCGTGCTGTAGCGGCGCTGCCACACTCCGCGATAAGTGGGGTCGTTGGCGGTATTTGGATCTGCGTAGCAACAGTTTTAGGAGAGAGATTAGGAGGCAAGTGGGGCGGTTTCCTGAGCGGGTTCCCGTCAACGATCGTGGTTGCATGCTTATTTATCGGATGGACCAGCCTAGACTTGTTGAAAAATGTTTTAGATATTCTGCCAGCAACTTTTTCCGGGTTTGGGATATTTATCAGCGCATATTGGTTATCCACAAAAAATGAAAAAATTCAAAGATTTGGCCTAGTGCTCGCCATATTAATTTGGCTGACGGTCGAGGTGACCATTTTATCACTGGATATCAAACATTACGGCACATCCATGCTGATTTGGGCAATCACACTATCGATGGGTTTGTGGGCCATTCGCTCGAACCCAGGAAAGGTGCATGCATCAATGGCGCGAGGTCTTTCGCTCCAAAAAACAATCTTCCGCTGCGCAATCGGCTTTATTGTAATTTTTTCGGCAGTATTGGGTTCGAAGGTGGGCGGACCCCACTGGGGCGCCATTCTTGCTTCCTTGCCGGCATCAGCATTTTCAACCCTTTATTTGCTGGAAAGGGACCACGGGCCACAATATGCTCGAACATTTGCCAGATCAATGATGCTTAGTGGATTGCTCAATGTAGTGATGTTTACTTCATTGCTCAGGTTGTTCTTGCAGGTTCTAGAATTAGAAGTAGCAGTAGGGCTGTCACTCCTAATTACCGGCGTATTTGCTTTGATCCTTTTTTTAAAAACCAACTTATACTCATGACAAAGTTCAAAATTGAGAACAGCCGCTTGGTTCTGAGCCGGTAGCTGCATGAAGCGAACTCAAAAATCTGAGGGTGCTATTGAGTGATTCCCCGTCCACGAGGTTCTCCATAAGTCCGGAAAACCCATCCACCATGCCAAAAGACACTAGCTCCTCAATTAACAAAACATGCCGAGCAGGATTAGGGAGCAAATTTTGACCTGTTTGCTTCTGCATCTCGCACACTAAGGCATACCCGCCATAATTGGATACTGAAGCCGGTATTAAGTGCTCTGCGTTAGATGTCGGCGGGGATACAGATTTATAGGCTTCGAAGAATTTTGGCCCAGCAGACCCCATGCCGAATTCATTCCCTCCATCCCCAATACTTATTAATGACTGGCAGCCGAAAGTAAGTTCAAATTTTGGCGCAACATTACTTATGTCAACCCCACGCATATTGCGATACGTACCGTCCGAGCAACGCCCGCAGATTTCTATAGTTACTAGCGCAACATCGCAAAGTCTCTCAGGTGCAGCAGATGGGTTCTCTGATATTTCGATAAATTCGTAACGAGGCCTAACGCGCTTTATTATTTCAAGAGTATCGCGTGAAGTCGCCAACCTGACAGGGCGCCCCAACTTCTCTAAAGCATCTACTATTGCGATTGCACCAGGAGGGCCATCAGTTTCAGGGCGTCCGCTGACTGGAAAGCCAGTGCACACAACGATCGGCCGCGTGTCGCTTAGCAAAGCATTTGCTGCTTGCGCCACAGGATCACCGCCCAATATTGTCAAGAGGTCGGCCATGCCACGTCTATTGTTCATCACACACAATTCACTGACGGTCATTCTGTTTTCATCCCTTCATTGATTTTACCTTTTGTGCTCTATTTAACAAGCCGAAATGATTTTCGCCATGCCGCACCTAGGGATTTCGCCACTGGCCCTTATAATAGATCACGGCATAGTTCCTGAAATATCTTGCCGCGTTCTTCAAAGTCTGTAAAGCCCCCAAAACTCGGAGCCCCCGGAGAGAGAAGAACGATATCGTTGGATTTTGCCCGGCTTGATAAAAACGTTATGGCTGATTCCATATCACTTGCGAGAGTCGAGTCGAGACTTGTTGTTGTGCGAATGGCTTCATGAAGGCGATGGCCAGTTTCTGGTAGTAGCGCTACGGCTCGCACGTGAATCCGCTGTAGGAAACTCAATAGCTCGTCGTAATCTTGACCTCGTTCGGTCCCACCCAAAATCAGGAGAATATCTCTATGCTGATAGGTCTTAAGGGCTGCAATGACTGCCTCTGGAATAGTAGAAATGCTGTCATTGACACAAAGCATTCCACTCCGCGAAGAGAACTCTTCGAGCCGATGTGGAAGTTGGGTGAATGATGACAAGTCTACTTTCTTATGAAATTGCCTCACACCGAAAGCTTCGCAAGCGCCAAGCGCCATGGCGAGGTTGATAAGGTTGTGTTCCCCCTGAAGCGGAAACCCCGCCGTATCGACTGGTTGTTGGCCATAAAACAACCGCCCCCCCTTTGCTGAGAACCCGCTTTCCGAGTTGCCCCAGACGACGTTGGAATAATCGGCCAGCAGAACCCGCAGGCGGTCATCCATAGAGTTCGCAACCACGATTTGGTCAGTATTGCGGTGGGCAATTCGCAATTTATCATGGAAATATTGTTCATGACCTCCATGCCAAGGGCCGTGCTCCGGATAAAGGTTGCCGATAACGGCGATTGGAGCGGCATGGCATAAATCTGCAATTTGATAGGATGATAGCTCAATTACAGTATAGTCCTTACCCGGAATGCAATCTAAAATAGGGATGCCAACATTCCCGGCTATTATACCTTCGAGACCGGCCTGGCCGAGGAGAGAATGTATTAATCTGCTGGATGTACTTTTGCCCTTGGTCCCGGTTACGCCAATTACTCCGACCACACCATTTTTTTCGAACCATAAGTTAGTGGAGGAAGTTACCTTAACTCCATTTTTTTTAGCTTCGGTAATCTCGCGTCGATACAGGCTGATCCCCGGACTTTTTATAATAAGATCGAAGAATCCAGACCGAATGCTCGCCGTGGCCTTGTCGCCAACAAGCAACTGCACATCACTCGGCATTTCACCGATATGCCCAGGGGCGACGTCAACCAATACGCTAACGGTCAGTCTGGGAAAGTTTTTGCGCAAAAATTCAAGGACTGAGCGGCCCTCACGGCCGTAGCCCCAAATGCCGACCCTGGAAACATTATTCAACGTTTGCATTTAAGCCCTGCAAGTATTTTGGCGCCAAATTGTGATCGGTGGACAATGTGAATAGCTCTGGCCACAACGTAAATGGCCTACGTGCGGCGATCTCTGGTGCCAGTTCTTTAATCACTACTGAATTAGCCCAGGCCGGATCAGCAGCCAAATGCATTATGGCCGCAGCTGATTCCGCAATTTCACCAACGCATTCCCATGGCTTATGGTTGGCGAGCCCTACTAACTCCTTGAATCCTTGTATTTGTGTGGGCTCGTCCAGCAAGTGACATCGAAAAATCTGGTTAAGCCTCTCCCTTGATATCGCAGTTGCCAAGGAAAGATAAGTGAAGCGACATTTCGGGCAGTCACCACACCACCGCGGAGCGGACTGACTTGAGCGGATCTTAAAAGCCCGATTGCAGCTACTGAAGCTGCTATCGTATCTTTCAGATTTGGAGAGCAGCTTCGCAATATGTATCTCGGATAGCGGGCGGAGTAACGAAAAATAATCAACTTGAGTGCTCAGGTATCCAGCTAGATACGACCTCATATCGTTTTCGAAGTCTAGGCTTTTGCTATACTGGTGATTAACAGATCGATCGTTGATGTTGATGTTGCCTTCATTTGCGGACCGCTCATTCGACAAAATAACGGCATCATAGCCATAGACAAAAGCACCGGCTAAAGCTATCCAGCTAATTAAACCTGTAATGGGGACGTGTCCGTTTAGTGCTCCAGCATCATTCAGCTCAAATAGGCCGGGATCGAGTTGCCGTTGGACGGTTATCGATGGCAAGCCGCTACTTTCAATGCATGCAGAAATGGGCCCCTTAGGATTGACAGCAAAGAGAACTATCGGCTCACCGATCGAGCGCAATAATTCAATGCTCACAATGGAGTCTTTGCCGCCCCCTATAAGGACAGCACTGCGGCGTGGCAATTTCGTATCGCCACGCGGCATTGAACGACGCTCTTTGACGTTAGGCCGGACTGAGTGAGCGCCTGTTTTAATGAGAGAATCAGGTTCACGGAAAAAATTCACTCTTTCAATTATATCGAGCCCGTTGCGGTAGCCGAATTCGGCCAAACCTCCGCGATAAACGGTCTGAAAAAAAACCCTTTCACGATCATCAAAGGGGACAACTGGACTTGTTATTATGGCAGGTGCGAAAGCTTTGTAGTAGCTCACGCCCGCCATGCGCCAAAGCGCCCGAATACAGAGGTTAAAGTCTTCGGCGTAAGGCGAGTCATTTGACGGAAGTGGATGATTAAAGTCGATCGTCTCAACAAACGATGGACCCTCATTGAATGCGTACTTAAGTTGCACCCGACCGCTTTGAGCGTCAATTTCGTAACTGCTGAATTCGAAGGATTCCATGATATTCTCTTATAAAGTTTATCTCAGTCTGCCACGCAAATCAAGAGGCTTGGTGTCATGCGAATGACATGATTTTTTCAGCAATTTCTCTATCTCTTTCGTGGGAGCGCCGCAGCTCAATTAGTTTGTCGCGAAGGGTGGGGTGGCATATGTAGTCGTTATTTTGGCGTTCCTGAAGCCGAGAGGTCAATATTGACTTTAGAATTGAAATTCTGACAGAAAGATTTATTACGATTGAAGTATGAAGTCCTGTGTCTGGCATAATCAGAGCCTCGGCAGGCAAAGAAGAGGCGGCTGTGGGTGACTTAATCGTTGATGTCTTTGGATCCCGATTAGTGTCGTCCCAATGCAACAGAACCTGACTTGATGGGTCAGTTGTTGATATTGCGGTTGAAATTGACGGCCCTAAATTTTGAAGGGCTTTGAAGGAAATCCCTCGTTGCGTGGCCTGACTTAAAATGTCGATCTCAGCTACGTTCGCGAACCAGTACAAGCGAGGTTTTCCCGCTACACTGTCGATAAGTGGCGTACGAATGCGGTTTTGCTTTATCCAAGAACGTAAGAGTGCTTGGTTCACATGGTGCTCGGTTGCTTTGAATATATCAGTTGCATCATAGAGGCTGTTGTAAACATCAAAATCGGACATTTTACTTGGTGCCCACTTGTTAAGGATTGATAACGTAATCACGACGTGTACCATGTCACGACGTTATCTCGCTGTCAAGAGAATGCTGCCTTACCAAGCTCATGGCAGGCTCCGGGTGGCCAACCCGGCGCTATATTTGATGGAGCAAGCACATCGGCTCGGAGAGGTATTGGGCACGCACAGAGGCCCAAATTGCAGTCGCTGCGTAGTCTATCAGGCTGAACCCAAAGGTGGCCAGAGGCGGCATAGGGGTGCGTCCCTAGAGCAAACTCATCGCATCATGTTGCAAGGTGATCAGCGACGGAGTTGCGAGTTAGACGCGTATTTTGGTCCAGTTTGCAATGTCTATCGCCTTCCCAATCTGGCATTGGGCCAAGGTGCGGACGCGGGCGCATGTCTGTGGTTGGTGACGAATAATCTGATTCTCTGCACAGATGCTAAAAAACAGTTGATGTTAACCCCGAAGTTTTCGACTGGCGGCACCTCGTAAGCTTTCTAAAGCTTCTAGAAGTTGGGCATCTGAATTGCAGTATTTTTTAAGCTGCTCCAAGTCTGTAGCTTCGGTGAGTGGCTGTGGCGAACGCAAGGACTGATCAATGAGTGATTTTGTGATTTGTAATTGCCTTAAAGTAAGGTAGCCGTTGTTATCAAATTTTAGATCGGTTTGGCTTGGCCAGCTCTCGACTGAGCCTAGTGCGCGATTGAACTCGCCGTCTGAGGCTAAAAGCCGATCCCATTTTCGTTGGATAGATATCGCATCAGGTTGAGTTGAAGTAAAATCGACATATTCGCCACAGTTTCTTTTGAACCGTGCCCTTAGGTCAGTAATATCTTTCGCAGCGCGCAAAACTGCTTCAAGCGACGATTTGCTATTGGTTCTACTCTTAACATTGTTGGATTGGTCTATAGCGGCTATTGAATCTTCGTATTGCGTGATGGCCTTAATTGCCACTGCCGTAACAATTTCGATCTGTGCCCATCCACGGGCGCTACGTTCATCGGCCGAGACCGCAGTGAGCGCAAAGCCACTGTATGTGGCAACACAGATTGCGAACCGTAGGTATTTGCTAGGCACATCTTGCTCCACTAGCGAACTTTCTAACAAGGGTACCATTAACAGAAGTTCCTCCTGGCGTGAACCAGGAGGGCTTCTCATCGTGCTTGGAGGTCGTCAGGCGGCCGTTGACGCGTGCTCAGCATCTTCCTTGGTCTTGGGGACCGAAAGGACGATCTTGCCGGTGACGGCGACACCGGGATTGATCACGATTGACAGCGGATGTTCGGAACCTGAGTTCTCGAACGCGACGCCGACACGGGTCCAGTAATCCCGGCCATCCACTCGCGAAACGGCGTTGACGACGTACTTGGGGCCTTTTTTCTCAGCCATAACAGTTACTCCAGATGTTACGGGCAATCCAATATTGCTCCGTCATCGGAGTGTGGGGCGCAAGTGTCGTTTCGCAAGTGGCTCTCAGATCCGAGAGAGGCGGGCGTGGAGGTAGGCAAAGATCGCTGGCATCAGGTCATCTTGGGAGTGGTCGACCATCAGCGCATTCTCCTCGCCAAAGCACAGGCAGTCGCAGCCTTTGATCCGAATGACCCGTTCGCCGACCAGATCGCGATTGCGAAACAGCCAACAGTACGGTGCCCGGCGCGGCGGAAACACAGCGAACCAAACCGTCATATTGAAACAGTTCTCGAACATCATCAGCCGTTTGTGCTCGTCGAGGTCGATGATGAAGGTGCCATCCCGCATGGTCTTGGCCTTGACGTCGAAGGCCAGGGTGCCGACGCTGGGCATGCCGATGGCGAAGTCCGGCCGTTTGATGAGGCCGCGTAGATTGGCGGGAACGGTGAAAGTCGTCTGGTCGAAGTAGAAATACGGCGCACCCATCCGGTTGAGCCAATCCTGGAAGAGTTCCTCCATACGGTAGCCACGGGCGCGGTCGGAGGGTTTGATGGCCATGGCCGCTTATGGGGCGGCGCGGCAGGGCGGCTGACAGGTTGGAGAAATCAAACAGTTACATGCCGCACAGCACAACCTCGTTGCATCTGAAGCACACGTGCTACGCACCCGTCACTGTGGGTTGAAAACCCATAGTGACGGGGCGGCACACGATTGACCGCCCCCTCGATAGACCGGCCACACTTGAATTCGGCTGGATTGCTGCGGTTTGGAGGCTGTGAAACATTTTTTGTGAAACCATCTTGCCAACAATCCGTGTACGTTTTATATGGTGCTGGTCTCGTGAGGGTGGGCCCACGCGAGGCTATCTTCGGGCGCAGGTCGCCGGAGCGACTGTTTCCCCTGCATGACAGGGGGCGAAAGAGCCCCAACCGTAGCATGACGGCCAACAGGTACGGTGCCCGGTGCCCCGGAAAGAGGCAGACAAAAGTTAGTGAGACAGCACCAGCCACGGGTCAAACCGTGGAGCTGCCGCATGGGGACGATTGCAGGTTGGGACGGCTCCGGGGCAACCCGGGGACTATAGACGGCCCTACGGAGAAATCCGCGTTAGTCTGGTTGCGACCAGCCTAGCAGGCCACGAACACTCACCAATTGAAAGATGGAGAAATGGATGCGCTGACGTACGATCTGGTCACCTTATGCAAGTGGCGGAACGAAGGTAGCTTTGCCACCCGCGCGAACCGGGTGAGCATGCTCAAGCAAATGGCCCAGGAGCTGAAGCAAGCTGGGTATCATTTGCCGTCGGCGCGCTCCATTAAACCGAAGCACGTCGAATTTCTCATCGAGACTTGGCAAGGCCAAGGCCTCAATCCCCGCACCATCAAAAACCGGCTTGGCGTGCTGCGCTGGTGGGCGGATGCGGTCAACAAGCGCTCGATTATGCACCGGTCCAACGAGGGATACGGCATCGACAGTCCGGAGAAGGGAGAACGGCCTGACGCGATAGATTTGCAGTCCATTGACGTCCGGCGTGTGGAATGTCCACTTGTGCGGGCAAGTTTGGAGCTAGAGGCACTTTTTGGCCTCCGCCGGGAAGAAGCAATCAAGGTGCGACCGGCCTCCGCCGTTCAAGGCGATGTTTTGGTTTTGAAATCGAGCTGGACGAAGGGCGGGAGGCCACGCAGCGTCCCTATTATATCTGACGACCAGAGATTGTTGCTTGGAAAGATCGTTGCGATGGTCGGCGCAAACAGCCTCATTCCCGAGGACATTCAATACGTCCAGCACCTTGGCCGCTATCATTACCAGTTGCGTAAAGCGGGCATCAGCCATGCCCACCGGCTCCGCCATGGCTACGCTCAACGGCGCTATCGAGAAATGACCGGTTGGGAGCCACCAGCTAAGGGCGGCCCAACGCCCACGACGCCGGAACAGGTACGGATTGACCGGGAGGCCCGACTAGAGCTGTCGCGCGAGCTTGGGCACAACCGGATCAGCATCACAAAAGTGTACCTCGGATGAGCCAGCGGGACACCACGGCGGCGGGGATGGCGGCGGTCGCTGACGCCGCCCGTGAAGCGTTGGCTGGCGAGCTATTTGACGTGCCGGCCGTCCTATCTGCGATTGAGGCGGCCAGCCGACAGGGGCGGACCTGGTTGCGGCTGGTCAACAAGCACCGGATTGAATTCGATGGCGCCAAGGCCTGGCGCAGACTGTTGCGGCGGTTGGATGAGCTGGGCTATGTCGCCCGGCGGGAGTGGATCATGCCGTTGCCGGGGGAGGATGAGGAATTGAAGCACAGCGAGTTGGTGATCGGGTGGGGTGCCTTGAACACGGTTGGCATGGTCAATCCGCAGATGTTGCTGGCTGCGCGATCGTGAGGCGGCGCGCCGCAGTCGATCCTGTACGACACACGAAACGGGCGTCAGCGCGCATTTTGGGCGACGGCACGCGGATACGCACCCAAGCATAAGCTTGGTCCTCGATTGTCCGTGAACCGTGGCTCCAAAACTACATGCAATATAAAAACTCAGCATTCTGGCAAATTTTCTTGCTAAGAATGGGGTGGTTCCATCACATTTATTAAATTGTTTTGCATTGTTCATGTTCGGTGGGGGCACAACGTGGTGCGTATCGTTCCCGTCTTGGTGTTTTGCTTGCTCCTTGCATCTTGCGGAGAGAAGAGCCCGTTACTGAATGGACCCAGTCCCACATTTCTCGTTGCGGACACCGTCGAGCGGGTCAAGTTGCAGGACAAATATTTTGAGCTGATGTGCGCCACCGCTCTGAATACGGCTGGTTGCCCGACTAGCATCGGCGACGACTGGAGACGCGTCGTGCACGTGGCGCTCAATGATATTGATGACCGATGTGAGGTTTATGTGACCTCCTTGCGGCAAGCCAAGCGTGACAGTGAAGGTTACGTCGCTGAATTAAAGCAAATTGCAAAGTCGACCAACGTTATCCTGGGCTTGGCGCTCGACAAGACTAAGGGTGCCAAAACGATTGCTATCGTTCAATCTGCTTTCGGTCTCGGTGATCAGTCGATCTCCACGTATTACTCGCGCCTGCTGCTTGCGGTGCCGCCTGGCACGGTTCAGCAACTCGTGCTGAAACGGCAAACTGATTTTCGCGTAGGTCTTCGGGATGGGGTCGAGGTTGAGGTTGTGAAAGCGACAACGACCGAAGGAGTGGATTCTAGCAAAACCGTAATTACCGCGACCACGAAGGCAGCGCAACAAATGCGCCTTCGAAGCAAGGCTGACGCCTATTATGTAATAAAAAGCTACTTGCGCATTTGCCTACCCGAAACGATTGAAGCATCGATAAATGAAGGTTTGGAGGATGCCGTGTTTTTAGAGGCACGCAGCAAAACTCCCGAACAGACCCGCAAAAATCCAGACACTGAAGCCCTGACTGCGCGCGCAAGAACTCGGTGAATTATCATGTCCGGAACAACATATATTGCCACCATTTGCAAGTGCATCATAACGATCTTATTGGCAGCAGCGCTATTCGGTTGCGGCAATTCCAGTCTGCTCCTTCAGCATGGTATCGGCGACAGTGCATACCCGGCTGAAACAGATACCCGGTTTCGTGACTCCAAGACATATTTCCTACATATGTGCCAGAGAGCGAACCGCTGCTCAGGCAGCAACGGAACGATCGATCCAACCGCTTGGGAGGATGTGACTTATGCTGCATTGAACGACATTGACGAGCGTTGTGGAGCGTACCTTCGATCTCTCGATGACGCCCGGCGCAACCGACTGGCGTGGAATAGTATGTGGAATAATGTTGGCACCCCAGGTAAGGCCATCATTGCCCAAACAAACCCCGGCGTTAAAGCTTTGACTATCGTCAGCGAATTGTTCGATTTTGCGCAAGCCTCCGGCAACGAGTTTTATTCCGCCGTCATACTTAGTGAGGAGCCGAGCGTTATCGAACGCGTAGTCCGTAAACTGCAGACCCAGTATCGGGTGGGACTCGACGGTAAGTTGAATGACAAGCAGGCATTCCAGACAATTGAGCGCAGCGGTGCTCACTACATTGTTAGAGGTTATCTCCGTCTTTGCTTGCCATTGACAATCGAATCGGAACTCCAATCCTTCAAGACGAATGCCTATTATACTGGGGCGGGACAGCGTGCAGCACTCCTTCGTGATGCCGCCGTGCTGAAAGTGTTGGATGGCCTTCCGATGGTTGATCGCGACTCGAGCAGCCCTCATAATCCAGTCAAACCTAAACCATCAAAACCCGCCAATCAGAATGGCAATGGCATTCCTGATCACACCCCGACGGACAAGCCACTGACGCAAGACCAGCTGATGATTCAACGCGCCAATCTCTGCCTGCCATCGAGAGCAATACCCACGGAGACGCCTAAGCTGAGCGATCCAGACTATGTCAATGCAGTTGAAGAATTCAAGCGCGGCTACTTCTCACATATGGCTCCTCGGTCCGTTCCCATCCCTGATGCTTCAAGAACGGTTCAGCTGATCAACGACATTGGTCCATGCGCCGGCACGGCATTCAAGGGGGCTTACGAGCGCGTCGCATTTCAAAATTCTCGTAAAGCTGCCGAATTACATGCTCTGTTGTTCGTGGCGGCACAAAAGTTTGCGCCGGGTGAGGTATTCCCACAGAACTTTGCCACTCAAACCACGTTCAACGACGATACGCGGCGCGCTATCATGATTTTTCGTTCAAAGCGCATGAATGACGACGGCAAAGTCATCGATAGCCTGACACATGCCAATCTGATTAGCCTCAACTTGCAACAGCCGGGCCAAAGGTAACTCAGCGAGGCTCCAACACGGAGACGTCAATGCGCGGCTTTTCGTATCTCGTCGATGACCAGAACCCTAGCGCATTCTCGCGCGCGATTGCAAAGTTCTCCCGCCGCAGTGCGCGGAGCGAAGAGCAACCACCCATCGACGACGATCAGGCGGCGGCGGTCGCAAAGTACATGGCCGAGCAATTTGGTTCAAAAATCGAAGCGGCAACGGCGGGAACGCCGTTTCCTGCCCCCTTGCTGGCTGCCATCGTTTGCCAGGAGACTGCAATCTACTGGGTCAGCAAGCGCAACCAATTTACGCCTGAGCAGCTACTCGCGCTTTGCGTCTTCGACGCCAGCGGCGATGTCAATCACGATCGAGGAAATACCTTCCCCGCTGATACGTCGGCGTTTCGTAGCCGATTAGGCGATGAGTTTGCCGACATGCTGATCGCTGAAGCCAACAAAATGCGGCGCGAGCTGCGCGGCTGGGGACCCGCTTCTTGGGTTTACGATGGGTATGGCATCTTTCAGTACGATCTGCAGTTTGTCCTCGATGACGAGGCGTTCTTTCGGGAAAAACAGTGGTACGATTTCGAGCAATGTCTCGCGCGCGTCATGAAGGAACTCAAAAGCAAATACACACATGATCTCTGGGACGCTGTTCAAGCTTATAACGGCTCCGGTCCACGTGCAGAACGATACCGCCGCTTTGTTCAGCACTTCTTTTCCATTTGCGAACGCAATTGGTCTGTGGTCACGGGACCGATCATGACGGTGAGCCAATCAACAACTCTGTGGCAAAGCTCCAACGGAACGGGAGTTCGGCGCAACTTGATGATGGATCCGAGTGTCCACCTTCGGGTCAGATCGGAGAGTGGCGACTATTCGCATGTCGACTTGCTGGGCGATGACCTACTTGTCGTCGATACCGGTTGGATACTCTCGCGCCTACTAATCCCGATTCCGGGAGCGTGAGCGCGTGGCGGCAGATTGGTTAATCTGGCCATGGCCCAGCTAAGACTAATTGTCGAGGCCCAGGTAAAGCGAATCTCCGGCTAGGTGAACTCAACGTATTCCCATGCGCGCGTCAAAGGCCGTCATCGAGTTGGTGAGCTTCGACCAGTTCACCGTGAGCCGCAAATAACTGCGCATAGTTCCTTCGATGCCGCAGTTCTCCACACACTCAACAGGAACCTCCCGCCGCAACACGCCCGATCCGTCAAAGTCGGGCAGGCGGGTCCCTCCTATTGATTGCATGGATAACTGCTCGTTTCGTGGCTCAAACGAGCATCTGTTGAAGGGGCGCCTCGCTCGTCGCCGGCCTGCGGCCGTCTAGAGCGAAGCGCCCCACTCATGACTGCTTAGGTTGTGAGCATCGGACAGTTATGTCGCATAGAATATCAAGACAAACGCGCTAGCGCGCCAATGGCGTCGCGGGGGCTAACCGGCGGGCGGTCTTGGGAGCGTCGGCGGTTGCCGGAGCCACTGCGAGCGCTTCTGGCGGGGTTTTGGTGGCCGCGCCGTCTCTGACCACTTCCGCCGTCGGCAAAGCGTCCACGGGCGCGCTGGCAGGCTTCGCCGATGCCGTCGGCAAGGACCGCGTCACCGCATAGAACCCCAGGCTCGCCACCAGCTCCAGGAACAGGGCGGGCACCACGGTGATCATGAACTCGACGGTCCCCTGCTGCACACCGGTCTGTTGCGCCAGCAGCAAGGTCTCGGGATCGGCGCGCCCGGGCGGCGCTTTGGTCAGCGCGGCTTCGGCGGCGGCCAGCTCTTCGGTCGCCTCGCTGACGCCCTCGCAGAACTTCGTGGCGACAGCGCCTTTCGGCTTGGCGCAGCCCGCTGAGCTGACGTAGGCACTGTCGGCGGTGACCAGTTCGACCTTGCGCTTGGCCAGGTCGTAGCGCCGTTGGGCACGGTCACGGGCATCGCTGCCAGCGGCCTTGTCGGCGGCGGTCGCGGCGCGATTGGTCGAAATGTAGCTGAACGAGGCCCAGCTCGACAACGCGATGGCGGGCCACCACAGTACGAACAATACAACGGCAGCCAGGATATGGCGATTGGCGCGCAGGTGGGCAGCAGCGGCCAAGAAGCTGGTCTTGGACAGGTCAATAATCACCGCCAGCAAGATCAAGCCGAGCTTCTCGAACTGACCGTCGCCACGCGTGTAGGCGTAGGAGCCATTGAACAGCAACGTCGCCAGCACGGCCATCCCAACCACAATCCGCGCAATCAGCATGATGGTCTCCCAAGGTGGAACCGGAGCAGCTGGATCAGCCGCCCCGGCGTTGGCGTTAAGCGGCAGCCGTCTGCTCAGGGCGCAGCGCGTCGGTGATTTCGAACTCGCGGCTGAGGCGGTAGCGGACCCCCTTGGCGCTCGGGCCAACCGTCACGGGCACGGTCATCTCCTGCCCCTTGCGGAACTCGGGCAGGGTGACGCCGTCCTCGATGTCCAACATCAGGTAGTCCGGCGCGGTCGGGCGCGGCATGTGCAGCTTCAAGAACCGCAAGTTGTTGATCTTGCCGGTGGTGCGATCGCGCCATTGGCGGGTGGGCTGGCTGTCGTAAGCCCCAACCGCGAACAGACCGACCATCGGCGTCACCTCGCCATTGGTGGAGGTGGTCTCCAACGATGGCATCCAGAACCCGCTGGGGTAGTCCTTGGCGAGTTGGTAGCGCAGTTCGTTCTTGCTGACGTAAGCGCGAACATTGAGCAAGATCGGCGTGTCTTTGGGCAGGTCGAGCCGGGTCGACTGATCCAGACTGACCCGTTCATAGTCCGCGTTGACGCCGGTGACGTGGAAGGTCGCCACCTGATATTGGCGCTCCTCCTTGGTCTCCGGGTTGACGTAGGTGGCCGGGCGGACCTCGTGAAAGGTCCCCCCAAGCCAAAGGCCGTGAAGTGGTTTAGTGTTGGCCGTGCTTTCAGTCGTCGCCATGGGTTCAGCTCCGTTGCTGGCGATTGGTAGTGCCCCGTTCGGGGTGGTGGCCGGAGGGCCGTTGCTGCGGTCCTCCGGTATCGAGCCGGTCACCGTTTGGGTTTCCAGCGCGATGCGAATACGCCCGCAAAGGCATAGGTCCTCCGCTTGAAGATGCCCTTCTCCAGGGCTGCGGCGATCGCGGGCGCGATTGAGTAGGTGCCGTCAGCGGCGATCTGGAACAGACCGGCTGGCTTGCACAAATATTTCGAGACGTGGATCAGGCCGACGCGCACGCCGTCTGGGTCATCAGCACCGGTCTCGCGGTCATAGACCCGCTTGATATTGACCGAGACGAAGTCGGGCAGCCCGATGATCTCACCCCAGAGTTGGACCAGATGCGGCTGATCCAGCCAGTGGTGCGTACGCGGGCCATAGGGGCCACGAACCAGGAGAATAATGTGGGCATGCACATGCCAGTGGCAATCGACCGGGTTCCAGCTGATCTCGGTGCGGCGGAACGATCCCTCAACGGCGGCCGCAATCTCCGCCAGCTTCAGGAACTTGCGGACCCCGGCGTGCAGCTTGTCAATTCCCAGGTCGAGACTGTCGAGGTCGACCGGTAGCTGCGTGAGGGTTAGATGCAAGGCGACCAAGTTGGGAATCCGCTCCAGCGCCTGATCGTAGCGGAACACCACGGTAGCGTGCAGTTTGCGCGCCCGGCTTACGGCACACACCGCGCACGTATGGCGTTTGCAGAAATAGCCGCGCTGTTCCACCAGCGTCATCGTGGTGTCGACGCCGGTGGTGATGGTACGCAGGTTAAAGCCGCTGGCGCAGCGCTCTTGCCGTTTGCCGCGCCGGAGTTCGAGTTGGGCTTCACTGAGCAGCCAACCGCGCTCGATGTCGGTCAGGTGCGGATCGTAGAGGGCGAAGTTCTGCTTCTCTTGGGCGGCAAAGAGGCTGGCTTCAGCGAAGGCACCGCTCTGGGCCTTACGTTTGTTGACCTGGCGGAGTTTGCTCTCGTCGTCGGCGTCGAGCGACCAGCTGGGGGTGTTGAAGATTTTCATCAGCGGCCCCGCCAAGAATAGGCGGTGCTAGGCGCGGTGATGCCATTGGCCTGACGTTGCTCGGCCTTGGTAAGCTCGTCGGCGAAGGCCACGGATTCGATGTCGTCGGCACGGTCGGCGTCGACGGGGAGGGGATTGGCCGTGTCGAGCCTGGACGCGATGGCCGGTGTGACGGCCGCATTCGCCGCTTCTGTGGCCTGTTGGCGGGCCTGTTCACCAGCGGCGATGACGGTGGCCGGGTCCAAGGTCTCGTCGGGCAACGTGACCTGGATGCTGGTCAACACCTGGCTGTCGCCGTCGAGGAACACCGCGCGGAACTTGGGCAGGCTCATCAGGTCGGGCAGGTTGGCCTTGCCGGGGAACATCCCGTGTTGGGTGTTGCTGATCCCGAGCCGGAACGCCAGCTTGGTGGCGCAGTTCGCCATGATTTCCGTGGGGAGCGCATCGGCGGTGGGTTTTTGTGTCGTGAATAACAGGCGGAGATTGGCGGATCGGCCCCGGCGGGCGATATCGGCGATATCAATCAGGAATTGCCCATGGCGCGCCTTGCCGATCGCGTCGGTGGGCTTAACGTCAAACAGGGTCTGGCATTCGTCCAGGATCAGCCAGGTCAGCGGGCCAACAAACCGGCGGCGGCGATGGCGGGCATTGTCAGCCTGACGTGCGGTCATCAGAGCGACGAGGTCAGCCGCGAGGTCGTAAACGGCGGCACGGTCGGGGACGACGCGGACCTTGGGCAGCCCGGCATAGCGTGAGAACTCTTCGCCGGATTTGCCGTCGTAAAGGTGGATCGCGTCGAAGCGGTCGAGCGAATAGAGCGCTGACATCACCATGGCGTGCATGGCGGTACTCTTGCCGGTGCCGGTCACCCCGGCGATGACGGCATGCAGCACATCGTCGATCGGGACATCGAACGGATCGCCGGTATCGATGGCGTAGCCGATGAAGTAGTGCCCCTGCTTCAAGACACCGGGCTCGAAATCGATCACGGCGGGCAGCGGGGCACGGTAGGTCAGCTCGATATGCTCGCCATCGAGCTTGCGGACGAACCACTCCTTATCGGGGCCAAGATGATCGCGAATTTGCGGAAGTTTGGCCTGCCACTCGCCGAGATCGGCCGGGCCGCCAAAATGGCGGTAAACGTAGCGATGGTTGGCGAGATTGTCGCGGTCCAACACCAGAACCGGATAGCCATCAGGCAGGCGTTTGATTCCCAGATAGGCCCCCAGCATCACAAGGCGCCCGTCGTGGGGGAGCAACGGATAGACCGGGTGGGGGCGGAAATCTTCGGAGTCTGAACAGGGCATCAGCGCCACCGCACTTTGGCAGATGATGTCGGCGAGTTCACCGTCGCCGTTCAAAAACCGCTCGATCAAGCCATCGGTCTTGGTGGAGTCATCGCGGTAGTTCTCGCGAGCCCTCAGGGCTGCCACACGATCGCGTTCGGCTTGTTCCTTGGCGCGGATGGCGTCCCGCTCGGCCTGCTCTTTCCGGTGCGCAGCCGTACTACGGAGCCATTCGAGTTCAGCCTTGAGCTGCGCTTCTTCGGCGACCAATCGCTGCAACTCGTAGCTCATGAGCGCCCCCGAAGTTTGGCAATCATCTCGCACTCGTTCTCACGGGCCTTGTGCTCGGCGATCTGGCGCCTCAGGCCCGCGATCCGCGCCCTCGTCGCATTCTCCTGGACATGTGCCTGCTGCTCGGCTTGCAACTCGGCCAGTCGGCGGCTCTCAGCCTGTTGGCGTTCGCGATCACGTTCGTTTTCGAGACGGCACTTCTGTTCGTAGGCCTGGCACTTCCCGTCCCAGGATTCCTTCAGGTAGGCGGCGGCACCCAGGCAGACCACGATGATCGTTACCACGTAGAGAAAGGTCATGATGCTCGCCCCGGTGACGATCCGGTCGCGCTCCCACTGATAAACCGGGTTCGGTTCGGGATGAGCCGCGCGATGGACCGACGACAGGCACGACGAGACCAAGAAGAGGACGGCCGCCACGACGATCGCGGCGCGGATGATCGGCCACAGCATGTTGGGTTCGGGCACGTTAGGGTGAGACATGGTATTCTTTCTCAATTTCCGGGATTGACGAAAGCGGGAACAGGGAGGATCGGCGCATCAGCGCGCAAGCTGAGACGCACGGTGTTGGTGGTGCGGTCGAGGAATTGGCGGATCGGCAGCACCAGCGTTGCGCCGACCGGAAACTGGCCGAGGTCAAAACCGGTCGGAACACGGACGCGCTGAACCACTTCTTCGTTGGCATCGTCGCGGCACAGCATCCGCAGGTAGACGAGCGTAGTCGTCTTGCCCGTCAGCGGGTCGATGATGGGCTGATGTGAGATTCCAAGAATGAGCCCGCCGAGAAACGAGCCAGTGCAGCGCGTATCAAAAATCATGACGACCAAGGCCTTGCGAGAGAGAAGCACTGTCGAAAAACCGGCTGCCCGTAGAAAGCCGGTTTCGTCGAAACGTCGTTGGAGGTGCTCAATCTGCGGGGAAGCGCGTCGTCGGTGCCGAACACTCGACTAAACTAGCGGTCCAATTCCAGGCATGGATCGCCGCTTCAGCTACCACCGGATCGCTGGTCGGTGTCGGCGTGGTCCAATGCTGAAGCAGGACGCCGGTCGTCGGGTGAAAGATGGCGTTCAGATCAATGGCCGTCTCATCTTGCTCAAAGCGCAAAATGTAGTGCAGCCCGGCAGAAGTCAGAGCATTGCCAATAAGGCGGCTCGTCCAATCCTGCGCAGCAGGTCGATGTAACAACTTCGTCGTTTTGGTGGGGACGTGCAGCATCGTGATCACTCCATGGACAGGGGCAAACTGCCGTGGGATCGGGCGATGGCTGTGTTGTCGAGAGTCCGTCTGCGAAACGAACACGCGCAGCCATTCGCTCTGAAAACCCAAGGCGGGTCGTCATTTCAGCGAATGGCTGGTGCTCCCTACCAGCCGACTCCCCCCGACAATGTCGGGGCCTAAGCAATCGCGGCAAAACTGCCGGATGCTGCCTCTGTGTCACGAGAGGCGTTTGTGTGTCGCAACTTTTGGCGACACTACCGCAAGACTCTGTGGCGATGAGCGTTGCGATCAATTCGCTCTTATCGAGCGTTGACAGACTTCAAACTTGGTAGCGAATGCCACGGTAGGTGAAGTGGGGTTATCAATTGCTGATGTGGGAGCTTGGATAATCCGTCGCTCAATCAATTGGGAACGACAAGAGTCGCAGTCAAGAGCGAGCGGCAACCAAAAAAATCCTCGGGCGTTCGCAGCGCGCCGAGGATTTCCTGCAGCCTGGAGGAGTGATCAAGCCGCAGTGCGCCCGTGGCCAATGCCACAGGAATTATCCAGTTTTGAGATGTTTCGGGATCGTAAGCCAAAGCAATATGGCGTATACGCCTTATTGTCAAGCAATCGAGAGCGTGCTCACCATTCAAGCGGTCAATCGGGCAATTGAACCGCCTCAACACATGCCCGCCGTTGCTCCATCGACGGCCCATCCGAATAAACGCTGAGCGTCATGCCGCTGCGTTTGTGGCCGACCACGCTGGCGATGGTCCAGGGCGGCTGACCGGCCTTTTCAGCCTTGGAAATGAACCACCGGCGGAAAGAATGAAAATTCACCCGCGAGCGGCGCACGTCCTTGGCTTTGTCCTTGACGCCAAGCTTGGTGCGGAACCGCTCAAATTTCTGAGTGAGCGCCGCACCGCGACCGCGCAACTGACCGGCGGTGGGGGCTGGGCCAAGCTCGTGAAACAAAAAGGCCTCGGGGGATTTGCCGCGCGATCGGGCGGCGACGATGGCAACAAGCTTGGGATGGATCGGAACCTGCCGCACAGCGGACTTGGTTTTTCCGGCGGTGATAGAGAACAGCCCCCCGGCACAATCAGCAATCCGTAAGAGGCAGATTTCTTCGCGGCGCATGCCGGTCAGGGCCGCGATGCGGATGGCGTCCGAGAGTAATGGCTCAGCCTCGGCACGAAGCAGGATCAAGAGTTCGTCGTCTGTGAATGGCCGCTCCGTCTTCTTAGGGCTGCCGTCGTCTTCGTAGCGCTGGAGCGGGACGAGTTGATCACGCCAAGGATTGGATGCGGCAAGGGTCTGATTGGCGAGCCATCGCCAATAGGAAGACAAGTGACCGATATGCTTATTCTTCGTCTTCGGACTGGGGGAAAAACCCAATCCTTCGATGATGTACCGGCCAGCAACACGCCGGTCGAGGGTCTCCAAAGTCAACTTTGAATCCCAAGGCATCAGCCGCCGCAGGGCGGTTCGCTGCTCGGCCTTGGTCTTTGCCTTGACCGGGCTTTGCTGCTGAAACGCGTCGATGTAACGATCAAGGGGCGTTTGACCTTCCCGGGATGCGAGAAGCGCAAACCGTTCGGCGGCATCCCGCCCAAGCTCCTTCGTGATGGTATCGGTTTGCTCTTCCATCAGATCGGCGCGCGTCTCAGCACTGATCGGTTGTCCATCAGCATCGTGGGCGGCAGTGGAAAACCGCTGCCAGGCAATCACGCGATCGGCGATAGGATCGGTTTGGCCGCTGGCGGCTTTGCGGGCCTGTTCGAGTTGTTGAGCGAAATCCGCGAGCGCGAGCGGACGCAGGCGCAGCGCTTCGGCCAAATCCGAGGTGCCAAGCGAGCGCCGCAGGTTGGTCCGGCCGACTGCTCTCCGCAACGACGGCGGGACTGTCCGGTAGGCCCAGTAGACACGACCGCGCATCTCCAAATTCCGGGTATCGGCCACAATGTACTCCCAAGAAGTACTCCCAAGTTGGCCTTAATATCGTCAATAAATACGGCACTTATTGGGCTAGAGAGCCTATCGGGTTCGAGTCCCTCCCGGGGCACCATAGAAACTTGGTTGTGACCAAGTCCTACGCTTATCGGTGGCCTCCAGCCGACGGCGCAGACGACCGTACGATGCGAACTCGAGGTGTGTCCACATCGGCTCTATGCCGCCGAGTCAATCGATTACGTCATCGTCCTGAAGGAAGCCCGGTTTGACCATGTTGCCCTCGTTGACCTGAAAGACGATGCAAACGAACCGTCGTATTTGCAACAGCAAGGGCGGGAGCTAGGCGGGCAGGTGACCCAATAGGCGTAGACCGCGCCGTGAGTTGCGTCGCGCGCCGCCATCCATCGGAATGGACGCAAGGTGCCCGGCCCAAATGCCTCGTCGAGCACATGATGCAATGCACGGCCTTCGTCGAACCCGGCGTCGCTCTCGTGGCCGTTATTTGAGCGTTCCGTCCAGCTGCGGTCGTCGGCATATCGTGCCAGCGCATTCAAATCGACGGGAACGCGCAACATCGTGAGGATGGTCATCGGGTGACTTCCATCCCGGCAGGGGCGGCCGCGCGCAAAGCAATGAGAATACTGGCCCGCAGTCCATCAAAAAAAGAGTCAAAACTTCTGCGGGCCGGTATGAGGTCCTCACCAAGCGCGTGTTTGGCCACCGGATCGCCATGGACCATTGCGGCCTGACCCCAGGGGAAGGCCGCCCCCTCTACGAAAGCAGCTACGCCTAAACCCCTCTTCACCCACCCATCCGCCGTTTGCTCGATTTCAGAGAGTGCCCCGCCATGCCCGAAGCCCATCCGTTCGCCGACGCCACCCTGATCAGTTGCTACAGCCGCGCCGATGCGTTGGCCGACGGCGTGCTGATCGACCGTTCGACCATCGGCCGGGAGGCCGGGTTGCGGTTACCGGTCGCGATCACCCGCGCCGCGTGGGAAGCCTGGATCGGCTGGACCGATGACGACACCAAGCGCCAGACCACCCAGGACGAATGCTTGAGTCCCACCGCGCCCGCGCGAAGATTGCCCCACGGTCTCAACGGCTCTTATGTTCGCCAGTAAGCCCGACGCCGTCGACGCTGCGATAGCAACTAACGAAGCTTGAATTTCCCCCTTAGGTAGTCGATTGAACTCTCACCGACGCAAAGTGACCGCATCAGAGCAGCAAAGATGAAATCAATCCCACCCCTCCAGTTCCAAGACCTGTGCTATTTTACCTCGACCGCGATCAAAATTATCACCGCGAGCAAGTCGTCGGCGGAGACGCCGCAGTCATCCCAGTTCCAGCAGGCGCTGCTGTTCTGGCTGTTCATGCTCGATATTCGCAAGATGCCGATGACGACGACAAACATCCGTGACATCAGCAAGGTAGACCGGAATTCACTCGGCAGAACGCTAGCTCAGATGGAAGAAAAGGGGCTGGTCAAGAAGGAGCAGATCAACACGACGACCGGCAAAGGCGCGACGTGGCTCTACACGTTTGAGGACGCATTCTTGCGCAAAGTCTGGGTGATGAAAGCGATCGCGAACGGGATTGATCCATAACATAAGATGCGAAAACTGCGCTTATTCGTGCGGCACGCGCAAAAACGCTCCACATGGCAAGTTATGCCGCCGGATAAAGTCGCGGAAACAGGAACTCCAGCACATCGGTCGGAAAGCGCAGTGACACCGGGCCTTTTGTCGTGCTCGACGCAAGCAAACCGGCTGCAATCGCGTCATTCAGCACGCGCCGTGCGGTGCGCTCTGGTAGGCCGGTGATCCGCGAACTATCCCCGCGTTCGATCTCGCCGCGAATAAGCGCTTCCGTCAACAACTTGCTTGTCTCAGGTTTCATTTTCCCGGATCGTTCGACCAACCCCTTCAACCGCTTATCGAGTTCGGCGATCTCGAATAGGCCACTCATGAAGGTGATCTGGTCGAGGCATACCTTCAGGAACCACAGCGTGAAGTCTTCCAGCGCCCGTTCCGAAAGATTGCCACGTCCATCTCGCTCGCCCTGCCGAGGCATATCGGCATGATCCATCATCCGCTTGTAGTCGAGACGGCTCTCCAGCCCGCGAGCGAGACCGCGCGAGATTGACCACAAGCCGTGCGCGCCGATTCCGGCCTTCAGACACATCGCATGGCTCATCAACCGGCTGACGCGGCCGTTGCCATCCGGGCATGGGTGGATGTAGTTCAGCCGATGATGCGCAGCCGGAATGGCGATCACGCGTGACGCAGTGCCCAACGGCTCCAACCGATAGCGGTTCTCGAACGCCTCCATGAATGCCGCGACGCGGCCACTCGATGGCGGCACGTGCCGTCCGACCGCAATATCATGGGTAGGCTGTGAACGCCATGCGCCGGGCGTCATCAGAAATTCCTGACCGGCACCGCGAATGCGCAACATGCCATCAGGCGCACCCGCATAGAACTCCCGGTGCAGCCGCCGGATGAATGGTTCGGACGCTGGTTCGGGCAGTGCACCGGCATCGGCAAGACGATCTATTTCAGCCTGAACACGAATATGCGCGACCGCTTCGCGCTGCAGATTGCGACGCTCCTCGTTTTGATCCAAGTCGCCCGTCATCGCGCGCTCGATGTCGCGCGGGCGCGTATCGTGCCCTTCGATTAGATTACTGTAGTAGCAGTTCATCATCCGCACGAGATCGGCCAGATTGGCAGCCGTCTTGGGGTGCAACGCACGGCCAAGCGTCGCCGATGCCGCTGCAATCTCTGCGACAACATCGGCCATCTCTGCGGAAGGCTGTTCAAGCCGCGCAGGCTCGATCCGAAAGGGTGTCTCTAGGGGCATTCTGGCCGATCATGCAGATGATTAAGTCGCTCACAATACGCCATGATACGTCACGATTCCAGTCCGTTTGGCCGCTTCCTTGGCCGATCTTGCAGCCTATCTCCACCCCAAGACGCCGGTCGCGCAATACGCGCGAGCTTTCGCGATCGGCAGGCAACAATGACGTGTTCGCGGTCCGCCTTCATACGTACCGCGGGAATCGTCCATGCCGTCTTAGTAAAGTCGATCTCCGTCCAGACAGCTTCCGCGCTACTTCTTTTTTTCGGTCCAGATCGGCGACAGCACCCGTAGGCAGTCGGCCGGCAAAATGTCGCCAATCGCCTTCCGGCCGATCACGGGGAAGGCGTACGCCACCATGGAGGTCAGCCAAGACGGCGGACGTCAGCCGTCATCTTGCCAGCAATATGCGCAGCTTTCGGCTTAGCGGCTCTAACAAAGAGCGTTCCTGCGTCGTCGCCCATGCTCGAAATCACCCCAAATCACGACAGGCTGCGCGATGACGGCGGCGGAACCGATATGAGGACGCGGTTGTTTGCGCCGCTGGGTTATACGGTCGCGTTCCAACCGATTGCGATGGATGCTCAGCGGCCCGACGGGGGCTGTCGCCGAACGCGACGCACTCGCTGACGGCCACCCCTTAGCAGGTCGCCGATGACGCAATCGACCAGCGTCGCCTTGACACCGATTACCCGATAACAGCCGTCGCGGAGGCTGACGGCCGCGGCTTAAATGAAACACCTGGTCGCGGCTGGGTCGGTATAGCAATAAATCAGTAGACGTCACACGGACCGGTCAGGCAATTGTGGCATCCAGGTAGATCGACCCGAACCGCACTCTGTTCTAGCGTGTAGGCGGGCGTGCTGAGATTCGGCAGGGGCGGGGGCGGGAGTCGCTCACGGCCGCCCCATGACAGCGGGGGCAGTTATGACCAAGAAGACACGTGATTCGGCCTTGCCCGAGGGGTTCGCCGAAGCGATGACGGCCGATTTCGGCCGACTTGACACAGTGACCGAGGGGCTTGGCAAGCGCGCCATCGAGTTCGTGCTCCAGGGCCACCCCGAAGCCGTGCTGCTGGAGATCGCAAACAATCCGCAGGCGCGCGATGTGATGCTCGTCCACGACTATCGCGGCCACAACCCTGTCGTCGAAGCGGCGGCTAAGGCGCGCGGCGTCATCGCGCTCGCGTTCGAAACCCTCCCCTTCGAGGTCGTGAAACGGGCCGGTCAGGTCTATGCCTTGGTGACATATCAATCGGGCACGTATCTGGGAGTTCCCCTTTGGCTGATCGCCGTCCTGAGGGAAACGCAAACCGCAGCCGGTGGCGGTGTCTTCCACTCTGGACTGCCGGCAATGCGGCGGATCTGGAACCTCCCGCGTATTGAAGCCTGCCTCACCGCAACCGGAGAGCCCCCGGTCGCGCTGCTCCATTTGCTATATCCGGCCAAGGGTTACTACGGGAACCAATTCAGCCCTGATCCCGCTGACGTGAAGCAGTATCTGGCCTCGCACGCGCCCCTGGTGCTTGCGTCGTTCGATGGCCTGGACGCTCACAGCCGCACCAAGCTAATCGAGGATCTCGCCAAGCACGAGTTGGCGTCCGGTCTCTATCAAGACCTCGTCTTCGCCGCAGCACTTGGCTCGGCCAAGGGGCCAGCTCAGGCCGCGCAAATCGCTCTGCGAACCGTCCCCCAGGAGTCGCTTTTCGCCCACGTCAAGAAGGCCTTCACCGCCAAGGACGGTGCCACCCGCCGCGCCGCCGCAGAAGTCGCCGCCCGTCTCGCCGGACCTGACGCCCTGTCCCTTCTCAAGGCCCAGCTCGAAGCCGAAACCGCCAAGCCGGTCCGCGATACCATCACGGCGCTGATGACCCAGGTCAACGCCGCCCCCGCCGCCGCACAAGCTGGTGACCCGCACGCAGACCTTCCCGAGGGCAGCTTCGCCATCCGTGCCATCGACGGCAGCACGATCGTCATCCCGCCTAAGTCCGCCCCTTGGCCGACCCCCGCCGTGTCCGAAAAAGTGCTCGAACCGCTACACGTGGCTGCCACCGCTTACAACGCCGCAGCCGCCAAGTTCGACGCCGAGCGCGAAGCCGCCCTACAGCCTGAGTACCGACAGTACTTCCGGCCGACATCCATGATCGACAGTGCGGACATCCATAGGGTCCTGCCGCAGATCAACGGTACGTCGCAAGCCGGGGTGCCGCTTCGCGCGTTGTTCCAGGCTGCGAAGGCTAACCAGATGGGCTTTGACGGGAGCGATGTGAGGGGGTTCTTCGAACAACCCGAAATCACTATCGGCCATATCGCGCGCCTCGCTGATTTCAATCATTGGCAGAGCTTGCTGGCGACACTGGCGTCGCCCCCGACGCTGCCTTGGGTCTACCTCGCCAAGGAAATGGCCAAGCCCGGCACCGATTGCCGGGTTCTGATCGAAACTCTCGTCCCCGAGGATGCCAAGTCGGGCGAAATCGTCCGTCGTCTCATGCACCGCTACTCGTCGGGCGAACTGGACGATATTCCGCTCTCGTTCCAATATCATATCCTGGAACATCTGGACCTGTTCGATCAGGCCTTCGGCGTACGCCCGCCCACTGGCTTGCCGATCGACGAACTGGCCGCCATGCGTGTCCTGGCCAAGCTGGACAAAATCCCCGAGCACCTGCTGCACCCGCTGTTGAACATTGCGCTTAGCACCAAGAAAGTCGCACGCGCCGAAGCCCAACGCCTGCTCAGCACCGCCAAAACCATCGACGACGCGATCATCGCCCGCCTCGAAGACACCAAGAAGGAAATCCGCGCTGCCGCCGCCGACTGGCTCGCGGTCCGCAAACCACCGGCTGCAATCGCTGCCCTGCGCAAAGCCCTGAAAAAGGAAAAGTCCGAACTCGGGCGTGCCGCGATGCTGTCGGCGCTCTCCAAACTGGGCGAGGACATCGCCCCCTATTTTGACGAGAAGACCTTGCTGAAAGAGGCCGAGGCCGGGCTCGCCAAGGTGTCCAAGTCGCTGGACTGGTTCCCGTTCGCGGCCCTGCCCACGCTGCAGTGGGCCAACGGTAAGCCGGTTCCCGCCGGGGTCGTGAAATGGTGGCTCGTGCTGGCCGACAAGCTGAAAGACCCGGCCGGCAACGCCCTGTTCGAACTCTACCTCGACCGCTGCAAGCCAGCTGGCGCGGCCCAGTTCGGCATGTTTATCCTGAAGGCCTGGATCGACCGCGACACCACCAGTTGCTCCGACACCGAGGCCAACGACTACGCCGCCCAGCAGGTCGCCCAGCACCGGCAGTGGTACACCAACTTCAAAGCCCAAGGGTCGACCTACCAGATTCCAGAACCCAATGACGATCAGCTCTTCAAATCCCACAAGATCGCCAAGCTGAACCAGCACCTGTTCAGCGCGTCCGACAACAAGGGCTTGCTCGCCTTCACGATCCGCGCCCCCGGCCCCGAAGCCGCCGCCATGGTCCGCGCCTACGTCAAGGATCACGGCAACAAGGTCGCCCAGGCCAAGTCGCTGCTGACGGCCTTGGCGCGCAATCCCGCCCCCTCCGCGATCCAGGTCGTGCTGAGCGTCGCCAACCGCATCAAGCAGAAAACCGTTCAGGCGCTTGCCGGAGAACTGGTCGCCGATGTCGCCGACCGCCGCGGCTGGACGCCGGCCGAACTTGCCGACCGCACGATCCCGTCCGCAGGCCTCGACGAAGTCGGCGTCCTCACCCTCGATTGCGGCGAGGACCGCTCATTCCGCGCGGTCTACCAGGGCGAAGGCAAGCTCGATCTGCAAAACCCGCAAGGCAAGTCCGTCAAGGCGCTGCCCGCCCCCCGGGGCGACGCCGACAAGGACCTCGTCGCCGCCGCTAAAAAAGCTTTGGCTGGCGCCAAAAAGGAGATCAAGCAGACCGAGACTGCGCAGCGCGAACGCTTTTATGAGGCGATGTGCGTTAGCCGCCTCTGGCCGCTGGAACTGTGGACCTCCTGCCTGCTGTCCCACCCCATCGCCGGCCGCATGGTTCAGCGTCTCGTCTGGCAGGGCCTCGACCCGGAAGACCGCGTTGTCGCGACCTTCCGCGTGCTCGACGACGGCAGCGCGACCGATTCTGACGACAACGCCGTACCGCTCGACGGCTTCGCCGCCGTTCGCCTCGCCCATCGCGCCCTAATGAGCGCAAACGACGCCAAGACGTGGCTGGCCCACCTCAAGGACTATGAAATCGACGCCCTGTTTCCTCAGTTCGTGCGGCCGATCTATGCCTTGGACGACGCGCATAAGGCCGCCGTCGCCATCGAGGAGCGCAAGGGCTGGATGATCGAATCCTTGAAGCTGAAGAGCGCGGCGACCAAGCTCGGCTATCAGACCGGCGAAGTCGGCGACGGCGGCAGCTACATGGACTACGTCAAGCGCTTCAGCACTGGCCTCACCATCAACGTCGGGTTCACCGGGAGCTACATGGGTGCTGGCACCGAAAAGATCGAGGCGGCGTTGACCGAGCTGACTTTTACCAAGGGCCGTGGCAAGCAGATAAAACTTGCCGACGTACCGCCCGTGCTGATGAGCGAAGCGATCGGTGATCTGCATGCGCTCGCAGCCGCCGGCACCGGGTTCGACAAGGATTGGCAGAAGAAGGCGCATTTTGGATGACCAAATCTCCAGCCAAGCGAACCAAACCGGATTCCGCCGCCAGCGGTCCTGAAACTCGGGCGGGCTCAGCGGACGTGCTCCGTCTGGCAGCCGAAGACCGGTATGCCGGCGAACTCGAACGCTTGCTTGAGGCGGACGCCGGTGCCAAGCCGCCGGGCTGGCGTCTGTCGCCGCGCTGCGTGCGCAGCTTCATCCTCGGCGACGCCAGGCTTCAGGTGAGCCGCAAATTCTATGGCGACAATCCTCTTGTTGATCGCGCCATCGTCACATTACTGTCCACCCAAGGACTGATGCTCGTTGGCGAACCCGGCACCGCCAAGTCGATGCTGTCCGAGCTGCTCGCCGCCGCCGTCTCGGGCGACACCTCGCTCGTCGTGCAGGGGTCGGCTGGCACCACCGACGACCACGTCCGCTACAGCTGGAACTACGCGCTCCTGTTGTCGCAAGGCCCCTCCGAAGCCGCGATGGTCCCAAGCCCCGTCTTGCAAGCCATGAAAACCGGCCGCATCGTCCGCATCGAAGAACTGACCCGCTGCCCGCCCGAAATCCAGGACGCGCTCATTTCCATCCTATCGGAAAAGACGATCGCCATCCCAGAACTCAGCGATGGCGGCACCTTCGCCCAGGTGCGCGCGCGGCCCGGCTTCAACGTCATCGCCACGGCGAACCTGCGCGATCGCGGCGTTCACGAGATGTCGAGCGCCTTGAAGCGTCGCTTCAACTTCGAAACCGTCCACCCGCTCGCCGACGCAGCCTTCGAGCGCGAACTGATTCTGACCCAGCTGGCCGAACGCCTGCCCGATCACGCCGCCGCAGCAGCCCTTACGGACGGCGTGGCAGGCCTTCTTGTGGCAGCCTTCCAGGAGTTGCGTGCCGGACGTACCAGCGACGGCGTAGCGCTCGCCAAGCCCGACGCCGTGATGTCGACCGCCGAAGCCGTCAGCGTCGCCCACGCCGCCGTCCTCCAGGCCGTCTACCTTGGCGGCGGCACCGTAACGGGCGGCGACGTCGCCGAACAAATCCAGGGTGTTGTCTTGAAGGATAACCCCGAGGATGGCCGCAAGCTCAAGGCCTACGTCGACCACATCGCCAAGGACCGATCGCACGCAAGCGCCGACTGGAAATCGTTCTACACCGCCGCCCGCAAGCTCCGGCTCGGCTGATGTCCACCGCCGCCAAGCCCACGGCGACGCTGATCCCGCCCGTGCTCGAAGACATGGGCCGTGGCGTGATCTTCGTGCCGGTCCGCCACCACAGCCCGGCCTGCGCGGCAGCGCTGGCGCAACTCATGGACGAACTTAATCCCAAGCAGGTCCTTGTCGAAGCCCCTGCCGACTTCGAGCCCTTGCTTCCGGTCCTGCTCGACGCGCAGACCAAGCCACCGGTCGCCATCGTCGCCATCGCAACCAGTCCAGACAAACCCCCACCGGCAACAAGCGAAAACGCCCCCCCAGAACGCGCGCGCGCCATCAGCTACTTTCCGTTTTGTGCCTACTCCCCCGAGTACATCGCCCTCAGCAAGGGCGACCAGACCGGCGCACGGCTAGCGCTGATCGACCTGCCATCCAGCGTCCGCCTGGGCCACCACGCCGCACAACAGAACGGCGATGCCCCCCAAATCTCACCCGTACTCTCGTTCACCGGCGAGCAGGCGTTCAACCATAGCGCCTACGTCGCCGCACTGTGCCGCCGCACCGGCATGCGCGACTACAACGAATTGTGGGACCACCTGTTCGAACAACGCTTCGGCGAGGGCGGCTGGCGCGCCTTCTTCCACGATGTCGGCACTTATTGCCAAGCCGTCCGTGCCAGCGTCAGTGCCTCCCAGATGGTCCTCGACGGCACGCTTGCGCGCGAAGCATACATGGCCGATCGCTTGCGCGAAGCGCTCGCTCGGCCCGAGCGCCCCATCCTCGTCGTCACCGGCGGCATGCACACCCCCGCTCTGATCGCAGCCCTTGAGCACACGCCCGAGGCCTCGGCTCCAACCCCCGGAAGGCGCTTGCCGCGCCTAACCGCGCCGGTCGCCGAACCGCCGCCGCTTGCGACCAAGGCCTACGTGATCCGCTACGGATTCCGCGAACTCGATCGGCTCAACGGTTACGCCGCCGGAATGCCCTCGCCCGCATACTATCAAAACCTATGGGACCAGCGCGCCCACGCCCGCTGGCACGCCCTCGCCGCCCAAACTCTAATCGCGTTCACAGCCCACCTCAAAGCCGACCGCCGCGTCGCACCGCCACCGCTGCCCGCCGTCGCCAACGCCCTGGAACAGTCCGTCCGGCTCGCGGACTTGCGCGGCCATGCGGGTCCCAGCCGTCAGGACCTGATCGACGCCTGCGGTTCCTCCTTCCTCAAGACCGAAAACACACCCGGCGCCGCCCCGATCCTGGAACATCTGACCCGCTTCCTGACCGGTGACCGCATCGGCGACGTGCCCCCTTCGGCCGGCTCGCCGCCCTTGGTCGAAAGCGTCCGCGAGCAAGCCCGCGCGCTCGGCTTCGACCTCACCTTCGCATCCCGCAAAAAGCGCGAACTCGACATCTACCGCAACGAACGCCACCTGACCTGCAGCCGCTTCCTCCACGCGCTTTCGTTCCTCGAAACCGGCTTTGCCAACCGCCTCTCCGGCCCCGACATCCTCGGCGGCCATTTCAAGGACATTCTGTTTGAAACCTGGACCGCATCCTGGTCCCCGATGGTCGAGGCCCGGTTGATCGAGCTATCCGCCGATGGCGACGAGCTTGCTGTCGTTGCCGGTGCCGCCATCGTCAGGGCAGCCCTTGCCCTCGAAGACACCGGCCAAGGCCGCAACGGCGTCGCCGCCGTCCACCTGTTGCTCACTGCCTGCCTCATCGGCCAGCAGCACCGTCTTGGCGCGATCGCCGGACTGACCGCCCGCCAGATCGAATCCGACCCTGGCCTCGCATCCGTGGTTCGCGCCATGTCCGGCCTGTTCCTGCTTTGGCGCTCGCGGTCCATTCTCGGCCTGACCGGCGCCCCCCAAGTCGAAGCCCTGATCGCGGGCGCGTTCCGCCGCTCGCTCTATCTCCTCGACGATATCGCAACCGCCAACGCCGAGCGCCTCCCGCAAATCCTCTCAGCGCTCGCCGACCTGCGCGAAGTGGTGCAGTCCGCCCGCGATGAGACCCCCGCCATCGACGCCGCCCGGTTCGACGAGGTGATCGAACGCCTGACCGGCGTTGCGATGGCGCCGGTGCTGTCGGGAGCCGTCGCGGCCCTCGCCTATCTGGCCGGCACCCGCGACGGCACATTCCTCGCGGACCGTGTCCGTGGCGGCTTGAACGGCGCCTATCTGCAACCTGCAGACAAGATCGCAGCGCTCAACGGCGTCATCGCCATGGCCCGCGAACTGCTGTGGCGCGTTCCCGGCCTGATCGAAGAAATAGATGATTCGGTCGCCGGGCTGGACGATAGCCGCTTCCTCGAATGCCTCCCCGATCTGCGGCTGGGCTTTTCCGCTCTTAATCCACGCGAGATAGACGAAGTTGCCTGCCGGGTCGCGACGCGGCGCGGCGCAGCGCCGGACCGCCTCACCGTCGATGTCGTCTATGACATCTCGGAAGATGCCGTCGCAGCCAATCTCGCCCTGAGTCTCGCGTTACGCGACCAACTGACAGCCGACGGACTCTCCGCCTGGCTCCCCGCCGAAGTCACCGCGCCGCCACGGCTTCCAGCCCAATCCGCAGCAAACAAATGCCCACCCTTGAACGCACCGGTAGGCCCCGCCGATGTCGCCCTGCGCCGCTGGCGGCTGATCCTTGGCCGCTACGCCGACACGCGGCTTGGCTCGCCCCAATTGACGGGCCTCGAAGGCCGCTGCGACGGCGCACTCGGTTATCTCTATGACCGCGAATACGAGCGTCGCGGCCTAAAGCCCGGCGGCGGAGACCGTCACGGCTCGCTCGATCCCTCTCAACTGACGGCGCTCGGCTGGCTTGGCGAAGTCCGCGATCTGTTTCCCGCCAGCGTGTGCGAAACGATCCAGAGCCACGCGCTCGAACGCTACGGCATGACGGACCTGCTGGCCGACTCCGCCTTCCTGTCCGGCATCGAACCGAGTGCCCACTTGCTCGGTGCGCTGCTGATGCTGAAAGGCCGCGCCGATGCCGCGATCCAATCCAAGATCCGCGACCTCGCCCGCCGCGTGGTCGAAGACATCATGCGCCGCCTCAAACCACGGGTGGAAAGCGCGCTGTCGGGCACCCGCAATCGCTTTGCATCGAGCCCCATGAAGAGCATGCGCAATTTCGATTGGCGCGCCACGATCCGCAAGAACTTGAAGAACTACGACGCCGAACGCGGCATCATCATCGCCGAACACCTGCGCTTCCATTCGCGCCAGAAGCGCCGCTTCCCCTGGACCGTCGTGCTGTGCATCGACCAATCCGGCTCGATGACCGAGTCGGTGATCTATGCAGCCGTCATGGCCGCGATCATTTCAGGCCTCCCCGGCATCGACCTGAAACTCGTCGTGTTCGATACCGCCGTCGTCGACTTGACCGGTCGCGTCGATGACCCGGTCGCGGTCCTGCTGTCGGTGCAACTAGGCGGCGGCACCGACATCGGCCGCGCCGTCACCTACTGCGCCGGCTTGATCAACCAGCCCTCCCGCACCGTGTTCGTTCTGGTCAGCGACTTTTGCGAAGGCGGCTCGCCCGCGCGCCTTATCGCTGCCGTCCGCGCCATGGCCGAAGCCCGCGTCACAATGTTGGGTCTGGCAGCCCTCGATGACCGCGCCGCCCCCGACTACGACCGCGCGATGGCGCAGCGCTTGGCCGATGCCGGCATGAAGATCGCCGCCTTGACGCCAGAACACTTCGCCGATTGGCTGGCCGGGGTGATCTCATGAGCGAAACCTTGCGCGCGGCCTTGGCGGTGTTTGACGACGCGGTGCTCGAAACGCTTGCCAACAAGGGACTTGTCCGCCGCGCTGCCAAGGACGTCGAAGCCGGCAAGGCGGACGTCCGTTCGATGGCGGGCGACAGCGCAATCGTCGTGATTGATGGCGAGACCGTCGGTATCGACGCCGCCGGACCCGCCAAGGCCAGGTGCACCTGCCCGGCCAAAGACGTCTGCCGGCACCGCATCGCCGCCGTCATGGCGCTGCGGACGCCCTTGCCCGCCAGCGAACCCGAGCAAACGCCAACTGGCCCCGCACCAACCTCCCCGTCAGTCATCACGGCCCCTGACCCGCTTGCCGAACTTCTCGCCGTGGACTTGGAAGCCGTTGCCAAGTGGACCGGCAAAGCAGCCCTTCGCGCCGCGCTCGAACTGATCGAGGGCATGACGCCTGCCGTCCAAAGCGAAGGTGCTGCCCTCGTGGTGCAGATGTTTGGCCATCCAGACGTGCGCTACCTTGCAGGCCTCGGCCTGGACGGCATGCTCTCCAAGGCGACGGCGGCCAAGCGCAAGGTCCTTCATGCCGCCGCCGTGCTGGCCGTGCGCCGCCTTCACGGATTGGATATCGCGGCGATTGCTGCCCCTCCCGCGAGCGACGACGCATCTCCCGAGCCGCGCGACCGCCGTTTTCATGCATCGGTCCGCCTCGCGCTTGAAGACGCCGCCGGCATGGCGCTGGCGCAGGCGCCGCTGGTTCTCGAAGAGCGCCTGTTCGAATTGTCGGTTTCCTCGCGCGCCGATCGGTTGCCGCGTCTGGCCGGTATGCTGCGCGAAATCTCCGCCCTTGTTCATGCCAAGCGCCGCCATGACTTTACGCTGGTCCCCTTTCAACTGCTGTCGCAGATCGCCACCGCTTATGCCCTCAACGACGCCCTCGATCAGGATGCGCCGCCCGAAGAACTTGCCGACCTGCAAGGCGAGGTCCGGCAGAAATATAGCCCCTCCGGTCCGCTGACGCTCCACGGCCTCGGTGCCGATTTCTGGCAGACCAAAGCGGGCGCGCGCGGCGTGACCGGGTATTTCTACGCCAGCGAACTGGGCCGCGTCACAACCCTCAGCCACGCGCGCGGCAGCCGCCACGACGCCACCTTCGATCCCGTCAACGCCTATACCAGCGAACCGGTGTGGAGCGCAGCGCCCTTGCAAACCCTCCTGCGCTCACGCATCAAGTTGGACGGCGTCAGCCTCTCCCCCGACGGCCGGCTCTCGGCAGCGGGCGACGTCAAGGCCACTATCGAGCCCGCCGTGCCCGTTCGTGCGGAAGCCCTGGCGTGGTCCGTCACTTCACACGATTGGGAGCATCTGGAACGAACCCTGCAACGCCGCTTCAACGGTGCCCTGACCGGCAGTATTGGCGCAGGATCGGCCATACTGCTCGCCCCGGCAGGGCATGCCCGTGTCACCTTCAACGCGACCACGCAGGAGCACACCTGGCCCATCGCAGACCCCAGCGGCCGTTGGATCGGCCTCTCCCTCCGGCATGGCGACGCCGATGAGATGACCGCCGCGCGCATGCAGCGGCTGTCGTCGCTCGCAGACGTCTCGCTGATCCTCGTGTTGCCGCGCCTGGACGGCGACAAGATCAATCTGATCCCGGTATCGGTCATTGCCGCGACTCCAAGCGAACCCAAGCAGCGCCTGTTCCTTCTCCAACGTGATGGACGCGGATACGAACAGCCAAGTTTGTCGATGCGGCTTGCCTGGATGGCGCAATTGGCCAAAAAGCCCCACGCCGCCGCGCCCGTCATCGCCACTCTGAACCCGCTCATCGCTGCGTCGCCCGGGCGTCTCGCGCTGCTGTCCCTGGCCGACGCCCTGATGGGCTTGGCCGAACTCGGCGGACGGCCACTCGATCCATCGCAACGCCGGCTTTTCGCGTTCACTGCCGAAAAACTGTCGCGCTACGGCCTGACCGGTATCGCGACCTCGGTCACGCATCTGGCGCAGACCGAACCGGGCATCGCGGTCTCACGCGCGGCCTTCCTGCGCTGCGTCCACCTCGTGGACCGCGCACGGGCCATGACCCGCCATCTGCCCTGGCTCGCAATCTGACCGGGTCGTCCAATCCATCCATTCAGCAATGCTGGCAGGCCTCGCCCCGATCATTCGCGATCGCGGCAAGCGCACCACACAGCGCTGTGCTGGTTAGGCAAGAGCGCCGGCGCGACCGGTTTGGACTTTTACGTCTGTGCGTGTGTCGACGGGCATGCGCGCCAAACGTCAGGTGCGCTACACTAGAGCCTGATCGTTTGATATGGAAGCACTTGCGAACATCGAGAACGTGAATCAGTCTGTAAAAGCAAGAGACTAGAACACGTGGCCCGCTCGAAACCGATTCCGTCAAGAGTGAACGTGCTCTAGGGTGATGAACGACTTTTTGGCGGGTGCAGCGATGCGGGACAAGACCTATTTGTGTTTCTGGGGTAAGGCGCAGGGTGAGCGCGAGGGCGAGCCAGCGTGGCACCCGAATGCCTACCATAGCTTGGATGTTGCGGCTGTCGCCGGCGTGCTGCTCGAAACAAATCCGCGAAGCCTCGGACGGATTGCACACCTTCTCGATACATCGACGGAGGCTGCGCGTAATTTGCTGGTGGCTCTGATCGCGCTTCACGACATCGGCAAATTTTCAGCTGCTTTCCAGGCCAAGGTGCCTGCACATTATCCCAATGGCCTGCCGCCGTGGCCCGGCGCAACGGGCGTCCGCCATGATCGCGTCGGGTCGCAAATGCTCAAGGTCATACTTTCAGAGTTGACCGAGCACTTGCCCGGATGGAAGCCGAGGCACTTCGGAATTCTTTGGAATAGCATCGCAGGGCATCACGGTTGCCCTCGCGTCGGGGACGCTAACGATCCCAGTGCTGATGGCATGACCGGCGAATGTCAGAAGGCCGCGCGAAGTTTTGCAATCGATTGTCTGGCACTGTTTCCCGCTATCGCACCCATTTCAAAGCCAGATGACACAGCGCTAACCGCATTGTCATGGACGGTGGCGGGATTGACTGTGGTGGCGGATTGGATCGGGTCCAACCGTGACTGGATCCCCTATCGTCAACCTGATCTCGAACTCGCCGCCTATTGGCCCGTTGCTTGCGATCAGGCAGCAAGCGCCGTTGCCAATGCCGGATTGTTGCCGGCCGCGTTGCCTCCGGTGCTGGATGCCGAGCGACTGTTGCCGTCCAACATCGCGTCAGCCCTAAGCCCGCTGCAAAGCTTTGCCGCGACCGTCGATCTCCCGCGCGGGCCAATGCTCGCGATCATCGAAGACGTGACGGGCAGCGGCAAGACGGAGGCAGCCCTGCTGCTCGCCGCCCGCATCATGAAAGCCGGTGGCGCGGACGGCGTATTCTTTGCGCTACCGACCATGGCGACGGCCAACGCGATGTACGCCCGCCTCGCCGACGCCTATCGCAAACTGTTTGCCGATGACGCTGCCCCCTCGCTGGTTCTCGCCCATGGGAGGCAGGGCCTTCATGCCGGCTTCCAGAACTCAATTTTAACGTCATCTACCCGCCAAACCGACGACGGAAAAGACACGGGCAATGAGTCGGGCGCGGCATGCGCGGCCTGGATTGCCGACAGCCGCCGAAAAGCCTTTCTCGCCCACGTTGGCGTCGGCACCCTTGATCAGGCGCTGCTCGGCGTGCTGCCGTCGAAGTTCCAGTCGCTGCGGCTCTGGGGGCTCGCCGGCCGCGTACTCGTGATCGACGAGGCCCACGCCTACGACAGCTACATGAGCAAGGAGATCGAGACGCTGCTGTCTTTCCATGCAGCCCTTGGCGGGTCGGCAATCATCCTTTCAGCGACCCTGCCGCAAACACTGCGTCGGTCGCTGGCCTCGGCATTTGCGCGGGGATTGGGGTTTGCACCAAAAGTGGCGGAGTCATGCGATTATCCTTTGATGACAATCGTCGGCGACGGGGCATGCGCCCAGCACCCGGTCGCGACCCGAGAAGACCGCAAGCGCGTTCTCCCCGTTCGCCGGATTGGCAGCATCGAAGACGCAATGGCGCACGTCGCTTCAATTGCCGAGGCAGGCGGTGCCGTCGCCTGGATCAGGAACTCTGTCGATGATGCCGTCGAAGCAGTCGAGGCGCTGGAAGCGCGCGGCCTGACACCCGTCTTGCTCCATGCCCGCTTCGCCATGGGCGACCGCCTCGATATCGAGAAGGTCGTAACAGACACCCTGGGGCAAAATGATCGCACGGGCAAGCGCTGCGGGTTCGTCCTTGTGGGTACGCAAATTCTGGAGCAGTCGCTCGATTACGATGTCGATGGCATGATCGTCGATCTGGCCCCCATCGATTTGATGATCCAGCGCGCCGGACGTCTCTGGCGGCACACAACCCGTAAGGTCCGCCCGGTCACGGCACCCCAATTGCTGGTGCTCAGCCCCGACCCATCGGACGTGCGCGACAAAGACTGGTGCCGCCAAATCTCCAGGCGCTCTGCCGCCGTCTACGATCACCACGGCATTGTCTGGCGCAGCGCCAAGACATTGTTCGACGCGGGCCACATCACGACCCCTGAGGGTGTGAGAGCATTGGTGGAGCAGGTCTACGCGAGTGACGCACTGGACGGCGTACCCGATCCACTAAGTACGCAGATGAATCGCGCTGAGGGGCAGCGGGGCGCTGCGCGCGCGTTCGCCAACGCCAATCTGCTCAAGTTCGCTGTCGGCTATGCGGGAAGCGACAACCAGACGATCTGGACCCAGGACACGATCACCCCGACGCGGCTTGGCCAGCCCGTCACCGTGTTCCGCCTGGGCTATATCGACGGTGGCAAAATCATCCCGCTGTGCAGCAAGTCATCGAATAACGACCCGCGCATGTCCTGGTCGCTGTCGGAGGTCAGCATCGCACGCTACCGGGCCGACGGCGTCCCAGCCACAACCGGCGCTCTCGCAGCAATGGTGGAGGCCGCCAAAGCCCAGTGGTCACCATGGGAGCGCGATCAACCCCTCCTGGTCCTCGAACGAGATGGGGAGCGTTGGCGCGGCGTCGCCTGCAAAACCGGTGACGGCGACAAGCAAGTCCGCTATTGCAACCGCTTGGGCTTGCGCATCGTGGAAGCTTGATGCATCGACACATGATCTGTGAACAACGCACGTAGAGCGCTTCCCTGTGACAGAGCGATAGCGTAGAACCAAGTTCTTGCTATGTTCACGTGCTCGCTTTACTGATAAACAGCCATCTCGTTTTAGAAAGTTTCCCCATGCCCGAGCACTTTTCGCTCGTTGCGCGTGCGTGGCTCCCTGTTGCCCTTTCTGATGGGCGACGCGAGTTCGTGCGACTGCGCGACATCACTTCGACGGTAGACGGTCAAGACATCATCCGCCTCGCGACCGGCAGGCCTGATTGCGACATCAGCCTCACCGAGTTCCTGATCGGTTTGCTCGCGATCTCGATCGGCCCGCAAAACGACGGCGAGTGGGGCCAGCGCTATGCGAACCCGCCCTCAACTGACGAACTGGACGCGGCGTTGAAAGCCTTCGAACCCGCACTGATCCTCGACGGCGATGGTCCCCGGTTCTTTCAGGATCGGGAGGCCCTTGAAGGCGCCGCGACCCCGATTGAAGCGCTGTTCATGGACGTGCCTGCAGAACACTTCCAAGTTGAAGGCCGCACCAAAGTTCTGTCCCGCACCGGCGCTGCACTAGCGCTTGCAGCATTGCAAACAAGTGCGCCGTCGGGAGGGGCTGGCCACCGCACGTCATTGCGCGGAGGTGGGCCGTTGACGACGCTCGTGATCCCAGGAACAACCGGCGGCATCGAGCCCACGCTTTGGCAACGCCTGTGGGCAAATGTACCGCTCGCGCTTACGTCTGAGCCCGAACAAGCCGCTCACGTCTTTCCCTGGCTCGGCCCCACGCGCACATCGGAGAAAGGCGGCCAGATCACAACGCCGGACCATGTGCATCCAGCCCAGGCATTCTTCGGCATGCCGCGTCGAATCCGGCTCGTGTTCGAGGAAAATATCAATCAACGCCCCTGCGATTTGACCGGCCTCGTCGACGAGGTGATCGTCACCGGCTACGTCACACGACCGTGGGGAACAAACTACACCGCGTGGAGCCGCGGTCATCCCCTGAGCCCGTACTACAAAGCAAAAGAGGCTGACCCCGAATTTTTGCCCTTGCATCTGAAGTCGTCGCGCATTGGCTACCGCCAGTGGCTTGGCATGGTGACCGACGCGCAGAAAGGGCTGAGAGTGCCCGCCAAGTGCGTCACGGCGTTTCCCGATATTGCCGGCGAAATCGAGGACGACTTTCCAGACATTGCACGTAGCGCCCGTCTTCTCGTCGCCGGATATGCGATGGACAATATGAAACCCCTCGACTTTGCCGAGGCGCTGTTGCCGCTGATCGTCTCGTCCAAGCCAGACGTCAATCGCGAGATCAAGAAGCTGGCCCACAACTGGGTCCAAGCGGCCGACACCGTCGCCAGCCAACTCGTCTCGGCGGTCAAGCTCGCGCTCTATGGCGACAGCGCCAAGGCTGATCGCGACAGCACACCACTAGAGGCGGTCAAATCCCGCTTTTGGGCCGACACGGAAAACGACTTCTACGACAAGCTACGTGCAGCGGCCGCCAGCATCGAAAGCTATTCCGGCGACATGGCGGATCTGCAACTCGTCTTCACCCCCGGCGCCGGAGCGGGTTGGCTCGCCTGCCTCAAGCGCCAAGCTCTCGCAATCTTCGACGACGCAGTCCCCGTCGAGGACGCCGATAGCAAGAACATCAAAGACATTATCGACGGCCGCAAATTGTTGGGGCTCATGCTCGCCGGATACGGCAAAGGCGGAAGCGCCCTGTTCGAACTCCTCAATCAACCACCCGCTGAGACCAAACCAAAGAAAGGGCGGAAAGCCGCATGAGCAAGTCCCCTTATGAAGATCAAGCCAAACGCGCAAAGGACTGGCTGGCGGCATTGCGTCCCCGTCAGATCGACGGTCGCATCCTTCCCGGCGACCGGGCGGCACTCGCCAGATTGAAACGCGCGTCCTCCGTTATGGAAGCAGCGGCCGAGCCAGCAACGGCTCACTTGTTCGAAATGCTCTTTAGTGCGCAGTTGAAAGAAGCGAAGAGTAGAGACGGATTCATCCAAGTTCATTTGCCCCGCGCAGCCGTGATCGCAGCCGTCCTTGCCCATGTCGGCGATCCCCGCCCCGAAACAATGGCCCGCGCGATTGGCACGCCGCGCAGCGGTGGCGACGGCTCGACCCCGCTCGTGACACCCCTCCGCCTCAAGCGCCTGCTCGCCGCGCGCGATCCCGATGACGTGCTCATTCAATTCCGCCGGACGGTCGCGATCCTCGGCCACCAAGCCAACGTCACCGATCTCGCCCAACAGCTTCTCGCCTGGACCGACGATGAACGCGGCGACCTGACCCGCACGCGCTTTGCCTTCGACTACCACGGGGCCGAAGCCTATGCGCCCGACGCCTCAGCGGCAACCGTTTGAACCTTAAGGAAGCGATCAACATGACCCAGTTCATCCAAATTCATGCCCTCACCGTTTACGCGCCCTCAAACCTCAATCGCGACGATACCGGCCGCCCCAAGACGGCAAAATTCGGCGGCGCCGAACGGCTGCGGATATCCTCGCAGGCCTTGAAGCGCGCCATCCGTACCAGTGACGCGTTCAAAGCCCGCGTCGGCAGCCACCACGGCGAACGGACGCAACGGCTTGGCGAAGACATTCGTGCCCACCTCGTCACGAAAGGTCTGTCGCCTGAAAAGGCGGTCGAGGGCGCCCGTACGATCGCGGCCATTTTCGGTAAGATCAAAGACGCCAAGGATAAAAACCCGACCTACATCGAACAGCTCGCTTTCGTGTCACCGGAGGAACGTGCAGCGGCTCTCAACCTGGCCGACAGGTTGGCAGCCGGTGAGCCGCTCCCCGACACCAAAGACCTCGCGTCAGGCATATTGCGCCGGTCCGATACCGCTACCGACGTCGCCATGTTCGGGCGCATGCTGGCCGATAACCCAGACTTCAATCGCGAAGCCGCCGTGCAGGTCGCGCACGCGATCACCACCCACAAGGTCGAGGTCGAGGACGATTTCTACACCGCCGTCGATGACTTGAAGCGACCTTCCGAAGATGCAGGCGCCGGCTTCATCGGCGAACTGGGCTTCGGCTCCGGCGTGTTCTACATTTACGCCTGCATCGACCGCGACCTGCTCGAAAAGAACCTCGGCGGCGACAAAGCGCTCGCCGCGACGGCCATCGCCGGACTGCTCGAAGGTCTCGCGATTTCCTCGCCGACCGGCAAACAGGCAAGTTTCGCCAGCCGCTCCCGCGCCAGCTATATCCGCGTTGAAAAAGGCACCCAGCAACCGCGCAGCCTGGCTGCTGCGTTCTTCAAGCCCGTCCGTGACGATGACCTGCTCCGCGCCTCCATTGACCGGATCGAGAACACAGCGACGGGCCTTGCCGCGCAAATGGATGCGGCGTACGGCCCATGCTTTGCCGACTGCAAAGTCATGCAATTTATCCCTGGCGACGACACCAACTCCGGCTCTCTAGACGCGCTCTACAAGTTCATTGCGGAGTGAGCCCATGACCAGTGAACCCACCCGCTACCTCCTCTTCACGCTGGCAGCCCCTCTCGCCTCGTTCGGCACCATTGCCGTCGGCGAGCGGCGCCCCACCTGGGACCGGCCATCAAAGTCTCAGGTCATCGGTCTGATCGCCGGGTGCCTCGGCATCGAGCGAACCGAGGACGACCGCCAGCGCGAATTGGCGCAATCCCTCGGCTTTGCCGTGCGGGTCGACAACCCCGGCCTGCTCGCCACCGACTATCATACAACCCAGGCCGCAACCGGCGTCTCGATCCGCAAACGCCTCCGCGCGGGCGGCAGCGTGGCAACGCGCGCTGAAGAACTTGCCTGTGATGACTTGAAGACCATCCTATCCCGGCGCGAGGTCCGCGTCGGCTCGCTCTACACCATCGCCGTCTGGAAAATATCGCATCACGGGGCGTCGCTCGACAAAATCGCGAGCGATCTGATGGCCCCTAAGTTCGCCCCGTTCGCGGGACGAAAATCCAATCCGCTTGCCCTGCCTTTTGGCCCCCGGATACTTGAAGCAGACCGCATCGAAAGCGCTTTTACCCTATTTTCCAAGGATGAACCGCAAGCCTTGCGCAATCTCAAAGCCGCCCACTGGTCTCGCCCCCGCGACGACGCCCCAATCTACGTCGATGCTACAGCCATCCCAGCAGGCGAGAGGGAGCAGCGCGTCAGCCGCCTCGAACAACGCCGCGACGATCCAGAAAGTCGCACCAAATGGCGCTTTGGTTTGCGCGCCGAAGCGTTGCTTCGTTCACGGCCTGCGGAGGATCAATCATGAGCGATCAGCTCTATCTATCCCGCGCACGACTTCGGGCAGGGCGGGGTGAGGCATTGTCTGCTATCGCGCCGCTGCTGCTACCCGACGACACGCGGCATCAGGCCGGACATGCCCACCGGATACTGTGGTTGTTGTTTCAGGATACACCTGACTCAAAGCGCGACTTCCTCTGGCGTGACGAAGGTGGGGGCAAATACATGATCCTGTCGCCACGGCCGCCGTCCGATCCCCTCGGCCTGTTTGAGCTCGACTCAAAGCCATTCGCCCCCGCGCTAGAGGCTGGTGACGCCTTGTCGTTCGCCCTGCGAGCCAATCCGGTCGTGGCCAGCAAACCGGCTCGAACGCTCCAGCGGCTGGAAAAGGGTGGTCCTCGCACGCGCGGCCAGAAAGTCGACGTCGTAATGCATGCACTCAAGGATGTGCCAAAGGGCGCCCGCGGGACGGTTCGAGACGAGGTTGCCGCTCAAGCCGGCACAGCTTGGCTTACAAGCCAGGGCGGAAAATCCGGCTTCAGGCTTGCTGCCCCGCCGCTCGTCGATGGCTATGCTCAGGTCCCCGTCGAACGCCGCAAAGGCCGCCCTGCGGGCTTCTCCGTCTTAAACTTCGCGGGCCGGATCGAGATCACCGACCCCGCAGCGTTTCTCGCCAAACTCGCTTCAGGCTTCGGCTCTGCCAAGGCCTTCGGCAACGGACTCATGATGATCCGCCGCGCCTGATCCTTCTCTTCGTCATGGGGTCCAGGGGACGAGTCCCCTGGCCTTCACTTCACCTGGCCTTCACTTCACTTGGCTTCCACGTCACCTGGAGATGCCGATGCCGTCCGACGCCCCCTATGTCCCCCTCCGCCCGATCCCGATGAAGGACCGGGCGGGGATCATTTTTCTGCAATATGGCGAACTCGACGTCATCGACAGCGCATTCGTCCTCGTCGACGCGACAGGCGTGCGGACGCAAATTCCGGTCGGTGGCCTCGCCTGCATCATGCTCGAACCGGGCACGCGCGTTTCGCATGCCGCCGTCATCCTTGCCGCCCGTGTCGGCTGCCTGCTGGTTTGGGTCGGTGAGGCCGGCGTCCGCCTCTACGCCTCGGGCCAGCCCGGCGGGGCGCGCGCCGACAAGCTGCTTTATCAGGCCCGCGTCGCCCTCGACGAAGACGCCCGCCTCAACGTCGTACGCGAGATGTACCGCCGCCGCTTCGACGAAGAAGCACCCTCGCGCCGCTCCATCGACCAGTTGCGCGGCATCGAAGGCGCGCGGGTGCGCGAGATCTACAAGCTCATCGCCCGCAAATACGGCGTCGAATGGAAAGCCCGCAACTATGACCGCAAAGAGTGGGACGCCTCCGACATCCCCAACCGCTGCCTGTCGTCGGCAACCGCCTGCCTTTATGGCCTGAGCGAAGCGGCGATCCTCGCCGCCGGCTATGCCCCGGCCATCGGCTTCCTGCATCGCGGCAAGGCGCAGAGCTTCGTCTACGACATCGCCGACATCTGGAAATTCGAGACCGTCGTTCCGGCCGCATTCGAGACCGCCGCCAAGATTTCCAAAGGCAAAGGCGACGGCTCGGCACCCGAACGCCAAGTGCGCATCGCCTGCCGCGACCTGTTCCGCAAGACCGGCATCCTTGACAAGATCATTCCCGCCATCGACGAGATCCTTAAAGCCAGCGGCATCGATCCGCCTGCCGACGCCCCAGAAGCCACCGATCCAGCCATACCAGCAGAGGAGCCCTCCGGCGATGATGGTCATCGTGGTTGAAAACGCGCCGCCCCGCCTTAGAGGCCGGCTGTCGCTCTGGCTCGCCGAGGTGCGGGCCGGGGTCTACGTCGGCGTCTATGGCCGTCGCACGCGCGAGCGCATCTGGGAAGAAGTCCGCATCATGATCGAGGACGGCAATGCGGTCATGGCCTGGAGCGCGCCGGTCGACAGCGGCTTCGAATTCGTGGCTGTAGGCGAAAACCGGCGTGAGCCGGTGGATTTCGACGGCCTGACGCTGGTGAGGTTCAAGCCGCCACCAGCCGCACCGGGACCCCCGCCAACCGGCACGGCAGCAAGGCCAAAGACGGTCACTCGAAAACCGGACACACCGTGACGAAAATGTTGTTCATCTTGGTGCCGATCTTTGACATCGTGAAACGCGAGTGCCATCAACGGGATGGAAGCAAGTCCGTTCCCCGCCCACGCGGGGCTGAACCGCCAGACGGGACAGACTGGTACACTGTAGCGCGCCGTTCCCCGCCCACGCGGGGCTGAACCGCCTTGCGCGAACAGCGCAGTCCTTAGCTTCGACCGTTCCCCGCCCACGCGGGGCTGAACCGGGCGTCTGCACTTCGCCCGAAACGTCATCGGCCCGTTCCCCGCCCACGCGGGGCTGAACCGATACCAGACCACGCTCACTGCCTAGGTTGCGGCCGTTCCCCGCCCACGCGGGGCTGAACCGTGCAGTTGCAGTACATGGGAAGCGGTCGGTTTCCGTTCCCCGCCCACGCGGGGCTGAACCGCTGCTGCTTCGATTGCTGCTCAAGCTCGTTCGCCGTTCCCCGCCCACGCGGGGCTGAACCGGATGCGGTCGAATCGGCTATTGCCGAGCTGTACCGTTCCCCGCCCACGCGGGGCTGAACCGCGCCTCGGCTTGGCGAATACTGCGCTCGTTGTCCGTTCCCCGCCCACGCGGGGCTGAACCGGCGGGTAGTCTAGCCAGGCGTGAATGCGGGCCCCGTTCCCCGCCCACGCGGGGCTGAACCGGCCTCCGCCGGGAGGTTGGTATTGCCGTCATCCCGTTCCCCGCCCACGCGGGGCTGAACCGCTGGACCGGCACGAACGCGAGCATAACCCCGACCGTTCCCCGCCCACGCGGGGCTGAACCGTCAGCCTTGCCAAGCGTTGCGCGGGTGACAGCCCGTTCCCCGCCCACGCGGGGCTGAACCGCATTCGGCGCTGAATACGACGCCGGCAGCAATCCGTTCCCCGCCCACGCGGGGCTGAACCGGAGGAATTCGCGTGAGCTACTTGATCTGGTCGCCGTTCCCCGCCCACGCGGGGCTGAACCGACCGCTGGCGCCCAGACGGATGCCGGGACATGCCGTTCCCCGCCCACGCGGGGCTGAACCGTGCGGACCCATGTCGCGCAAAACGTGATCTAGCCGTTCCCCGCCCACGCGGGGCTGAACCGCCTATGGGCTATCAAATCAACCCGCCGGACGACCGTTCCCCGCCCACGCGGGGCTGAACCGGCATCACAGGCTGGCGGATATGCCGCAACAGGCCGTTCCCCGCCCACGCGGGGCTGAACCGGCGAATCCGCCACGTGTCGATCAAGCCCAGTTCCGTTCCCCGCCCACGCGGGGCTGAACCGCTTGAACGGCTTCTGCCGGGGCCTCGCACCACCCGTTCCCCGCCCACGCGGGGCTGAACCGCCCAGTGTTTACGGGGTGTTAGGGGAGATTGACCGTTCCCCGCCCACGCGGGGCTGAACCGACCGAAGAGTGCAACCAGCTGCGCCGCATCGTCCGTTCCCCGCCCACGCGGGGCTGAACCGTTATCGGCGAGGACGTCGAGCGTTTCATGCTGCCGTTCCCCGCCCACGCGGGGCTGAACCGGAACGCGAGGAATCCAGCATGCAGGATGGATACCGTTCCCCGCCCACGCGGGGCTGAACCGCGGCCCGCGCTCATGTCGTTGAGCATGACCGGCCGTTCCCCGCCCACGCGGGGCTGAACCGCAACCGCTTGATACGGTCGTTCTTGGGCATTGCCGTTCCCCGCCCACGCGGGGCTGAACCGATACCAAAGCCGTCCACGCCGATGGTTGACCCCCGTTCCCCGCCCACGCGGGGCTGAACCGCTGGCTATCGAGCCGTTACGATTGATCTACAGCCGTTCCCCGCCCACGCGGGGCTGAACCGATCACGCAATTGACTCGTTGTCTGTTGCGGGCCCGTTCCCCGCCCACGCGGGGCTGAACCGCTAAACGCCAATGACGTGAAGGAAGCGACCGCCCGTTCCCCGCCCACGCGGGGCTGAACCGCCGTGCGCTTTTTTGCGTGCTTTTTTGCGTTTCCGTTCCCCGCCCACGCGGGGCTGAACCGTCGATCGACGCGATCTCAATGATGGGGTCAGACCGTTCCCCGCCCACGCGGGGCTGAACCGGCCTTGAGCCAGAAGTCCGGCGGCAGGCGATGCCGTTCCCCGCCCACGCGGGGCTGAACCGCGGGCCGACGTCGGGGTACAGGTCGAACAACTCCGTTCCCCGCCCACGCGGGGCTGAACCGACGACGACGCGCGATATTATTCAACACGCCCTCCGTTCCCCGCCCACGCGGGGCTGAACCGCAATTGGTCCTTGGTCGCTTGCGTGAGGTGGGCCGTTCCCCGCCCACGCGGGGCTGAACCGGGTACGCCGTGGCATTAATCGCGGAAGATGGACCGTTCCCCGCCCACGCGGGGCTGAACCGCGTCGCCTGCAATGGGATGCGTTTGGGGACGTCCGTTCCCCGCCCACGCGGGGCTGAACCGCCCGTCTCGTGGACGCCTACGCCAACGCCGCTCCGTTCCCCGCCCACGCGGGGCTGAACCGACCAACCCTGGCTTTGAGGCGAAGCTGGAGGCCCGTTCCCCGCCCACGCGGGGCTGAACCGTGAGTCGTACAGGGTTGCCAGCACCCACTTATCCGTTCCCCGCCCACGCGGGGCTGAACCGGGAACGAAGCGCGGGGGAAATGTAATTTTTAGCCGTTCCCCGCCCACGCGGGGCTGAACCGCACATCGCGTTCGGCGGCGAGGAATGGCACAACCGTTCCCCGCCCACGCGGGGCTGAACCGCCGCACTTGTACCGGTGGTGGGAGGAACTGCACCGTTCCCCGCCCACGCGGGGCTGAACCGGACAAGCAGGACGACGCGGCTGAGGCCTTCCGCCGTTCCCCGCCCACGCGGGGCTGAACCGCTCGGCTTGGTCGAACTCGACGGCCCGCTGATCCGTTCCCCGCCCACGCGGGGCTGAACCGCGGGTTGCGCGTGAGCGGGCTCAAGTTGAGCACCGTTCCCCGCCCACGCGGGGCTGAACCGGTCTGGCGGCCGCGTTCATCACTGTGAGGAGCCCGTTCCCCGCCCACGCGGGGCTGAACCGTCATCCGCTCCGCGAGAAAGCGTTAGCCGGCCCCGTTCCCCGCCCACGCGGGGCTGAACCTGTACCGCAAGGACTCGCCGGTCCTCGTCGGCACCGTTCCCCGCCCACGCGGGGCTGAACCGCTCAACCCGCAAGCCAACTCCGGTTGGTTTCCCCGTTCCCCGCCCACGCGGGGCTGAACCGGCCATTCTCGGCGGCTGGCTGGTGCAGACGACCCGTTCCCCGCCCACGCGGGGCTGAACCGTGGTGCATCGTGCCCGACTGCCACAGCCGCCACCGTTCCCCGCCCACGCGGGGCTGAACCGAGTAGATCGCGTGGTGTGCCGCTCACTGATGCCCGTTCCCCGCCCACGCGGGGCTGAACCGTAATCGCGCCCCTTAGCTCTGGTTCGTTGCACCGTTCCCCGCCCACGCGGGCCCTCCTTTACGTCATTCATTTTGCAAAAGCGTACGAGAGCTCGTTCGACAACTAATATTTTGTGTTTGTTGAACATTTTAAAATCTCGTACATCTCCATCAGCACAAGTACTCAAGCGGTCCGCGCGTGGGGGTGGCCACGCGCAAAGCAAACAGAATACCAGCCCGCAGACGGCCAAACGAAGAGTGAAAACTTCTGCGGGCTGGTATGACATGCTCGTGCGGCATGCAAAGCGACGGAAGGCATCGCAGCGGATGACAGCGGATGCCAATTTTTTCATAATCGGGCACGATACGCTTGGGCCTAAAGCTTCCGGCAAGGATTGAACTGATGGGTGCCACGACGAACAGCGAAACGCCAATCATCGAACCAAGCCCATCCGGCGATAGTCCCGACACGGGAGTGAGCGCGTTGCGTGACCGCATTCGGCAGCAAGAGGTTCTCGCCGAGCTCGGTGTGATCGCACTTCAGGGCGCATCCTTGGATCAGTTGCTTCAAGAGACGGCGCGGTTGACCGCTGAGGGTCTCAAGGTCGAGTTTTGCAAGGTGCTTGAACATATCCCATCCAGCAATCGCCTGCTGGTTCGTGCGGGTGTGGGCTGGGACGCAAATGTCGTTGGAATTGCAAGCGTTGGATCTGATCTCGAATCACCAGCGGGGTTTGCATTGCGGACCGGCAAACCCGTGATTTCAAACCATCTTGAAAACGAGGACCGTTTTCGCACATCTGAGCTCATGGAACAGCACGGTATCCGGCGCGCCATGAACGTCATCCTCCAGGGCGACGGGAAGCCGTTTGGTGTGCTTGAAGTGGACAGCCGTTCGGATACTGATTTTCTCGAACACGACCTCGCCTTTTTGCAGGGCGCCGCAAACATCTGTGGCATGGCAATCGAGCGCGAGCGCCAGGAGCGAAGGCTCACAGCCGCACTCGAAAAGCACCAGCTTCTGCTCAAGGAGATGAATCACCGCGTCAAGAACAGCCTGACAATCGTGGTGAGCATGTTGAACCTGCAGGCGCGCGAGATTGCCTCGCCCGAGTTGCGAGGTCACTTGAACGAGGCCGCAAATCGGATCGCAGCGATCGGAAAAGCGCATGACCAGCTGAGCTATGAGTCAGATATCGAGCGGATGGACATTGGCCAATACATCAAGGCAATCTGCAAAGATCTGGATGGCAGCGTTGCTCACTGCGACGTAATCACGGATACGGTCGACGGCATTGTTATCCAAACCGATCGCGCTATTTCAATTGCATTGATCGTGAACGAACTGATCACCAATGCTGCCAAATATGCGTACAAGAATGAAGATCGCGGTAAGATTTGGATCAAGGTCAGCCGGGACGGCCATGATACCTTTTCACTTTCCGTCCGTGATGAAGGCACCGGTCTTCCGCCCGATTTTGACCTTCACAAGGCGAAGGGCCTAGGCATGCGTATCGTCGCCGCGTTTGCCAAGCAAGTGGACGCAGCAATCGCCGTCTGTTCCCAACCATCAGGCACAGAGTTTGTCCTCACAATTCCGATTGAAGTCGTGCCATGATTTGACGGGCGCGCCCTCGGCACGCGCCCAGTTTCGCGCTCCATCACAGAGCGCCAGATAGTACTCACTTCACCTCGTGGCAGGAAACGCACAAAATTCACAGTGTGCGAGTGGCAACAGCACGGGAGCCATTCGGTTGCCCAGCTTTTGACGAATGTGGTATCGGCTATCACATGATTTGGACCAAAGGATTAATCATGCGCGCCTTGGCCACGATGACGGCAATCGCCACGACGGCGCTGACCCTCGCAGGTCCAGCCAGTGCTGGCCCGGCCTTGCTGTTCGATGCGACTAGCGGTCAGGTACTTTACGCCGAAGACCCCGACGATAGCTGGTATCCCGCCTCGCTGACGAAAATCATGACCGCCTACATAGCATTTGATGCGGTTAAGACCGGGATACTCCGGCTCGACCAGAAGATCCCGGTCAGCGAAGCCGCCAACATTCAGCCGCCCAGCAAAGTCGGCTTACCGGTCGGCGGCGAATTGTCGGTCGAAGTGGCCATTCAGGCGCTCGTCGTCAAGTCCGCGAACGACGTCGCCGTGATGCTCGCCGAGGCAATCTCGGGCAGCGAAGCGGCTTTCGTCGTCAAGATGAACGAGACCGCAGCAAGGCTGGGCATGACGCGCACCCGGTTCTTGAACCCCAACGGGTTGCCCGCCCCCGAACAGGCGACCACGGCCCGCGATTTAGCCAAGCTGACCCGCGCCGTCATCAAGGAATTCCCCGAGTACGCACGATATTGGGCGATGCCCGACATGCACATCGGCAGAATCCGCCTGGCAACCCACAACGCACTCCTGAAAACCTTTGAAGGTGCCGACGGCTTCAAGACCGGCTTTACCTGCGACAGCGGCTACAACGTGGTGGCAACAGCGACCCGCGACAACCGTCGTCTGGTCGCCGTCGTCCTAGGCGAGACGGATGGTCAGTCACGTGCGATCCGCGCGGCAAGCCTGCTCGAGCACGGGTTCGGCATGCAGGGCTGGAAGACCCTGTTCAACCAGACCACCATCGACAATCTCGCGGCCACAAAAGATGCGAAAAATCTGGTGAGCATGCGAACCGCAGTCGCGGCGTGGTCATGCGGCAACCGGCCCAAACGTGTTCACGTCACGAGGAAAACGAACAAAGTTGGCGAGATCAAAGCCAAGGTTGCCGCCGTCAAATCCAAAGCGAAGCAGGCCCAGTCTGCTGCCGCCCAGTCCCGTGCGGCCCATGCAGCACCCGCTCAGCCTTCCAAGCCAAAGACGACCGCGCCCCCCACGGCGCAGTAGAGACCTTAAACCAGCAATTCCAACGGGCGATCATTCACGGGGCAACCCGGGCGCTCCCGCTCCTGCTGGCCGTTGTTGGGTGCCGCCTTCTCACGACGGTCGGCATCCTCATTGTTGCGCGGACGCGGCTCCACAAGAATCCCTGGAGTGCCGCGCGGTGCAGGGGTGTCTTCGGCGGCATGTAAAGCACCAGCGGCGAACCAAGCTGTCGCCGTGACCTCGAGCAACACGACCCCGAGCAAGCTGGCTGTACGCAATTTGCCGATTTGGGACACGCAATGCCGCTCCTGATTGCGAAAAGTACCGCCAGTCATGATCGAGAATAGCACCTGCCTGCAGGCCAACAAGACCAAATCCCACGTCGCTCCTCGCCGGTGTCCCAATTCGAACCTGCTGAGTTGGCTCTTAAATTGCTTCGTTATGGCGACCATAGGCAATTATTAAGCGTCGAGGCCGTACAATGACGATGAGCTGGCATTCCGAAGACGACGTAACGCCCACCCCGCGCGATGTGGACTTCATGGCGTCCGTTCTGGAGGGCCGGCATGGGTTCTATGCAGCCGAGGTTGCCGAATTCTTCTCCTCGCTGCATGGCGAGCGGGGAGATGCAGGCCGCAGCTGGGCATGGGCCGGTGTCGCCGAGACCGTCCGCATCCGCGAACGCCACCGCGTCACCGGCATACGTCACGGCTGACGGCACAACAAGAAGAGCGGGCAGCCCTTGCTGACCGAAGCGGCGAAGAGCCGTCGGCGCGAGCGCCGGACTCAAAAAGCAAGGACCTCCTTCAGGTCGTTGTTTTTTGACAACAAGAAGAGCGGGCAGCCCTTGCTGACCGAAGCGGCGAAGAGCCGCCGGCGCGAGCGCCGGACTCAAAAACAAGAGAGGAAATCTCGCCTCGGTGCGAACGAACGTATGATGACAGCAGCACAAATCGAGGCCCGCGCCGCAAGCCTGAAGCAGGCGGCAACCGGGGTCATTCCCATGATTCGCTCGGTTCTGACCGGCGGCAACGATCGTGCACGCTCCCAACGCAACGCCGCCATCGCGTTCCTTGTCCGCTGCATTTCCGCACTATTGCTCTACGTGTCCCAGATCGCGATCGCACGCTGGATGGGCTCGGCTGAGTATGGAATTTACGTCTTCGTATGGACCTGCGTGCTGATGGCAGGTGCACTGTCTCATTTGGGGCTCGGTCTTGGCATTATCCGCCTGATCCCGGTTCATCGTGAAGCGGGTGAATTCGACTTGCTGCGTGGTCTCATTCACGGTGGCCGGGCTTTCGCGCTCGCAGCGGGTACTTTGGTCGCGCTCGCTGGCATGGCCGGCTTGTGGCTGTTCGAGCCCTACGTTTCCAGCAGTTACCGGCTCGCGGCCTATCTCGCTCTCGTCTGTATTCCGCTCTACGCCCTGACGGACGTTCAAGACGGCATTGGCCGTGGCAACGGCTGGATGTCCGCAGCGCTCATTCCCCCTTACGTCCTGCGCCCCTTGTTGCTGCTGGTATGCATGACGCTCGCCTATGCGCTGGGCCTGCGCATGGTCGCCACCACGGCAGCGTTTGCAGCAATCATCGCAACTTGGGCCACCGGCATCGTCCAAGCGCTCTGGATCAACCGCGCGATGGTGGCGGAATACGGCCGTGGTGCCCGCGCTTACCGCCCTAAAGTTTGGATGACGTCGTCGCTGCCTCTGCTCGCGATTTCGGGCTGTGAAATCCTGCTGCAGAACACGGACATCATCGTGCTGTCCCGCTACATGACGCCAACTGACGTCGGCATCTACTTCGCTGCGGGCAAAACGATGAGCCTCATCATGTTCGTCCACTACGCGGTCGGCAGCGCCATGGCCAGTCGGTTTGCAAGCTACAGCGCACGCGGTGATAAGGACGGCTTGCGTGATGCGGTCCGTGAAGCGGTGAATTGGACGTTCTGGCCATCGCTCGCCACTGCCGTCGTCATTCTGCTGCTGGGCAAGCCGCTGTTGTCGCTGTTTGGCCCGCAGTTCGTCAGCGGCTATCCGGTGATGGCGATTCTGGTGTTCGGTTTCCTGGCGCGCTCGGCTATGGGCCCTGCTGAGTTCCTGCTCAACATGCAGGGCGAGCAGCGCGCATGTGCCGTTGTGATGATGGCGTCGGCCGCGATGAACATTCTCTTGAACATCATCCTCGTTCCGCGTCTTGGCCTTATGGGAGCAGCCATCGCCACAGCGGTTTCCCTCACCATGGCCGCCGGCCTCAATGCCGCCGTCGCCCGCTGGCGTCTCGGCATCGACGTCGCCATCTGGCGCAATCTGCGCAAGAAATCCTAATTCTGTCGTCGGCCCTGCGACGGAAATCCCAGCTGGTCCACGTCTATTGGATTGGTCGAGGAGCAAGCACCGCCGCTCCAAGACCAAACGCCGCACGGTGCGCTTCCCCCCATTCCGCCGTGCGGCTCCATCAGGCATGTAGATTGCTGCCGCAACCCGAACAATGGTCTCATTCCATTGTCAAAAAACGAGTCCCGTGCGCGGCGCAGCATCCTTAGAGTACTTCCGGAAAAGCATGCCCCCGCGAAGGCGGGGGTGGGAACCGGTTTTCCGAAAAGAAGCACGACCAAACAGAGGCTTAGGGTCCGACTTTGATTCCATTAAAGTCAGACGGACCCTAGGGTGCGTGGCAGACACGGGACCCAGTAGGGCATGGAATGCGCTCGCATGGAAGCGCCTTGTAGGTTGGGTTCGGTGCGGCACGAACACGAATCGAACGAAACCTCAAACGCGCTGTAGCCCAACAACTGCCGTCGCTGGATAATCGGGATTTGGGGAAAACACCTCGCGACCCCTCCTCACATCTGCGAGCCAAGCACCAGTGTCCAGAACGATTTGAATTCAGTCTTGGACTCATGAACAAGCGCAATGCCCATGTAGTCGGCATCCGCCAGCAGCAGGTTTTTGTTGTGGCCGGGGCTTTCCTTCCACCCCTTCATGACTTCGCCGAAGTCAATTTGCCCGGTGCCGACGTTTTCAGCGGCGAGCCGCGCCTTGAAGCCGGAGCGTTTGACCCGGTCCCACGGGTTCGATCCGTCCGATCCGTAGTGCGAGATCCGGTCCCACTTGGCGAGATCTTTTGAGTGCAGCTTAGCGGCCGCCGTCAATTCCGTGTTGAGCTTGACCGGCTTGAGCCCATGCACGGCACGATACTGATTGATCATGTCGCGCGCAAAATTCGGGTCGAGGTTGGTCGTCGTATAGTCGCGATCTGCGAGCGATCCCGAGGGGGCCTTCTCAAAAGTGCCTTTGGGCGCCTTGTCCGAACCAAGGCTTGCAACCTGGACGCCTTGAGCCTTCGTGGTCCCGGCGGCAGCAACCGCCCCTCCGCCGCTGGCAAGTGAGCCACGCGGAATGCCGGTGTCGCCGCCAAGTGCGACATCGGGCTTCATCCGCTTGGAAGTTGAGGATGGAGGCGGGCCATCGTTAAAGCCCGATGAAACCACACCGGAACCGGCGGCACAGGCCGCAAGTGATAGGGCCAGCCCTGCAGAGAACGCTACGCGATACATTTTTACTCCCGCTTTCATACACGCGGTGACACACATGGCGTCTAGCATCGCTCTAACCTCTTAACTCAGCGTTAAAGATAACGTCGTGACTGCTGAGCCAACTCTTGTTCCCGATCGGCACAAATCACCCAAATGAGTGTCCGCTCCAAGTTCGGGCCGCCCCAGGCTTGCCCCTGAGTATCGCCCAACAATCGTGTCGCCAGTTTGTCCAGGCTGGGGCGAAACGCTGGCGCAAGGCACTGAAACTGCACTCATTCCTACTGCATACTTATTTTTTCCAGTAGTAATCGAGATAATCTGCGTAGGTATAAACAACCGATCCTGCTTGGAACATTCCAGCGTTTCACGCACACTTCGCTTGAAATTGCAGGTGATTCGCATCCGCAATGAGCAGGTCTTTTCCGTAACGGAGAAATATGCGTGGCGACCGCCGCTGATCCGAACACGAAGCACGCCCTGGTGTCATCCATCACGGCGCTGCCTGCTTTGGCAGACCTCATCTTGCTGCGCGTGGCCCTGCCCGGCGGTGCAACGCGCGCCGAACTCGCCCGCGATCTGCGCGTAATGACGCTGCCCGATCTGGCACCCGCAGCTTGGCGTCGCGCGACCGACAGCGAGTTCGCCGAGCTGAGCAGGCTTGGTCTTGTGGAGGAAGCGCGAGCCCGATTCAAATCGACGCAGCCAGGCAGCGATCATGCGGCGCACGCCCTTTCGATCACCATCGGCCCCAAGACCACCTGGGCGGAAGTGCGTGACGGTCCGCTGACGGCGCGGGCGCTGGGTCTCGACACGTCAGACAAGTCCGTGCTGAAGGCGCTCGCAAATCCAGACAATCTGCGCGGCCTCATTGTTCAACGTGCATTCGGCCTGGGCGATAGTAAGGTCCTGTCCCTGGCTAAGTTGCGGGCATCATTGGCCGTTCGCGCTCTGGAGCGGGCATTTGGCAACCAGATCAAGAGCGGCCTGGGTTCGGGCGGTGGCCTTGCCGCCAAGCCAAGCCGCCTGCTCGCCGGCCAGTTGTTGAAGACGCCGCGCGACTACACCAGCGATGGCCGTTTGATCGCCGCGCTCGCCGCCGAGCATTTGGGCACCCCCAACAGCGAAGCCGAAACACTGCGCGCCAGCCTGTTGCGGCGCGCTTTCCTGGATCGGGTCAACGCGGATAGTGCGCCCCGCTCCGCTCCGGTGCCCGCCGGTCCTGCCGTTCCAGGCGTTGTCAAACTGTTGCCAGCAGTTTCGGCCACCAAGGCCGTCGTCGAGAAGGCCGTCGTCGCCAACGATCGCGGCGTCGCCAACGAGCGACCGCTCCCCGCCGCCCGGCCGGATCTGCCTGGCTTTATCAAGTGCGTTCTGGTCGCTGCTGCCCGTCGCGCGGAAGGCTGGCCCGGCAATCGGAAGGCTTTTATCTCCCACGTCTGGCAGGAAATTAAATCGAACCACCATGCCTGGGCCCTGTCGGAAATCGAATTTAAAGGAATGCTGGCCGAAGCTCACCGGACCGGCGGGCTCGCGCTCGCCAACGCCGACCTGAAAGACAAGAAACACATCCAGGAGTTTGAAAACTCCGCGATTCAGTACAAGAACACAGTCTGGCACTTTGTTCGCGTCGAAGAAGCATGAGTCAAACGAGGCGGTTACCTACCCGCCGGGGGACGCGATTTTGAACGCAGCAGACAAGGCACATGGCGTCGTCAGCGAAGGTTTGGCCGACGCTTTCGAGCATTCGATTACCTGGGAAGACGATGTCTGGCGGGCCGACCCCGTTGACGTCGAGCAGGTGCATGCCAAGGCACGCAAGAAGTTTGCTGACGTTCTCGCCGCCGTGACAGATCACGCCCAGGACGGCAGTCAGAGCCGCAAAGGCCGCACAAGCCGCGCATCTGCCCCCGTCCAAGCCCGCATGCTGCTGTTCATCGGGCAATCGGGCGCGGGCAAAACCCATCTAATCCGCGCCCTTCGCACCGGGTCGCATCGCAGCCACAAAGCCTATTTCGGCTACGCCCAGATGACGCCCGACGTAGGCAACTATGCGGATTATTATCTCCGCCGCCTCGTCCACTCGCTGGAAAAGCCGTACGATCCCGACGAGCAGGGCGAAAGTGGCCTGAGCCGCCTGACAAACCACCTCGTCAGTGACAGTTCGATCCTCAACCCCGCCGATCTCCAAACCCTGCGCGAAGCAACGCTGGACGAAACAGCGCTCGCTCACCTCGTGCTGCGTCTAGCCGACGACATCGTCTCAAGTCCCAAGTTCGCCGGCGAAGAACTCGACATCAACATCGTGCGCGCGCTCCTCTACCTGCAGCGCGCCGACCCCCGCATCGACCAGCGTATCCGCCAGTACCTCCATGGCCGCCAGCTGACCCAGCTCGCTCATCAAGCTGTCGGCGCGCTCGACCCCAACACCGGCGAAGACCGCTCCTTCGAGATCATCACCGCACTCGGCCAGTTGATCTGGACCGTGGACCGCGCAAGCCTCGTGTTCTGCATCGACCAAGTCGAAGACCTGCGCTTCTTCGACGACGCCGAAGAGCGTTTCCAGCGCGCCGTCCGCGACCTGATCCAGATCACCAACCGCATCACGTCCTCAATCGTCATCGTCTCGGTGCTCGAAGACTTCTACGGCCAGGTCCGCGGCGTCCTCGCCCAGTCCTACATCGACCGGCTCGAAAAGGCCGGCCCCGTCGCGCTGCTCGAAAGCCGCACGCCTCAGGAAGCCCGTCTCATCATTTCAAAGCGCCTCGAACACGAAGCAGCCGTTCGTGCCGGAGGCGCGAGCTACGCCGACCCGTCGGCCTTCTTCGAACCCCAGTTCTTTGAGGAATTCGGCGGCCTCTCGACCCGCCGCTTGCTCGAACACGCCCAGATCCGCCTGCGCTCCAAAACGAGCGAGCAGCATGAGGACGAACCAGCCTTCGAGCAGCCGTCCTGGATGAGCCAGCTCGGCAACACCCTGGCGAGCGCGCTCGGCTTCCCGGCAGCCCCAGCCGACGAGCGCCCCACCATCGACTATCGCGAGGCGTGGGACCGTTTCCAATCCGCCTTCGAGGGCGAAATGTCGTCCAACGACAGCGACCTCGTCGACATGCTGACCGGCTCGCTGAGGCTCGCTCGTGCCGAGTGGGCTTCGGCCTTCGACGTGAAGATCAACCGCCTCGAACTGGGCGACCAGCTCCCCGCCTTCGATCTCCAGATCAACCACGTCAACGGCCTGTCGAGCGACACCCGCATCTTCTTGTGCAACAAGCCCACCCAGGGCGGCGGCTTGAAGCGCCAGTTGGACAAAGTGCTGCAATCCATGGGCGGCAAGAGCTGCATCATGCTCCGCGCATCCGACTTCCCGCCCCAGAACAAGAGCCAGACCGGCCAGGCCATGGGCAAGTTCAAAACCGCGGGCGGCCGCCAGACGCTGGTCCCGATCGCCGATTGGGAACGCATCCAGGCCGTTTGCCAGTTCCACATCGACCACCGCCACGACCCAGGCTTCTCGACCTGGTTCGAAAGCGCCAAGCTGCTCTCCAACGTCCATGCCGTCAGCCGCATTCTGCGCCTTGAAACGCTGATCCGCCCCTCGACACCGCTTGCCACCCTCGCAAGCCGCGCCGAAGGCCCGCCCATGCCCATCGACGGCGACGAACTGGCAGCGCTAGGCACCGCCGCAGCATCCGGTATGAACTGGGGCAGCCAGTTGCCCGCCATCGCGCCGCCAGCGGACATCTTGCCAGCCAACGACGACGAACTGCCGATCTCCGTCCTGCTCGACGAAAACGGCACCGATAGCTCAAGCATCATTGCTGGCCGTGGCAATGGCGGCCGGGGCAAGGCGATCACGCTCAACACCAGCGTCCTGAAGCGCCATGCAGCTGTGCTCGGCGGTTCCGGTTCGGGTAAGACGACGCTTGCCCTCTCGATTATCGAGCAGCTCCTGCAGCGCGGCATCCCCGCCATCCTCATCGACCGCAAGGGCGACCTTGCCAGCTACGCCAACCCCGATGTCTGGCGCGCCAACGACAACGAAGAGACCGAACGCCGGGGTTTGCGCGAAAAGCTCGGCGACGCCATCGACGTGGCCGTCTACACCCCGGGCCGCGCCTCGGGCCGCCCCATCTCGATCACGCTCCTGCCGCGCGGTATCAATGAACTGCCCGACCACGAGCAGCAATTGCTCGCCAACCTGTCCGCCGCAGCCCTTGGCGACATGCTGCATCTGAAGAACTCGGCAACCCATCAGAAGCTGTCGGGAACACTCTCGGTTGCGCTCCGCATTCTCGGCATGCGTAGCCGCACCGAAGTCACCCTCCATGACCTCATCAACCTGCTGGAAGACGAAGACCCCGATCTCACCGACCTGACGCAGCGCATGGACCCCTCGGGCCGCTTCCGCCGCGATCTCGTCGCGCAGCTCGACAGCTTGCGCCTCCGCAACGCCTCCCTGTTTGAGCCGGGCGGCGAAAGCATGAACATGGAAAGCCTGCTGGGCCTTGGTCCGCATGCCCGCGAAGGCCGCACCCGTCTGTCGATCGTCTACACCGGCTTCCTGGGTGACAACGAGAACATCCTGTTCTGGGTCTCGCAGTTCCTCTCCGAAGCCCTGCGCTTCTGTCAGCGCAACCCCAACGACGAACTCCAGGCCGTCGTCATGTTCGACGAAGCCGACCTCTACATCCCTGCGAATTCAAAACCCGCAACCGCCGAACCGCTCCAGTCGCTGCTGAAACGCGCCCGCTCGGCAGGCCTCGGCATCATGCTGGCAACACAATCGCCGGGCGACCTCGACTATAAATCGCGCGATCAGATCACGAGCTGGTTCATCGGTCGTGTTCGCGAAGACACGGCCTTGCGCAAACTGAAGGCCGCCTTCCAGTCAGACTCGGGGCTAGATGCCGCAGCCGTGCTGCCGCATCAGACTGTCGGCGAGTTCCATCTCGTGCAGGAAGGGCTCGTGCGCGCGCTGAAGGCGCAGCGGTCGCTGATCAACGCCGAACAGGTGCCGTTCGACCGCATCGAACAATTAGCAAGCGAAACCAAAGGGCAGGACGAGCTTCAGCTCCGGCTTTTTGACCTCAAATAACCGCGTGCAGTTCCTGCAACGGGAACAAGATCCGTTGCAAGTGCCTCCGCATACCAAATTGAAGGGTGTATTTTTGTGGTGCAAAACCGCAACGCACGCTGTCGCTGCGCTGCCAAATTTTTCATCAACCGAATGCTGCCGCGAAGTTATCCACAGCCCTGTTTAGTAACTCAGTTCCCTGTCAATCATTGAATGACCTGTGGAAAACTAAATCGAATCAAAAGACTGTGAAGTCTTAGACTTTGGACGAATAATCGTGCACACAGATTAAGCGCAATTATCTCGCAAATGCGAAACTATTGTTCGCACCCCGTGACGATTAAAGGTGTCAAGCGCTAATTTTCGAGCTATCGTGTGCCATGCGGTAAAAGTGCGTAGATCGGGTTCGAGTTCACGTTTGCGTGATCTGTTCTGTCCGTAGGGGGCTACGGGCGAGCGGTTGGAGTGAGTTGCAGTTTTGTCTGCGGGGTAAGGTGTCATGTTCGTTGTAAAGTCGTTCGGTATGTTAGTTGCTGCCACGCTACTGGGGCCCGCCCTCGGGATTGGGTTGTTCATCGTCATGCACGGCATGTAACGAGGAATGCCAGTCGCGGGGCAAATCCGGCTTGCGTTTTGGAATCCGGCTTGCGTTTTAAGCGCCCCTCCTCCAACCCTGTGGTGGAGGAAATTGCGCCATGAAACGTACCCTGGTTGATGATTGCTTCCGGCCAAGCCAGCCGCGGCTTCGCCATGACGAGGCGATTGAAATCCTTAAGCAGGCCGTCGCGCCGCTCCCGGCAACCCTTGATGTTGCCCTCAATAACGCGCTCGGTCGCGTTCTGGCCCAAGACATCGCGGCTCCTCAGCCGGTGCCGGCCCACACCAACTCGGCCGTGGACGGCTATGCGTTTGCCCACAGCGGCTACAAAGTCACGGATCGCATTCTTCGCCTCAATGTGGTTGGCCGGTCAGCAGCGGGTCATCCATTCCCATTTTCACTTGGGGCTCTTGAGGCGGCCCGCATCTTTACTGGCGCTGTTATGCCGGAGGGCGCCGACACCGTCGCGATGCAAGAGGATGCCGAAGTTATCGGCAAAGAAGTGGACTGTGCGGGCGAGTTGCGCTCCACTGTGATCATTCCCGCAGGCCTCAAGCTAGGCGCAAACGTCCGCAAGGCCGGCGAAGACGTTGCGGCCGGCACAACGCTCTACACCGCCGGAAGCATCCTTCGGCCCCACGACCTCGCAGCGCTCGCATCCATCGGTTGCGCAACTGTGCCCTGCTACGATCGCCTTCGCGTCGCCATCGTCTCAACCGGCGATGAGGTTCGCGATGCCGGATCAGGTCCCCTCGCACCGGGCGAAGTCTACGACGCCAACACCCCAATGCTCTCGGCGCTTGCGACTCTGGCCGGTGCGAACGTCACCCAATTGGGCGTCTGGAAAGATCATCGCGCGTCGGTCGTCGCCAATCTGGCCAAAGCCGCCAAACATTACGATGTGATCCTGACCTCAGGCGGCGCGAGCCTCGGCGAAGAAGACCACATGGCGGCAGCGCTAAGCGAAATCGGCCAGCGTCACCTCTGGCAGCTCGCCATCAAGCCTGGCCGCCCCATGATGTTCGGCCAGATCCGCTCCGGCGGCAGCGACTCCATCGTCATCGGCTTGCCCGGCAATCCGGTCGCCGTGTTTGTCTGCTTCCTGATGTACGTCTACCCGCTGCTGCGCGCCGCCGGAGGGGCCGCTTGGACCGAACCACGCCGGTTCGTCCTCCCAGCAGCATTCGAGTTCAAAGGCCGCAAGCAGGGCCGCCGTGAATTCTGGCGCGGCAGGATCGCACAAACCGAAACGGGGATGACCGTCGAAAAATTCGCTCGCGACGGTTCGGGCCTCATCAGCGGGTTACGCTGGTCTGACGGCCTGATCGAGATTCCCGAAGACTGTGGTGACATCGCCGCTGGCGACCCCGTCGCCTTCATCCCCTACAGCGAATTCGGCATCGTCTGAAATGTCGCGTGTAGGTTGGGTTAGACGCCCTTTGCGTCGTAACCCAACAGCTTTCCGGTCAAGCAACCCGATAACGTCGAACATCATCCCTCAACGAACAAGATCAATTCCGTATTGCGGGCGGCGGGATTGTCCTTTTTCGTAACGTAGCCTTCGAGCAGATTGACCTTGGCAACCGGGAATAGTTCAGCCAGATAGCCGCGAAGATATTCGCCGCGAAGGTTTGGCAGATCCGTATTCTTAACCGACTGCGCAACATTGATGGTTGCTGGATTTGACAGATATTTCCCACGGCTATTCGGCAGATAGGAAATTTTGCGATACTCAAAGCCTGGTTCGAGTTGCCCGTTGTAGGCCTGTGCATCAGCACTGCCGCGAACAAACAGATCAAACTTCGCCTGTCCTTCGAGTTGCTTTAAGACATCTGCGGCAAAAGCATTGAACGACGTTTTGTAGGCGGCACGGCTGCTCTGGAACGTATATTTGCCACTGTCGAACGTGAACCGGTTGCCGGTCTTTGGGTTTTTCAGTTCAATCAGATAATAGCGGCCTTTCCGCCCATCGACCAATTCCGCCTCGCTCATGGCATCGACCTTATATGTCGCGGTCGACATTTTAGAGTCGAGGGCCTTGCGCAGTACGGTGAGCGTATCGGCTTCACGCGGGGCAGGTTCCCCGCCATCGACCACCGCCGATGAGGCATGTGGCGCGGGTTCCACGATGACGCCGGTCGTCCCTGCGTCTGTTGCCCGGCTCGGTCCAAGGACCGCAAGCTGCGGTGCAATCGGATCGTTCGGTGAGCGAACGCGCAAGGCTTTCAGTTTGCGCAAATCAGTAAGGATAGATTCAAATCCGCTCGGCCCGTCAAGGAAAGTCGTGAGGGTCGTTTCATTTGCATCGAGCGAAACCAGCATTCCACTTTGCGGTCCAAGAACGATGTCCTTGATGCTGTGAATTTCCTCCGAAATGCGTGTCAGCCGCTCTTTGTGGAGCTTGGAGAAAAATGCGCTGGTTTTGGAGAGGGCCTCGTTATCGCGGGCCTTCTGATTGACCTCGGTGAGAAGCTGATCGCGATCGGCTTTCAATTGCTCGATTTCAGCGGTCCGGAAGGCCTCGTCGGTGCCGCCGTCCGTTAACCGGAGTGCTGGATAAATTGCTGCCACGCTGATTGCTGATAATCCAACGGCGAGGAATAAAATGAGCACCCCGCGCCGCACTGCGCCGCGGCTGATGTAACTGGCAGCGCCCAAAAGCAGCACGAGGCTGAGGACCGCTAGGAATGAAAGAGTGGCGGTCGTAACCATGGGCGGCGTCTCCGGCTCAGCGATTAATTCTGTGAGTAAACGATGGACCAATTAGACTCCCTTTCTCGGATAATTGATTCTCTCCTCGTACACAAAATATCTTGGTGAAGATTGTTATGCAATTATAAGTAGATAGTTAATTAGCGATCAACCATAAGCGGCAATTGGTGCCACCTGTTGCGCGTCTCCAAGCCTATCTCCGAGCCCGCTCGCCCGCCGCACGCCAGCCGCGTTTCAGTCGAGCATGCGCCATAAAGCGAGCGTAAGCCTGCTGATCGGCAGTTCGCGGCGGGTGCGTCCGGCCCAACCTTGGCGCGCGCGATGTTATCCATCCTGAGACTTTTGATCCGTCTGGCCGAGCTGGTGCTCTTCGTGCCGGCCCGCCTCGCGCGCGTCTTTATTGACGCAATCGCCTTCAACCCGCGCCTGGGCCCCGTCCGTTATCTCGCCGCCGGTGCAGTCGGCTATCTGCTGTTCGCGGTGTTGCTCGTCTACGTTGTTGCGCCCTTGCGCGGCCTGACGGGGCAATACCTCCTCGGCGACAAACTTCGCTACGACGCCGAACGCTGGGTCGCGACCGCCATCTACGACCGCGGCAACAACTTCGTTGGCACGTTCGACCCGCGCCTCGATAGCATGCGCGATGTGAACTACACCGAAAGCGCGATCAAGGTCGGCGATCACACGGCCAACCCCGACCACAAGTCGATCCCGGTCCATACCGTCCCGGACGACTACTGGAAGTGTTTGAAGTTCCATGAAGACCGGTATCTTGGCGGACCGCTCAACCCCTTTGGCATCGACCTCATCGGCGTGCTCAAAATCCCCTACACCAGCATTGTGCGCACAATCCGCACCAAGCGTCCCAGCCTTGGCGTCGGTGGCTCGACCCTTCCGATGCAGTTCGCCCGCGTGATCTACAACACCCCGCCATCCTCCAGCGAAGGCAGCGGTACCAAGCTCGCCCGCAAGCTGGGAGAATGGTGGATAGCCCCCGTCATCTATCAGGTGCTGACCCAAGGCGGCGACGACAAGCCGCTGCGCGAGTGGGCCGCCAACCACATCTGGCTCGCCCAGAGGACTGGCGGCGCACCCTTACACGGCGTCGAAATGACGGCGCGCGTCGTGTTCGGCAAGGAAGCCAAGGACCTCACCACCGCCGAGCAATATGTGCTCGCGTCCGCCGTCAACAAGCCGATCATCCTCCTGAAAGGCAGCGAGCAGTTGAACGCTGTCCGCCTTGACCGCTGGCGATACATCACCGAGGTGCGCGCCCGCACCTGTGCTGAAAAGCTGATTCAAGACGACGCCCAGCAGAAGAAGACGGTGTTTGAACTGTTCCAGCTCGCCGGCGGCCCGCCCGACCCCAAAGTCAAACCCAAGCTGCAGGCAGCACTCGATACCTACGCGCCAGCCATCGCCAAGCGCGCCGTGGCCAACCCGATGGTGCGCGCAAGCGCGTTGATGCCGTCGGCCCGCTTTGGCCTGCGCGAAGAGATGAAGCAGGCCTATGGCTTCTCCTGGCGCGACTACGTGCGCGGCGTCACCACGACGTTCGACGTCACCGAAAACCTGAGCTTTGGCGAAAAGGTCAAAACCAAGCTCGCCCTGCTCGATGCCCAATACGCGGCGCGCCTCCATGCAAACATCACCCTCGACCCTGCCAAAGCCACGCCCGACAAAAAGCTGCCCAACATCATCCTGGTCGCCGCCAACGCCAAGGGCGAAATCGTCCGCTACTACGAGCACGGCGAAAGCGCGTCCTACTTTGGCTCGCCACACGCGCGCGATACCAAGACCGGCGTTTACACGCCCGGGCGCGAGAGCCGCATGCTCGCCTCCGCCGCCAAGATCCTCGCCGCCGTCGCCATCGCCAACGAAGGCCGCGACGAACCCGGCACGCTCTACATGGACGCCGACGCATCCGGCAACGCAGATGGTTGCGCGCATGGCGGCGGCCAGCGCGTCCCCCGTCGCGCCATCGTCACGTTTGCCTGCTCGCTCAACAATCCGCTGCTGACCCGCACGGCGCAACTCGGCCAGCCGCGCATCAAACACCTGATCGACCGTTTCGGCTTCAACATGCCGCCCACGAACGCCAATGGCGAAGGCACCCCGCCCTCGACCGCCATCGTGCTAGGCCAGGTCGCGGGCAGCCCCCGCCGCGTCCATCAGATGTCGAGCGTCGTGCTCGCAAGCCTCATCGGCCAGGGCGGCAAACCCGTGCATCTGCCGACCCTCATCAAGTCGCTCGACTACACCAACCGCGCCGGCGCGAAAGAAGCCGCCCGTGATACCGTCTCCGACATCGTGCCCAACGTGCTCATCAAGCCATCCGGCCGCGGCATGCTGAAATCACTGCTCGAATCCCCGCTTTGCCACACCGCAGGCGGCCAGCCCGCTGGCACGCTCAAATCCATCGCCAACTGGTGCGCCACCCGCCGTCCGGGCCTGCGCCTCCACTTCGCCAAGACCGGCACCAAACCAACCCTCGACCCGAACGCCACGGTCGACACCTGGATCACCGGCGGCGTCCAGTTCGCCAACGGCGCGGCCTATTCCTACGTCGCCCTCGTCGGCACCGGCTCCGTAGCCGAACCCTGGGCCCACAACATGAACGCCGCCCAGATCACCCCCCTGGTGGATGTCCTCCTCACCGACCTCGAAACCCACGCCAAATCAAACCCCGCCATCTAC
>JBEBJA010000043.1:0-24744 GCA_040080145.1 Hyphomicrobiaceae bacterium
CTCGCCAATGGTGACGATCGCAGCGTCGGATTCCCTCCCGACGCTTGCGCAGATAAATGCGCACATGGCCCAACCCCTCCCCCCGGGGTTGGGCCTTTTCTTGTCTGCGGTCCCCTCAGGATGTCACGACATCTAGCCATAATGGCGGAAGATGAAGCATGTCAAAAATGTCGAAATAATGCGGCGCGGTATCAGCCACAGCCCCGCACGCACCAGTCTTGCGGGCGGTTTGATCAGTGAATCTGGGCACCTTGGCCGGACGGCGCACCGCCCGCCAATGCCGGAAAAAATGGCTCGTCCATCAACGCAAACGTATCGTCGATTTCGCGCAACTGGCGTGACATGGCATTAAGCCGCCGGGCGAGCGTGTGGCTGAGGTGATCAGCAAGCGCGCGATCAGCCGCAATCTGATCGCAAACCGCATCCCGGGTAATGCGGATTGCGCGCGTCATGGCACGCGCAATGACCGTCGAAGTATGAGCGGTCTCGATGAGCATCGCCATCTCGCCAAGCAGCGATCCGTCGGCGATCGGCTCCATCGGCTCCATCAGAGATGGCCCAGAAATTCGAATCGCGTCACCTTTGATAATCAGCACGGCTGCATCACCAATGGCACCTTCAGTGATGATCATATCGCCGGGCTTGTAAACGATCCGGTCCGAGCGCCGCGCGAGTTCGGCAACTTGCAAGGGCTTCAACCCAGCAAACAAGTCGACCTGCAATAGGCTCTGTACAACGATATCGAGCGCCACTGGCCACCTCTCACAAAACTTAGAGTGCTTCCGGAAAATGCTTGCCCTCGCGACGGCGGGGGTGGGGCATCCCGATTAGAAGCACGACCAAGCAAAGACCTAGGCTCCGTCTCTGATTCCATCAAAGTCGGACGGACCCTGACACCATTCAGTGGTGATTCGTGGCGGCCGGTCTATGCGGAAGGGTGAACTATCCAAGGGGGGTGTGGACAACCGCAGGTGGCGCGCCCTAGTCGGTGCGCGGTCGTTCACGGCAGCAGCTTATAACCGCCGCTCTCCGTCACCAGCAGCGTCGCGCTCGACGGATCTTTCTCAATCTTCTGTCTCAGCCGGTAGATGTGCGTTTCCAGCGTATGTGTCGTCACGCCCGCGTTGTACCCCCATACCTCATGCAGCAGCACTTCGCGCGACACGACTTTTTCACCAGCCCGGTAGAGGTATTTCAGGATCGACGTTTCCTTTTCGGTCAGCCGGATCTTGTTGTTCTTGTCGTCCATCAAAATTTTCGACGCTGGCTTGAACGTGAATGGTCCGATGGTGAAGATCGCGTCTTCGCTTTGCTCGTGCTGCCGCAATTGAGCACGAATCCGCGCCAACAAAACCGCAAACTTGAACGGCTTGTGGATGTAATCGTTGGCACCCGCGTCGAGTCCAAGGATCTGGTCCGCGTCCGAAATGTTACCGGTGAGCATGACAATGGGATTGCGAAATCCGTTCTTGCGCAACACCTTAACCGCCTCGCGCCCATCCATATCTGGAAGCGAGACGTCGAATAAAATAAGGTCGGGCTGGCCGTTTTTGGCAAGCTCGATGCCCTTGGTCGCCGAGTTGGTCGCAACAACCTCGAATTCCTCGTGCAGCGCGAGCTGATCCTGCAGGGCCGAGCGCAGATCGTCGTCGTCATCGACGAGTAAAATGCGGCGTGCGGTGCTCATGCGAAAGGCTCCGGGTTGGCAAGCGGGCAATCGACGACATAATCCTCGACTGAGCGCCAATGCAACGGGCAGAAGGTGGTTTCGAATAGTTTACGTTGGGCCAGCACGTGCCAAAGCCAGGCAAACGAGATGCGAACGGGTTATAATGCGCACAGCCAGCAACCGCCATCAAGTCATCGCAGCGCATGCGACGCTGATTGTTCGCACGATCAGTGCGCGCGCAAGAGTTGGGTTGCTGCAAGTCGGCAGCATGCGTTTCCGGTGTGCATTGGGCCGCACGGGAAGCAAAATTGGCAAACGGGAAGGTGATGGTGCCTCGCCCATCGGCACTTGGGCCCTCCGCGAGGCCTACTATCGAGCCGACCGGATCGCCCGTCCTCGCACGGACTTGAAGCTTCGAGCGATTGATCGCCGGGATGGTTGGTGCGACGCGACCCGGGATCGCAACTACAACCGCCGTGTATCCCATCCCTATCCCGCCAGCGCCGAGCATCTCTGGCGAGAGGATGGCCTCTACGACATCGTCGTCGTGCTGGGCTACAACGATGCTCCGCGCATCAAGGGCCGCGGTAGCGCCATTTTCCTCCACTGCGCCCGCGAAGGTTTTTCACCGACGCAGGGCTGCGTTGCTCTCGCCCGCCGTGACCTCATACGCTTGATGGCCAGCTTGGGCTCACGCACGCGGCTCCAGATCGCATAAAAATGCCCGGCGCTGCGGAGGCAGAGCCGGGCAAGTTTTTTTACCTAGGAGGAGACGTGCGCAGAGAGAAGTTACGTGCAGCGTTGATAATCAGGCCGCGCGCATGAAGTGAGTGTCCGCAGCGGCCGTTAGATCGCTGCGGACAAGGTTCTTAGTAGTTGTAAGCGCGTTCGCCGTGATCCGTGATGTCCAGACCTTCGCGTTCCTTCTCTTCAGCAGGACGCAGGCCAACAACGAGATCGACGAGCTTGTAGAGAATGAACGAGCCGATACCCGAGTAGAGCAGCGTAGCGCCGACTGCCTTGGCCTGAGCCGTCATCTGGAAGACCATGTCGTACTTCCCGACGAAGCCATCGGCGATTGCGGTGTAGTCGGGGACGCCGACGCCGCCGAGCGCGGGGTTCACCAGGATGCCGGTGGCCAGCGCACCAAAGATGCCGCCGATGCAGTGGACGCCGAACACATCGAGCGCATCGTCATACCCGAAGGCATGCTTGATGGATGTGCAGAACAGGAGGCAAAGTGGGCTGACGAGCAGGCCGAGAACGATGGCACCCATCGGACCGGCAAACCCTGAGGCGGGGGTGACGGCAACAAGACCGGCAACCGCACCCGTGACGAGACCGAGCAGCGACGGCTTACCCTTGATGGCCCATTCGCAGAGCATCCACGAAAGAGCGGCAGCGCAGGTGGCAACCATCGTGTTGAGGAACGCAAGAGCGGTGATGCCGTTGGCTTCGAGGTTCGAACCAGCGTTGAACCCGAACCAGCCAACCCACAGCAGCGAAGCGCCGATCATGGTCATGGTCAGCGAGTGTGGGGGCATGGCTTCTTTGCCATAGCCAGCGCGCTTGCCAAGGACGAGAGCGCCGACGAGCCCAGCGATGCCAGCGTTGATGTGAACGACCGTGCCGCCTGCGAAGTCGAGAGCACCGGCCTGGGCGAGCCAGCCAGCACCAGCCAGAACGCCGTCGAGCTTGGCCTGAGCAGCAGCCTTGGCAGTTTCGCCCGTTGCAGCGGCAAGTGCCGTCGCAGCGTCGACCACGTCGCCAGGAACCGCGATGCCCCAGACCCAGTGAGCAATAGGAACGTAGATGAAGGTGAACCACAGCGCCATGAAGGCGACGACGGCCGAGAACTTCATGCGCTCGGCGAATGCGCCGACGATGAGGGCTGGGGTGATCATCGCGAAAGTCATCTGGAAGGTCAGATAAGCGAACTCGGGAACCACGACGCCCGGCGTGAAGGTGGGTACGTTAGACGATGGCGTAATGCCAGCGAGCATCACTTTGCCGAAGTTGCCAATATAGGCAACGTAGGGGCCGCTCGAATCGCCAAGCGACAGCGAGTACCCGTAAAGGCACCACAAAATGCCGACCATCGAAACGATCATGAACACCTGGGTCAGAACCGAAAGCATGTTCTTGGTGCGGACAAGCCCGCCGTAGAAGAGTGCAAGGCCCGGGATCGACATCATCAGAACCAGAACCGTGGAGACCAGCAGCCAGGCCGTGTCGCCATTGTTCGGCTTAGGCGCGGGCGGCGCGGCCGCTGCCGCTGCTTTGGCGGCGTCGACGGCCACGGCGGCGTCTTGTGCGAACGCTGCCCCGGCCATCAAAGCCAGCGCGGTAATGGCGAGTAGCCCCCCGGCTGAGCGCTTCGTGAAGTTAGACGTCATTAATGATACTCCCTCGTTATAAAGAATTGCGTTGGATCAGATCGCGTCGGCGTCGGCTTCGCCGGTGCGGATGCGGACGGTGTGTTCGATCGAGGACACGAAGATTTTGCCGTCGCCGATCTGGCCCGTTTTCGCAGTCCGCTGGATCGCTTCGATCGCTTTGTCGACGGCAGAGCTCGCGACAACGACTTCGATTTTGATTTTGGGCAGGAAGCTCACGGCGTACTCGGCGCCACGATAAATTTCCGTATGACCCTTCTGACGGCCGTAACCTTTGACTTCGGTTACGGTCATACCCTGAAGCCCGAGATCGGTCAGCGCAGAGCGGACCTCTTCGAGTTTGAATGGTTTGATGATCGCAGTGATCAGCTTCATGCAGCCCTCCCGTTCGTTGCCCACAGCGGGCAACAGTAAACTGGAGTTAAGACTTCAAGCCTCGTGCCAATTCCGCCGCAATCAGGCAACAAATTGAAATTATTGAGCAAAACAAGAAGGCAGCCTGCCTGCTAAAATTTCAGGCATGCTATTGAAGGTCAAAAAACAGGCAAAACGGATATTTCGCTTATTATTTAAGCACGAACGCTGTCGATCGTTCGCGCATCAGGCCCTCTTGAGCAATCGACGCGATCAAAGTGCCGTCGCGCTTGTAAAACGAACCCCGCGCAAACCCCCGCCCGCGGCCAGCTGCTGGGCTTTCGAGAACGTAAAGCATCCACGCGTCAGCCCGAAACGACGTGTGGATCCACAGCGCATGATCGAGACTTGCAAGTTGCATCTTCGGATCAAACATCACCTTGCCATGCGGTATCAGCGCCGTGTCGATCAACGCAAAGTCCGACGCATAGGCAAGTAGTGCGCAATGCACGTAGGCATCGTCTGGCAATGCGCGCCGGGTCCTCATCCAGAACCGCTGCAGTGGCGGCAACTCTTGGCCCCCGAAATAGCGCTCTGTATCAATGAGCCTCAAGTCGATGGGCCGCTCCCGGCTGTAGTATGCCCGCATCGTGTCGGGTATCTGCGCATGATGCTGGGCAAACACCTCCCCGATGGGCAGCACATCCTCAGGAGCAGGCACATCCGGCATCGTGTTCGCATGATGAAGTCCCTCCTCCATCTTATGGAACGACGACAGCATCTCGAAAATCGGCTTTCCGCCTTGCAGAGCCGTGACCCGCCGCGTTGCAAAACTCCCGCCGTCGCGCACCAGATCGACGTCATAAACAATCGGTACTGCGGGATCGCCACCGATCAGAAAATAGCCGTGCAGCGAATGAATAGGACGTTCGATGCCGACCGTCCGGCTAGCGGCTACCAGCGATTGCGCCAGCACCTGACCGCCGTAAACGCGCCCCCAGGCCGTCGGCGGACTATGTCCCTGAAACCGATGCTCCCCGATCTGTTCCAGGTCGAGCACACGTAACAATGACGCGACCGGATCGCGCTCCACCGGCGGTGCGGCTGCAGCCGCTGCCTGCTCATTCTTCGCCATGGTTTCACTTTCACGCTTTAGTGTTGCGTCGCCGGGGTCTTATATGTGACCTCGTTCATCGCACGCAGGTTTGCAACCCGTTCACGATAGTACAGTCACGAACGACTGTATCGTTATGCGTTCGTGGAGCAATCGTTTGCATAACTCATGATAGTCTCACGTCCCATGAACCCACCTAACCCAGACACGTTCGATATTGTCATAGCAGGCGCAGGCTTTGCCGGACTTGCCACGGCCAAGGCGCTGGCCGATGGCATGGGAAAGTCCGCCCGCATCGCCGTTGTTATGCGCGAACGCTGGGGTGACGATGAGGCCCGCGCCGATAGCCGCTCCATCGCGCTGTCCGCCGCCTCCGTCCGCATGCTCGCAAAACTCGGCGTCTGGTCCGCCTGCGAACCCCTATCCCAACCCGTCACGGCCATCGACATCACCGATTCCAGCCTGCGCGCCGGTATTCGTCCCGTCTTGCTCTCCTACGACAATTCCATCGACGGAACCGAGGCTGCCTCCCAGATCGTACCCAACGCCGCGCTCGAAAAGTCCCTATCCGCCGCCGTCGCGGCCTGTTCCAGCGTCACGATCATCGACGCTTCGACCGTCTCTTCCTTCCAAGCCAATCCGAGCAACGCCGAAATCACGTTGTCTCCCGCCCGCACCCTGACGGCCAAGCTGCTGATCGCCGCCGACGGACGCCGCTCCGCCCTGCGCGACAAGGCCGGCATCAAGACCATCGGCTGGCCCTACAACCAGTCCGGCATCGTCGTCACCGTCCGCCACGACCGCCCCCACAACGGCCGCGCCGTCCAGCATTTCCTCCCCGGCGGCCCGTTCGCCATGCTTCCCCTTCTGGGCAATCGCACGTGCATCACCTGGAGCGAAGGCACCCCTGAGGCGACGCGGCTGATGGCCCTCGACGATGAGGCCTTCATCGCCGAATTGGAGCGCCGCGCAGGCGGACGCCTGGGTGCCATCGAACTCGACGGCCCCCGCAAATCCTGGCCGCTCGAACTGTTCGTCGCCCGCACCTTCATCGCGGAGCGCTTTGCGTTGATCGGAGACGCCGCCCACTGCGTCCACCCCATCGCAGGCCAAGGCCTGAACCTCGGCCTGCGCGATTGCGCAGCGCTCGCCGAAACCATCGTCGATGCCCACCGCTTAGGGCTCGACATCGCCCACGGCACCACGCTCGAACGCTACGACCGCTGGCGCCGCTTCGACACCATGTCCTCTGCAGCAGGCTTCGACGCCCTGAACCGACTGTTCTCGACCGACGGTCGCCTCCGCCGCTCCGCCCGCGAATTCGGGCTTGGCCTCGTCGACCGCCTCCCCGGCCTCAAACACCGCCTCGTCACCGAAGCCGCCGGCCTCACCGGCGACGTTCCCCGCCTCCTGCGCGGCGAAGCGATTTAGCTTGCGTTCACCCGCTCCATGACAAGACGGTGCAAGGTGCGTATAGACCGTGCAAAGCTCAGGGCGCGCGGTGTTGCGGGATTTTCATGGAGAGACGGATGCGGACGTTTGCGGCACTCTGCGGTGCGATGCTTTTGGGTCTAGCCATCCCGGCAGCCCACGCCGAAGTCGCCACCGGCGGCACCTTCACCGCCACGCAAACCTGCCCCGCCTATCAGTCGATCCGCAAGTCCACCAATCCCGGCGACGTCAACGTCGAGCCCGCGAAAGTCTACGCGATCCTGGCTAAGAACAAGGACGAAGCCACCTATTACCGGCTCTCCATCGAAGGCGCGCAACCCGCCGAGCGCTGGGTCAGCGCCACCTGCGGAACCATCGACGTAGCGGGCGTGCTCGCCCCCATACCCGGTCAACCGGCCTCAGCAGGGGCCCGCGCAACCCACGTCCTCGCCATGAGCTGGGAACCGGCGTTCTGCTCCAAGCACAAGGAAAAAACCGAGTGCCGCGAACTCACCCCTGAGAGTTTCGGCAGCAAAAACCTGAGCTTGCACGGCCTCTGGCCCCAGCCGCGCGGTACCCAGTATTGCAACGTGCCAGCCAACGACAAGAAGGCCGACATGGACCGCCGCTGGAACGACCTGCCCGAACCGCAAATGAGCGCCGACACCCAAAAGCGTCTGGCCGCCGTCATGCCGGGCGTCAAATCCAACCTCCAGCGCCACGAATGGATCGTCCACGGCACCTGCTTTGGCAGCAACGCCAACGCCTATTTCGCCCGTTCCGCAGACCTTGCCGAAGCGGTTAACGCCTCCAAGGTCTCGCGCGTGTTTGCCGAAAACGCCGGCAAGACCCTGTCGGCATCCGCAATCCGCGCTGCTTTCGACGAGAGCTTCGGCGCAGGTGCCGGCGCGCGCGTCACCGTCTCCTGCAATGGCCGTGGCGCAAACCGCAAGATCACCGAAGTTATCATGAGCCTTGCCGGCGACGTCACGGGATCGGGGGGGCTTGGTGATCTACTTCGCGCCGCCCAACCCATCTCCGCTGGCTGCCCTGGCGGCTTGGTTCACGGCGCGCCAAACTGAAACCCAACGACAGCAACAACGCGAACCATACGGGGCGGGCCGGGTCATGCAGCGAACTGAAAACGACGCGCCAGATCAATCCGCTCGCGGCCGTGCGGGTTGGATTTCATTCTGGAACGCGAACACGACGATCTACGTCAACGACCGGCACAAGCGCGTCCATTACCGCGTCGTCGCCCAGGATTTCGCGCGCCTCCTGCCGGAGCGTGGGGTGCGGGTCTTGGATTTCGGTTGCGGCGAAGCGCTGTCGGCCGATCTTGTCGCCGAACGCTGCAGTAAGCTGGTTCTCTCGGACGCCGCAGACACCGTGCGGGCTGGCCTGGAGCGCCGGTTCGCAGGCAACCCGCTAATCATCGTCGCGTCGCCCGAAGCGGTGGCGGCGATGCCGGACGGATCGTTCGACGTCATCTTCGCGAATTCCGTCTTGCAATACTTCGCGCAACCCCAGCTCGCCCCGCAAATGGCCGAATGGCACCGCCTCCTGGCGCCAGGCGGGAAGCTCATTCTGGGGGATCTCATTCCTCACGACGCGGGAATGGTCAGTGACGTGACCGCACTGTTGGGTTTCGCCTTTGCCAATGGCTTCGGCGTCGCAGCCTGTATCGGCCTCGTCAAAACCTTCTTCTCAGACTACCGCAAGAAACGCGCGTTGCTGGGCTTGCTCCGCTTCAGCGAACAAGAAGCGCTCGACCTCGCGAGCTCCACCGGATTTAAAGCGCAACGCCTCGCCAAAAACATCGGCCACAACCCAACCCGCATGACATTTGTCGTGACGCGGGCATAAAAAGCCTGATTACCCAGCCCTGTTCGTAAAAGCTGTTCCCCCCCCCACTCCATGGCCGGGCTTGACCCGGCCATCCAGGGCCGCAAGCGGTGAATACTGCGTCCAGAACTCCTGGATGGCCGCCTCGGAGGGCGGCCATGGAGTGTTGTGGACGAAGCTGGGTCATCAGGATAAAAAGTAAGCGAAACAACGATCAAAAACTGAAATGGGCTGCAAAGAATTCAGCAGGATGATATTACGTAAATGGGTTTCTTTTGTTGGTATTTTGGGTCAGTTGCAATGCCTAAGATTCGGGTACGCTTTCTAGCGGTTCTTGCGATTGCATTGACTGGAGTGATCGGGACGGCCACGGCGCAGGAATGTTTTCAAGGCACCCGTGCGCAGGCCAGGGCGGAGGCTCAACAGCGGCTTGGCTTCCTGTGCCAGGGCTTCTGCAAGGGATGCGGTTGCAAACGAGGTCCGGGTTTTAGAAAGCCTGATGGCGACTGCGCCACCAAGTCCGATATCGCCCGTGGCGTATGTGGCGAAGGGCCTGAATACGCGAAGTGCAAGCGAGAATGTGCGCCGCTGCTCCAGGGTTGTGTACGTGGGCCGCTACCAACTCCTGACGCACCTACGATCAAAGTCGATGATGGGATCGACCTCTACGAAATCACGGGCGAAGATAAGCACGGTCGCCGCGCGGCCTTCGACATCATAATGATATCCGAGGGCCTTAGTTGGAAATACCAGGAAAATGAAATCGAGAGGAATGAACCGGGCTCGAATGAAGCCGGGAAAAAGAAAGTAAGCGCAGCCGACTTGCGGGCATTGTTCAAGGAGCGGTTCGCGGATGCGTCGGACATCATTGCGTCTGGCACCGCTTCAGCGGAGGGGAAGCGCACCCGTGAAGAAAACCGTGCGCGAAAACGCGGCGAAAGTCTTGCCAAAATGATCAGAGAGTCGACTTTGCCTGGCTCCAAAGTTTGGATGCTTAATCTCGGTCAATTCCTGAAAGTCTGCAAGGATTGCACGGCCGAACAAACTGCGAATCAGCGGCCGGTTTTCGTGGCTGGAGCCGTATCAAAAGAAGAGGGAGTCAATTTAAGTGAGGCATTGCGTATGGCGTTGAGGCGCCGCAAAGATCTGCCGGACCCCAGTAACTACTCTCTTTTTGATCTGATTCAACATCGCTAGCCTGATCGCCGCACACGCAGCGCAGCGGTAGTCTTTGATCTTACGTTTGGGGTTCGATTTCCTGGCCTCCTTCAGCTTCTTCGCCGTCCTCCCCCTCGTCGCCGTCCTCGTCGTCCAGCACGTCCGGCATCACGACCACGAGCCGGCCGGCTGCCACGTCCACCTCGGGCACGGCGGCGTTCGTAAACGGCACATATTCGGTGCGTTTCGAGTCCTTCATCCGGATCTCTAATAGATCGCCCGCGCCGAAATTCTCAACCGCGATGACGTGTCCGATCTCGGTCCCATCAGGCGCAACCGCATCCAGCCCGATCAGATCCGCATGATAATATTCCCCGTCCGCAGCCTTTGGCAGCCGGTCGCGTGCAACCCATAACTGCGTGCCTTTTAGCGCTTCCGCGGCGTTACGGTCGGTCACACCTGAAAATCGCGCAATCACCCCGCGGTCCGTCACCCGCACAATACTGAGCTTGGGCAACACCTTGCCCTGCGCCGTTTCCAGCGCACCATAAGCGGCAATGCCGCTTGGATCCGCCGCGTAACTGCGCACGATCAAGTCGCCGCGAATTCCGTGGGCACCGCTGATTTCGCCGAGCAGCACCCGTCGGCCGCGCGCCGGTTCGTCTGTCATGTGGAACAATGCCTCAAAAATCGGACAAACAGCGCCTATCCTGGCACCGGTCCCTTGAATTGAAGCTCGACCCTTACCTGTTGACCGCCCACATCGACAAGCCCGCAGCTTCGCGAAATATCGCGCGAGCGCCCAAGCGTCAGTGTCACGTCGATCTGATCGCCAAGCAATCGAGGGCTGGCGTCCGTAACCAGCATGCCGCCCGGCGGCACCAACAGCCGCACGTTGATCCGGTGCTCGTGGGTGGCTCGATCAAAATCGCAGCGGCCTGTGAATACGCCGCCCCAGCGATCCGAGCCCAGGACATTGCCATTGCGAAGCGCGAGCAGCAGGCTCTCATAGCCCCCATCGGGCTCCGCTTCGGACCGGTAATACAACTCGTATAGGCCATCTCTCAACATGTCGCGTCACGCTCCTGCTCATCCAGAACACCCGGGATGTTGGTTCGTAAACGCTACGATGCAGAAACCGCGCCATTTCGACGCGGCATGCCAAATACAATTCAGGCAGCGAGCGCAAGGGGCCGCTTGCACAGCGACGTTGCAATGAGGTCAACAGCGCGTGACCATTCTGCGGTCGATACACCATCGGCGTCGATGCCGAACGCGGTCAGCGCATCGGCAGGCGATCCGCCGTCACGGAATACGCGGGCACATGCTTGGCGGCTGTAGCCAACGGCCTGGGTCCACTGCACGGAATTGATATGATTGGGGGTCATGTCGGCAGCTTCCTGAAATCTCTGTTTGGGGGAACTCGGAACCAACGCACACAACACCGTACTCATGAGAAGAAGGAGGCAGATACAAACCAGCGCTGGTGTGGGCACTACGCGAGACCATGCAATGTGCCACTCGGGGAGAACGCGTCTCCACGCTAACCTGTATCTGCCGTCTCTTCGGAGGCCCGCCAGCGCCGGTTGGCACTTGGCGGGCCTCAATTTCACTTCGCTTGACTGGCAACTTCGCCAGCTTCCAAGGAACGGACACGTTGCTCCTGGACAGCACGCAAAACGCTTAGTGTTACAACACTCAATGCGACCCACTCGTTCACGCATCACCTCACGCAACAAACTCAACTCTATGTGTCCCGCCTCGCGAACGGCCATCAAACCACGCACACACTACGCTCCAGCCGTTCGCTTCGTTTTTGGCGCACCGTTTCCAGTGCATGAACGGGGGGATAGAACGCTCAACGCTACAGCACGCGACAGCACGCAACCAACGCCACACGACACAACTGGGACGCAACAAGGCTACACAACCGGAACGCAACGCTTACAAACTCATGAGGCGGGCAAACTCTTGGCGTGACGCATACAGGACGCTCTACTCAAACCCGCCAGAGACTTGATCGGTGAAGAACGCGTGATCACTGTCTGACAAGGACTATTAACCGTGACTTCGAGGCAACAAAAAGGAGCGATTTGGGCCGAGGGGTGTTTAATGCCTTGACTGGAGATGAATTTCCAGATTCTGCGCACACAGCGCACGGGCAACCAGTTGATTTAAAACGTAAAAATGAAATAAAAAGTTATTAACAGGCTATTAACATCCGTCGCGTTGAAGCACTTGTTCTTTGTTTGTTTTGTTTGGCGCGTGAGTTCTGCCGCGTTCACAGCATCTAAATACGGACAGTGCCTCTGAGTCCAGGAAGTTTTCCCCAGCGGGAGCCAGCCCTCGGACTGACCGGAGCGTCCTAATCCTTGGGTGCTGCCGCGAACGCTGCCTTCAGCGCGACGATGCTCAGTCCAAGCGACACGACGGCATTCCAGCCTGCAAATGATAGCAACGCCAACCGCCACTGCGCCTCGTCGCACTTGATGACCTTGGTGTCGTTCAGCTTGTCGAGCAAGCCACCGCTCGCTCCGCCAATCGCCTGCATCGTTCCGCAAGACTGCGGGCCTGGCCACCAGCCCCACTCGGCACCCGACTGATAGACCCCAAGCCCCGCATTGGCGAGAAACGCCAGCGATATGAGAAAGAACAGCAGTCCTGCAACCCGCGCCCGGCCGCTCGAAACCATCACCATCGCAAGGAAGGCCAGCGGGATACCGGCGTAATAGGCATAGCGCTGCTGCAGGCACAGAGGGCACGGCAGATACTTGCCAATGTGTTCAAACCCGAGCGCCGCCACAATCGTCCCCGTCGCCACAACCAGCACGATTGCCCCAAGCGAATAGGCCTCGCGTTGCGACGCCGATGCCTGCCGGACTGCTGCTGACGTCACCATGGCTTAAGTCTCCGCAAACACGCCGTGAGCTACATAAACAATTTGATCGCAGCGAATCCGGCAACGATGCTGACGGCGGTGATCGTTGTCACCAAAACCAGCCGCTTCTCAATGAACGCCCGGATCGGCTCGCCAAAGAAGTAAAGCAGCCCGGCCACCAGAAAGAACCGCATCGCCCGTGCAACGATACTGGCCCCGATGAACGTCACGAGGTTCATCTGCGCGACGCCGGCGGAGATCGTCAGTAGTTTATAGGGGATCGGCGTCATGCCCTTTATCAGCAGGATATAGGCACCATAGTCGGTGAAGGCCTGCGTGAAGGTCGCCAGCCCATCCGTCTTGCCATAAAAGGCCAGCACCGGCTTGCCGACCAATTCGAGCAGATAATAGCCGATCGCATAACCAGCGACCCCGCCAATCACTGATGTCACGGTCGCAAGCGTTGCATACCACCACGCCTTGTTGCGGTCGGCGAGTACCATCGGCACCAGCATCACATCCGGCGGTATCGGAAAGAACGAGCTTTCCGCAAACGACACCACCGCCAAGGCGGTCGGAGCATTTTTGCCCGCAGCCAATCGCATCAACCAGTCATATGTTTTTCTGAGCATGGCGATGCTTTATTGCGGCGCGGACATCCTGTCTATCGCGACTAAGCCGCAGCAGCCGTTTCGTTCTCACACCGTGGCCCGCACACGCGCGGCGTTCGAATCGGCCGGTCGCGCAAGGCTGAAGTATGGCAGCTTGTTCCAAGTGGCCGTTCCTCCCACCGGGCGTGAGAAGGCCTGCTTACTTAAGCCAGTCCTCCCTGCGCATCGTGAACACCTTCTCCGTGGTCCGTCGCAACCGGGCCAATGTTGGGAGTGTCCAGCAGGGTGAGCACAAGTTCGGGCGGGCGGCATAGCTTGACGCCCTTCGCGGAGATCACAATCGGTCGGTCGATGAGCATCGGATGCGCCACCATGGCAGCGATCAGCAGGTCGTCGCTGAGTGACGTGTCGTCCAACCCCAGCGTCGTATAGGGCTCGGCCTTTTTGCGCATCACGTCCCGCACCGGCACGCCCATCGCCGAAATCAGTTCGGCCAAATCGGCCCGCGATGGCGGCGATTTAAGGTACGCGATAACCGTCGGCTCGATGCCGCTCTGCCGGATCATCGCCAGCGTCGTGCGCGACTTACTGCACGCGGGATTGTGATAGATCGTTATCGTCATTGGCTGGTTCCGGTTGCCCTGCAAATTCGGCGGCATTCTTGCGGTTCATGGTGCGCCACGATAGCCCTGCAATGCAAGAATGTGCGTGTCCGCTCTCGACTTTCGCTCGTCCCTGACCTACGTTTCCCTGGAACAATTCTAATGTCCCGGTTAGCGCCGGGCGGAGCCAATCATGTTTATCCAGACCGAAACAACGCCCAATCCGTCGACGCTGAAATTCATTCCAGGCCGCACCGTATTGCCCGGCGGGACCGCAGATTTCCGTGGCAAGACCGAAGCTGGCAGCTCGCCCTTGGCCCTTCGCCTGTTCGATATTGATGGCGTTGATGGCGTATTTCTCGGCTCCGACTTCATCTCAGTGACCAAAGGCTCGGCCGAATGGCAGCACCTAAAGCCGATGATCCTCGGCGCGATCATGGAGCATTACCAGTCGGGCGCGGCGGCCGCGCCGGCCGCTGGTGCCAACGATGACGACGCTGGCTCGTTCGATCCAGCCGACGCCGAAACGGTAAAGACCATCAAAGAGTTGCTTGAAACGCGCGTGCGCCCGGCTGTTGCCCAGGACGGTGGCGACATCATCTTCTCCGGCTTCAGGGACGGCATCGTCTACCTGCACATGCGCGGTGCCTGCTCGGGTTGCCCCAGCTCGACCGCAACGCTGCGCCATGGCATCGAAAACCTGCTCCGTCACTTCTGCCCGGAAGTCCAGGAGGTCCAAGCCGTCTGAAGCTTTTTTAGGCTCTGAACGCTGGATAATTAAACTTGAATTGTTCGCGTTGCATGGTATCGACGGAACAGTATTCTGTTTTGCGTCGCAACATCGCTGATTTAGAGCCACTGACATGTCGCGATGCCCAACCGCTGCAGGCGCACCAAAGGTGTCACGAACCAGGACGGCAGCGACATGATCGTGCTGGCGTTCGATACGTGTTTCAATGCCTGTTCGGTCGCGATCGGCGTCCAGACCGCAGGGGCAGTCGATATCGTATCCGCCCGCTTGGAGCCCATGGCCACCGGCCAAGCCGAACGCCTCCTGCCGATGATCTCCGAATGTCTGGCCGAAGCCAAACTGACCATGGCGGGCATCGGTAAGATCGCCGTGACAACCGGGCCGGGTACATTTACCGGAACCCGGATCGGTCTTTCGGCAGCTAAAGGCTTGGCGCTGGTCAACAAGACGCCGGTCGCCGGTCTGTCCTCCCTCCATCTTATGGCACGTCAAGTTGCCTTGTCCGCGCCACAGCGGGACGACATCGGCATCGTCATCGACGTGCGCCGCGATGAAGTTTACATTCAACTCTTTGACAGTTCAGGATTAAATCCAAAAACCACCCCCGCACTCATGACGGTTGCCAAGGCGCGAGAGCTACTCGGATCCGGCCCCGTGGCGCTTGCCGGAAACGGCGCGGCTCTTGTTGCAATGCACGATAGTGCGCAAATATTTAGTTGCAAGGGCACAGCGAGCCTCTTGCCAGATGCCCGCTACGCCGTAGAGATCGTAGGGATTGGTAATCTCCCGGACATAACAGTTATGCCCTTGTACTTAAGAGCCCCTGACGCAAAGCCGTCGTCCGCCCCCGCGCTACAGAGACAGTGAAAATGGATCGAGAAAGCCAAGCGGTCATCGACAAGCGGCACATCAGCTTGCTCTGGGCCAGCCCTGACCGCGCCGCCGAAGTTGCCAGGATGCACGCCGAGCTTTTCAATCCGCCATGGGATGAGCCCGCTATTCTGAAATTGCTGGAACATCCAGCCGCCGCAGCATTGCTGGCAACAGCTGGGCCAACCCGTGAGCCCGCCGGCTTCGTCATCGCTCAGCTTGCCGCCGACGAGGCAGAAATCCTGTCGGTCGGTGTCGCCCAGAAATGGCAGCGTCTCGGGCTCGGTCGCCGTTTGATCGAGGGCTTGATCCGGGCTGCCCGTCGCGCTGAAGCCCGTCGCCTCTTCCTCGAAGTCAGCGTTAACAACGTGGCAGCCCTTCGCCTGTACGAATCGCTCGATTTCCGCCGCGTCGGCGTTCGCCCCAAATATTACAAGACCCCAGGCCAGGACGCGGTAGATGCGTTGATCCTCGCATTGGATTTTTGACCGCGAACCACCCTCGGGGCTATAGTGATCCGCTCTGAGATCCCCAAGGTTATAAAATCGCGATGACCTGCCCCTCGCCAGCGCCAACCCGTATCGAGCAGCTGTGCGCCGATCACGGCCTCCGCTTGACCGGTCAGCGCCGCATCATCGCGCGCATACTTTCAGACGCCCACGACCATCCCGATGTTGAGGAGGTCTTTCGCCGCGCGACCGCAATCGAGCCCGGTATTGCCCTGTCAACCGTCTACCGGACCGTCAAGCTGTTCGCTGATCACGGCATGCTGGAGCGCCATGACTTCGGCCAATCGCAAGCGCGCGCCCGCTTCGAACCCGCCTCTCGCGCCCACCACGATCATTTGATCGACGTGGAAACCGGCGACGTGATCGAATTCTACAGTGCCGAAATCGAAGCGCTTCAAGAGCGCATCGCCCAGCAGCTCGGCTACGAACTCGCCGGCCACCGCCTGCAGCTATACGGGGTTCCGGTAGCGCGGCGTGATCGCGGCAAAGGCGGCAAGTAAACCAATGCGTGTACGGGCTGTCGTTATTCTCACAGGGCTAGCGCTGATGACGCTGCCGTTGATGCCTGTTCAGGCGGTGCTGCTGCGCACGAGCAAAAAATGGGCTCGCCGCTTCCCTCACTGGTATCACCGTAACGTCTGCCGCGCACTGGGCATAGATCTCGAAATCACCGGCGCCGTCGTGCGCGACACACCCGTTCTTGTCGTCGCCAACCATGTCTCCTGGCTCGATATACCTGTCATTTCCGCCGTCGCGCCTGTCTCATTCGTTGCCAAGAAGGAAGTTGCCAGCTGGCCGTTCGTCTCTATGCTGGCAAACCTGCAGCGCACCGTCTTCGTCGACCGCGAGCGTCGCACCAAGATCGGCGACACCGCCACCGAAATCACCTCCCGTCTTGCGTCCGGCGATGCCATCGTCTTGTTCGCCGAAGGCACGTCCAGCGACGGCAACCGCATTCTGCCCTTCAAAACCTCGCTGTTTGCCGCCGCCAAACCGACCGTTAACGCAAGCACACCAGCCGTTGCATCGCCCGCTCTCGTGCAAACTCTGACTGTCGTCTACACCCGCCGTCACGGCATTCCGATGGGTTGGGCTGGCCGCCGCAACTTCAGCTATTATGGCGATGTCGACATGGGTGCCAATGCATGGAGCGTGCTAACGCGCGGCCCAATCCACGCCCGCATAATCGTCAGTGATCCCGTCCCCCTCGAAAACTTCAAGGACCGTAAGGCGTTGGCTCAATGGGCTGAAAAGGCCGTGCGCGAAGGCTTCGTCGCAACCTTGCGACACGAGCGGTGAGCCCGCGCGCAGTTGATCGCCGCGCGGCGCAATCACGCGGCCATATCGTTCATAGCTGTCGTAATCCCCCTGGACAAGAAAACATGACAGTGGTGTGATGTTGCAGTGCAATGCACAAAATTGCATCCGCCAAACAAGGCGGCATCGTTCAACGTGTTGATGACATCCTAAATGCGGCGGTCATGCTTAACTTGTCCGGTTAACGTGATCGGAAGGCACTGTAAGTAAACTCACGGTTTCGACGGGCAGTTCACCGGAGGTGACGGCATGCAGGTGACCAAAAAGGTCTATCTGAAGACGTTCGGTTGTCAGATGAACGTGTATGATAGCGAACGCATCTCCGAACAGCTCGGCACGATCGGCTATGCCGAAACGCTCGATCAGGCCGACGCCGATCTGATCATCCTCAACACGTGCCACATCCGCGAAAAGGCTGCCGAAAAAGTCTATTCCGACCTTGGCCGCATCAAGGAAATGAAGGACGAGCGCCGCGCCCAGGGCAAAGAAACCATCGTCGCAGTCGCCGGTTGCGTCGCTCAAGCCGAAGGCGCTGAGATTGTCTCGCGCGCGCCCGTTGTCGACCTCGTGATCGGCCCCCAGAGCTACCACCGCCTGCCCGACTTGCTGGCCCGCGTCTCACCGCTGAACAAACATCAGATCGAAACCGTCTTCCCCGAAGATGAAAAGTTCGACCACTTGCCGGCGCGCTCATCCCTTCCCGCGCGCTCCGCTTCCGCCTTTCTGACCGTCCAGGAAGGCTGCGATAAATTCTGCACCTTCTGCGTCGTCCCCTATACACGCGGCGCTGAATATTCCCGTTCCGTCGATCAAATCGTCGCTGAAGCCGAGAAGCTCGTCGCCCGTGGCGTGCGCGAACTGACGCTGCTGGGCCAAAACGTCAACGGCTACCATGGCACCGGACCCGATGGTCAACCCTGGACGCTGGCAAAGCTCCTTGCCCGCCTTGCGCAAATCGGCGGCGTCGAGCGCCTGCGCTACACCACCAGCCACCCGCGCGATATGTCGGACGACCTGATCCGCGCCCATGCCGAAATCGGCAAACTGATGCCTTATTTGCATCTGCCGTTCCAGGCCGGTGCCGACCGCATACTCGCTGCCATGAACCGCAAGCACACGGCCGAGGAATACCGCGCTCTCATTCGCAAAATCCGTGCAGTCCGCCCCGACATCGCCCTGTCGACCGACATCATCGTCGGCTTCCCCGGCGAAACCGAAGCCGAATTCCAGCAAACTCTGAATCTGATTTCCGATGTCGGCTTCGCTCAAGCCTACACGTTCAAGTACTCGCCCCGGCCCGGCACACCCGCCGCCAAAATCGACAATCAGGTCAGCGAGGCCGTCAAGTCCGAACGTCTCGCCCGCCTCCAGGCGCTCCTCGAAGTCGAACACGCCAAGTTCAACGCGGGCTGCGTCGGCAAAACCGTACCCGTGCTGTTTGAAAAAGCCGGACGCCAGAATGGCCAGATGATCGGCCGCTCGCCCTACCTCCAGCACGTCACGACGGCGGGCTCCCTCGACCTCGTCGGCCAGATCCGCCCGGTCGCGATTTCCTCCGCCAGCCCCTACAGCCTCGCCGGTGAGCTGGCGTTAGCGTAGTTGAAGGCGGCTCGGTGGCTGATCGTTTGAGATGAAAGCCCTCAGCGAAAATACCAATGTGAATCGGTCTCCCGGTACGCAGGTACAAATCCGGTCAATAATCGTGTTGCCGAAGAGTATCGGCTTATGTCCCCTATTGGACCCAGTGTACGTACCACTGTTTAATTGAACAGAGTATTGGTTATCGCGACAGGTATTAAACCTGCTGAGGTACGCCATGACAAATCTGCACACGTTCTTTGCAAAAGTCGGTGAGGAAGAGACCACGCGCCGTCTGTTCCTGCAGTGCTTTGCAGCCTGGACCAACCGTGACCTGGAAGGTGCGCTGAGCTGTATGAGCGAGGATGTCGCCCACATCCTCAACCTCGACGGTACGCTTGTCCCATATGGCGCATCCGTCGAAGGCAAGCCCGCGTTACGCAAAAAGCTCCAACTCCTCCTCGACACCTTCGAATTCGGTGCACTCGTCAACGAAAGCCTCAGTGTCGAAGGCCGCAAGGCCACCGGACGCTACAAGTTCATCTATATCCATTGCGCATCAGGTGAGCGATTGAGCGGAAGTTTCCGCTTCATCATTGAGCAGCGCGACGGGCTCATCGTCCGCATGGAAGAATACCACGACGCCGCTTACGTGGAAGCCTTCGTGCGCCTCGTATCGATGCCGCGAAACTGAGACCTAATCCGTCGTCAGCCCCTTCATTTCTGCCTGCTCGTGGCGGCTCTGCTCTTCTGTGACGAGCACCGAGAGCTGGCGCTTCAGATCGTTGAACGGTTGCGTACTGCCGTCGCGGGGCCGCGGAATCTCCACCCGCACATCGGCTTTGATCGTGCCGGGCCGGTAGGTCATCACCACGATGCGGTCGGCGAGATAAATACTCTCCTCGATTGAGTGCGTGACGAAGATGATTGTCTTTTTCATCTGCGACCAGATCCGCAGCAGCTCGTCCTGCAGCGAACGCCGCGTCAAGCTGTCGAGCGCGCCAAACGGCTCGTCCATGAGCAACACCGGCGGATCGAGCGCCAGCACACGCGCAATTGCCACCCGCTGCCGCATCCCGCCCGAAAGATCCTTTGGAAACCGGTCGCGAAAATCCGACAGCTTGAGCATGAGTAACAGTTCATCGACCCGGATCTTGATGTCCGCCCGCGCCATGCCCTTAATCTCAAGCCCGAACGCCACGTTCTGCGCCACCGTCATCCACGGAAACAGCGCATACTCCTGAAACACCATCCCGCGATCGGGTCCAGGCGCGGAGATGGTCCGGCCCTCCACGGAAATCGTTCCCGTCGTCGGGTTTGAAAACCCTGCAACCGCGTTCAGCAGCGTCGACTTCCCGCAACCGGATGGCCCGAGCAGGCACACGAACTCGCCCTTGCCGATAGACAGGTCGATGTCCTTGAGAGCGATGACTTCGCCGCCCGGCACTGGAAATATCTTCGAAACCCCACGCACGACGATATGAGCGTCTGTGGAAACTTGGGTCGGGATCGCCCCTTGAGCAAGCATGGTCATGACAATCAGCTCTCCAGCCCGCGATGCCAGCGCAGCAGATAGCTGTTGAGGCGGTTGACCAACGTATCAATAGCAAGCCCGATCAATCCGATGCTCAGCATCCCGGCGATGATCTTGTCGGACCAGAAATATTCCCGCGCCTCAAGGATGCGGAAACCGAGGCCGTTATTGACCGCAATCATCTCGGCGACGATTACCACAATGAACGCCGTACCAATCCCGATCCGCACGCCCGAGAGGATGTACGGCGTTGCAGCCGGCAAGATCACCCGGCGGAAGATTGTGGCATTCGACGCACCAAGGTTTCGTGCCGCACGCAGATAGATGCTGTCGACCGCCCGCACGCCCGCAATCGTATTGATGAGCACCGGGAAAAACGCACCTAGGGCAATGAGGAAAATTGCCGGCGGGTTGCCCAACCCAAACCACAGGATCGACAGCGGAATGTAGGCTATCGGCGGAATTGGCCGCAGCACTTGCAGCAGCGGATTGAACCAGCGGTACACCTTTTCGGATGCCCCCATGGCCAGCCCGAATGGCAGCGCGAGCCCGGCCCCGACAACGAACCCTGCAATCACCCGGTAAAGACTGCTCCAGGCGTCCATGATGAACTCTCCCGAGAAGATCCACGCCGGAAAGAAGTCCTTGGCGGCATCATAGGGAGCTTGAGGATAAATATAGGACCACCATCGGATCGCGACAGCAAGCGGCGACGGCAGCTTGCGGGGATCGACGAACCCGAAGTCGCATATACCCTGCCATAACAGCAGAAGCGCCACCGGAACGATCGCACCCTCGACCCATCGCATCCAACCCGGTTTCGCCATAGGCCGCTCACTATCCTCAGACGCCAAAGATCTAAGATAGGCGTATCAGGTCTCAATCCCGCCCGCCACCTGCGGCGACCCGCAACCTGAAACTCATTGGCTTGGGACGCATGGCCGGACGTGCGCCGCCAGGTCCTCAGCGCTCAGCTGACTGCGCAAATCCAGATCTTCGATAACCGGCATGTAGCCGGCGCCATCCAGCTTCAGGAACGTGCTCGTCAAAATGGCTCCACTTGGCAGTCCCGCCACATGACAAGCCGTGGCCGCCACACCGATACCCTTGGACCCAGGCCGTTCGCCCCTAGCAACCGCCTCCTTATGCTGGGCCAGTAAGTGCCGGGCGCGCACGGTATCGACCCCCGAAAGGCGATAGGTTGCAACCATCATTCCGTCGCGCCGGTATCGCGCGATTGCGTCGAGTTCGGTACGTTCCGTGGCGTGTTCGAGCACGAAGGTCTCGATCCCCTTCCCTTTGCCACCCTCGCGCCCGCTTGTCGTGATCGTCAAAACGACCCCACCGGGTTGCACCGCAAGCGCCTGCGGATAGCGCACCGCCGCCCGGATGACGCCGGGATCGGAATCGACGACGTCGAACGTCGCCAACTTGTAAACCGTCGACACTGGAACGTGCATACAGCCACTCAAGCCGAGCACGAAAGGCATCAAAGCGCTCGTAATCAACAGCCGGGTCCGGATCATGCGTTGCTCCGTTTGACATGCATAAATTATCGTATTACAATAATAAATGATCGCGTCAATATGGAGACTGCAATGTCGATAACTCAACACGGGGTCGCCGCTTATCAAGCTGCCGCCACCCGGCGGATTGGTCCGATGTGCCACGTAATCCGCGCCGCCGCTGCCATCTGGTTCGCCTGGACCGCGATCCGCTCAATCTCTCATTGGGTGACGCTGGGCGCGGTTAAGAACAGCTGGGGCCGCTATCTCAACGTCGACCTGAGCGGACTCCCCTTTTCCCACCACATGGTCGCCTTCGCGATCACGCTCGCAAACCTCACGATTGCGGCCTTCGTCTTGGTCTTCATCTGGCGTCTGTTCGGCCACTACCTGCGCGGCAGCATCTTCAGCATCGAGTCAGTCGCCCAGATGCGCGCGCTGGGCTGGACCGGAGTCACAGCCGTCGCCGCCGACCTCATCGCCCGCCCGCTCATCAAATCCGTCCTGACCGCGCACTTGGCCAGCCCGCCGCCCTTCGCCGTCTGGGCCGAACCCAACGACATACTCCATCTGGTCATGGCGCTGTTCATCGTCGCCCTCGCCCATGTCTTCAAAACCGGCGTCGAAATCGCCGACGATCACCGCCAGTTCATCTGAGGAGCCTCCACCATGTCCATTTCAAGCGCCACCGCCCCGCGCGCCCAGTCGCAATCGACCAATCTGCAATGTCTTGCCGCCACCATGTGCTTCGTCACTGCCATTGGTGGCGCGCTGGCCGAACTCGTATTGGCCTGGGTCTGGTTCTGGCCGTCCACCGTCGAGACCCTGGTCGTGCCCCACCTTGGCCTGCCCATCGCATCGGTCTCCCTCGACGGCACAACCCGCCTCATGGGCTTCCTCGCCTCGATGGTCCCGCTCGGCGTGCTGCTTTACGCGCTGCACCAAGCCTACCAGCTCTTCGACCGCTATCGCCTGGGCGAAGTCTTCAGCCCGGAGGCTCCCGTCCGTCTCCGCCGCATTGGCTTTTGCATGATCGCACTCGGCGTCTTACGCCCGCTGACCAACACCGCGCTCGGCCTGATCCTGACCGCCCACGCGCTTCCGGGCCAGCGCATCCTTGCCATCGCCATCAGCCTCGACGACTACATGATCGCAGCTTTTGGCGGCCTCGTGCTGGCCATCGGTCACGTCATGGTCGCCGCCGCAAGCATGGCCGACGAGCACAGCAAGATCATCTGAGGAGCCGCCATGCCGATCGTCGTCAACCTCGACGTCATGCTCGCCAAGCGCAAGATGCGGTCAAAGGACTTAGCCGAAGCCATCGGCATCACTGAACAGAACGTCTCGCTGCTCAAGTCCGGCAAGGTGAAAGGCGTCCGCTTCGAAACGCTCGAAAAAATCTGCGAAGTTCTACAATGCCAGCCCGGCGACATCCTCGAATACCGGCCCGCCGTCGAATTAGCGGCAGCGGAAAGCTGATCCCGCTGCGCACTTCAATCAGAGGGAGCCAAGGGCCTTAGGCCCATGGCGGAGGCTTGGCGGCGGAGGCTTGGAGGCAGCGCCTCCAATCTTACTTGATCCCGGCGGCTTCCTTTGCCTTCTTCAGCATGTCCGTCTTGACCCAGTCCACTGCCTTCGGCGGGTTCGCCATTCTGCCGATGCCGTACTTGTGCATCGTGTCGGTCGTGATCTGAATATGCTCCGGCGTGATGTCCATCGCATACGGCGAATTACCAATCGCGGCCTGGAAGTCAGCGGACGTCACTTGGCCTTTGAACAGTGATTGCGTCACGAACTTCTCAGCCGTCGCCGGTTCGTCCATGAACGTCTTGGTCGCCTTGACGAAGCAGTTCAAAAACTTCTGCGACGCTACCGGGTTTTCCTTGATGTACTTTTCCGTCATCACCAGCGTGCGGACCGGCGACCCGATCGGCGTGTCGTACGGCTTCATGACCTCGACGCCGAACTTGTTGCCAATGGCCTGGCTCGACTGCGGCTCGGTCTGCATCATTGCGTCGATCTGCTTGTTGAGCAGGGCCTGGTTGAGGTCGGGGAACGACAGGAAGATGATCTGCACGTCCTTGCCGGCCTGATCCGACGACGTGATGCCTGCCGCACCGAGCACCGCCGCCAGCAGTACTTCCTGAATGCCCCCGCGCGTCACGCCGACTTTTTTACCCTTGAGATCGGCGATCGTCTTGATCCCGCTCTCTGGGCTTGCAACAAGGCGCGCACCGCCCTTTGCAAAACCAGCAACGACGTTGATCGCAGTCCCCGCAGCGCGTCCCGAGATTGCAGCTTCCGATGCCGACGCTCCGGCGTCGAGTTCGCCGGCGATGATCGCCTGCATGATGTCGAGGCCCTTGGCGAAAATCTTGAGCTGAATCTTAAGGCCGCACGATGGTGCAATCTCTTCCATGTAAGAAATCGCACCGAAATGGGCGAGCTTGAGGTTCCCAACCCGGATGACATCGTCGGCGGCGCGCGCGTTGACGCTGAACAAGGCCAGTACAGCGCTTGCCAAGGCGAGGCTACGTTTCATAATCGGTCTCTCCAAGATGGAAACTCTCCTCCCCTCTGCGGGGAGGGGTTAAGGATGGTGGGGAATTGCGAGGGGAATTT
>JBEBJA010000004.1:0-93575 GCA_040080145.1 Hyphomicrobiaceae bacterium
ACCCACGACATCTATCGACGCCGGCAAGAGCAATAAATTTGTTATATCTAAGGGCGTTGGCAGTTTTTGCTCCAGTCTTGCTGAAACTTGTCGTGGGTGGCCGCCTTCGCGGCCATGACGTTTGTTGTGTGCTGGAGTGGGAACCAAGCGTTAGAGTCGGAACACTAGGAAGCGGGTTGGAGTGAGCGAAAAGCGCGACGTCCTTCACGTCGGCGGGGTCTCATCGCCCAACGCGAGCGCTGCAAGCATTTGCTTTTCAAGCCCGAACGCCCCCTTCGCCGAGTAGTCATATGTATTCGTGCTCGGCACGGTCCTGATACCAATCCGCTTTGAAAGATCGTCAAGTTTTCGCCAGTCATGCCCCGTGCCAGACTCCGAAATGTGGAATTCGGCAAACATATCGCGCAACAGTGACTTGTCCTTGACGATCGCGTCAACAACCGCTTGCAGGTCCGCCTCTGAAAGGTTTTTCATGACCAATTGGGGCAACCGCCCACCGGCCCAGGCCCGCTGATACTCCTTATAAAATGCGATGAGCTTCGGCGTACCTTCAATGACCCGTCCGATGTTGTCGATTTCGGCGGCGTTGAATCCTTGCGCCTTGTAGTGCGCCAGCTGACGGAATGTATACGTCTTCCAGCCGTACGTGTCCCACTGCTTCGCGCGCCACTCGCTGACCGGGCCCCGAGTATCAATGCCCACCTCGTGAGCCGCGAGCTTGACTCGCCCAGCTTCGTCCGCCGACCAGCGATCCCCTGTCGGACCACCTGGCCCTTCGACATAAATCTCAAGTTCCGCGCCAAGGTCGCGCGCCGCCTTGAAAGCTGCCGATGTAATTGTCCCTGTCTCCGGCACGCCCCCCGCATCGAACCCAACGAGAACCGATCCATGCTTGGCCTTCGCGGCCTTGATCGCCGCCACCGGAAGAACGTCACTCGAAAACAGGAAGTAAGCCGGAGCCTCGACGCCGGTTGCCGTCCGGACGTGTTCCAACACCGGCGGCACCGAACCGTTCAGCCCTGACGCTGCCCCACCAAACTGCTCGAAATGCTTGCGCGCCGCCGAACGGACGGACACGATGCAAATCCCCTCATTCGCACGTTCCCTGCCGCCGGGCTTGTCGAGCTTGGGCAGCCCCTCGCTCGATCCAAACCCCGCGTGATGCAGTCCAACGACCGTCCAGCTATCGACCTCCACCACCGGGCTTCCCGAGTTCCCGCCCTCGGTCGGTGCGAGATAGCGCAGGAAGATGGGATCCTTCGTGTTCGCTTTCGGCCCTCTGCCAACCAGTGTACCCTGCATCTGCTCAAGCGTTCCCGAAACCCCGATGGCGAGGCTTTTGCCATTGGGGTGACCGATCACGACGAGCTTCGTACCGCCGGTATCCGAGGCGATGAGCGGCGTGTCGGCCTGCGCCAGAATGAGCGGCGGCACCCCGTCGGCCTTGCGGTCAAGCAGGACCAGAGCCGCATCGTGCCTGCTGCTCGGCGACTGCCAGACAATTCTTTGGACCGAATAAGACAGCCGCCGACCTTCAATCAGATCGTTCTCGAAAACAATGCGTGCCGTGCGCGGCGTCAACGCACTCGCGTTGTCACCGGTATCGGGTCGCCTTGGGTCGGCGTCCCAAAGCACATGGGCATTCGTGAGCACGTAGCTCTTGTCGGGGTCATCGGGCAGGCCAAAATCAGACGCCTTGACCAGGAACCCGGTGCCTTGCGTGTCTCCCGCCTCCCCCATTGGTCTCTGAATTGCCGCCACTGCCGACCCGCAGCGAACGATATTCTTCAACATACCAAAACCAATGAACCGCCCATCCTTGGTCGCCGTTTCGAAGTGATTGCTGAACTGAAACACCGGCATTTCGTCGATCAGCTTGCGGTCATCATGGTTCATCGAAATGATGCCATGCTGCTTGGCAGCCAGCGCACTGGTCAAACCGGCCACAATGGCCCCTTCGCCAGTGGCGCTCATGTCAATCTGCCAGACCTCCTTCAACTGCCGGATGGTGCCATTGAGCTGGAATGTATCCACGCTGGGATCGGTCGCATACCGGCCGTAGTACTCGGCGGCCTTCTCCAGATTCCCAGCCGCGAGATAAGCCTCCGCCAGCGTCGCCACCGTCCACGGATCACTCGTGTTCGCGGGATTGGCAAGCTTGGCCTCCAAGGCCTCGATCAGCTTGGCCGCAATGCTCTCCCCGTCCGCGCACACAACGCCAACCCCGTCACGCTTGGCCCGCATCGCGAGCGCAACATAGTTGATCGCGTGCCACTCCCGCAGCGCCGGCCTCATCGGGTCGAACACTGCGCCATAACTGTCGATCGCCTTTTGAAGATGCCCGCCGTAGCTTTCGCCAAGCGCCTTCGCATCGGCCGCCGTCTTGATATGATTGACATAGATCTGTTTATGCGCACGCCCCAGAATGCCCTTGGCTTCATCGCTTTCGCGCGGCAACAGACTGCCGGACGCCAACCCAGCTTCGAGCACTTCCATGCCGGCCACAATCCGCCCGCTCTCGATAAGACCTTGCGCATACTGCGTGACAAGTCGCGGCCGCAATGCAGGGTCGCGCGCAATCAACCGGTCCGCAACCTTCGTGACGTCGTCATGCCGTCCAATACTCCGCAGGGTCTTCAGCAGCTTAAGCTCGGGAACAACTGGCGCATTCGTGTACGCTGCGGCCATCAGCTCATCAATGCTGGCATTCAACTTGGTCTCATCGACCGGCTTTACGTTTGCCGCGCTGATGACCCGTTCAATCAGTTCGGCAATGCCGCCTGTCCCCACCGTCGGCTTGGCTCCGGCCACAAACACGGGCGTGGCAACGCTTCCCTGCGAGGCGACCACTTGCGGCACAACGGTCGCCGCCGCAACCAGCGTCGCCGGCTCGGCAGCGTCCACCGGCGCAGCCTGCCCATCAAGCCGCCCCTTCCACTGCTCGCACAGCCAGTCAGTGCCAAGATTGATCGTATCGGCAGCACGCTGCCCAGGCTCTCCAACCAATGGCGCGACGACCTGCGTGTAAAACAACTCCACCCCCTGCTCCACCATATGGCGGGGTGCGTAACCAGCTGGCGACTTCATTAAGATATCGACGAACAGCCGTTTCAACGTGGCCGTGCCCTGCTCCGCCGCGCTGGAAACTTGGGCCTGGATATTGAGCGCACCGAGTGCTTGGCCAGCACCACCTTGATCGCAAACGTAATCGCGCAGCCTGCGTTCCAGATAGCGCGCGAAACCGAATCCCTTCTCCTGAAGTCCCATCAGGCCAAACTGGCTCTGCAGATCAAACAGGCTTTCAAGCTGAAGCGCCTCCGGCCGCAGCAAGCCGTTGCCATCTAATGATTCCAGCTGCACCCCGCCGCTGCCTAGCGCTTCCAACTGCGCGGCATAAAGCCCAAGCTCATAGGCAAGCGCCGCCGACCGTTCATCCCGTTCGCGAGCCACACTCTCGTGCGTCAGCGACTCGAGCTTCACGGATGCAAGTACGACACGCCCGGCATCGAATGCCGAAAGTCCAAGTTCTTGCTCAATTGCCGGGGAATAGATCCCATCCGCCATCCGCTCGGCATTCTTAGACCGCTGCAGATCGGCAAGCGCCTTGGCAACACGATGGTCAAAGACACCCGTCGGCGTCAGCTTGAGATAGTCCTGAATCTTCTTGACCCCAGGCCCACTCGACCCCTGCCGCAACCGGCGCAATTTCCGGGAAACCTCGTCCTTGGCAGGCCCCTCCGCCTGGTTGATTATCCCGTGCGCGAGCGCCCCTTCAAGGCCGGTCAGCACCACGACATCGAATTTCTTTCCGTGGTCGGCTGTCCCCTTGGGCTGCAGGCCAAGCGCCTTGCGGAACAATCCCCATTGACCGGTATGCACCCCATTTACCCGGTCGCCATCCGCCTTGTAGGATCCACTGACGACGAGGCAGCCATACGACGAGAACTCCGCCGACGGGTCAGACGACGCCGGATGCAGGTTGTCGCCATGCAGCCGATGATTTTCCCAGACCGCGGTCGCATCGTACCAGGGTCGCCGGTCGGCGCGCAGCACGGCCTTCTGGCGCCCGTTCTCGATGAGACATCCAGGGACCCGTTTGGCGGGCTTCGACGCATGATGCCAGCCGACCTCAAACCGGTACATACCCGTCGGCATCATATTGCCTGACGAGCGATCAGCCAGATATGTCGCCACCGCCCGCCGGTTCGGCACCGTCGATGAACTGAAGGCACTCAGCCGACGTGTATTGACGTCATAGACACCGATCACGCAGCGCAGATTATCATGATTGGGCCGGACGTCCCGCAGCATGAGACTACGGCGGTCGACCTGATAAACCTCGGAATCCTTCGTTCCAACCGGCGCGATGATTTCAGCGCCTCGCAGCGCAAAAACGATTCTACCGTGGTGTCTGTCCGGCTCGAAGCTATTGAGCGCCAGCAAAATTTCGAGTTCCTCAGGCCCGAACATGAACGTCGTGCCTTTGGTCGCGAGCCCGGCCAGACTGAGATGCCGGTAATCGGGAGCGACGTCGTCTTGCTCAGGCCAGACCACATCGTCCCAGGCATGCGCCGCCTCAAGGATTGCCCCGTCTGCGGGCCGCTCGTCATAGCCAACCCCGTCGCCGTCGAGCGCCTCAAGCGACAGTGCATCCGCGCCACTGCCAAGACCTCCCCCACTGCCAAGACCTTGTCCACTGCCGAGACCTTGTCCACTGCCGAGACCTTCAAGTTTAATCCCGCCGGCGGCGCTCGCAATCACGTCGTTGCCGCTGGCGGCACCGGTACCCTTGGGGGTTCTCGCCTGCGCAAGCTGCTCTAGCCCGCGCTCAAACAACCGCGCCTCGGCTTCGCGGCGGCGCTGCAGTCCCCTGACATTCGGCCACCAGCGCATCATGGCGCGAAGCTCGGCCGCAATCGCGTCGAAGCGCCGCTCCTTCATATGCTCGGCGATGTGGCGCATCTCGACGCGCTTGTCGCCCGTGAGCGAGGAACCGCGATTATAAACCAGCGAGAACAACGCGCCGAAGGCATGCCCCTTAAGCTCGGCGGCATTGGGGAAGGTCGTCAGCACTAAGCGGCCAAACCGCGGCACTGTCGATCGCGTGTAAGCTGCCAGAGCAGCCTCCCACGGCACCCTGATGCTGCCGAACTCGGCCAGCCGGGCTTGTGCCAACGCCCCCTTTATTCCGCATCCTTTGCACAAAACTTCTATGTCGGCTGCGGGAATGAGGCCGGTCCACGTCCTCACCACATCGTCCTTCGAGTTATAGCCGAGATCATAGCCAATCCCGACCGTCACCCCGGACGCACCCTCCGGCCAAATGGCCTTCTGATACTTCTTGTCGTAGGACGCCCTGCCGCTGACCTCAAAGTCGATGACGAACAGCTTGGCCTCCTCCGAGACCAGCGCCGCAACCTCTTCGTCACTGAGCCTTGGCCCCGTTGGTGCCGCCTCAAACAGCAGCAGCGTCTCTTCGTAATCTTCAGCGGCGCGGGCCGCCTCAATCTCGGCCTCGGTCAAATTCATGAGGCCCGTCAAGCGACGCATCAACTCAAAATCGAACATGAGAAACCCCCGGGGTGCGACAATGTCGTCAACATATGCCCGTCTCACCGGAAACGCAAACAACGTCCACGCAAACATCCGCACCCGTTATTTCGCAATCAATACGCGTCCTATTGCCCAGTGCATACAGCGATCTAGTGCAACGCGCATTTTCCGCACAGCCCGGCCAACACCTCGGTTGCGCCTCAACCCCGCCCGGAAAAAAGTCAGCAAGAGCACGGTGTCAATTGCCGCTGGCAAACGCACTCGCCGCGAGATAACCGCCGACAGAGGCCGCAGCAGACAGGATCGTGCCCCACGCAAGATCGGTGACTGTCAACAGTGTCGACCAGTTCTTCAGCGTTGCATGATTGGTTAGATCATACGTGCCGTAGGCCATTAAGCCGGTGATCGCACCACATACCAGCGCAGTCTTCCAGTCGCCAGCCACCAGTGCTGGATGAACGGCCAGAAACACCAGTCCCGCTGCATACCCCAGATAAAATACGAGAGCAGGCCACAGCCGGAAAGTCTCAAGCACCATGTCACCCATGACAGGCCGGTACAGATACTCCGACATGCGGCTCAACCAGACAAAATCCAGCACGAGGAAGCCCAACAGCGTCGCGCCATATGCAATGAGATAAACTTTCATGCGGCATGATCCCAAAGTGATCCAATGGATCTGTGAATGCAAAGACGCTCAACTCAACCCGCAGAGCCGTGCTGGATCGTGTAAAGTCCAACGTCGACGGCCCCCTCCTTGAAGCCCGCTTCGCAATAGCAAAGGTAGTAATCCCACAGCCGCCGGAACCGGTCGTCGAAACCCAATCGCGTAATTTCGGGCCAATGGGTGTGGAAGTTCCTCCGCCATTCGCACAGCGTTTGCGCATACGACTGACCAAAATGGTCTGCGGCAACGACCACCAGTCCCGCCGCCTCAACTTCACGCCGCAGCGCAGTCTCGGACGGCAGAAAACCACCAGGAAAGACATGCTTTTGAATGAAATCCGTGCCGCGCCGGTAACCCTCGTAGCGATCCTCGGCAATCGAGATCACTTGCAGCACGGCGGTGCCGCCAGGCTTCAAGCACCGCGAGATGGTTGCGAAATAGTCGCCCCAATACGCCTCGCCCACGGCTTCAAACATCTCGATGGAAACAATGCGGTCAAACTGGCCCCGCACATCGCGGTAGTCCTGACGGCGAACCTCGACCGTGGCCGAAACGGCGTGCTCCCCAGCCAACCCCTGAGCCCACGACAACTGCGCGGGTGACAACGTCAAACCCGTGACCCGAGCGTCATAAGCGCTGGCCAGCCGCACCGCCAGCGCACCCCAGCCACAGCCGATTTCCAGCACACGCTCGCCACCTTCAAGGCGCAACAACGCGCAGATGCGGTCCAGTTTGCAGCGTTGCGCGTCTTCGAGCGTGACGGCCCCGTCACGCCACATCGCGGACGAGTAAAGCATCGAGGGATCAAGCCAAAGCCGGTAGAATTCGTTGCCCAAATCGTAGTGAGCTTCAATGTTCCGGCGGCTGCCGTGCCGCGTGTTGGCATTCATGACATGGCGCAGCCGGTTGGCGATGCGCAACGCGAGCGACCCGTTGAGTGCGCTGGCCAGTGGAGCCGAATTGCGCGTGCCCAATTGGATGACTGCGGTCAGGTCTGGGGACGTCCAGTCTCCGTCGATCCAGCTTTCCGCAAAGCCCAGATCACCGCCCAACACCAGACGGCGCACGGCCCGCCAGCGCCGCAGATGAACCAAGGCATCAGGACCCGGCTCTTGCCCGCCAGCGATAAATTCCTGGCCAGTCGGCAACACCACCCGAAGCGATCCATACGTCAGCCCGCTCAACAGCCGCTTCAATATCCCAGCGCCAAACCTCTCCGGGCGGGCGGGCGCTGCCCCATAAATCGGCACGCGATCCAGCGTCGCTTCGTCTTGGTTGCTCATGAGGGCAAATGCTTTCGTTGAGGGCAGATCGGGGCGATAATGGAGACCGGCACCTCCGGCGGCGGCGGGCGGGCGCGCAAGTGGACGCCTTTGAGCCAAATCTTGACAGCTTCCCAGTGAATGCCGCCCACGACCCGCAGCGTCAGCAGGGGCAGGGAAACAAACGCGCGGAGCAAAGCAGTGTCTGTCAGCTCAACCCGGTCCGCGACGTGGCGCGCGATAAACAGCAGCCCGGCATCGTCTGAAACGTCGATACCGATGGCCAGCCTTTCTGCGGGCGGACGCACCTTGAAAACATAGCGCAAGTTCATGTCCATGAACGGCGACACATAGAGCCGCTTGGCGCAGGTCTGTTGGATCGTCCCGAAATCGCTTTCATCGGTCGGGATCAAATACCCATGGCGCTCGCCAAAGGTATTGTCCACTTCCCACAAGATCGCGTTCACACTGCCGGAACGATCGTAACAAAAGAAAATACTGAGCGGATTGAACCCCCACCCGAGCACGCGCGGCATGGTGAGCAAACGGATCGGGCCACCGTCGGGAACGATGCCACCCGCCGCCATCGCGGCCTCGACCTGGCCCCGCAAATCGCGGCCGCTGCCATCCCCCCTGTCACGGCGATAGAATGAAAACAAGTTGAAGCGGTCGAGCGAAAACCACCACAGCTTCCGATGCAAACTCTCAAGTTCGTCGAGATCAAGCAGTAGGGAGTAGATCTTGTAACTGAGCTTATGGACAACCGGCCGGCGTCTGACATGTACGACGGTGCCTGGGAAAATCGCGGACGCTTGCGCTGAGGTCACGGCAGAACCTCTGCGGCCAGATGCGGCGACGGCACGACCGGCGTGCGGTAAATCCGGCCACTATCGTTTGCCACCTGCCAAGGACGCTTTCGCCCGCCCAGATCTTCACCCACCGCCAGCCCGGCCTGCAAACCGTCCTCATGGAACCCGGCACCGAAATAGGCGCCGCAGAACCATGTGTTTTGCCGCCCCTGCAGCGACCACAGATTTTTTTGCGCACGCAAGGTTTCAAGATCAAAGGCTGGATGTTCGTAGACGTCGGTGCGCAAAACCGTGCCGGGCCGAGGTTCACGCACCGGATTGAGCGTGACAAACAACGGCGGAGCGCTGCCCAGCCGTTGCAGCCGGTTCATCCAGTAGGTCACGGAGAGTTGACGGGCATCATCGCCTCGACCAGCGACGTAATTCCAGCTCGCCCACGCCGCGCGCCGTTTCGGCATAAAGCTCGTATCGCCATGCAGGACGGCCTCGTTACGCGTATACCGGATGGCCCCCAGCAGGCGGCGCTCGTCAATACTCGGCGTCTCCAGCAGGCGCAACGCCGTATCACCATGGCACGCCAGAACCACCGCATCAAACCGCTGCTTTCCCCCGCGTCCATCCACGATCTCAACGCCGCATTCATCGCGCCGGACGCACACGGCAGGCGTCGATCTGCAGAGCCTGTCGGCAAATGGTGCCGTGAGACGCTTCACATACGCACGGCTGCCGCCGCGGACGGTCCGCCAGACCGGGCGGCCCGTGATCTGCAACAAGCCGTGATTGGCACAAAACCGGATAAAGGATTGCGCGGGATATCGGCCAACTTCCATTGCAGGCGTCGACCAGATCGCGGCAGCCATCGGATACAGATGATCGTCACGAAAGGCGCGGCTATACCCGCCTCTATCAAGATAGGTATCGAGATCCACGTCACCCAATTGCGCAACATCGCCCTCTGCGTTGCGATAAAACCGCCTGATGTCCCGCAGCATCGCCCAAAAGCGCGCCTTAAGCAGATTGCCCGGCTGCGCGAGCAACCCAGGCAAATCCGAGCCTGCATATTCAAAGCCGCCGCTTTCGAGCGATACGGCAAACGACATTTCAGTCGCGTCTGTTAGAACGCCAAGTTCGGCAAACAATGCAGTAAGATTGGGATAAGCCGGTTCGTTGTAGACGATAAAGCCCGTATCGACAGCGATCTGTGCACCGCCCGCAAACACATCCACCGTGTTGGAATGCCCGCCGATACGACCATCGGCCTCAAAAACAGTGACCGCGTGCGTCTGCGCGAGCAGCCAAGCGGCCGACAGCCCGGAAATCCCAGAGCCCACGACCGCAATCTCCAAGCGGCGCGCCCGTCCACCCGCTCTCAGTCCGCCCATTGATTGCAACCAGTGTCTCCCGCAAAAACCAAATCCCAGGCAGCATTACGCCGACTTCACCCAACTGGTTCTCCAAGTACCCGTCATCCAAGCGCAGAAGCGGTATTTGGGAGGCCGCAATCACTGTGCCTGATCGGGCAATTGACCAGTGGCGGAATGCCCATCGGGACCAGCCAGTCGGGCGGATCGAAATGCGTGAAGCCGTCACCCTGACCAACTGAAATGGCTACACTTTAGTGCTCACACCATGGTGCCTTCAGCGAGCCAACATCGCGCCCGCAGCGGATCCTGCCATCGAACACACAGCCACTTAATACATTGATTTATAACGATTTTAAGTGATCCGCAACCTGCACAAAGCCGCAACGCTCACCATGCTGGCGAAGTTCCCTGGACCGGATTAACGCTACCCGCAAGGTACCAAATTTTAACATTACAATGCACACTTACAGGCTAGTCTTCGATAATAAATTGTAATACCTTATTAAAGGTTCCATGCACTTCCGACCCGACGAAGCGATGATGTAAGTCAAGCCCCTGCAATAAGTTCCACGGCCTCCATCGGGAGGGTTAATTCGCTATCGCGCTATGGTCAAATTACAACCGCAGGCAGTGCCTGTCGCGGAGCAGAAGAAGATGTCGCGTTATTTGAGTACCAAACGATTTTACAGTCAGGCCTTTTGGCATACGAGCGCGAACGGTGAAGATTGCTTCACCCGGGCCGCAAATCAAAGGGTTCATCGTCCCGGATTAATGAGCGTCAGCCGTCACATGTGGGCTGCCGCTCAACAGGGTGAGTTCAGACCCAGACTATAGCCCGTCACGCACACTGAAGACCAACCACCCGCCGGTGCATTTCGCGCCGGCGCAGCGGATGAACTTGCCCAAAATTACCGGTTCTAAACTGTTCCAATCAGCAGCGGATCCAAAACCGCGCCCCACCAATTGAGTCTTGTAGGAGAGTAAATTATGTCCGCCCTCAAACCATTTGTGATCAACCTGAACGACCTCGCCTTTCTGCTCAACCAAGTCGGCTTCGTGCCACTGTTTGACGAACTGGGCAATGCGGTGGTCGACTGGGACGGCACCAGCCCCGTGCGCAATTCCAAGGGCGAACTCATTGATCTGACCGGCCTGTCCCAGCAACAGGCGTGGGACCTCTACGGCACCGGCTTCCCCCACGTGTCCTCGCCGATCGGCATTCGCGATGTCACGGGCTTCCACAATAATCTATTCGGCACTCAGGCAGACTGGGGCGCGGTCGACCAAGTCTTCCGCCGCGACATCGCCGCCGATTTCAGCAACTACCGCAAAACCGACGGCGCGCAGTATGGGACAACCGTCGATGAGTTCGGCGTCGTCACGCAGTCAAGCGTCATCGACCTCATGCCACGCATCATCAGCCGCACCATCACCACCGGCGGCGTCAACCTGTTGACCGACGTCAACGGCCATTTCGTCGTCTGGGACAAAGCGCTCTATGAGAACGGGTCGGCTGTCGGCTTGGCCTACAAGGCACTGATTGATGCCTCCGGTGCCGACACCACGCAGAACCTGGATGGCAGCTATGTAAAGCTCGTCGACGGCGTCAAGATCGTCGTGCCCCTGACGACCGAGGTTGCAATCCTCGACAACAACGGTGCCCAGCTGATCTGGAACCTCGCCGAATACCAAGCCAGCGTGGGCTACACCGTCCTGCTCGCGTCCTACTCCAACGCCAGCCTGGGCGGCTTGAAGGATGCGACCGGCGGCACGCTCGAAGCTGGTGAGACGATCCACTATCGCGCGATGTTAAATCCAACCGTGCTGCAAAATACGGGCGTCGCCTATGACCCTGATTTGCTGGCCTACAAGCAGCTGATTGACGCCAACCTCGATTTCAGCGCTGGCATACCAGCCGACGACACGCCCGTCGTGACCACGCTTGTGAGTTCCGGCTATGGCCTGCTTGAAACCCTCGGTCACATCGACTTCCAAAACCCGACCTCGGGCGAGTTCTTCATCGGCTCGGAAAACCCCGGCGTTGCCCCGGTCAATTCCTGGTTCGGCATCTTCGGCCAGTTCTTCGACCACGGCCTCGACCTCATCGGCAAGGGCGGCCAGGGCACGTCGATCAAGATCAATTTCGCGGCCGATGATCCGCTCTTTGGTGCGCTCGGTCCCGATGGGCAGGCCAAGACGTTCATCACCGTCGGCCGTGCCACAGTAGACAGCATGGGTGCCAACGGCCCCGACTACGTCAACCACACCTCGCCGTTCATCGACCAGAGCCAGACATACGGCTCGGTCGACCAGATTACCCAGCTGCTGCGCAAGTGGGAACCCGACGCAGACGGCCTTGGCTATCACGCCGGCATGGAGATGTTTGACGGCGAGACGCTGGCCGATGCGTGGATGCGCAAAGTCCCCGTCATTGACCCACTCACTGGCGTGACCACGATTGTTGAAACGCCTGTCCACCATACGCTGCCGACCCTCAGCGAGTTGCGCGATCATGTGCTCGACACAAACCGCGTAGCGCTCACCTGGGAAGACGTCGCCGACTACCGCAATCGCTCGGCCGATGGTACGGAGCTCGCGGTTGGCAATTCCGGCCACGCGCTCATCCTCGACATGAACACGCGCTTCGATGCCGCACACTTAGCCTCCACCCAGGCCGTCGGAACGTCCACCGTCGCTCAACTCGTCACCGGTGCCGTGGCCGTCCTTGGCGCAAATCTTGGCGCGGCCATTGCAGCTATGCCAGGCTACGCGGCCCTCAACGGGAGCCGCTCCACCACGGGCGATACGTTCACTCAGGCACTCGATGGATCAATCCACCTGCACTTGGCGACCGACCTCGAAGTCGCGACCGGGCCAACGACGTCGATGACGCTGTACGCGAACGACAGCTTCGGCGCTCCCATCGACTATTCCGGTGCCAGCGCCCTCTTCCCGTGGGTCGACTTCTCCAACTTCTCGATCATGTCGCCGCCACCCGTGCCCGGATCAGGTGACCCCGATGTTCACGATGCCGTCGGCCAGATCCTCATGGCGTCCGTCGGCGACCACTACATCGCCGGCGACGGCCGCGTGAACGAAAACTTCGGCCTGACATCCATCCACCACGTCTTCCACGAAGAGCACAACTTCCAGGTCGAGAACTTGAAAACGTGGATCTACGCCCACGACACTAACAATCCTGGCGCGACGGACGATCACGAGCAACTGCACAACTGGCAAGATGTCACGGCGTTTCAGGACGACTTCGGCAACTATATGTTTAACGCTGCCGGAAAGACGGAAGTGCTGGACGGCGACGGATTGGCCACCGGGCTGTTCGTAGCCAACGCCGACAATATCGCCTGGAACGACGACAAGATGTTCAACGCGACGAAACTCATCGTCGAGATGGAGTACCAGCACGCCGCCGTCGACCAGTACGCACGTACGATAACGCCCCGCATCCAGGAGTTCGTCGGCTACTCGACCGGCGTCGACCCGACGGTCTCGCTCGAATACTCCCAGGTCGCATTCCGCTTCGGCCACTCGACCATCCGCGAGACGATCGACACCATTGATCCGTCCGGCTGGATGCTGGGCAACGTCACCAAGTACGCACTCGAAAAAGCGTTCCTCAATCCGCAGACCTTTGCCGACGAAGGCGTCGCCGCCATCACGCTGGGCCTGTCGCGCCAGCAGATGAACGAGGTCGACGAGTTCATAACGCCCGCTCTCAACCAGGGCCTGCTTGGCCAGCCGCTCGATCTGCCAGCGATCAACCTCGCCCGTGGCCGCGACCTCGGCATCCCGACACTCAATGCGTTCCGCGCTGGCCTCAGCCTCGCCGAGTACACCAGTTGGTCTGACTTCGGCGCCAACATGGTCCACCCCGAGAGCCTGGCGAACTTCATCGCCGCCTACTCGTTCTCCGATACGTCCGCCGATCCATTGCACATGGAGCCCATCTCGGTCTCGCAGGACAAGGCGCAATACATCCTCGATCGCGCCGCCGGCCTCACACCAGCCGTCAATCCCTTCGTAACGGTCACGGTTACAATCACGGACGAGGGCCCGGTCACGGTCACGACCCCGATCGAGATCACGTCTGCCCAAGCACGGGCTTTCCTCGCCAACCAGGTGAGCGGCAATGCCGTGCTCGACGCCGTGAGCGGCAACTTCGACATGATCGACGCCTGGATCGGCGGCCTCGCCGAGGCGCACGTTCCCGGCGGCCTGTTGGGCGAAACCTTTGACGCGGTGTTCGTCGCGCAAATCCAAAGCCTGATGGACGGCGACCGCTTCTACTACCTCTATCGCCTGTTCGGCACACAAATCCACGAAGAGGTCAACAACGGTCAGTTCAAGGACATCGTCGAGCGCAACACCGGCCTGACCCACTTGAACGGCTCGATCTTCGCCTACGCCGACAAGTACTACGACTTCGCCCGGGAAGCCGATGGTACAGAATACACGACTGCTGAATCGCAGCCGTATTTGCTTGATGAGAACGGTGATCAACTCCTTGATCTTTCCAATCAGCCAATCCCCAATCCGGCATATCATGCCGCGACTGGCGATCCCAGTAACCACCTCTACGCCGCAACGCTCGCCGCCAATCCCAACCTCGGCATCTTCTCCGACGGCGGCGCGAGCACCGAAACGAACGGCACCGTCAGGTCGGTCATCGCGTCCGACTACGTGCGCGCCGATGCGCCCCTGCAGTTCATCAACGACGTCCGCCCCGACCTGCATCCCGATCAGGTTCACCCGCTTGAAGGCACGCCAACCGATGGTGCCGACAGCCACGAGGTCATCGTCGCGACCAAAAACGCCGACTACATCCATGCCCGTGGCGGCGACGACACCGTCTACGGTGAGGACGGCGACGACTATCTGTTTGGCGACGGCGGCATCGACCGCCTCTACGGCGGCGACGGCAACGACGTCATCGACACCGGCGAAGGCCCCGACCTCGCAGACGGCGGGGCTGGCAAAGACATCATCTATGGCCGTGGCTCGGGCTCGGAAGTCGGCGGCTTCGACCAGCTGGTCGGCGGGTCCGGCAACGACTTGGTGATCGGCGGCGAAGGCATCGACAAACTCTCGGGCGGCTCAGGCGACGACATCATCTACGGCGACGGCCTGACCAACCCGGAAATGGGCAACACCGACGCCTTCACCCACGGCGGCGACGGCAACGACTACATCGACACCGGCGCGTCCGGCGACCTGCTCTACGGCGAAGAGGGCGACGACTACATGGTCGGCGGCATCGACCAGGACCTGATCCAGGGCGGTGACGGCGACGACATTCTCCGTCCCGGCTCGCCGTCGCAGGCAATCAACGGCGGACCCGATGAAGTCATCGGCGACGACGGCTTCGGCCAGAATACCGGTTTCGACCTGATGGACCTCAGTGACTACGCGGCGGGCGGTCCCGGCGTCGTCGCTGAACTCGTCACCCAGGCCAACCCGCTCGTGGCCGGTGACGGCTTTACGCCATTCCCTGCCTGGTTCCAGATGGAAGGCGTCGTCGGCACGTCAGGCAACGATGAACTCACCGGCGACAGCGCATCGGACGGGACTGGCGTGACCTGGGAAGGCAGCAACTGGCTGATCGGCGGCTCGGGCGACGACGCGCTCCGGGGCAACGGCGGCAATGACATCATCATCGGCGGCTCGATGCGCCTCGACAGCATCATCGGCACCTACGCGGATGCCGATGCGACACCGAACGCCGCACTTGGCAGCGCCGAGTGGCTGGCGGACGCCATGGCGACCGGCGGCACCACCCTCGGCTACGGCAACGACACAGAAAACGGTTATACCGGCGCATCCAACCGGGCTATCGGACCTCTTCAGGCGAACGGCTTGATCGATGCCGTCAATGCGACAGGTGAAAACTTCGACAAACACTTCACCGAGATGCTGCGCTCGCGCATGTTCAAAGACGTCGTGCTCGGCGACAATGGCACCGACGGCACCAACGATACGGCAGTGTTCACCGGCAATCGCAGTGACTACACGATTGTGGCCGTCCCCTTCGCCCCCCCGAGCGGTGGCCCGGCACTGATCGCCTACAAGGTCACCGACAATCGTACCGCGGCCGATCTCGTTGACGCCGAAGGCGCGCCACTGTTGGACGCCAACAACGATCCGCTGGTCAATGAAGGCACCGACATCGTCATTGGTGTCGAAAGCCTGCAGTTTGCCGACATGAATTTGGCGCTGGCGAACAAAGCTCCCACCGGATTGCCAACGATCACAGGTGCTGACAACATCCTATCCGCCGACATTTCGGCGATCGCAGACCAAAACGGCCTGCCAGCACCCGCCGACTTCCACTATCAATGGCAGAGTTCGGCCACCGGATCGACACCTTGGGCCGACGTGGGCGGTGCAACCGCCCAGACCTACGCAGTAACAGACGGCCGGTTCTACCGCGTTGTGGTGAGCTATACCGATACTCTCGGGTTTAGCGAATCCATTTCCTCGCAGATGTCGGCAAAGGTCGGCACCAATAACGCCGACTCACTTTCCGGCACAGCCGATCCCAACCTGCTTATCGGCCTCAACGGCATTGACACTTTGATCGGTGGCCTCGGTGCCGATACGATGATTGGCGGCGACGGCAAGGACACCTACTTTGTCGACAACGTCGGCGACCTCGTAATCGAAACCAATACCAGCACGAATTCTAACCAATTCGACACCGTGCGGACGATGATTAACTACACGCTGACAGAGAACGTGGAAAATCTGCAAGTTGAAGCAACAGCCACCGCGACGCATCTCAACGGCAACGCGCTCGGCAATACCCTCAACGGGATACTCTCGACGGTCGCCGCTCTTACGCTTGATGGCGGTGCCGGTAATGATATCATTCTCGGCTCGAACCTCGGCCACAGCACGCTCATCGCAGGCGGTACCAATCCAGGCGGCGTCGATGAACTTCGCGCCTATGGCATCGGTAACACGCTCATCGGTGGTGACGGGAACACGTACTACTATTCAGAGAGTGCCACCGACGTCATTCTTGAGGCGAATGCCAATGCCGCGACCGGTGGAAATGCTGATCGTTTGACGGCGACCTACACTGTGCTGAACCTCGCCAATAACGTCGAAAACCTCACGCTCGGCGGAACCGCGTATTTTGGTGGCGGCAACAGCCTCAATAACGTGATCGTGGGCAATGCCTCGGCCAACGTCATCAATGGCCAACAGGGGCGTGACACCATGATTGGCTTGAACGGCGACGACGTCTACTTCGTCGACCAGTCCAACGACGTCGTCACTGAGGCATCAGGTGCCGGAAGTGGAACCGATCAGGTACGCGCGTCTGCCAACTACACATTGGCCGCAAACGTCGAAAGGCTGGTAGTTGAAGGCAGTACGGCCACAAGCGGCACCGGCAATTCGCTGGATAACATCATTGACGGACGTAGCGCGACCCAGGGTCTAACGCTCAACGGCGGTGCCGGAAACGACACCATCTTTGGTTCAGGCGCTGGCAGCAACAGCATGATCGGCGGTTCAGGAAACGGAGCCGACGTGTTCTTCGCTCTGGGCAGCAACAACACGATGACGGGTGGCGACGGCACCGACCACTACCATTCCAGCAGTGCCAGCGATAGTATCATCGAAACCGCTGGCGGCGGATCGGACAAGCAGTTCGTCACCTACAGCGGCATCGCGCAACTCGCCAACAACGTCGAGAACATGACCCTGGAAGGCGCTTCGACAGGCGGCACGGGCAACGCACTGCTCAACACCATCACCGCGTTGGGCCTTGGTCAGGCGGCAACCATATCGGGTGGCCTGGGCAACGACATCATCACCGGCTCGGGCCATGACGACACGTTCATCTGGAACGCCAACGAGATTGGCGGAACCGACGGTCGCGACACGATCAACGGAGGAGCAAATACCGACGTAGGCGACAGGTTCGTCATCAATGGCAACAGCCAACCCGAAACCTACACGATCTATTCCAACAAGGATGATTGGAACGGCGCCCTGCCCGGCAACGAAAGCAGCGCGACACACTTTACGGGTTATAACGGCCCTGCCGACATCATCGTCACGCGGGCCGTGGGAAGTGGCGCGGCATCGATCATCGCCCAACTCACGAGCATCGAAGAGATCACGATTAACACGACCGCGAATACCTCGCCGGCCGGAGGCATCCAACCTGGTGCCCCGATACTTGCCAGCGGAGATACGATCTCGGTCGTCGGCGACTTCGTGCCGACCGGCTTGAACTTCAACACCATCACAGTCAACGGAAGCGATGGATGTGATACCGTGGACATCACCGGTCTGACCTCGGCCCACCGCATCGTGCTCAACACCAATGGCGGTGCCGATACCATCGTCGGCGATCTCCGCCCACAAGACCTCATCGACCAGGTATCGAACGCAGCCAGCGGCAGCGTGACGTCCGTCGAGCCGGTCATATCTTGGCAGCTTGAATCCGCCGATGGCGACAACGGCGCATCCTTCTGTATCATGCCGGTCCAGACGGCTCGCATTGATAAGGCAACCGACAGCTTCGTGTTCGACACCAGTGGCAGACCGAGCGAGGCAGCGAACTTCCAACCCGGCGACGCGATTGATCTAAGGCCGGTGTTTGCAGCACTCCAACTCGGCGGCGAGGGATCAGCGTCGCAAATCGTGCCGCTGTTCAATGCAGCTGGCAACCTCAAGGTGGACGGGCAAAGCAGCGAAACGCAGGCAGCGGCCGATCATACCAACGACAACGATCAGCCGATTGTCCACGTGCTGAAGACCGCATACGGCTCGGATTTCGGTTGAGGCAAAACACGACGCTTGGGCGGTTGACGGGACCGCCCGCACAGGGGGCATCATTGCCCCCTGATTGAACAAATGAGTTGCGGCATGCGTTTGGGGAAACTGGGGTCATGAGCAAAAAGGCAAACAGACTGTTTGCGAAAAAGAGAACGCCACTGACCGAGCTGGGCGGCTTGCGGGGCGTGTTCTGGTTCCTGTTTTTTGTGTCGGGCGTCGTCAACGTCTTGGCGCTGACAGGCTCATTCTACATGCTGCAGATCTACGACCGCGCATTGACCAGCCAAAGTGTACCCACTCTACTCGCGCTGTCGGCGCTCGCGATCGGGCTCTACATGATTCAAGGCATGCTCGACGTGAGCCGGTCCCAGATCCTGGTCCGCATCGGCTCGCGGCTCGATCATCAACTCGCCCCGCTCGCCCATCGCGTCGCCATCGACATGCCCCGCTTTGGGTTCTCAACCTCGGAAGCCAACGAACGCAGCCGCGACGTCGATACGTTGCGCGGCTTTCTGTCGGGACAAGGCCCGATGGCGCTGTTCGATTTGCCCTGGATGCCGCTCTATCTGATCTTCGTCTATTGCCTGCATCCTTGGCTCGGCATTCTGACCTTCGGCGGAGCGCTGTTCCTGACCGTCCTCACGATTACGACCGAGATCCTGACCCAGAGGCACGCAGGCGCGACCCAACAAGTCGGCGTCACACGGGCCGCCATGGCCGAACAGCACGCCCGCAATGGCGATGTCATCCGCGCCATGGGCTTCCAGGGCCGGGCCGTTGCCCGCTTCGATGCCGTCAACCGCGAGCATCTGGTCCTGCAATCGAAGATGAGCGGCGTGACCGGCACCATCGGCGGCGTGTCCAAGGTTCTCCGCATGATCCTGCAGTCTGCCGTGCTGGGACTGGGCGCATATCTCACCATCATGGGCGAATTCACCGCCGGTTCCATCATCGCCGCGTCCGTTGCCGCAGCGCGTGCATTGGCACCCGTCGATCTGGCCATCAGCCAGTGGAAGGGTGTTGTCGCAGCCCGCCGCAGCTATGCGCGTCTGAGCGAAACCTTGACGGCACTCGATCAGGCCCCGGCCCAAGTCACGTTGCCAGCCCCGACCCAAAATCTGAAACTCGAAAAGATCACGGTCGCGGCCCCCAACAACGGCGTCGTCGTTTTAAGTGACGTGAGCTTCGAGTTGAAAGCAGGACAAGCGGTCGGCATCATCGGTCCGAGCGGCGGCGGAAAGTCATCACTGGTTCGCGGCATTACGGGCGTCTGGCCGCTGCTTCGCGGCAACGTCCGCCTCGACGAAGCCGACTTCGCACAATGGTCGCCCGACGCCATCGGCATGCAGATCGGCTATCTGCCGCAGGAAGTGTCACTCATTGATACGACCATCAGCCAAAACATCTCCCGCCTCGACCCGGAACCCGATAGCGCAAAAATCCTTGCTGCAGCGAAGGCCGCTGGGGTCCATGACATGATCGTGAGGATGCCAAAAGGGTATGAAACGGAACTGGGCCCCAACGGTACCGCGATCTCGGCCGGTCAGCGCCAGCGCATAGCGCTTGCACGCGCGCTATACGACAATCCGTTCCTCGTCGTGCTTGACGAACCCAATTCCAACCTCGACGCCGACGGCGAAGCAGCATTGACCCAAGCTATCCAGTCGGTTCGTGCGCGCGGTGGCGTTGTGATTGTCGTCGCTCACCGCCCCAGTGCGCTGTCCGCCGTTGATCTTATTGGGGTTATTCAGAACGGACGTCTGGCCGCATTTGGCCCCAAAGAAGAAATTTTTGCACAGCAATTGAAGCCTACGCCGATTTCAGAACCAAAACGTGGGCGCACGGCCGCCTAGGGCCGATGCGCGGTAGGAGCGTCTGATGAGTTTGAACAGTCAGTTGCGTTTCAACGACGACGGCACGCCGCGCCGTCGCTATGAGTTAGAGTCAGCGCCCACGGCCAAGTCGGTTGTAGGCGCTGCCATCGGCTTGGTGCTCGCCAATGCCGCAATGCTCGTCAAGAACGTCCTGTTTCCCACCTACCCAGCCCATGCCATGCCCGCCTACCAGGCGCCACCGTCCGAATCCAGAACGGGTGCTCCAGAGCCGTCAGGCATCTTCGGGATGGAGAACGCCAACGACGGCCAACCCGACCACTCGTCCGGCGGTGGCGGCACACAAAATAGCTATCAAAACAAGATCGCCCCCCGTTTCGTTTCGATCAACATCGCGCCGCTCGCAGATGGCGAGGATCCCATCCGCCGTGCAACCGTTGCGTCGAGCCACCTCGCAGGCAACGATAACAAAGCGCTCTATGGCGCAGCGCCAGGGCATGGCGTAAACCTGCCTGCCAACGACGCAATTCGCATACCAGCCAGCATCGGGGAAGGCTCAAGCGGTCACGCCGCCCGCATCGCGGCCAGCTCGGACGATGGCCAGTTCGAGCCGGGCGACATAGCACCCAGTGACGCCGTCGATCCAGACGGTGTTCCCGCACCTGACAAACTAAACAATTCAGCACCCGTTGTGTCCGGGCAGGTATCCCTTGGCAACCGCTTCATCAATCAGGTCATTGCCATTGGCCTTGCCGATCTCGTCGCCAATGCGACAGACGCGGACGGCGACCGGCTCCAAGTGTCCGACGTCACGCCCTCGTCGGGCAACATAACCACCAATGGCGACGGGACTTGGTCATATACGCCGGACCGGGATGCAACTGGCGACGTAACCTTCAGCTACGCCGTCAGCGACGGCAACACCACGGCTCCAGCCGGCGCCGCCCTGACCCTGGTCCAAGCTGAACCACAAGCTGAACCAACTGGCACGCCCGTGGCCCAAGCCGCAACCGCACTCGTGGGATCAGGCCAGCCGGTCACCGAAATTCGCGACGACTTCGCCAAGCCAATCGTTGCGCAGTCAATGCCGACGCCGCCAGTGCAGCCTGACGCAATCATCGGCACATCTGGCAACGACGTCGTCTTTGGAACGACCGGCAATGACGTGATCCTCGCAGGCGACGGCAACGACATTATCAACGCCGGTGCCGGTGACGATACGGTCGACGCCGGGGCTGGCGACGACGCCATTATCGCAACGAAAGATGACGGCGACGACCACTATGATGGCGGAGATGGCATCGACACCCTGGATCTCACGGCCATCGCTCCAGCCGCAGCGGTTGAAGGCGCAGCGCAACCGTCGCCCATAACGCAGCCCTCACCCGTACCGCAGGCTTCACCCGTTGCGCAGACCTCACCTGTAACGCAGGCTTCACCTGTTGCGCTGACCACACCCGAAACGCAGACATCACCTGTTGCGCTGACCACACCCGAAACGCAGACTTCACCCCAAGCGCAGACCTCACCTGTAACGCAGGTTTCACCTGTTGCGCTGACCACACCCGAAACGCAGACTTCACCCGAAGCGCAGACCTCACCCGTAACGCTGACCACACCCGAAACGCTGACCACACCCGAAACGCAGACTTCACCCGTTGCGCAGACCTCACCTGTAACTCAGGCGTCACCTGTTGCGCTGACCACACCCGAAACGCAGACTTCACCCGAAGCGCAGACCTCACCCGTAACGCTGACCACACCCGAAACGCAGACATCACCCGAAGCGCAGACCTCACCTGTAACGCAGGTTTCACCTGTTGCGCTGACCACACCCGAAACGCAGACTTCACCCCAAGCGCAGACCTCACCCGAAACGCAAACATCACCCGTTGCACAGACCACACCCGTTGCACAGACCTCACCCGAAACGCCGACCACGCCCGTTGCACAGACCACACCTGTAACGCAGACCTCAGTCCAGACTGCCGATTGCACCGTCGACTTGGAAGCTGGCATCGCGACCGGGGGCCAGACCGGCACCGACACACTCGTCAACATCGAAAACGTGAAGGCCGGCGCAGGCAACGATACAATCAAAGGCGACGCCAACGACAACGAACTCGAAGGTGGTGCAGGCGACGATCATATTGAAGGCCGTGCTGGCAACGACACGCTCGATGGCGGCGCTGGTACCGACTTTGTAGCCGGTGGCACCGGCGATGACATCGTCATCGCAACAACCGATAGAACCGATGACGACTACCACGGCGGCTCCGGCTCCGACACATACGATGCCTCTGATAGCAACGCTGATGCTATAATCAATCTCAACGAAGGAACTGCTTACAGTATGGAGCTTGGCCACGACGCCCTCCACGAAATGGAAAACGTCATAGCTGGCAGCGGAAACGACACCATCGTCGCCAGCGATCACGAAAACATCTTCACAGGTGGTGCCGGCGACGACACGTTTGTATTTCACTCAACGGCCTCGATCGGCCATGGTGATAACGGCCACGACAAAATTCTCGACTTCGCCGTCGGCGATAAAATCGATATCTCCGATATCAGCAAGCAATTCGCACATGCGCTGGAAGACGTCTACCAGGATGAAGTCATGCAGGAATTCATCTTCATTCAAAACGCCAGCAAGTTCACCAAGCCGGGCGAACTGAAGCTCATTTACAACGAAGACACGAACTCCACCTCCCTGGTGGGCAATATCGACTACAACGCCGATGCCGAGTTCGAACTAGAGTTCCAAGGCCACGTCACGTTGACCCCCAATGATTTCAACCACCACTAACCCCCAAGAGTGACATCATATGAGCGCCAAAATGGACGCAAAAGGGTCCACAGATCTCGGCGCATTTTCCGTGGCAAGGCATACAGCGTTTGCCTCCGGCGTCATGGCGATGCTTATTTTCGGTTTCGGCGGCTGGGCCTATTTTGCTGAATTGTCGGGCGCAGTCGTCGCGCCGGGCACCTTCGTAGTCGAGCGCAACGTCAAGAAGGTTCAGCACAGCTACGGCGGCATCGTATCGGAAATCAACGTAAAGAACGGCGACCGCGTAGCCGATGGCCAAATCCTCGCCAAGCTGGACGCAACCCAGATCGGCTCAGAAATGGGCGTGATCAAATCCCAGCTTGTCGAACTCCTTGCCCGCAGCGCGCGCTTGATCGCCGAGCGCGATAACTTGTCCGAAATCGCCTGGAATCCAGAATTCTTCCAAAAGTATTCAGACGCAGAAGCGGCAGCAAAAGGCGAAACGCGCCTGTTTGAAGAAAACACAGCCGCCAAAGAAGGCCACCAGAAGCAACTCAAACTGAAAATCACCCAAGTTAACGAGGAAATCGTCGGCCTTCAGTCGCAGCGCGATGCCAAAAGCAGCGAAGTCAAAATCATCCAAAAGGAATTGAAAGACGTCCGCGAAATGTTTGCCAAGCAGTTGACAACTGCGACGCGCCTCAACGGGCTGGAGCGCGAAGCAATGCGGCTCGGCGGTGACCATGGCGGACTTGTCGCCCAGATCGCGCGCGCCAAAGGCCAAATCAATGAAATCAATGTGCAGATCATGTCCATTGACGAGAACATCCGCGCCAACGCTCAAAAAGAATTGCGGGTCATCGAGGCCAAAGTAGCCGAATTGCGCGAACGGCAGGTGGCAGCCAGCGACAAGCTTGCGCGCATCGACATCCGGTCGCCCCGCGCCGGCAAGGTCCACGAGTTGAATATCCACACCGTGGGCGGTGTCGTCACGCCAGCCGAAGTTTTGATGCTGATCGTGCCCGAGGAGGAGGGCCTGCAGATCCAGGCGCGCATTCCACCCGCCAGCGTCGATCAGGTTGTCATCGGACGGCCAGCGCGCTTACGGCTTTCGGCCTTTGCGCAGAAGAAAACCCCCGAAGTCGATGGCCGTGTCATCCAGGTGGCAGCCGATGTGACCCTCGACCCCAAATCCGGCCAGACCTATTATTTGGTGACAATCGAAATGGACGAGAAGGCCAGCCGCGACATCAGCGGCCTCAAGCTTGTCGCGGGCATGCCTGTCGAGGTTTTCATGTCGACCGGCGACCGCACTGTCTTGTCCTATCTCACCAAGCCGTTCACCGACCAAATGAAACGCGCCTTCAGAGAGTAAAGCCGGTACCGGCAGCCCCCACCGGAAGCGGCATGAGAGAGCTTGGAAGCAAACGCCTATGCCGTCACCGGCATCTATTTCTGGGACGAAAAATCATGCCGGATGCCGGCCAGGAACAGAAGTTCAGTTTGATATTCCTTTGCAACATCAGAGTTGGACTGAATGAACTTACCACCCAGTTCCAACTCCAGCATCGTATCGCGGAATATAGAATATGATGTGCGCACCGACGGCAGGAATTGATACTCGTCGCGCGTGTCGGTCTTGTATTGCATATAACCCAGGCGCAACATGGGATTAACGCGCCAATCCTGATTGATCGGATAACTCAGGCCAAATTCCATGAGATACCGGCTCGTATTGTAGCCATCGGCGAATCGCAGGCCGCCGGTGGCCATATCACCTTCACGCCACAGACTTGAAGCGGTCAGTTGGCTTGAAATAAAATAGTCAACGCCGGTTGATTCGACCGCTTCCATACCACCTGACGCGGGCATGCCGCCGAGGCGGTTCACGGTAACGTCGCCGTTCCATTGCAGCCAGTTATTTAAAGGCCGCGACAGCGCTACCGTGCCGGTGACACTTTCCGCTGTGCGATCCAGCGCGATGCGGTCGACCTCCGCCGCGCTATAGCGCTGGAGCAAATCAGAGAGTTTGAAAACGCCCTGGCCTTGAAGTGCGTTGGAAACAAGCAAGATCGGCGCACGGCGATAATCAAGGTTGACCGATGCCGTCGACTGGTCAGCGAAGTACTGGCTTGCAGACAAGACGGCGCTGTTCAACTCCATGAAATGAATGTCATATTCGGCCGTCGCAAACAGCGCTCCGCCATCTTTGACGTAACGTCCGTCAAGGCCTACGCTTTGGCGGTCAACACGGCCATCTTTACGTTGTTCAATGATATAACCGCTTGTTTCGAATGTTTTGTTGGCCCAGGTCAGGTCCGTGCTGACACCGTAAAAGTAGTCGTCGTTGGCAAAGGGAACGTCGCTGCTGCGCTCCACAGGCGCGCCCGCGACGCCATTGATGGCAATACCATTACCGAATTTATATCCAGCGGTCGCGCCATCGAACCGGCCAAGGACGCCACCAGACGTGTTGGTCTGCCGCCCAATGCGGGCCGAACTGCCGCTGTCCTTGATCTTGGCGTCAAAAAAGAGCGCGGAAACGCGGGTTTCTTCGGTGGTACCGTATATAAAGTCATGCTGGTTAGAGGCTGAAATTCGCATACGCCCGCTATAGGCCGCATTCTCGAACCTGGCATCGTAATCAAAATTGCCCAGCACAGAATTCTGATAGGTCTTGTAAGGGTTCTCTTTATCCCAGCCAATATTGGTGCGCGGGGTTTCAATAAAGCCGCGTCCGCCCTGATTGAGATTGTAGAATGCAGACAGCGATCCATATTGGGTGAAAGCCCATTCGGCTGGGGCTTGAGCGGAACGAGGCAGATAGGTACCATTTTCGCCTGTGCCGGCAAGTTTCCCGGAACCAGGCTTCCCAGCGCCTTGGTTTTTATCACCCAGCGCAACTTTAGACGTGCCGGCAACTTCGGCGGTGCCGCCCGCGGCACCACCGGTTGCCGGGGTGGCAAGGCTTTCCAGAGCTGTCAAGCGTGCGCGGACACGCACAGCACCAGGACCGGCTGGATAGTCGCGCAGGTAGTCCTGATATTCGGCGCGCGCGTGGGCGGTCTGACCGCGGCTCTCGCGCGCGTTACCCAAAAGCTCCTGGGCCTCCTGGCGGAATTTCGAATTGCCCGAGTCGATCACGCGGGTTGCGAGCTGAACCGCCCGGTCGGCATTCTTTTTATCGAGCTCAGCGCGCGCCTCGACCAAAAGCTGGCCGAGTTGATCGCTGGACAGCGTGCTGGCAGGCACACTGGCCTTGACCTTATCAGCAGTCTTGTTGGTGCCTCGGATTGCATCGAATGGCTGAGACGCAGGTTCACTGGCACCGCTATCGAGAACCGGCTGACAGGACTCGTTTGGAGCAGGACCCGCGACCGCGATGATGATGCTTTTAAAGTCAACGCCCTGGGCAACTTTCACGACCGTATTGCGCTTGAAGTAGACGCTGAGAGCTGCCGTCGCACCATTGGTCTCAAGATCAATAGCGTGGATACCGGCACGCTCACTGGTGGGCGCACGCAGGCCTTCACGGACACCTGCGGGCTTCCGGTCGCCCGACGCACGCTCAATTGGGTTAATCTGGATGCGCAATTCATCGGTCGCGGTCTGCGGAAAATGATTGAGATATTGAATTTTGGAATTGAAGGAAATCCGAACGACGGCGCAGTTGTTTCTTTCAAAAACACTGACGCTGGATAGCAGCTGAGCGGCAACGGGTTCGGCACGCAACGGCGCGACAGCGAGGCCACTGAGAACGAGGCCTGCAAAGGCTTGAGCGGCAAAACCCTGCCACAAGCATTTCTCTGCAGTCATATTGCAATTCCCTATTCGCGTTACGGGGCATGAGCCGGATTGGCACTGATATTCCGAACGCAACAAGGAGACGGCAGTGGGCTTAAATGCTGCACCCTGATGACCGGCTCAAACGAGCCGATAACACTTTGGAAGCACACCTCGACGCTAGAGATTCAGGGTTAACAATGTATTAATTTGCGCGCAAGGCTGGAAAGATATCCCCGCAGACTGATCATATGAGAACTTGACTTCTCCTTGTTCCACGAGGGTCCGGTTCTAGAGCTGGTTTTACTGGGGAATGAGGGTTTCGCGCGGAGTTCCAGGACCCATCAGCTGGCTGGGATTCTGAAGGCTGAGGCTCACGCCTCAACGGTTGGATTAAGATGGTCCAAACGGCTCTCAGGATCGCTTCGCGGAACACGGATCAGGGCTTGCTGTCTTGAAGGCGGCATCGGTCCACATCTCCGTAAGTCAAAAGCATCGAGACCGCCGGGGCAACCCGGACCTGATCCGCACCCTCACTCATATAACAATCCGGGCCCGATGGGCTGCGGAGGTACTGATGCGTGCACTACAGCGCCGGGGCACCGACGCGGTGGTGGCCAGAACGGGGTGTCTTGACCGTGCGCTGCGTCGGGTCGGTGTAAATGTGACAGGCACCCGCGCAATCACGCAGCTCATTCACTGTGTAATTCAACGGTATGGGGGCCTGCGATTTGATGTGCTGTTGCGGCTTGAAGCTGTTGGCGTGACACGCAGCGCATGATCGGGCAAAGGCCGGGTTCTTCCACGGCATGGCTTCCATATTGGTCGTGTGGCAGCTGACGCAGCCGAGCTTTGCGGCGTGCCCAGCCGGGAAGGCTGCCGAGGTGTGGCGGAAGTTCACAGGCGTCCAGCTGTTCGTCCGGTGGCACGTTTCACACGGCTTCGTCGTGACGAAATGCTTGGGCGAGGCTTTGGTGGCAGTGCCAGCGCCCGTATGACAGGACACGCAGGTACCCTTCAGCAGCGTGTGATCGATGCGATGGGTCGTTGCACGCCAGGTCTTGGCGATGTGGCAGGTTTCGCAGGCGGCGAGCGTCGCGATGTGCGACTTCGGCTTGCCGGTAGCGGTGGCAGCGTTGTGGCACGTGGCACAGGTTCCGCGCGCCGCCGCATGGTCGAAGCGGACGGTGGTCCAGTTGCGCGTCAGGTGGCAGCTGTCACAGGCCGGAGACGTGGGCAGATGCCGGATGCTCTTGCCCTTGGCTTTCGACCCGTTGTGGCAGCTGAAGCAGGTGCCCGCGACGAGGCTGTGGTCGACCTTCGCGTCAGGCAGCGGCGTGCCAATCGCTGTTGGGCCGACAGCTATGCCCTTGGCCGCCGGTACAGAAGGGTCGGCAATCGCGGCCGGGGGTGGAAGAGCATTCCAGTTGTTGTACGTCTTATGGCACCTGTAGCAATCCTGCGTCGTGACGTCGTGCCCCTTGTTCTTACCCGGTGCGAGGGTGCCGTTGTGGCAAGTCTGGCAGGGACCGGCGGTCAGGCTGATGCCGCCTGCGCCGGTGTGGTTCATTTGGGTGCCGGGCCCCCAGGCGGTGAACTTGGTTGGCGAGTGGCAGACTTCGCAGCTCTTCGTGATCGGGACGTGCTTGGCATAGACCGACGTACCTTGCGCAAAGGTGCCATTGTGGCAACTCGAGCAGGCATTCGTGATGCCGGTGTGATTCATCGGCGTGCCCGGTCCCCAGGCGGTGAAGTTCGTCGCCGAATGGCAAGTCTCGCATGCAAGCGCCGTTGGAATGTGCTTGGCGTAAGACGCCTTACCCAGCGCGAGTGTGCCGTTGTGACAGGATGCGCAACCCGACGCGATTCCCGTGTGGTTCATCGGTGTGCCGGGGCCCCAGGCGACAGTGCTCTTATGGCAGGTTTCGCAACCCTGCGTCGTCGGGATGTGTTTGGCATAGGCCGCTTTGCCAGTGCCTATGGTGCCGTTGTGGCACGTCGCGCAACCTGTTGTGATACCGGTGTGGTTCATCTTGGTGCCAGGACCCCAAGCCGTGAACTTGGTCGGTGAGTGGCAGTACTCGCAGGCTTGCGTAGTTGGCGGATGCTTGGCGTAAGACGCTTTGCCGAGCGCGATCGTGCCGTTGTGGCAGGACGCGCAACCCGACGTAATGCCGGTGTGGTTCATCGGCGTGCCAGGCCCCCAGGCCGTGAACTTGGTGGGCGAGTGGCACGATTCGCAAGCAGCCGTTGTGACGACGTGGTTGACGTAGGACGACTTGCCAAGCGCGTTGGTGCCGTTGTGGCAGGTGGCACAACCCGACGAAATGCCGGCGTGATTCATCGGTGTGCCCGGACCCCAGGCGGTAAACTTGGTGGGCGAGTGGCAGGCTTCGCACGCCGTCGTGGTCGGGATGTGTTTGGCATACGACGCCTTGCCAAGCGCATTGATGCCGTTGTGGCAGGACGCGCAGCCTGCGGTGATGCCCGCATGGTTCATCGGCGTACCCGGACCCCAAGCCGTGAAGTTTGTCGCCGAGTGACAGGTTTCACAGGCGGCAGCGGTTGTGATGTGGGTCGCAAACGACGACTTGCCGAGTGCGTTGGTTCCGTTGTGACATGACGCGCAGCCTGCGACGATGCCGGTGTGGTTCATCGGCGTGCCGGGGCCGAACGCGGTGAAGTTCGTCTTCGAGTGACACGTTTCGCACGGCTGAGCCGTCGTCACGTGCGTTGGATAAGACGCCTTACCCTTGGCGGTTGTGCCATTGTGACAGGTCGCGCACCCCGACGAAATACCGGTGTGATTGAACTTGGCACCCAGGAACGTGGTCGTGCTGGTGTGACACTGCTCGCACGGCGCAGACGTTGTGATGTGTGAACCCGACTTGCCCTTGGCAGTCGTGCCATTGTGGCACGTCGCGCAACCCGTAGTAATTCCGGTGTGGTCAAAGACGGTGACGCCTTTGAATGTGATGGTGCTGTGGTGGCAGTTCTCGCACGGCAGCGTCGTCACCGGATGTGTCTGGGTTTTGCCCGTCGCGATAATGCCGTTGTGGCAAGTCGCGCAACCAGCCGTGATACCAACGTGGTTCATCGGCGTGCCCGGACCCCAGGCCGTGAAGTTCGATGCCGAATGGCAGGTCTCGCAAGCAAGTGTGGTCGTGACGTGCTTGGCATAAGAGGACTTGCCGAGCGCAATGGTACCGTTGTGGCAAGTGGCGCAACCCGATGTGATGCCAACGTGGTTCATCGCGGTGCCAGGCCCCCAGGCGGTGAACTTGGTGGGCGAATGACAGGTTTCACATGCCTTTGTCGTCGGAACGTGGGCCGGGTACGAACTCATGCCCACCGCGTTGGTGCCGTTATGGCAGGAAGCGCAGCCCGAGACGATGCCGACATGGTTCATCGGCGTTCCTGGCCCCCACGCAGTAAAGTTCGTCGCCGCATGACAGGTCTCGCAAGCCTTAGCCGTGACGATGTGGGTTGGATAGGATGCTTTACCGGTCGCAAGCGTGCCGTTGTGGCAGGTCGCACATCCAGACGTGATGCCGGCATGGTTCATCGGCGTACCGGGACCAAACGCGGTAAAGTTCGTCTTCGAGTGGCAAAGCTCGCACGGTTGGGTCGTCGGGACATGCTTGGCATAAGCGGACTTGCCAAGCGCCTTGCTGCCGTCGTGGCAGGTGGCGCAGCCCGACGAGATGCCGGCATGATCAAACGATGCACCAAGGAAACTGACAGTACTCTTGTGGCAGATTTCGCAAGCCTGCGTCGTTGCGATGTGTGTCGGTGCCTTGCCTTTCGCCAGAACGGTGTTGTGGCAGGTGGCGCAACCGGCAGTGATTCCCGTGTGGTTCATCGGCGTGCCGGGGCCGAAAGCACTGAAGCTCGCATGGCACGTCTCACAAGGTTGCGTCGTCGGAATGTGCTTGGCGTAGGCGGCCTTCCCCTTGGCCTTGACGTTGTCGTGACAGGTGGCGCAACCGGATGTAATGCCAGTGTGGTTCATCGGCGTGCCGGGGCCGAACGTGGCGGTGCTGACGTGGCAGATCTCGCACGGCTGAGCCGTCGGGATGTGATTGACGTAGGACGCCTGACCTTTGGCGAGCGTCCCGTTGTGGCAGGTGGCGCACCCCGACGTAATGCCGAGATGGTTCATGGGCGTACCAGGACCGAACGCGATGAAGCTCGAGTGGCAGGTCTCGCACGGCTGAGCGGTCGGCACATGTTTGGCATACGACGCCTTGCCGAGCGCTTGCGTGCCATCGTGGCATGTAGCGCAACCAGACGTAATCCCGGTGTGATCGAAGGTCGTCCCTTTGAAGCTGACTGTGCTGTGGTGGCAGGTCTCGCACGGCTGTGCCGTCGGCACGTGACCGGTGTTCTTGCCTAGCGCGAGGTTCCCGTTATGGCAGGTGGCGCAACCGTTGGTGATGCCGGTGTGGTTCATCGGCGTGCCGGGACCCCAAGCCGTGAAGTTCGACGCCGAGTGACACGTTTCGCAGGGCTGGATGGTCGCAACATGCTTGGCATAGGACGACTTGCCGAGTGCGTTCGTGCCATTATGGCAGGTCGCACAACCCGAGCCGATGCCGGTGTGGTTCATCGGCGTTCCCGGTCCCCACGCGGTGAAGTTCGTCGCCGAATGACAGGTCTCGCAGGCTTGCGTCGTAACGATGTGCTTGGCGTAGGACGCGGTACCTAGAGCGAGCGTCCCGTTGTGGCAGGTAGCGCAACCGGCCGTGATGCCGGTGTGGTTCATTGGCGTGCCGGGACCCCAAGCAGTGAACTTCGTTGCCAAATGGCAGGTCTCGCAGGGCAGTGCCGTGACGATGTGCTTGGCGTAGGTCGCCTTGCCTTTGGCCAGCGTATCATTGTGGCAGGCAGCGCAGCCCGACGTGATACCCACATGGTTCATCGGCGTACCCGGACCCCACGCGGTAAAGTTCACCTTGGAATGACAGGTCTCGCAAGCAAGCGTTGTCGCGATGTGGTTGGGGTAAGCGGACTTGCCAAGCGCCTGGGTGCCATTGTGGCAAGTGGCGCAACCAGACGAGATCCCCGCGTGGTTCATCGGTGTGCCGGGACCGAACGCGATAGTGCTTTTGTGGCAGAGTTCGCACGGCTGGGCCGTCACGACGTGGTTGGGATAGGCGGACTTGCCCTTGGCTTGCGTGCCGTCGTGGCAGGTAGCGCAACCCGACGTCGTCCCGGTATGGTCGAAAACCGTGACGCCCTTAAAGGACACGAAATTCTTGTGGCAGTTTTCGCACGGTAGCGTCGTAACGGTGTGACCAGGGTTTTTGCCGAGTGCAAGGGTGTTGTTGTGGCAAGTCGCGCAACCGGCGGTGATGCCGGTGTGGTTCATCGGCGTGCCGGGCCCCCACGCGGTGAAGTTTGTTGGGGCATGACAGGTTTCGCACGGCTGCGAGGTCGTAATGTGCTTGGCATACGATGCCTTGCCCAGCGCATTGGTGCCGTTGTGGCACGCAGCACAGCCCGACGTGATGCCGGCATGGTTCATCGGCGTACCCGGACCCCATGCCGTGAAGTTCGTCGTCGAATGGCAGGTTTCGCACGCCTGCGTGGTCGGGATGTGCTTGGCGTACGACGCCTTCCCCAGCGCATTGGTGCCGTTGTGGCAAGTAAAGCAACCCGACGAGATGCCGGTGTGATTCATCGGAGTGCCGGGACCCCACGCGGTAAAGTTTGTCGCCGAGTGGCACGTCTCGCAGGTCTGCGTCGTGGCGATGTGCTTGGTGTAGCTTGTGCTGCCCTTGGCAAGCGTCCCGTTGTGGCAGGTAGCGCACCCAGACGTGATGCCGGTGTGGTTCATCGGTGTGCCCGGACCCCACGCGGTAAACTTCGTTGCCGAGTGGCAGGTTTCGCAGGCCAGCGTGGTCGTGATGTGCTTGGCGTAGCTGGCTTTACCTTTGGCCAGCGTATCGTTGTGGCAGGTGGCGCAGCCCGAACTAATGCCAACGTGGTTCATCGGCGTGCCGGGGCCGAAAGCGACGGTGCTCTTGTGGCAGGTCTCGCACCCCAAGGTCGTTGCAATGTGGTTGGGATAGGCGGTTTTGCCCTTGGCGTTGATCCCGTCGTGGCAGGTCGCGCACCCAGCCGTCACCCCGGTGTGGTCGAAGATCGCCGTCTTAAAGTTCGTCGTGTCGTGGTGGCAGGTTTCACACGGGGCCGTGGTGGCAACGTGCGTCTTGTGTTTGCCGATCGCAATGGAGCCGTTGTGGCAGGACGCGCAGCCCGTCGTGATGCCGAGATGGTTCATCGGCGTACCAGGACCCCAGGCCGTGAAGTTCGACGCTGTGTGGCAGATTTCGCACGGCTGAGTGGTGGCGATATGATTGGGATAGGACGACTTGCCAAGCGCGTTGGTGCCGTTGTGGCAAGTCGCGCAACCCGACGTGATGCCGGCATGGTTCATCGGCGTGCCAGGACCCCAGGCGGTGAAATTCGACGCTGTGTGGCAGGTCTCGCAAGGCTGAGTGGTGGCGATATGCTTGGGATAGGACGCCTGTCCCAGCGCGTTGGTGCCGTTATGACAGGTCGCACAACCCGACGTAATGCCGGTGTGGTTCATCGGCGTGCCAGGACCCCAGGCCGTGAAGTTCGCCGCCGAATGACACGTCTCGCAGGCCAGTGCCGTAGCGATATGCTTGGGATATGCGGCCTTGCCCTTAGCGAGGGTGCCGTTGTGACAGGTGGCGCAACCGGACGTGATTCCGGCGTGGTTCATTGGCGTGCCTGGACCCCAAGCCGTGAAGTTTGTCGCGCTGTGACAGCTCTCGCAGGTCAAAGTTGTAGCAACGTGATTGGTATACGAGGCTTTACCCTTGGCCAGTGTTCCGTTGTGGCACGTGGCGCATCCCGACGTAATGCCAACGTGATTCATTGGCGTTCCGGGGCCGAAGGCAACCGTGTTCTTGTGGCAGGTTTCGCAGCCAAGCGTAGTTGCGATGTGGTTGGGATAATCGGCCTTGCCTTTGGCCTTTGAACCATCATGGCAGGTGGCACAGCCGCTGGTGATGCCCGTGTGATCAAACACCGACGTGCCTTTGAATGACACGAAGCCGGTGTGGCAGTTTTCACAAGGCAGCGTCGTCGCGATATGGCTGGGCTTTTTACCAACCGCGATGGTGTTGTTGTGACAGGTGACGCACCCTGACGTAATGCCAAGATGGTTCATGGGTGTACCAGGACCCCAAGCGAGGAAGTTCGCTGGAGCGTGACACGTTTCGCACGGCTGGGCGGTCGGGATATGACTTGGATATGACGACTTGCCGGTAGCCTTTGTGCCGTCGTGGCAAGCCGCGCAGCCCGACGAGATGCCGGCGTGGTTCATGGTAGCAGCAACGAACGTCGTCGTGCTGGTATGACAAGTTTCGCAGGCAGCCGTCGTAACAACGTGGGCCTTGTGCTTGCCGATAGCTGTCTTGTTGTCATGACAGGTCGCGCAACCGCTCGTGATTCCGGTATGATCGAACGTCCCCGTCTTGAACGTCACCGTCGATTTATGGCAATCCGAGCAGGGTAGCGTTGTCTGCGGGTGGCCAGCAGACTTACCGACTGCCGTCTTGCCGTTATGACAGGTTTCGCAAGCCGCTGTGGTAGCGGTGTGATCCATCGCGACAGGCTTGAAACCCGTGATCGCGTGGCATTTGGCGCAGTCGTTGTTCGTGGAGACATGGTCGAGCGGCTTACCCAGCGCACGCTTGCCGTCGTGACAGAAAGCGCAGCTCGCGTTGGCCTGCGAGTGGTCAAACGCTTTGCCCGTTACGTTGGTCCAGTTCTGCGTGGTGTGACAGGTCTTGCAATCGGCGGTCGACGGGACATGGATCGGGCTCTTGCCGATGGCATATTTGCCATTGTGACAGGAGGAGCAAGCGGTCGCAGTCACCTTGCGATGGTCGACCTTGACCTTCTTCCAGCCTGCCGTGACGTGACAATCCGTACAGTTATTGCCGGAAGGCAGATGATTGGCGGACTTACCCTTGGTCTGAGGGCCTTGAGTCCGCAGACCGTTGTGACAGTCAACGCAGGCGTGCGGCAAACCTTTGAAGACAGCGTTAAGATGGCAGGTCTCGCAAGGCGCCTTGGTATGGGCACCAGTCAGCGGAAAGGTCGTCTTGGAGTGATCGAAGTTCTTATCGACGACAACAGCACCGGAAGCCGGCTGCTGCTGAGCGGAAGCGGCCGGGACAAACTGTACCAAGCTTAGCCACGCACCGAATACCAGCGCTGCAACCAAAACAAGCGCGCGCGCCAGTTGGCTGACACCGCAACCCAACGACCCAACCCCGACTAGATGCCCTCGCTGCCCCACGTGCCCCTCTAAAGCGTTACAACCAAATCAACGTCCAAACGTGGGCTCGCAACCAAACACTTGGACATCAAGTTCATCAGAAACGCGGAGCAATACGACGACAGAGAAAAGAAAAGACATGCGAAACAGCACGTTATATCTTACATCTCATCAATCAGCACAGCCCCACGAATCGGCACACCAAAGTGCTTATACGTTCGCTAGCGCGCATAGCTAATTTTGGCGATTAATTCCGTATGTATGCTGTGCCAAACGTCGCCGTTGTGTGGCATTTGCCACAGTTGCGGCCAAACGCACCGCGGTGGCGGTCCTGGGATTTATGGCAAGCGTAACAGTCGGTGGGCAGCGTCGCTTTTTCCACGTGCCGGACGGAATGGCAGGAGTAGCACGTCGCCTTGGCATGGCGTCCTGTCAGGCGGAATTTCGTATCGTTGTGATCGAAACGGGCATGCTTCCATTCGGTCACGTTATGGCACTGCCCGCAGCCGGGCCCAAGCCGGCCCTCATGAGCGTCCTTCTTGGCGTGGCATGCAGCACACGCAAGCGGCGTGTCCTTATAGAGCTTGGTTTTGTGGCAGGCGTCGCACTTGGCATCGGCGTGCTTGCCGCGCAATGGGAACCGGGACAAGGCGTGATCGTGCTTGGTGTCCTTCTTCCAGCTCGCCTCGCCATGGCAAGACAGGCACTCCTTGCCGAGCTTTTCCTTATGGACATCGTCCTTGGTGTGGCACGGCATGCACGTGGTCGCGAGCTTAACCTTATGCGGGTCCTTTTCGTGGCATTTGCTGCACGGCGTATCTTGATGTTTGCCCAACAGCGGGAACTTGGTGTTTTTGTCGTGATCGAAGGCAACATCCCACCAAGCGCTTGTTTTATGACAACTTTCGCACTTAGGACCGTTGCGTTCCTTATGAACGTCTTGCTTTTGATGGCAACTCGCGCACGCAACGGGAACGCCCTTATACCGCTCACCGGCATGGCAGAGCTGACAGGCAACGTCGGCATGCGCGCCGGTCAGCGGAAATTTCGTGGCCTTGTGATCGAACGGCTTCGTCTTTGTCCAGGCGTCCGCCGTGTGACAGCTCGCACAATCGGCTCCAAGCTGGCCCTTGTGAATGTCGTTTGACTTGTGGCAATCGGCGCATTTGCTGGGCGCTTCGCGGTACTTCTTGGCAGGCTTATGACAGCTCTCGCAACTTGCCGACTGGTGTTTGCCTACGAGTGCAAAATTCGTCGCGGTGTGATCGAAGGTCTGTTTGTCGAACGGTGCAACGTCCGCACCCCGGCCTTTATGGTCTGCATGACAATGCCGACAGGCGTTGGCAGTCGCATCCTTTCGGATGCCGTGCATGCCCTTCTTATTGGCGATGTCGGCAGCCACCGGCTTGTGACACTTCAGGCAGAGATCGTCCTGTGCCTTGGGCGAAAACGGGACGTGGCAATTGGCGCAGTCTTTTTCGAGTTTGGCATGACCTTCAATCAACGGGCCGGGCATCACGAGCCGCTCGAATGGATTTTGCGCCGAAGCGGGCACCGCCACGATCAACGCGGATAGAACCCAAAGAACGGCAGAAACCAAACCAGTCAATAGCGGGCTGCGCATAGTCCTGCCTCAATAAAGGTGAACAGCAATGACGTGGCCAACGGCAGCCAGAATCAAAAGCAGGAACAATGGCATGTGAAGAACGTGCCACATCTGAAAGAGGCGGGCGAAGAAATGAAGGCTGGCCGCCTTCTGGACCGCTGCGAAATAGGCGTCGAAATGGTCATGAACCGCGTCGATGCGTTCCGCATGTTCCTGCGCTGTCCAGCGTTCGCGAAGCGCTCGGGCTGAAATGATGGAGTCCGCTTCACGCTTTATATATGCGCGGCTTTTGCGCGCCTTCGGTGCGAGGTAGACAGCGGCCCTGAAGCTTCCAAGTGCCGAATTCCGGTAGGCCTGGGCCTCGACCTCATAGCCGGTCAGCTCCGCCTCGATATGGGGCGCGTGCTCCATGTCTTGCCCGAAAGCGTCGCGTAAGGCGTTGGCATCTTGCAACAATTGCGCGACGTCCGAACGCCGGCCGGAGGCTTCTTCGGTGATCTGAGCGTAGATATAACGGCCAACGAGACCGCTCGCGACCACCAGCAGCATGATTGACATCGCAACCGTTGCGTTGGTGCTATCTAGGCGGAAATTCGAGTGGATAATGACGAGCGCAGGACCGGCGATGCCAAGAAACATATGGGCCGTGAACCATGCCCGGACGGTCCCGGCGCGCTGCAACGGCTTCCAATGTTTACGGGCCGGATAGAGCAAAAGTGCCAACATCATAATGCCGCCCGTAATGCCGAGCATATAACCCAAACCGGTCTTGGGAGTAATTTCGCCTTCAAGCCGTTGTGTCCAAGCGTAGGCGATGACAGACAGGACTAGTCCTGCAACCAGCAATTCGGTCAGATAGTATGATCGCCGCGCTGGGGTTGTGTGCGCAGCAGATTGGCGCGGCACGGCAGCGGGCATACTGCGAGCAATCGTTGCCGGCGCCGTCGCCTCAGAACCGGCTTCACGAGGAGTGGTATGGATTGCGCTGGATTTTGCTGATGTTCTTGACGCCATTCCCCGCTCCATTCTTGGCGTCGCATAGGAGAGCTTGCGCCAACTGGCAAACTGCTCCCGGTGCGACCTATAAGTTGGGAGTAGCGCGCATTACGGCATCACCGGCCTCTTACGCTGGCCGGAGATCGTGTAACACTAGCCACTGATTCCCTGCACACTTAAGTGCCATAATCAGTCTTTACTCAAGGTTAACATCGCATGATTCCCGAGATCGGACATTTCGCGCTCATTTTGGCGCTGGCGATAGCGATCACCCAATCGGTGGTGCCGCTGATCGGCGCGCAACGGCGTGATCGTGTGCTCATGGCCTACGGTCGACAGGCAGCACTCGCCCAGTGCGCCTTCATCGTGATTTCATTTGCGGCGCTGACGTATGCATTCGTGACGTCGGACTTCTCGGTTGGGATCGTGACCGGTAATTCCCATACGGCCAAGCCGTTCGGCTACAAAATCTCAGCGGTCTGGGCGAACCACGAAGGTTCGATGCTGCTGTGGGTACTGATCCTGTCGCTGTTTGGAGCAGCACTTGCTTGGTTCGGAAATCATCTGCCTGACACCCTAAAGGCCAATGCGCTGGCGGTGCAGGGCATGATCGGGGCGGGGTTTTTAGCATTCATCGAACTGACGTCGAACCCGTTCGACCGGTTAGATCCAGCTCCACGCGACGGACTGGGGCTCAATCCAATCCTGCAAGACCCTGGTCTCGCAATTCATCCACCGTTTCTCTATCTGGGCTATGTCGGCTTCTCGATGGCATTTTCGTTCTCGGTCGCAGCGCTCATCGAGGGCAAAATCGACGCGGCATGGGCCCGGTGGGTCCGCCCCTGGGTCCTCGCAGCATGGTGTTTCCTCACCATCGGCATCACATTGGGCAGCGCATGGGCCTACTATACGCTAGGCTGGGGCGGCTGGTGGTTCTGGGACCCGGTCGAAAATGCGTCGTTCATGCCGTGGCTTGCAGGGACCGCGCTGCTGCATTCAGCACTCGTCGTCGAACGGCGCAACGCACTCGTGAGCTGGACGGTTCTACTCGGAATCTTGACATTTTCGCTGAGTCTTGTGGGGACGTTCCTGGTCCGCTCGGGGGTCTTGACCAGCGTACACGCATTCGCAACCGATCCGGCGCGCGGCGTGTTCATCCTCTTGCTCCTGGTCGCAGCGACCGGCGGCGCGCTCACGTTGTATACGATCCGCATGCCGCACCTGAAGTACGGTGCACAGTTTGCGCCGGTTAGCCGCGAAGGCGCACTGATCCTCAACAATATGCTGCTGCTTGTGGCGACGGGAACGGTGTTCCTGGGCACGTTCTATCCGCTGATCGTCGACCTGCTCACCAAGGATAAGATTTCGGTTGGCCCTCCCTATTACAACGTGACGTTCGTCCCGATCATGATACCGCTGTTCGTCGTGATGGCGATCGGGCCAATGCTAAAGTGGAAGCGCAGCGACCTTCTAGAGGCGCTTAACCGGCTGCGGACACCGGCGATCACAGCCGGTGTGGCAGCAGCAATCGTCCTTGCTCTCGCCGTCTACTTCAAACTGGGTACGGGACTTCTGGCGGTCATCGGGCCCGTCATCGGGATGGGACTTGCCGTCTGGTTGATCGCTGGATCACTGGCAGTACTGGCCTACCGAGTGCGGCTTGGAACCGTGCCGTACGAAACCTCCATAGCGCTGGCCCGCTCGACGCCTCTGGCCGTTTATGGTCTCATCATCGCGCATGCAGGCATGGGACTGGCGGTTGCCGGTATCACGGGAATGACCTCTTGGGCGACCGAAACCGTAGAGCTAATGCGGCCAGGGCAGTCGTTCAAGCACGCTGGTTATGACATCACGTTCAAGACTATTGAAGTTGTGGCAGGACCAAACTACGAAGCCCAGCGCGCAACATTCGATGTGACCACGCGCGGACGGCCGGTCACGGCGCTCATGACGGAGCGCCGGTTCTATCCCGTCCGCGAACAGCTCACAACGTCGGCTGGCATACGCACCAACTTCATTTCAAACATCTACATCGCGCTCGGTGACCCCGACGATAAGGGCGGGTTTCCGGTCCGGTTCTATTACCATCCGTTCGTACCTTGGATTTGGCTGGGGGCGTTGGTGATGGCGCTTGGCGGCTTCGTGTCGCTGGCCGACCGCCGTCTGCGGGTCGGTGCGCCGCAGTCTGCGCGCAAGCGGCTACCCCTAAGCGGCCTCGATGCTGTGCCAGCAGAATAGGAACAAACTCTATGACGCTACCCTCCGCAGGCCTCTATCGCTTTGCGCCGATCCTGGTGTTCGCGGTGATTGCTATCGGCTTTGCATTTGCACTGAGAAACGATCCCAAGAAAATGCCATCTACGCTGATTGATCGCCCGGTGCCGGTGTTCGATCTGGCGGCGCTAGACCCTGGAGCTGGACCGCTATCGAGCAAGGATTTGAGCGGCCAGATTACCTTGCTCAATGTGTTTGCATCGTGGTGTCCTGGGTGCCGGGTTGAGCATCCTACACTTCTGGAAATAGCCAAATCAAAGGCCATTCCGCTCTACGCCATCAACTGGAAAGATAAGCCGGGCGACGGTCTCAAATGGTTGAAGGCACATCAAAACCCGTACTTGAAAGTGGGCGATGATCCCACGGGGCGGTTGGGCATTGACATGGGCGTGACAGGCGTTCCGGAAACTTTCGTCATCGACGCCACGGGCCGCATTCGCTATCGCCACGCAGGACCGATTACCGAAGACGTCTGGCGCGAAACCTTTGAGCCATTACTCGCCTCTTTGAGGACCAAATGATGAAACGGGTTTTTCTTGCTGGTCTGGTTGTGATGCTGATGTGGGCAGTACCGCTCACTCAGGCGCTCGCAGTCACGCCAGATGAAGTTCTGCCGGACGCTGCCCTCGAGACGCGCGCGCGTGAGATCAGCCAACTGCTGCGCTGCGTGGTTTGCCAGAACCAGTCGATTGACGATTCGAATGCGCCGCTCGCCAAAGACTTGCGCGTGCTGGTCCGTGAACGGCTAACCGCGGGAGACAGCAATGCCCAGACGCTCAATTACATCGTCGCTCGCTACGGCAACTTCGTGCTTCTCAAGCCGCCGGTACAAATCAACACCCTCCTGTTGTGGTTCGGCCCGGCGTTGCTGTTTGCACTGGCAGCTTTCGGGCTGTTCAAAACCTTGAAGCGCCAGGAGGCGACGGCGGCAACGGGTGCCGCCGCACCATTGAGCAAGGCCGATGAAGCGCGTCTGGGCAAGCTGTTGAAGGACGATGCAGAGCCTTAGAGCCAACTGCGCCACATCTGCCATCCAGCCCACAACCACGCCGTACCCAAGAGGAATATGAAGATGCTGCTCTGGATCATTTTGACCGCAATGACGGCCGCTTCGGCGGTCTGGCTGACGGCCCCCCTGTTGCGCCGCTACGACGAGCGCAAGGCTGCCAGATCAAACGATCTGGAGGTCTACCGCGACCAACTCGTCGAGGTCGAACGGGAAAAGGCGTTGGGATTAATCGACAAGGATCAGGCGGAGGCGTCGATCCTGGAGATCAAACGGCGGCTGTTAGGCGTGGAGCGGCTGGCGGCCGATGGCCTGCGGGTTCCAACGCTTGGAGAGCGTCATCTGGCGGTAGCTGTCATCGGCGGCCTCGTCGTTCTGGGCTCCACGATCCTGTATTCGAACGTGGGGCGGCCAGACTTACCATCGGTCGCACGCGAGCCAAGCGCACTCGTGCTTGGAGACGGAAGACGAGAAACAGGCTTCCAGCCCAAGCGTGGCGGAACAGGTCTTCCCGCAGCTACGGCGCCTCAACAGGCCGCAGCTGAAGCCGCACCAGCTGTCGCACCGGCACAGCGCGTGGGATCACTCGACGAGATGATCCAGCGGCTTGTCGAACGAGCGAAAAAAGATCCGGGCAAGGCCGAGACCTGGCGCATGCTCGGCTGGTCCTATGCATCCATTGAACGATTTGCAGAAGCCGCCGACGCCTACAGCAAAGCGATAGCCATTGAGCCGCAAAATGCCGGGCTGCTCGCAGCCCGCGGCGAAGCCTTGGTGCGCGCCGGCGATGGCAAAGTACCCAGCGAAGCGGCCGCAGCGTTTACCGCCGCGCTGGCAATCGACGCGAAAGAACCGCGTGCAAGGTTCTTCAAAGGGCTTAGCGACGAGCAGGCAGGCAAAAAGCCGGACGCGCTGGAGGCGTGGATCATGTTGCTGCGCGATATCGGACCGGCAGACGCTCACGCTGAAGATTTGCGGACCAGGATCACAGCCCTGGCCAGTGAATTGAAAGTCGACATCACAGGAAAGCTACCGGCAGACGCAACAGTCGCGGCTGACACGAGTTCGCCACCGCTTCAGCTTCTCAAAGACGATCCAGCAACCCCAAACAGTCCGCGCGGGCCAAATGCGTCCGACATCAAGGCTGCGGAAACCATGTCGCCGGCGGACCGCTCGGCGATGATACGCGCGATGGTGGACAAACTGGCCGCACGGCTTGAGGCCTCGCCACGCGATGCCGACGGCTGGATCCAATTAATCCGCTCGCGCAAGGTGCTCGGCGACGAGGGTGCGGCAAAGGCAGCTCTTTCCAAAGCGATCGGCATCTTCACAGATGCACCGCAAGAGCAGTCGCGGGTCACGGCAGCAGCAGCCGAATTGGGCGTCACCAAATAGGTCACACAGCCGCCGCACAGGTCGTAGTTACTAATTCCTTGCCGCAACACCTGCAATTTCCTTCGAATAAGTGACAGCTTTTCAAGGCGTTGCAGGTAAATAATCTGCTCACGGGAGTAACCGGCCATTGAATCCACTCAAGTGGTTGTGCTGCGGGTGCGCGTGGGAACAGTGCTGACATGATAGTATCGCTGGCGATTTATACGGTTCCACTGGCCCTGATCCTGGCGTTCCATTTTCATGGCCGGTTTCGTGAGGAAGTTCGCAGCACCACCGCTTTGTCAGAGGCCGTTGCTGCCGGATTGACCGAACCTGCATCTCTCCATCCCGTCATCAATAAGGACCGCTGCATGGGGTGCGGTTCATGCGTCACCGCGTGCCCGGAAGGACAAATTCTCGGCCTCATCGGCGGCAAAGCGGAATTACTCGAAGCATCGCAATGCATCGGGCACGGAGCCTGCAAAGTTGCATGCCCATTCGATGCCATCACGCTCGTATTTGGCACCGCAGAGCGTGGCGTCGATATTCCAAACGTCGCAAGCGACTTCCAAACCAACGTACCGGGCATCTATATCGCAGGCGAATTGGGCGGAATGGGGCTCATCCGCAACGCCATCGAACAAGGCCGGCAGGCACTCGAGTCAATTGCTAAAGGCCACAAAACCAGTTCATACGACTGCTACGATGTATTGATCGTCGGCGCGGGTCCGGCTGGATTTGCTGCCAGCCTTGCGGCAAAGGAAAAAGGCCTCAAGTACCTGACCGTCGAGCAGGACAGTCTTGGCGGCACGGTTTCACACTTCCCGCGCGGCAAGCTCGTCATGACAGCGCCAGCGACGCTGCCGATCATCGGGCGGGTAAACTTCCGCGAAACGACCAAGGAAAAATTGCTGACATTTTGGGAAGACGTGATGCTCAAAACGGGCGTAGCGATCAAGTTTCAGGAGCGCGTCGAAGCAGTAACTCGCCTGGCTGAATCTCGCGACACCCCCAGCCGCTTTGAAGTCCGCACCACAGGCGGCACCTATAAGACCAAAACAATCCTGCTTGCCATTGGGCGGCGGGGGACTCCACGCAAGCTGGACGTTCCAGGCGAAGAATGCACAAAAGTGGTCTACCGGCTCGTCGACCCGGCGCAATACCAGGGACAACACGTCTTGGTCGTTGGCGGCGGAGATAGCGCTATCGAAGCCGCCGTTTCGATTTCCGAAGAGCTGAACACAACCGTCACGTTGTCTTATCGCAGCGATGCATTCAACCGCACAAAAGCAAAGAACCGCAAAAAGATTCAGAAGGCCTCAGAAAGCGGTCGCGTTAAGGTACTCTTTAAATCCTCTGTTAAGAACATCGGGAAAGACTCGGTGGATATGAAAACCACAGATGGCGCCGTTACAATCAAGAATGACGCCGTTATCGTTTGCGCCGGCGGCATTCTCCCCATTGGCTTCCTCAAAAATATCGGCATCGAGATCGAGACAAAATATGGCATGGCGTAATTGCGTTGCATCAGCAGTCGTGTTGATGGGTGTTTTTCAGGCGTCTGGAAGTGCGGCCCAGATGGGAGCGCTACCCGTCGAAGCTATCTCACCGGTCGAAAGCCGCTCGGTTTGGAGCATTGCTTTGGACGGCGCGGTGCGCGGCGACACCGAACAGTTAACCGCGCTGATCGAAAAGGGCGATGACTTCACGCTCCCCGATAGCGACGGCAATACGCCGCTTATGCTGGCCGCCAATGCGGGTCAAGTTGCAGCCGTGCGCACGTTGCTGGACGCAGGCGTCGCCATCGGCACAGCCAATGGGCGCGGCATGACGGCGCTGATGCTTGCGGCCGGGCACGGACATGGAGCAATCGTGCGGTTGCTCATCGCGCACAATGCGGATGTGAACGCCAAATCAAAAAGCGGTTCGACGGCGCTGTCGGTTAGCGCTCAAGGATGTTTCGACGCGAGCATGCAGGCATTGATCGCAGCCCATGCCGACCCAGAGAGCGCGCAAGCGGATGGGCACACCGCACTAATGGCGGCGGCTGGCTGCAACCGTGCGGTCCTCAATCAACTGATCAATGCCGGTGCAAGGGCAACAACACCCGACAAACTAGGCCGCACAGCCTTGTGGTATACGATCGAACGCGGCAATACCGACGGAGCACAAGCGCTGTTGGACCAAGGCGCTTTGATCGATCAACCTGATTATGCCGGAGAAACGGCGCTCATGCGGGCGGTTGCACGCGGGAACGCGGCTCTCGTTACTATGCTGCTCGACCGGCGGGCATCACTGGAACAGACAAGTGCTGTTGGCAACACGCCGCTCATCGTTGCCGCAAGCACAGGCAAGACTGAAATTGCAAAGCTGTTGATAACCCGCGGGGCGAAGGTCAACGTCCGCAATAAGTATGGCTATTCGGCACTCATGTATGCTGCAGGAAATGGCCATGACGACGTGGTCACGGTGTTGATGGACAATCACGCAGACCGCTCGCTGCGCAACTCCAAGCGCGAAATGGCGCGCGATCTGGCAATGGCTGCCGGTCATCGCGGTATTGCGGAAAAGATCTGACATCACCTCCAGAGCGTGGGGTTGCCTCGCCGCAGGCGATCTTTCAGATCGACGCGGCCACGCGCAAAGCAAACGAGAATACCGTCCAGGGCGCGGGTCCAGGGGCGAGCCCCTGGTCTAGAGTGCTTCCGGAAAAGCATGCCCCCGCGAAGGCGGGGGTGGGAACCGGTTTTCCGAAAAGAAGCACGACCAAACAGAGGCTTAGGGTCCGACTTTGATTCCATTAAAGTCAGACGGACCCTAAGCGAAGCGTCTTTAAGAATGCACGCGCACTTTCAAGTTCGTCACGCTTACTTCTTGCAGACCGGTGAGGCGTAGGCGCAGGTCACGCGGCCGTCTGCGCTGAAGTCGTAACGGACGCCGAGCGTGAAGAAGAAGTCGGTCTGGTTTTCCTTCGATGCATCCTGCTGGCGTTGCGTCCACTTGGTGCCGGCTTCCATCTCGAAGTTGAGATCACGGGTCAAGGCATAATTGAACAGGACCGACGGCAGGACTGAGAACTCCTGGAAGTTTGTCGTGTTGCCGTCTTGATAAGCGAACGCAACGCGGGGGCTGACACGCAGATCATTGGTCACGGGATAGCGCGCGCTGAAATCGGCAACGTAGAGGTTTGAATCCGCCCGGTTGGCGTAACGGATCCCGGCGATGTACATATCGCCGGTGGTGTAGAGGTCGGTGCCGATCAGCTGAGCTGAAGCGTAATAATCGGTGCCCGGCGACAGGGTTGCATCGACGCCGCCGGAACTGATAGTGCCGGAGATGCTGGCGACGGTACCGTCAACGCTGACCTGCAGATGATCGTTGATAGGACGCGAGAACCCCAACGATGCGGCCTGATACGTCGCCGACCGATCGAGCGCAAGCTGGTCGACCTCGTCTTTGGTTTTGACCTTAAGCAGATCGTAGAGCGTCACGAACGGCTGGCCCTGAAGGGCAGTCGTGGCCGAGAGGTAAGGTGCCTTACGGTAGTCGAGCGAGCCGTGGAATGTCGATTTGTCCGCGAGCGTCCAAGTGCCGTTGATGACGGCGGCATTCAAGGTTGCAAAATGGACGTCGTAGTCAAAGCTCGCGAGCACCGATTTGTCGGGTTGCAGATAGCGGAATTCCGCACCAATGGCTTGGCGATCCAAGAACGAGCGGTCACGCTGCTCGATGGCAAAGAGACTGGTTTCGACACCCCAGAACGCACCGAAATCGACACTCGCACCGTAGAACAGCTTTTCGTCCTTGAAGGGCTCATCCTTGCGGCGCTGGACCGGCGAGCCAACGACGGCGTTAAGGCGCACAGCCGGGTTCACCTGCCAGCTTGCCAATGCGCCGTCGAAGCGGCCAAGGACGCCGCCGGTATTGCGGGTCTGACGGCCAATCCGCGTCGTGACATCCCATTCCCGGATCATGGTTTCGAGATTGAGGGAGGCAACCGCGATGATGTCGTCATCTCCAAAGTTCGTGGAGGTGAGACTGTGTTCCTGGGTACCCGAGAAACGGAACTTCGACTTGATCGCAGGATCGCTCCAAGCGGCCACCACATCGAAACTGGACAACAAGACGTTGCGGTGAACTTGATGGTCATCCTTCGCACCGTTGACTTCGGGCGGCAGCGATGGATCGCGCAACGAACGGAAACTGTCGTCGCGATAGTAGAACGCCGAAGCACTGCCGGAAATGCTCCAGGTCGAACCGTTCGGAACTTTGCCAGTGCTACCCGTGTTTGACGACCGCAGCTTGCTGGAGTTACCACCTTCGGCAGTGATGATGCCCGCCAAGCGCTGGCGCACGCGGTCTCCGTCCTCGCCGGTGGAATGGCGGGTGAGGTAGTCTTCGTAGACAACGCGGGCCTGGGAATTCTGGCCGCTCTTTTGATACGCAACCCCCAGCAGCTCCTGAGCAGCGGCCGTATCTGCGTGCCGCGGAAGTTCGATAACCTTAGTCAAAATGCGGATTGCGATTTCGAAATTGGATTTCTTGATTGCGGCTCGGGCTTCATCCATCCAGGCGGCGGCCTGACGCTGCTGGTTAGTTGTTGGAGTGCCTAAGGCTGGCGACGGAACTGCCACAATCGGAGCAAGCGGTCCGCCAGACACCTTCGTATTCCACGCATCGGCGCTATCATACGGAAAAATGGGCTTGCAGTTGGGGGACGCCGTGTTGCCTGCGATGGCAACGATCATGCTCTCGAAATCGGCACCGGGACCGACGCGGTAACTGACGGGAGACTTGAACTGAATGCGCAACACCGGCCCGCCTTGGGCGGCGGCTTCGAACTCGATGCTGGCAATAGAGGTGGGCTGGTTATCGGGAGCACGCAGCGCCTCACGCTTAAGCAAAGCGAAAGCCGCAGCTTGAGCGCGGTCGACCGGCTGGATCGTAATGCGGAGTTCACTGCCCTGATCGACAGGAAAATGGCTCTGATAGCTGATGCGAAAGTTGAAATCGATTTTGACGATTTCGCATCCCTTGGAATTCGCCGCGCGCAGGCCCGACAGGGCCCGGTCGAGAACCGGTTCCGCTGCAGCCATTGAGGTCAATGCGACACCAGCAGCCAGTGAGCCCAGCAGCACGGCAGTTGCGTTCAGGACCATCAGGGTGACTGAAAGAGTGCGAGGCATGGTTTCAGTCCCCAGGGTTTCATCGTGTGGTGTCATCAATGGCTCCAGCTCCCAGCTTTGCGATGGCAGGACTCGCACGGTGCCGTCGTCTTGGGATGATCTTTGGGTTTGCCCTCGGCAAAAGTGCCGTTGTGGCAGGAAGCGCAGCCGCTCACGATCCCGGTATGGCTCATCTTTGCGCCAGAGAAGGTGATGGTGCTCTTGTGGCAGGTTTCGCACGGCGTCGTCGTCGGGAAGTGAGACGTGGGCTTGCCCATGGCCGTTGACCCGTTGTGACACGTCGCACAGTTGGTCGCGTTCGACGGATGGACGAAGGACGCACCCGAGAAGCTCACTGTACTCTTGTGACACGTTTCGCAAGGAGAACTCGTGGCGACGTGGTTGCCAGGTTTGCCAAGGGCCGTTGAGCCGTTGTGGCAGGTCGCACAGCTCGTCGCGTTGGCGGGGTGCACGAACTTGGCACCGGAGAAACTGACCGTGCTCTTGTGGCACGTTTCGCACGCCGCACTCGTCGTAACGTGGTTCGTAGGCTTACCCGTTGCAGTCTTGCCGTTGTGGCACGTCGCGCAGCTGGTCGCGTTCGCCGGGTGAACGAACTTGGCACCGGAGAAACTGACCGTGCTCTTGTGGCACGTTTCGCAGGCAGCAGTCGTCGAAACGTGCGACGTAGGTTTGCCGGTGGCTGTTGTGCCATTGTGGCAGTTGGCGCAGCCCGTCACGTTGGCTGGATGGACGAAGGACGCGCCGGCGAAGCTTGACGTGCTCTTGTGGCAAGACTCGCAGGCAGCACTCGTCGAAACATGCGTGGCCGGTTTGCCCGTGGCGGTCTTGCCGTTATGGCAAGTGGCACAGCCGGTCACGTTTGCCGGGTGAACGTAGGATGCACCTGAGAAACTGACCGTGCTCTTGTGGCAGGACTCGCAGGCAGCGTTGGTCGCAACATGGGTCGCCGGTTTGCCGGTGGCCGTCGTGCCGTTGTGGCATGTCGCGCAGCTGGTCACGTTCGCCGGATGGACGAAGGACGCACCCGAGAAGGAGGCCGTGCTCTTGTGGCAGGTCTCGCACGCCGCCGCAGTAACGACATGGCTCGCGGACTTGCCCTTCGCGGTTTTGCCGTTATGGCAGCTCGCGCAGTTGGTGACGTTCGCCGGATGAACGAAGGACGCACCCGAGAAGGAGGTCGTGCTCTTGTGGCAAGTTTCGCAGGCAGCAGTCGTCGCAACGTGGGTCGCCGACTTGCCCTTCGCCGTCGTGCCGTTATGGCAGCTCGCGCAGTTGGTGACGTTCGCCGGATGAACGAAGGATGCACCCGAGAAGGAGGTCGTGCTCTTGTGGCAGGTCTCGCACGCCGCAGTCGTCGCAACGTGGGTCGCCGACTTGCCCTTCGCCGTCGTGCCGTTATGGCAGCTCGCGCAGTTGGTGACGTTCGCTGGGTGAGCAAACTTTGCGCCGGCAAAGCTGACCGTATTCGTGTGACAGGTTTCGCACGCCGCAGTCGTCGCAACGTGGCTCGCAGACTTGCCCTTCGCCGTCGTGCCGTTATGGCAGCTCGCGCAGTTGGTGACATTCGCTGGATGAACGAAGGACGCACCGGAGAAGGAGACCGTGCTCTTGTGGCAGGTCTCGCACGCCGCAGTCGTTGCAACGTGGCTCGCCGACTTACCCTTCGCCGTCGTGCCGTTATGGCAGCTCGCGCAGTTGGTGACATTCGCTGGGTGAGCAAACTTTGCGCCGGCAAAGCTGACCGTATTCGTGTGGCAGGTCTCGCACGCCGCAGTCGTCGCAACGTGGCTCGCCGACTTACCCTTCGCCGTCGTGCCGTTGTGGCAGCTGGCGCAGTTGGTCACGTTGGCGGGATGGGCGAACTTCGCAGCGGCAAAGGTTGATGTGCTTGTGTGGCAAGTCTGGCAGGGCGCGGTGGTGACTATGTGGCGTGCTGACTTGGTGCGGGCGATGGTGCCGTTATGGCAACTCGCACAGGCACCAACTGCCTGCTTGTGATCCATTCGAATATCGCGAAATGTTCCCACCACGTGGCACGTTTCGCAGCGCCCGGTCGTTGCGGGATGGGAAGCCGTCTTGCCGATGGAGACGGTACCATTATGGCAATCAGCGCAACGCTGCGATGTGCCTTTGAAGCGGCCGCCAACGTGGCAGGTGGCACAGTCGGCGCTCGCATGAGGGCCGATCAGGGGAAAGCCGGTGCGGCCGTGATCAAAGCCACTATTGCCGCCAGCAGCATTCGCGGGAGCGGCGGAAGCAATTGCAAAAATAGCGGCAAAAATCGCCGCCATCCAACATGAAATCTGGTATCGGCCTCGCGTCAAAATAGGGCCCCCTCCGCATGGTTTGCTTACAGATCATGACCGCGCGACGCACATGTTGCGCCGGGAAGACTTGAGCCAGCTCGAAAGCTGGCCCGGATCTGATTTTCAACGCATCAACATCCCAATTCAGGGGGCGGTACACTGCCATCCTGTATTGACATTCTGGTGCGATAACGAGCGGATCGAGCAGATTATTCCGCCCAGCACTTCGGGAGTGAGATCAAATTAATACTTTTGTGCCTATCGGCTTCGTCCGGTGACCGCGAAAACACAGCATCGCAGCCTATCAAACGAAGTGGCGAAACTTCTGCGGACGGGTATTAGCGTCCAGTACCTCGTTGTTTGAAGGTCGCCGTCGTGTGGCATTGATCGCAGGTCCGGCCAAATGCTCCGCTGTGTACGTCGTCGCCGCTGTGGCAGCTATGACACGTTGTACCGAGTTGGATTTTAGGTACGGCCTTCGCCGTGTGACATGCATGACAATCAAGGCCCTGGTGCGCCCCTGTCAGCGCAAACTTGGTTTGCTTTGCGTGGTCGAATCGCCAGAACGCCCAGCCATTGGGATTATGACAAACGCTGCACGTCGCACCCAACCGGCCTTCGTGCCGCGTGTCTTTGTGGCAGGCTTGGCAAGCAAGCGCCGTATCCTTGAACCGTTGCGAGCGGTGACATTCTTCGCAAGGAACACGGGCATGGAGCCCAACGAGCGGAAACCTTGTCACGTCGTGGTCAAATTCGACCTTTTGGCGCCAACCGGATTCCTTGTGACACTGCTCGCATTTCGTACCAAGCTGGCCCTTATGCGGGTCGCTTTTCGCATGGCAGCCCGAGCACGTCACTGGCAACTTATCCTTGTAGAGATCGCCCAAGTGGCAGGCTTCACATTTCGCCTTGGCGTGCAGTCCCCGCAGCGGGAATTTCGTTGCCTTGTCGTGATCAAAGTTGATGACGCTCCATTTCTCGTTGGTGTGACACGTGTTGCATTTGGGGCCGTATTTCCCGGCGTGTTTGTCTTGCAGAGTGTGACAAGAAACGCAGGTGAGCGCGAGCCCGGTATACCGTTCTCCGGCATGGCAACTGGCGCAGACAACCTTCTGGTGCGCACCAAGCAGCGGGAATTTCGTTTTGGCGTGGTCAAAGGTTTTTGTCTGCCGCCACACATCTTCATTGTGGCACTTGTCGCAGGCGTCGCCGAGCCGGTTCTTATGCGGATCAGCCAGCTTGTGACAGTCCACGCAGCGGCTGGGAGCGGCACGATAGGGCTTTTTCTCAACATGGCAGCCGATGCAGGCCGTTGTGCGGTGCGCACCCTTCAAGTCGAAGTTTGTCATCTTGTGATCAAAAGTTTCTCGATCAAGCAACACGATCTTGGCATCGCGGCCTTTGTGATCGGTATGACAGACCTTGCAGTCAGCCGTTGCGGCATCGCGATTGCGGCCGTGAAAGCCTTTTGACTGCCGCCGGTCGGCGTCGATGGGTTTATGACAACTGAGGCAAAGCCCGGACTGGGCTTGCCGTGAGCCCGGCAAATGACATTTGGCGCACTCCCCCTCGACCTTGACATGGCCTTCGATAACGGGACCGGGATTGACAAGTTTTTCAAACAGCGACTGGCCGCTGGCGATTGACGCGCCCGCCAGCGCCGACAACGCCGCAGCGAGAAGAAAATGGACCCACGAAAGCCTGAGCAAAGTGCGTCCCTTCAGAACGTGTGGACGGCAATGACATGCAGCGTCGCCGTTAGAATGAGGAGAATGAACAGCGGCAGATGCAGCACATGCCACAATGCAAACAAGCGCTCGAACACGGCAAAAGCGGCCGCACGCCTCACAGCCGCAAAATAACTTTTGAGGTGGCCCCGCACCTGCGCCCGTTGACGGCCCCGCATCCACCACGACCAGCCTTGGTCGCGGGCTTGGACGGCAATCATCTCATCGGCATGTGCCATCACTTGACGGCGGCAACGCCTCGTGCGCCACGGCAGCGCCAGCAGCACTCCAGCACTCGCAAGCATGCTGCCCCTGGGACGGGTCGCTTCATGGGAGAAGGCCGCAAGAGCCGCCTGGATTTCCTTAGCCTGGGGAAGGTCGTCGCCGAGTTCTTGCTGCCAGCTTTGGGCATCCGCCAGAACGTCGTCGATTGCCGCACGGCGGCCATACAGGCCTAAGTGGATTTTTCCGTATAGATAACGCCCGCCCAGACCGCTGATGGCAACCGTGAGCATCGAAACGAGTGCGACGTTTGAGTTCATCGACCCAAATTTGAAGTTGGCGTGGTACAGTATAAGAATTGGCCCGAGCAAACCCAGCAGCATGTGAATTTTAAACCACGCACTCACTGACCCGAAGTACCTCAAAATGGAGAAGCGCTTGCGGAGCGGATAGAGCAGCAGCAGAAGCATCGCAACGCCACCCGCAATTCCAAGCCAATAGCCGGTTCCCTTTTCAGGCGTGAGATGGCCCTCGTCGCGACCCACCCAGCCGAACCAAAGCGCGGCAAGGCAGGCGACCGCAACGGCAAGAGAAGGGACACGGCCAAGCCAGCGCTTGATGACGGAAACATCGCGCTTTGGGCGTCTTGGCCTGCTAGCTCCCGGCCTTGGCGCGGGGGACTGCGGCGGACGAGCCTGACCGGGCAGCGCATCAGCAAAACCGACGCGATGGACCTGCGAACTTGCAGCAAGTGAATTTGGCACAATACCCCCTGACAATAGGACGACGGACTCCGAGCGCAAAACCAATATGGCGCTGGATGAAACGGACGGACGAAGGGGTATGAATCGAACCGCGCCACTTAACTGGCCACGCAAACTGGCTTTTTTGTGTCAGCACGTTGGTGCCAGCACGCAAGTATAAAATTAATTGAAAATCGAGCGGAATAGATCCCGTCACCAGCCGTTTTCGAGCTGGGTATGTATCGAACGCACGGAGGTTGCCTGTTTCGATGGGCAATTCAACAAACAACCTGCGGCTGGAGGCGATCGCAAGCAATTTGCAGCATCGCCTCTGCATTGAGCGGTTGGAGCGCGTCGCCGCGTCCACGCGCTGAAATGCATGCCTGCTGCCAATAGCGAGGCTTTGGATTGACTTCGGATTCGACACTTTACGTTTATGCCGCCGCACTGGCGTCGGTATGGTTTGGCTATTCTGCATTGCGCATGCGGTGGGAACGGTCGAGCAAAATCATCCGCAAGGCGGCCCTAGAGGCTGGCCTGAGTGAACCTGCTTCGCTTCATCCACAGATTGATCCGGCTAAGTGCCTGGGTTGTACGGCGTGCCTTCGGGTCTGCCCTGAAGGTGACATTCTCGGATTGATCAACGGCCGGGCCGAGCTTATCGAGCCGGCCAACTGCATTGGCCACGGGGCGTGCAAGACCGCCTGCCCGCAAGGAGCAATCACGTTGGTGTTTGGGACGGCGACACGAGGGGTAGATATTCCCCTGGTCGCACCCGATTTTCAGACCAATGTGAAAGGTCTCTATATCGCTGGCGAATTGGGCGGCATGGGGCTGATTCGCAACGCAATCGAACAAGGGCGGCAAGCCGTGAACGAGATTGCCAAGCTCGGCGGCCTGAGACAGCCCAACATGCTCGATCTCGTGATCGTCGGCAGCGGCCCAGCTGGATTTGCGGCAAGCCTGGCTGCAACCGAAAAGGGACTGCGGTTCGTTACCATCGAACAGGAAACTTTCGGTGGAACGGTTGCACACTTTCCGCGCGGCAAGCTGGTCATGACTGCACCGGCCACGCTGCCGATCGTAGGTAAAATGAACTTCAAGGAAGTCAGCAAGGAAGAGTTGCTCGACTTTTGGGAAAGTGCTGCCAAGACGGCAAAACTGAAGGTCCAATACGGGGAACGGGTCGACAGCATAGCACCCAATGGCGGCGGCTTTCTCGTCACGACAACCAAGGGCACGTATTCAGCGCGAGCCGTCCTGTTGGCCATCGGGCGGCGCGGCACACCTCGGCGGCTTGAAGTTCCCGGCGAAGAACAGTCAAAGGTCGTCTACCGGCTCATCGACGCGCAACAATACCGCGGCAAGCATGTGTTGGTCGTGGGCGGAGGCGACAGTGCACTCGAAGCGGCGGCGAGCATAGCCGGCGAGCCCGGAACGACGGTAACGCTATCCTACAGGGGCGATGCATTCGCCCGCGCCAAGGCCAAGAACCGGCAGCGGTTCGATCAAGCCGTCGCAGCGGGCCGCATCAAGGTTTTGATGGCATCAAAGATTGAACGGATTGGCACGAGCGACGTCGACGTCGTCTGGCAAAAAAAGCCCCTCCGACTGCCCAACGATGCCGTGATCGTATGTGCCGGCGGAATTTTACCGACAGCATTCTTGAAGAGCCTTGGCATAGAGGTAGAGACCAAACATGGCACCGCTTAAGTCCATCCGCACCTGGGCCGCATTCGTCTTCATTTTGGCCGTTCCGCCGGTGACGTTAGCGCAAACTCCGGCCCGCCTTGAGCAGGCGGCAGCCGCTGGCGATGCGGAGGCACAATATCAATTGGCCGCACTTTACCGGACTGGTAAAAACTCCGCCAAGGACGATGCGCTGGCATTCAAGTGGATGAAGGCCGCAGCCGAGAAGGGACACAAGAAGGCCCAGTTTAATCTGGGCACGATGTACCTCGCGGGTCGAGGCGTCGGCAGCGACGTGGCGGCGGGGCAGGCATGGTTGCGCAAGGCAGCAGCGCAAGGCCATGAAGAGGCGACGCGGTTGCTGCTGGAAACGCAGACAGTGATCGCAAAACCGCCGGGTCCGGTCGCAGCAGAACCCGGAAAACTCAAAGGCGTCGCGCCCACTCCTGCAAAGCCCGTTGCGGTGGTAGCGCCTCCCCCTGACGCAGGACGTCCGGCAATACTGGATGCAGCGGTGCGCGGCCAGACCGACGCAATAAAAGCCCTCGTTGGTGCAGGCCGCTCCGTGGGTGTGACGGACGAGGCCGGGAACAGTGCCTTGGCACTGGCAGCGATGGCGGGCAAGCCCGCTGCGATGACCGTGCTGATCCAAGCAGGCGCAAAGCTGGACGCTCAAAACGAGGCAGGCGAGACGGCATTGATCCTGGCGGCATCCAAGGGGCATGGTGAAGCGGTCGCGTTACTCCTGACCAAAGGCGCGGCGCAAAACATCGTGGATCGCAAAGGCGCTGACGCACTGACGCGCGCACTTCGCGGATGTCATGCCGCAGCGGCAAAGCCATTGATCGGCGCGATGAACCCAGCTGGGAGGCAACCCAGCCATCTGCTCACCGCGGCAGCGGCGTGTCCAGGCGAGGTTGTATCTCAAATGACCGCTAACGGCTGGCCCGCCGGTTCCATCGACAGCACTGGACGGACCGCATTATGGGTCGCTGCCGACCGTGGAAATCTGCCGGCGGTAACGGCGCTGCTCGCGGCACGCGCCGACCCGGCAATTGCGGACCGGGACGGACAGACGCCTCTGTTGCGCGCACTCGAGAACCGGCACAGGGAAATAGGGCTGAAGTTGATTGCCATCGAGAAAGATATCAATCGCCAAACTTCGGCTGGTAATACCGCGCTGATACTAGCAGCAGGCAGCGGATCAACCGAACTCGTCAAAGGCCTTCTTGCCGCAAACGCTCAAATCAACGTGAAAAACAAGCTCGGCAACACGGCCCTGATGATTGCCGCGCGCGACGGCCATGCCGACCTCGCAAAGCTCCTTGTGACCGCAGGCGCCGACCGGGGACTGCGCAACCAGCGCCGGGAGCAAGCCGCCGACGTCGCCATGGCCGCCGGCCATTCAGCAATCCAAGACCTGTTACGCTAGTGCAGTCGTAGCTATGCCGCGCTCGAACCTGCGGGGCATAGATTGCCCGACACGCGAGCGCCACACACAAAAATCCAGCCCCAAACTGGGTGGCTTGGGACTGGAAGCGCTCGGGGAAATCGACTCCACCACGGGGCGATGGAGTTTTACGCATACCTGAATGGGGCAGCTCATCCCGGCGGACCAGCTCAGGGGGGAAGCTAAGCGGGTCAATTGCATTAGCCGGCACGCGCAACGATCTGACCAGACTCGGAAAATACCTAGAGTGCTTCCGGAAAAGTGGGAACCGGTTTTCCGAAAAGAAGCACGACCAAACAGAGGCTTAGGGGCCGACTTTGATTCCATTTAAGTCAGACGGACCCTAGCCCAGGATTAGAAACCCGTCTGCCAGAAACCAGATACCCGCCGTGTCAAATCAGTTGCCCTTCAAACCGGCCAGCTCTGCCGTGATCTTCGACCAAGTCTGAGCGCTGACCGCCGTGCGCGGGATCACGTCACCAGCATTTACGCTATTCAGTATCCCTGCGGTTCGGACACCGCGATCAAGGTGGGCGAGATCGAGATACTCGGCTCCATTCGCCAATCCTGATGCCACGTCGGCTGAACTGACTTTGGCAACCTCGTCATCCGTCAGTAGCTTCAAGATCGTGTCGCGCGCAGATAAATCTGTTGCTGTTCTCTCAGACATGGATTTTTCCCTGGGGGGCAAATTGGGGGCCAAAAAATGTTGATGACAGTCGACGTACGACCCCACCCACTCAATCCACTATCGTCAAGAATTGACCGTTTCAGAAAGGCTCGGAAACTACTCAGTCGAGTTAGCCGCCGAACGGAACGCCATAACTTCCATCAGACCTAGATCCAATAAGCGCTGGACACCAACCAAGTCCCAAGGTGCGCACCACCGATCCCGCTTATCCCCTGAGTAGTTTCCGGCCCTCGCTCCCCATTCAGGCATGGGTTACGATCTTTGCTGACGGTAATGCTAACTCAATTTAACAGAAAGAACGAATATGGACCTCCAACAAGTCGTTATCATGCTCATCGTGGTCGGGGTCCTTCTGTGGCTCGTCAATAACTACATTCCGATGGACGGCAAAATAAAGTCCATCCTCAACGGCGTTGTCATTGTTGTTGTTGTTATTTGGCTGCTGCAGGCCTTTGGACTCCTGGGATCGCTCAACAACATCAAAATTCGCTAAGCTCAGAAAGCAAAAAGCTCAGAAAGCAAACGAACAGAAACAAGAACGCGTCCGCGCCAGCCAATTCCACGGCGGCGCGGCGATTGTTCGCGCGATTTCATGCCAATCAGTCAAGGCGCCGGGCCCGGTCAGTGCACCAGCGACGTATCGTAGATGCCACGCATCGCAATCACCGGCTCATATGCCGGACTGTCCTTAATTTTCTGGATAGTCAAATCCAAGTAAATCCGCTGCTCGGCCCAGTCTATTCTTTTGACATGGCTCGTGCCGGTCAAAACAAGGTTGCTTGGCAACCAACTGTTGGTTTCAACGACGATGTCGCGGATTCTCCAATCGGTACCGTCGATGAGGAAGTCTTCAGCTTGCCCCAATTCACCATCCACCGTGTGCATGTGATACCCGGTGACGGCGACGCTGCTGCGCAGGTGGCAATCGGGGTCAGCCGGAAGCCGGGCCGTCTCACTTGGCGGATTTGGCACGGCATAAGGGACCGCAATGGCGTTGCTCACGGGAAACATATCGCCGCCCCAATATGGCTCCCAACCATAGTGACCAAAAAGGGCAGCCTCCATCTTGCGTGAAACCGGCAAATGCGCACCTTCGTCAGGACTGTCCTCGACCTGGCGCTTGGTCAGATTGACGGGAAACAGGCGATTGACGCGGTCTGGCTGTCCAAGAACCGACAGCGGCAGTAACACCACACGGCCGGGCAACCAGCTTCCGGTGTCGACGACGAGCCAGCGCACCATCCAGCTCTGGTCATCAAACAGCACGTCGCTGACAATACCCACCTCGCCGTCGGTGGCTTTGATGGTGGATCCCACTAGTTCAGAGGCGTTCCACAACATGATCTGTTCTTTCAGCTGGAGTTAAGAGCAATTACTGTTGGTCGCGCCGTCCTGAGAGCGTGCCTTCGCGTCCCACGCTACTTTCGACCGAGCGCTTCAATTTTGCAGCAGCTCCCTTGATGGCCTGCTCAAACGTCGGCGCAGAATCGCTGACGGCAGTTGGCTGCTGCCCGTTCAAGTGGGCTTCCATCATGCAGTCCTTGTCACTCCCGCCGCCCTTATGACCGTTCAGGTCCTTGAGATGCACTTCGACACCTGAAATGCGATCGCTGAACCGGTTCAAAGCGTGCGCGACGATCCCACTGATATGCTCATCGAGCCCTTCGGCGCCTTTGATCTGGCTGTCGATCCGGACATTGATTTTCATGAAGACCCCTTCTGTGCCCGCCTGACGCGGTGAATGTGGCGCATCAGGGAACCAACGCACCAAAGGTCTGCAAGTTCAGCCGCAGCAAGGTGCGGAATCTACTCAGTCGATTGCTGTCAGCCCTGATGATCACCGATGCGCAGCGGGGCTGGACCAGACAATGGCAAATGCTCGTCAGGTGGCGCAGCACCACTCGTTGCGGCCACGGCAAGCCGGGCAAGTGCTGGCAGCGACTTCGACCCCGTCTTCTTCATGATCAGGGCGCGATGATTTTCAACGGTGCGTTGACTGATGCCAAGATCGGCGGCGATATTTTTGCTCGCATGCCCGGCAAGCACCATTTCCATGATCTGCCGCTGCCGCTTCGTGAGCGCCGCGATGTGGGACGCAGCGGCCTCGCGCCATTCGAGTGCCTTGTTGGTGTCGCGCGACTGCTCTAAAGCCCGCTCAACGACGGCCAATAGATCTGCGCTATTGACAGGCTTTTCCAGAAAGTCAGATGCGCCGGCCTTCATGGCATCAACCGCCATCGGCACGTCGCTGTTGCCGGTGATCATGATTGCAGGCAGCACATCGCCCCGCTCGCGCAGGCGATGCAGCAGCTCTAACCCGGTCATCCCAGGCAGATAGGCATCAATCAACAGACATCCGCCGCGCCCGGATTGATAGGCGGCAAGGAACGCCTCGCAACTGGGATACGTCTCCACCGTGTGCCCAGCATCCTCCAGCAGCGCACGGTATCCCTCGCATATCGTATTGTCGTCATCGACAGCATATATGACCTCACCTGCCGTGGATTTCACCGGTATGGCGCGCGCGGCGGCATGCACCTCGAACGCCTTGACGGGTTGGTTGAGCAGCCGTTGGATCGTCGCCATCAGCAACTTCGGCTTCACGGGCTTATTCAGCTGCACGCAATCTTGTACTTTGACCTCGCGCATTGTCTCGGTCGAAATGTCGCCCGTCATAATGATGACCGGCAACTGACGGCGCAGCAATCCACGAAGTTTCGCAGTGAGCTGCAAGCCATTCATCGACCGGGGCAGATTAAAGTCGGCGAGCAGCAGCTCGGGTTTGATCCGGCCCTCAGCCACCTGTTCCAGCGCTTCGATGCCGTCGCGCGCGGTCGCCACATCATGCCCCTCTGCTCTGAGGAGAAGTTCGGCCAGCTCACGCACATCCGGGTCATCCTCGACAACAAGAATGGAGCCGGCCCGGTTCGGCCCATCGCCCGGTGACAGGTCTGGCAGTAGCTCATCCAGTTTGACGTTTTGCCCGCTGATGTCGGCCGGGATCATGATCTCGATGGCAAACACCGATCCCTTGCCGAGTTTCGAGCGAACCTGAATCTTGTGATCGAGCAGCCGCGTCAGACGCTGCACGATGGAAAGTCCAAGACCCAGCCCGCGATTGCGTTCCCGCGCGACGTTGTCGAGCTGGTGATACTCCATGAAAATGGCTTGCAGTTCGTCGTCCGGAATGCCGATGCCGGTGTCCCAGATCTCGATGCTGATGACAGCCCCTTTCCGCAGGCAGCCAAGCAGCACCTTACCGCGCTTGGTGTACTTGAATGCATTCGACAGCAGGTTGCGGATCATCTGTTCAAGCAGGCGCCGGTCGCTATAAACCAGCAAGTGGCTAGGCACGACGCGCAGCGTGATCTGCTTTGCTTCTGCAAAATAAGCAAACTCGTCGCGCAGCCGCTCAAGCACTTCGTTGATCGGAAAAGTCGTCATCGCAGGCTGGACGACCCCAGCCTCGATCTGATTGATGTCAAGAAGCGTGTTCAGCATGCCCGACATGGCACCAAGTGTTTCGCCAAGCCGCACGATGAACTTCGCCGGCTTCTCCTCCTTCACCGACCGCGCCAGCAGCGCTTGAATGAGAGTCAGTGTTTGCAGCGGCTGGCGAAGATCGTGGCTCGCGGCAGCAAGAAAGCGCGTCTTGGCAATGTTGGCCTGATCGGCTTCGAACTTTGCCTCCTCAAGTGCTTTCCGGATTGCCTTGCGCTCTGATATGTCAGCGAAGGTGATGACGACGCCTTCCACTTGGTTGTCATTTGTCCGGTAGGGCAGTATCCGGCGTATGAACCAGACGCCGCTTCGCGTTTCAATTTCCCGCTCGACCACGACGAGGGTTTTCAACACACCCTCCGCATCAGAGGTCAGTTCGCTATCGGCCGATAGAGAATTCAGGTCCGCCAGCGGCCGCCCGATATCTCCCGGGATCACATTGAACAGCGACCGGGTTGCCGGCGTGAAAAACCGGATGTTGAGGTCCTTATCCAGAAACAGAGTCGCTAGATCAGTGCTGTACAAAATGTTTTGCAGATCGTTCGCAGTCGTCCGCTGCCGGTCGAGCGTTTCCTGAAGCTGGATGTTAAGCGCGGTCAGCTCTTCGTTGAGCGATTGCAGCTCTTCCTTGGACGTCAGCAGCTCTTCGTTCGTCGACTGAAATTCCTCGTTGACCGACAACGCCTCTTCGTTGATCGCCTTCTGCTCCTCGGCCGAAATTTCCAGGTTGTGGATGGCCCCTTGCAGCTCCGTTCGTGTGGCCTCTAGTTCATGCTCAAGCTCGACAACCCTGTCCAGATCGAGCGGCGCATTCGTGCCAACCCGCTTGGCATCAACCTGTGGTCCCTCGATGAAGCAGATCAGCATGAGCGCGTCGCCCTCGGCCGGCACCGGTTGGACGCTGATGTCGAACGACACCGTAACGCCGTCACGCTCGATCTGCCCACCCGGCACCAAAACGGTCTTGCCGCCTTGGCTGGCTTGCTGGATCCCGGACCTGAGTTTCGTCCGCAAGCCCCCGGCTGCCATCGCCAGCAAGTCCTGCGTCGGTGTGCCTTGCGCAACCCGAAGGTACCGGTGCGTCGGCCCGACCGAATACAGGCAGTCGTGCTTGGCATTGATGAGTACGGCAGCAGGCGCATAGGAATCGAGCACCAAGCGGCGGCAAAGGTCGGCAAGGGCTGCCTGTCGCGACGGCGCTTGAGCCGTTCCCGAACGCGGCGGCGTTCTGACAAACTCGTTCACGGCACGGCCGGCAGCGTACTCGTGCAATCGCGAGCGGCCAACGCTGCGATAAAGCCGGTCAGCCTTTGACACGATTTCAAACCGGCCATCAATCGAACCAGCCGTTTCAGCGCTGCCAAGCAGCAAGATGCCGCCCTGACGGAGCGCGAAATGAAACAGCGAAATGACTTTGGTCTGTGCTTCCGGACCAAGATAGATCAGCAGGTTGCGGCATGAAACGAGGTCAAGGCGCGAGAATGGCGGATCGGCCAGCACATCCTGGACCGTGAACACAACAGCCGCGCGCAATTCCGGCGACACCTTAAAGGCATGATCCTCATGCGAAAAAAACCGGGCGAGCCGCGCTTGCGAAACGTCGGTCGCAATGCTTTCGGGATAGAGGCCTTCACGCGCCACTGCAATCGCGTCGGGATCGACGTCCGAGGCAAACACTTGGAGCTTGATGTTGCGCTTCTCGGTGGTGATCTGTTCGCGAAACAGCATCGCCAGCGAGTAGGCTTCCTCGCCCGTACTGCACCCGGCAATCCAGATGCGCAGCGGTTGATCGAGCCGGTGATTGCGAACAAGATCGGGAATGACCGTGGTGGCAAGCGCATCAAAAACTTTCGGGTCGCGAAAGAAATTCGTCACATTGATGAGCAAATCCTTCGCGAGCAGTTCGAGCTCATCGGAATCGCTTTTCAGCAGCTCAAGATACCCAGCCTTGTTGGTGAGATGAATTGCGGCAAGCCCCATGCGCCGCTCAATCCGCCGTTGCAGCGTGCCGTGCTTGTAAAGCGTGAAATCATGCGCCGTTTTAAGCCGCAGCAGGTCGACAATCTGCTTCAAGTCCGTCCCTTGATGAACGGATGGGGGCGGATGGAGCGGTCCTGATGCCATCAGTTCCGCGCGGAGAGAGGCCAATACCGCAGGAATTCCTGCCAACGGACAAACGCGATCCACCTTGCCGGTAGCAATCGCGCTGCGCGGCATGCCATCGTATCCAGCCTCCTCCGGCTTCTGCACGATGACGAACCCCGCCGCGTCCTTGATCGAGACAAGCCCAAGACTGCCGTCGGTTCCAGTACCCGATAAAACGATGCAAACGGCCCGGGCGCCGCAGTCTTCCGCCAGCGAGTGCAGCAGGTAATCAAACGGTAGCCGGGCACCGTGCCGCGCATTCGGCGTGACCAGATGCAGAGCCCCCTTCATAATGCTGATGTAGGCCCCCGGCGGAATGACATAGAGGTGATCGGGTTGAACGAGCATACCCTCAGCGGCCTGCACCACCCTCATTGAGGTATGGCTCGACAGCAGTTCGACCATCATGCTTTCGTGATTAGGGTCGAGATGTTGAACGAGGATGAAGGCAGCACCGTTGCCGTCTGCCAGCGCGTCAAGCAGCCGCTTGCAGGCATCGAGCCCACCTGCCGACGCACCGATTGCGGCAATCAGAAACTGGGCATGCAGAGACTTGGCATGCTCGGGATCATCGCCCTCAATTTCTACGGACACCGCCGACTGCGCGGCCAGTCGGTTGCGGCTGGCTGGCATATCACTTTGTCCTCAGTCCGCTGCAAACATAAGCTGCATGCCCAAATACTAGCACAACAGTTAGAGCACCCAGAGACAAATGTAGCGTTGATTTAGCGCAATTTTCCGGCTGCGCTCCCCGCAGATCTGGAATTGGCTCAATCTGAGTAGTTTCCGACACTATTTTGCCGTTCGGCGACTATCTATCGTTCAATGCTAGAATGTGCCTAAATCCATAACAACGATTACTGACATAACGGCGGTTGCCGGAACCGGTTTGGGCCGGAATTGGAGCAGAAATGATGAATCCGGCAAGCAACATGGATCCGGTGCCGGCATGGAAGATCGGAGACGCTCCTGGCGAACGCCTGCGCATTTTGGTGGTAGAAGATGATTTCCTGATCGGCATGTTGCTGGCCGACATGCTCGAGATGATGGGGCATGAAGTTTGCGCCACCGAAGCCACCGAGGCAGGTGCGATTGCCGCCGCCGCAAAATGCCATCCAAACATGATGATCATAGATGCCCAATTAAGAGAGGGCAGCGGGATTTCAGCCGTCGACGAAATACTTCGCGTCCGCGCCGTGCCCTACATTTTTGTCACCGGCGATATCCGTGGCGTTTTGCAAATGCGCCCCGACGCGATTGTGGTCGAAAAGCCGTTCACAGAAAGCTGCCTTATCTCCGCCATGCATCGTGCACGCGCACGGATTTGAGATTGAAAAAGTATCTGAAAAAATACCTGGCATAATTCAGCCGCGAGATCGGAGTGATCTCGCGGCTGAATTATGCATGCGCGTCTTTGTTGTTACTGAAGATAGGGACACGTCCGGCGCACACCGTCATAGCCGGTGTACATTCCCGTATCCGACTCGAATGAGCGATACGTCTCAGCGCAGCGGCTCCACTGGCCACCGTGCGAAGAACGGTGTTCGGCGCGCGCTGACTCCGACAGGATGATCCCGCCAATGATCGCAGCACCGATGCCGAGTGCAATGCCGCCGCCGCCACCACCACGGCGATAACCTCCGCGATGGCCGCCGCGATAGCGCCCGCCGTTGCGGAATTGCGCCTGTTCAACGCTGCTGGTTGCAAGCGTTGCAGCTGCTGCAGGTGCCGTGACGGCAGCCATCGGCTGTGCCATTGCAGGGAGCGCTTCGATATTCAAGAGCGCCGCGCAAAGAGTGGCGCAAGCAAGGGCCTTTAGTCTGGTCTTCATATCTATGTCCTTCGGTGAGTTACAAAAAAGTGAGTTGTCCCGGCTGATCAAGGCTTCTTGGGCACTTCGGTCGTCATGCCTTCGACCTTTTTCACGGCCTGATCCTTCAATTCCACGGCCTTCTGCGATGCCTGTTTGCCCATCTGGACCGCCTTGTCTTTCATCGCCTCATAAGACGTCTTCTCGGTCGCCTTGAACGCTGGCGCCAAAGCCAACTCTTCCTTGGTCAGCGCGACGACGATAATGCGCGCACCGTCCGGTCCGGCTTTGAATGACAGCTCGCTGTAAGGCAGCGCCACGTCTTTCTCGCCGACCCCCAAAATGCCGCCGACGCCCAGTACAACGATGTTGATCTGGCCCGACCGGTTGAACACCAGATCGTTGATATCGCCGATGACTTCACCGGCTGCATTGTGGACTTTGGCACCAAAAAACACGTGCGCCAGCCATTCGGTTGCTGGCTGTTCCGTAACGAATTGAAGCGCACTGGCGGGCTTGGCCGTTTGCGCAATAGCCATCGTCGCAAATGGAGCCGCGGCGATTGCCAAAGCTCCTGCAAGCGTCATCATGTATTTCGTCATTGTTGTACTTTCAGGTTCACGCGCAGGCACATCATCTGCACGCACATCGCAACAGGCGGCCCAGAGACGGCCAGTGTTCGCCAACCGACAAGTGCCACTGGAAATGCCAAACGGCTAGAATCGGAAAATACTCAGGACGATCCCCATCATCTCGCTAGGCATGCCACGACGTCGCCGTCGTCTATTTGTCATATATTTCGATTATTCTCGAACAATGAAAGCGAGAACGGCAGCGTCGGGATTTGCAGCGCTTGCGCAGGAGACGCGCCTTGACCTCATGCGGTTGCTGGCAAGCCATGGCGCAACGGGACTTGCCGCGGGCAGACTCGCGGCGGAACTTGCGATGCCGCCGTCGACGCTGTCGTTTCATCTGGCAGCGCTTGAGCAGGCGGGTCTGATCCAATCAACCCGGCAGGGGCGCCACATCATCTATGCGATCCGCGTCTACGGGCTGCGTCAGCTGTTTGGCTTTCTGACCGAGACGTGTTGCGGCGGGCGACCCGAGCTTTGCGGCGACCTGATGAGACTTTTGCCCGAGGAAACCAAACAGGAGGACATCATGACCCCCGCGTTCAACGTGCTGTTTTTGTGCACGCGCAATTCCGCCAGATCTATCCTGGCCGAGGCGATCATGACAAAGATCGGCGCGCCCAAATTCAATGCCTATTCTGCAGGATCCGACCCCGCATCGGAACCGATGCCGGAAGTGATCGAACGGCTCCGGGTTCTTGGCCACGATGTGTCGGCCTTGCGCAGTAAGTCCTGGAATGAGTTTGCTGGCCCCGATGCACCCAAGATGGATTTCGTGATCACGCTGTGTGACACGGCGATTGGTCAAGTCTGCCCGGAGTTCGGCGAACGCCAAGTCTCCTCGGCATGGCCTCTTCCCGATCCTGCCAAGTTCACGGGTTCGGACGCTGAACGAACGGCGCTGCTGAATGAACTGTACGGCATGGTACGGCGGCGGATCGACATCTTCATCAACCTGCCCTTTGCATCGCTCGACAAGATGGCACTGAAAAAGCGCATCGACGAGTTGGGCGACACCAGCCGGGTGCTGGGCTGAAACAAGAAACGAAACGGGGGACATGATGGCAATCGGAATCAACGGGATGGGCCGCATCGGGCGGCTGGCTTTGCGCGCGGCACTGGGTGGATTTCAGCGTGCCGACGGCGACCCGCGTGCCGCCAACCGGCTGGATGTGGTCCACGTCAACGAATTGAAAGGCGGCATTGCCGCGACGGCTCATCTGATTGAATTTGATAGCATCCATCGCCGGTGGAAAGCGGGAATATCCGTTGCCGACGACCATAACATCGCGATCGGCGACCGCCGCCTCGGCTTCACAAGTGCAGCCCATCCCGGCGACGTTGCATGGGGCGATCTTGGCTGCGACATCGTCCTGGAATGCACCGGCAAATTCCTGACGCCCGATCAGCTTCAGGGCTACTTTAATCGCGGCGTGAAGCGCGTCATCGTGGCGGCACCCGTCAAACATGAAAGCGCGCTGAACATCGTCGTGGGCGTCAACGATCATCTCTACGATCCAGGGCGCCACCGCCTGCTGACGGCCGCATCCTGCACCACGAACTGCCTCGCGCCCGTGGTCAAAGTCATCCACGAAGCGATCGGTATCCGTCACGGACAGATAACGACCATCCACGATCCAACGAATACCAACGTGGTGACAGATGCGCCCCACAAGGACTTGCGCCGTGCCCGGTCGGCCATGCTTTCGCTGCAACCGACCACGACGGGCAGCGCGACCGCTATCGCGTTGATCTATCCAGACCTCAAGGGAAAACTCAATGGTCACGCGGTTCGGGCACCCGTGCTGAACGCAAGCCTGACCGACTGTGTGTTCGAACTGCAGCGGCCAGCAACGGAAGCCGAAGTGAACGACTTGTTTGATACAGCAGCCTCAGGACCTTTGGCCGGGATTTTGGGGATTGAACATCGCCCGCTCGTTTCGGCGGACTACACGAGCGACACGCGCAGTTCGATTGTCGATGCTCTCAGCACGATGGTGACGGACGAGACGATGCTCAAAATCTATGCGTGGTACGACAACGAGGTTGGCTATTCCTGCCGCATGGTCGATCTCGCCAATATCGTCATCAAGGCCGGCGTTTGATGACAACAGCCGCCCGGAATTATCTCATCGTAACCGCGTCGTACTGGGGCTTCACCCTGGTCGACGGCGCGCTCCGCATGCTCGTGCTGTTCCATTTTTTCAAGCTGGGATACTCGCCGTTTGCACTGGCCTTTCTGTTCCTGCTGTATGAAGCCGCCGGCATCGCAGCCAATCTGGGCGGCGGATGGCTTGCATCGCGGTTTGGCATTCCGCGCATGCTGGCCATCGGTCAATCGCTGCAAATTCTCGGCCTGCTCTGTCTCTCCCGCCTCGATCCGGCATGGACCGCAGCAGCCTCCGTCGCATGGGTCGTGACGGCGCAAGGCATTTCCGGCGTCGCGAAAGACCTAACAAAGACGGCGTCTAAATCCGCCATCAAGGCGACGTCGGCGGAGGGCGCGGGTCAATTGTTCCGCTGGGTTGCGTGGTTCACCGGCTCCAAAAACGCGATGAAGGGCATCGGCTTTTTCGTCGGCGGACTGTTGCTCGACGTTATGGGATTTCAAGCCGCACTTTGGCTAATGGCGTCGCTGCTCGGCGTCATCTTGGTGGCGGGTCTTACCCTGTTGCCGCGCGAACTCGGCAAGGCGAAATCGTCAAAAACAGTCAAGGAGCTGTTCGGGAAATCAAGTGGCGTCAACTTGTTGGCCGCGGCGCGCATCTTCCTGTTTGGCGCGCGCGATGTCTGGTTTGTGGTCGGCCTGCCGGTTTTCCTGTACGCCAACGGCTGGAAATTCCTGGAGGTGGGCGCATTCCTCGCCGCCTGGACCATCGGCTACGGCATCGTCCAAGCGGCGGCGCCAGCCTTCGTCACCCGCAGCAACGATGGTCTCAGCCGGGAGGTTCCGGCGGCGCGGGCTTGGTCACTCGCATTGGTTGCGATCCCACTGGGACTAGCGGCAATGCTGATCTCTGGCATCGTTCCCAGGCCCGATCTGGTCGTCTGCGCGGGACTTGCGCTGTTCGGGTTTGCGTTTGCGGTCAACTCGTCACTGCACTCGTATCTGATCCTCGCCTTCGCCGGATCGGAGAAAGCCGCCGAAGACGTTGGCTTCTATTACGCCGCCAACGCTGCGGGGCGGTTGCTGGGGATCATATTGTCTGGCGTGTTGTATCAGCTTGGCGGCATGACGGCGTGCCTCATCGGGTCGGCTGTGATGCTGAGTCTGTGCTGGGCGATCACGTTGGCATTGCCATCACGCCAAGATACCAGCAAACTTTCGGCCACCGCAGGCTGACACATATCAATGACCGCATCTGCGCACAAATGATCACCAGCACGCTATTGATCGCAAGCGCCTGGAGCGAGCCAACGATCCACTCGGATCAAAACCATCCAGACCATCGCCCTCAAGGCCAATTTAGAAGTGTAGAATCCTCGTCCCCCGACCACCATCCAACACAGGACTCCAACAATGACGATCAATTCCGCGACCTTCTCGTTTGCCGGGTTCATGATCATGCTGTCGCTGGCGCTCGCGCATTTTACCGGAGCCATCGACATGACCAAGCTGAGCTGGCTGTGGCTCACCGCGTTCGTCGGCATCAATCTGTTCCAACTCGGCTTTACCGGCTTCTGTCCTGCGTCGAAGGTTTTCAAAGCGCTCGGCTTGAAGGACGGCAACGGCTCACGCTGCAGCTGATCCATTGCAGCAAACCGAAGGCTTGAGCCTCCTGGCCGCCCGTTACCCATCTTCTACGGGCCCATCATCGTGACCGATGCGCCGGCTGCCAAACAAATCTGCCAGACCTTTGCTCGGCCCCGTCCCCGTGCTGATCTAACCACGAACGGATCAGCATTTACGGACATCAATAGCGTGCATCGGTCTCAAATATCAGCGACTTGGTACCAGCTCAAACCGTATCCTCGATTCCATCAAGTGAACTGATGGCGTCTGACGGAAAAAATTTCCCAAACGGCAATAAACATTGCTGCGATCACGGGGCCAAGAATAAAGCCGTTCAGCCCCAGCGTCGCGATACCGCCCAGCGTCGAAATCAGCACAATATATTCTGGCATCTTGGTGTCTCCACCAACCAGAATGGGGCGCAAGATGTTGTCCACAAGTCCAATCACAACCGCGCCAAATGCAGTCAACATCACGCCCTTCCAGATCGCGCCGGTTGCAAAAAAATACACAGCAACCGGTAGCCACACAATCCCTGCCCCAACGACTGGCAACAAGGAAAGAAAAGCCATCAATACGGTCCACAGCAGCGGTGACGGGACTGCCAAAACCCAAAAAATCAATCCACCGAGACTACCTTGAAGCAGAGCAACTAGCATGTCGCCTTTTACGGTCGCACGGATGACAATCCTGAATTTTTGAAACAGGGCGTCTTTCTGCTCCGACCGAAGAGGGATTGCATCCCCTATGCGCTTGAAGATAGCATTCCCATCGCGAACTAGAAAGAACAGCAGGTAAATCATCACACCTAAATTTACGGCAAGTTCCAATGTCACTTGGCTGATATTGACCACCTGAGCGGCCAGAAACTGACTGCTCTGAGCTAAGCTGCCTGACAGCTTGTCTTGTGCGGTGCCCAATGTTGACAAACCAGAGTTGCGCAATATTTTGGAAACCCAGCCGGGCAAGCCGTCAAGGACCTGCTGGAATAGCGAGAATAGGTTGACATCGCCTGATTTAATCTTGGCATACAGGTCAGTCGCCTCCTGCAACAATGCAGTTCCAGCCAATGCCAAAGGCACAATTACGACAGCCACGATCAACAGGACTGTCGCAAACGCCGCCGCGTTGCGTCGCTGTCCGCAGAATACCAATAGACGGCGGTGCACTGGGGCGAACACCACCGCTGCAACAACGGCCCAAAGAACCGCACCATAAAGGGGCAACACAATCCAGGCGAAAGCCAACGTGACCGCAATCGTCATCCACGCCAGCGTTCTGTCTTGGGGTGCGGTCATATCAACGCCTCAAGCAACAGTGCGGCCGATCGAGGTATGTGCCGACAAATCAAACGCTAATTCAATCAAGCAGTCACGGCTCATTCTGTTGTCTTGCCGTCGAACCGTTCCTTTGCAGCCGCTGCCGCATCCTTCGTTGCCGCCACAAAACCGTCGCGGTGCTGCGGCCCTCCATAAATCGTATAAAGCCGCAAGGTCTTATGATCTGTATTAATGACGTTGTGCTTGGCACCAGACGGCACCAAAAAAGCATCGTCACTTTTTATCCTCGTCATTTTGCCATCGATCCAAACCTCACCGCGGCCCTTTTCTACGCGGAAGAATTGGTCAACACCTTTGTGAGTTTCCTCGCCAATTTCCTCGCCCGGTTCCAAGGCCATGAGAACGAGTTGAAGGTGCTTGCCGGTGTAAAGCACACGCCGGAAATCAGCATTTTCTTCTGCTAAATCCTCGATATCGTCGATGAAGCCCTTCACTGGGAACCCTCTCAATATGTGCCTAGACAGAACTTTCAATTCGAACGCTATGAGAGATGAATCTCAAAGACGCCTTGGGAATTTTTTCTGAATTCGACGGTATCGATCACCGTAATTGCATTTTCAGCGCTGCGTTGGATGTACTGGACTTTGATGGTGCTTACGGCTGCAAAATCCGGCGTCTTCCCGATTGCATCGGATGCGACCACTGCAATTGCTGCCGCCTCATTATTGCGTCCGCCATGGCTGCTGCCGTTCAAGTTGCTGTTCACCCGCAGCGCCGTCAAGAGCGGTCCTTGCAGCACAATTTCCACAGTCTTGTCCTGCGCACCAATGGCCTTGATGACCGATGACTGAAGGCTTGCGAGTCCAGTAGCAGCCACAGACTGTGCCGACTGAGCGCCAGCCGGTCCCACTTCAAACACGGCGAACGAAAACAACGCTAGCGCCAAGGCAGTCACAACTGGTTTGACCATGGAGAACCAACTTTCAAATGTTTCGAACAAACGACGGCGTCGCTCCGAACTTAAGCGAACATGAACCGCATAATTGCAAAGCGCGCGGCAAAGACCAGACTCGGGAAATACTCACATCGAAACGGTGCCGTCTTTCGTCCTTACGGTTCGCACAGGCGGCTTCGTTTTTGGGCTCGGACCGGTTCGTTCGCAACCACACAGCGCCGGATCACGCGTGAGTATATTCCGATACTGCCCGTGCTGGAGTTGACGTGCGCAAGCTGACCAACAAGCACGCCAATCTGGTCGCGCCGCGTGCCGCCAGAACGTGCCGCCAGAAGCTGCGCCAAACGTGAGGAACTCGATAATGAAAGCGCTCGTCTATCAAGGCCGTGGCATAAAAGTTCTCGAGCAGAGGCCAAAGCCCGAAATCACGCTGCCGTCGGATGCCATCGTGAAAATCACCAAGACCACGATCTGCGGCACCGACTTGCATATCCTCAAAGGCGACGTTGCGACGTGCAAACCGGGTCGCATTCTCGGCCACGAGGGAGTCGGCGTCGTCGAAACCATTGGTTCTGCCGTCACCGCGTTCAAGCCCGGAGACCGCGTCCTCATCTCGTGCGTCAGTTCATGCGGAAAATGTTACTACTGCCGCAAGCAAATGTACTCGCACTGCACCACCGGTGGCTGGATCCTTGGCAACAGCATCGACGGCACGCAGGCTGAATTCGTGCGCATTCCGCACGCTGACACGAGCCTCTACCCTATTCCGGCCGGCACCGACGAAGAAGCGCTCGTGATGTTGAGCGACATTCTGCCCACCGGTTTTGAATGCGGCGTACTGAACGGTAAGGTGCAGCCTGGCTCAACGGTCGCCATCGTCGGCTCAGGTCCAATCGGCCTTGCCGCACTCTTGACCGCTCAATTCTACGCACCCGCCCAGATCATCATGATTGATCTCGACAACAAGCGGCTCGACGTCGCTAAGCGCTTTGGGGCAACAGCCGTCATAAACAGTGCCGATGGCGACGCAGTCGACCAAGTCTTCGCGATGACCGCCATGCGCGGCGTCGACACGGCGATAGAGGCGGTCGGAATTCCGGCCACCTTCGAGTTGTGCCAGAAGATCATCGCACCGGGTGGCACAATAGCCAACATCGGCGTCCACGGCACGAAGGTCGATCTCCATCTCGAACTGCTCTGGGATCGCAACATCACCATTACCACGCGCCTCGTCGATACCGTCAGCACCCAGATGCTGCTCGAAGTTCTTCAGTCGAAGAGAATCGATCCCAAGCTACTGATCACGCACCACTTCAAACTAGACGACATCGTCGAGGCCTATGACGTCTTCGGCCACGCCTCAAAGACCGGCGCACTTAAGGTCATCATCGAAGCATAAGCCGGTCCGTTTGATGCGGGACGACCATCACGCGCTCTGCCCTTGATGAAAAAACCGGCACCTGAGAGCTATGCAAACGTCGACGGGAGCGCCGCCACACCGCAATGCTGCCCGCCTTCCACCGAAATCACCGTGCCGAAACTACGCGGTCATAAGCTGGGCCAAAGCCCGCGAGCGGAGCCTTGAGCGTCAACTTCTCACCTTTATTCAATTCCGACTCGAGCACGATTTCCGTCGCCTTCTTGAGGTCCGCCACGATTTCGGCGGTCAGCGGCAGCGCAGCATAAACACCCGCAGCATCGCTTTTCTGGAAATCCAGGCGCGTTGCTTTCTTTCCTTCGATAGCAAACGAAAGCCCTGCGGGAAGATAGGTCCCGTGGACAGCGCGGAACAGGATCGCGGGCAATCCCGGCTGAGGCGGTTTGTTAATTGATATCAGCATCAAGACCACGCCGGAGCGTGAATCAACGATCGCCTGCACCATATCACAGGCGAACACCCCCCCGGCCTGGTTCGAGCACTTGACAGCCCACGAGTCTGCGGCCGGTGTCGTAGCTGACTGTCCTGCCGCCACCGCTGCGGGCTTCTCCCCTTCCTTCTTGGGTGAGGATTTTACCGAGCCTTGCGCGAGCTCTTTGCGTGGCACCTGCTGGGCGACCACCGAACCCGTCAGAACGGGTACAAATACAGCTATTGTCGAGACGCACGCCCAATTGAAAACAGCGCGCACCTTGCCCACCCCGAACAACCAACCCTTGTCGGACCCGCACATAAAAATCTCCGAAAAATACCAGCCCCCGCCGCCGCCAATATCGCCGACTTTGAAACTTTCCACCCGCGAGGTGCCACCCCCTATAAAGCTAACATCACCACTACGATCAGACAACACCGATCAGCCAACGTGGGGTAAAGAAATACGACCGTGCTGCAACTGCAATCGGGCAGGGCCTGTTCATAACTGGACTGAAATCCGAGCGTTGCATTCATGTCACCCCCAGGGTGCAATTGCGCCGTGGCCATGCGAATCGTCGCTCGATCCTGTTGATCCGTTCGTGTCAAGAGTGCTAGGCATCAATGATGTTAAGAAGTCGCGCCGATCTTTGAAGCGACGGCACAGTTCACCCATCCAGGTGCACGGTGGTCGTGGTCCGCAACCGGAACTGCGCGGTGAATTTGAGTTTTAGTTTGTAGCAGGGTGGGGAATATTTTATGCGTTCAGTTAGCAGCGTAGACGTGCGTGCGGTTGCTGAAGTTGGTCAGCATCGCCCACTTTCCATCCGGTCTCAGCTGCTTTGCGGCGCCGCAGCCATCGCGTTCGCCTCGGCTGGCAGCAATTCTGCACTCGCCGCCTGCGCGGTCTCGATCACCGGCACCATCACCTGCGCCGCCACCTCCACGACCAACACTACAAATACCAACGGTACCACGGACCCCTCTGACGACCGCATTCAGCTGTTCAACAACGGCTCCAACATCACTGCCACGGTCAACGGCCTGGTGGATACGAATGGCCTGAACTTGGTCGTCGCCCCCGCCGCAGCCGGCAACACGATCACGTTGACCAACAACAACAGCATCCAATCCAACACCGCCGTCAACACGCTCCAGCTTGACGGCAACGGTGGCCTGATTACCGTTATCAATGGCGGCACCGGCATCTCAAACTTGGGAACCGGCGCAGCACTGAGCGCATCGAACACTGGCGCGGCCGGCATCACCATCACCAACTCAAGTTCAATTTCGTCGGTCGCGGGCGATGGCGTCGTGGCATCGGCTGACACGGGAACCATCGCCGTGTCCGGCGCAGGCACCGTCAGCGGCTTTCTCAACGGCATCTCCGCCACGGCCTCCGGCATCGGCGCTATCTCGGTCACCGGCAACGGCGACATCGTCGGCACCTCCGGAACGGGCGTCCTCGCCAGCTCCCAGGGCGGCAACGTGACCGTCGCCCCCGTTGGCACGGTTGATGGCGGCACAACCGGCATCAACGCCACGACGATTGGCACCGGAACCGTCGCCGTCACCACGACCGGCGCGGTCGGCTCGCTCGTCACGCCCTCCGGCACCGGCATCAACGCCGCCACGACCGGCACCGGCACCGTCGATGTCACCACCGGCAGCACCGTTCAAGCCACCGGAACCGGCATCAACACCGCCGCAACCACCGGCATCACCACCGTAACGCTCGGCGGCGCTGTCACTTCGACCGCCGGCGCGGGCATCGCCAACGCGTCGACCACCGGCGGCATCAACGTGCTCGGCACGGGCGCCGTCAGCGGTGCCACCGACGGCATCGCCGCCACGGCCTCCGGCACCGGCGCGATCTCGGTCACCTCGACCGGCAATATCGTCGGCACCGCAGGCACCGGCGTCCTTGCCAGCTCCCAGGGCGGCAACGTGACCGTCGCGCCCATCGGCACGGTTGATGGCGGCACGACCGGCATCAACGCCGCCACGATCTTGGCCGGAAACGTCGCCGTCACCACGACCGGCGCGGTCGGCGCGCTCGTCACGCCCTCCGGCACCGGCATCAACGCCGCCACGACCGGCACCGGCACCGTCGATGTCACCACCGGCAGCACCGTTCAAGCCACCGGAACCGGCATCAACACCGCCGCAACCACCGGCATCACCACCGTAACGCTCGGCGGCGCTGTCACTTCGACCGCCGGCGCGGGCATCGCCAACGCGTCGACCACCGGCGGCATCAACGTGCTCGGCACGGGCGCCGTCAGCGGTGCCACCGACGGCATCGCCGCCACGGCCTCCGGCACCGGCGCGATCTCGGTCACCTCGACCGGCAATATCGTCGGCACCGCAGGCACCGGCGTCCTTGCCAGCTCCCAGGGCGGCAACGTGACCGTCGCGCCCATCGGCACGGTTGATGGCGGCACGACCGGCATCAACGCCGCCACGATCTTGGCCGGAAACGTCGCCGTCACCACGACCGGCGCGGTCGGCGCGCTCGTCACGCCCTCCGGCACCGGCATCAACGCCGCCACGACCGGCACCGGCACCGTCGACGTCACCACCGGCAGCACCGTTCTAGCCACCGGAACCGGCATCAACACCGAGGCCACCACCGGCATTACCACCATCACTGTCGGCGGTAACGTCACCTCGACCGGCGGCGCGGGTATCGCAAACGCGTCGACCACCGGCGACATCAACCTGACGATCAACGCTGGGTCAACCGTAACGGGCAGTACCTTTGCAATTGAGGATACGTCGACCACCGGAATCTACACGCTGACCAACAACGGCACGATCGGCACTGGTATTGGCGATGGCGGCGTCAATGTAACAAGCAGCAACGTCGTCGCCTCGATCTTCACCAACAGCGGGACCGGGATTTGGAATGCCCAGAACACGACCTCGCTTTTCAATGGCAATCTGGACAACGCGGGCGTCATCAATGGAAGCGGCGCGTCCATTACTTTTAATGGCGCGAACAATTCGAACTCGGGCACGATCAACGTCGGCAACGGCAGCTTGACCACCGGAAACTTGAACAACTCAGGCAGTTTGTCGCTCGGTAGCGGTGGCTTGGTCACGGTCAACGGCAATCTCACGTCAACTGGTGCTGCCACGACCACGGTCAACAACGCGGTGCTCGGGACCAATGGAACGAATGGCCAGATTGTCGCCACGGGCTCGGTATCGGGTGGCCAGAACTTCGTGTTGTCGGGCGTATCGTTCACGCCTGGCGGCGGGGACTCGTTCACTCCGTTCATCACCGGCGGCACGCCGCCAACAGGCGTCACTGCAGTGCAGGGTACGTTGAACAACGGTGCCTTTAACTATGTGCCGACAACGCAAGGCAACCAATTCGGCTACCTTTTGCAAGCCGATAGCGGAAAGTTCGGCGGCACACTGGCTGGTTTAAGCGGCTCGCTGTCGACGATCCAAAGCAGCTTCAGCCAGCCGGCTTCGAACTTCGTCTCATCGAAGCAAAATGCCCAACCCGACTCCGTCCAGTGCGGCGTCTGGGTGCGCGGCGACGCCGCTCGGGTCACCTCCAATACGAGTACGGACCTCGTCGGCAATTTGAACGGCCCGCTCAGCGTTCGACAGAAACTCGAATATTCCGGCGTCCAGGCTGGCGGCGACTGTGGTTGGCTCAACATGGCCGGCTCGAAGTGGAACGCCCACCTCGGCGTGACAGGCGGTCAGGTCGAATCGCAGATCCGCCAACAGGGCGGCGAGTTCGCGGCCGATGTTTCCTCACCGTTCATCGGTGGTTATCTGTTCGTGACCAACGGCGCGCTAACGATCGACGTGTCCAGCATCCAGCAGTTCCATTCCGCCGCACTCACCGGCCCCGCCCTCGGTCTGAACAAGACCAAGGTTGACGGTTACTCCACGAGCGTTCAGGGGGTTGTGACCTACAAAATGGCCCTCGGCGAAAACTTCTTCTTTACCCCGGCCGCCGGTCTGAACTGGTCGCGTAACCACCTCGACGACTTCGCACTGCCGCTTGCCGGCTCAATCTCGACGGGCTCCGACAACGCCCTCGTCGGACGCGTGGGCGGGCAGTTAGCTTACGTCATGCCGGTCACCAACACCTTCCTGCTACAGCCGTTCGCTGGCGTGAGTTTCTGGCGGAACTATGAAAACAAGACCGACTTGACCTTTAATTCTGTCTCCGGACAAGCTACGGTGGCGACCACGTCCAACCCACGCGACTTCACGCAGTTCAACGTGGGCCTCGCCTTCTCCGAATCCTCTGCTAACTTGGTCGGATATGTCCAAGGCGCATGGCGCGAAGGCAGCGACATCTCAAGCGCCGGTGTGACGGCAGGTGGTCGTATCAACTTCTGACGGGTGCACAAATTGGAGACGTCGACGGAGGGTGACACGCAGTATTCAACTTCCATCGGCGGCATGATTGCAATATAATACTCAACCAGCGTGTACATAACTTGAGCGCGGAGTTCGAGCGTGAACACCACGAACGTCCTCATCGCCGTTTTCGTCACGGCGGTTCTGCTGTCGATGGTGGTCCTCTCGGTGGTCCTCGGTCGGCTGTCCACGAAGTTGCCACCACCCAGGCGGATATGGACCGCTCCGGTCCCGACCGGACGCATTGTTGAATTCGTCCCGGACGGTCAGAAGCAAGGGTTCAAGGTTGATATTGCGAAGTTGAACGGTTCAGGCCTGACGGTCGGTCGTGACCCCCGCGTGTGCGATCTCGTCGTCCGCGACTGGTACGTCTCCTCCCGCCACGCCCGCATCTGGCTCGATACCGAAGGACTTCATATCGAAGATTTAAAATCGACTAACGGGAGTTGGCAAAACGACCGCCGGATTGAACGCACGACGTTCGGCTTCGGGGAATCGATCCGGCTTGGCCGGACATCATTCAGGCTGCATGCGCTTGAAAGTTGACCACTCAGATGGTTTGATTTGATGGAGCGCTGCTGGCTCGTTTCACGCTTAAGATCGTCCGTTTGATGTTGCTTGATTGGCAGTCAATCGACTACACTGCGGTTCACAGTTAGGGATTCAGGGTCTGTTTGTGGAAGCTTTTCAACCAAAACTAGCCGCCATCATATTTTTGTGCGTTTTACAGTTGGCAGGATGCGCAGTTAGCCCGCCGTTGAATTCAAATCGGTCTGCGGGGCTTCAACCCATTACCATCCCGCAATGATATTTCTACGCTGCCTGAATAGCTGAGATAATAAAGCGAGGTGACTCTTGAAAAGGTTCATGATTTTCACAGTCTCACTGATGTTGGGTGCGCTGGCCGTGGTCTTCACCGTCGTGCTGTCACCCGAACTGCGAGCAGCCGCCGACCTGCCGTTTGTCGCAACCGTCATCGAGTCCGCCGGTGCGGACAACATCCCTGCGGTAGCGAGGGTTGTGGCGCGCGGAGAACCGGTCGTACGTGCAGCTCGTTTTACGCCCACGAACACGCGGTCGACTACCGAGCAACCTCGACCACGCGCAAGTTCAGAGGCGGCGGTTTCCCCATCCCGCACAACCGAAGCAGCGGTTGAGCGGAAGCGCACCGCCGTGAACTACGGGATTTACGTTCCACCGTTCTAAGGGACCCCAGCGGTCACGCGCGCACCGAACCGGTGTGCGCCGTCATGTGTGCTTGGGACACATCATGAGTGCTTGGGACATGAGTGCTTGGGACATGAGTGCTTGGGAAACGGTGGCTTGTTGTGGAAGTGACATCGACGCTGCCGATCGGGTACGTTCTTGGCGACGACTATGAGATCGTTGGGGTTCTTGGTACTGGCGGCTTCAGCAATACCTATGTCGCTCACGACAATGCCCTTTCGCGAGATGTCGCGATCAAGGAGTACTATCCGCGCGACATAACAACCCGGGACGCCAATCTCGAGATTCGCGTCAAACATCAGCGCAACGAGCGCGCATTCACATGGGGGCTTGAGCGGTTCATTCAGGAGGCTAAGCTACTTGCGAAGTTTAGGCACCCCAATATCGTTCGGGTTTTTCGCACGTTCGACGCCAACAATACAGGCTACATCGTCCTCGATTATATTCAGGGGGAGGAGCTTGAGGGTTGGCTAAGGTCCCTCGGTCGGCGACCGACCCAAACCGAAATTGACGAACTGCTGGCTCCGCTTGTCGATGCGCTTGGGGTTGTTCACCAAGTCGGCGTTCTGCATCGCGATATCAAGCCTGCCAACATCGTCATCCGTGATGAGACCGGCTCTCCGATCCTGCTCGACTTCGGCGCGTCCAAATACTCGATGAGCGAGCTTACCGGAACGACGATGGCAATCGTGTCGCGGGGCTACTCCCCCTATGAGGCGTACGCCGCTGACTCAGGCTCGCAAGGACCTTGGACAGATATTTACGGTCTCGGTGCAACGATCTACCGCGCCTTGACCGACGTGGCTCCGCCAGAGGCCACAGAACGCCTCCTTGATGACACGCTCGCGCCGCTCAAGACCTCGGGGTTGACCGGTTACCGTAGTGAGTTCCTGGCGGCCATCGACTGGGCCCTCCAAGTTCAACCCAAGGCTCGGCCAGCAACGGTAGCGTTGTGGCAGGCAGCGATGTTCCGCGGCATAGACCCGAGGCTGCTGTCCTGGCAAGCAACATCGAGCCACTCCACCACAAGGGCGGAGGCCAAAGCAACGGACGTAGCCGCTGCGATACCAACAATAGCTGATACCGGACCGCAGCCTAAGAAGTCGTCTGCGTCCAGTATTCTATTCGTGCTGCTGTCCTGCATCACTGTTGGAGGAGGCGTTTTTGCTGCTTACTACTTTAAGCGCCCGCTGCCGACGGTGACGGCAACCGGCACGCCGGTAGCGTCTGCTCCTGCAAGCACTCTCAGCCAAGCAGACCCGCCGGCACCGTCGCCGGCTGCGCCAATAATTTCATCAGAGCCGACGCGAGACGCTGGTTCGGAAGGCCGACCTGACCAGAAGATTGCTATGCCAGCCCCGTCGGCCTCGGCATCGCTCGAGGTTGCCAAGCCCAAACCGCAGTACTTGGCTAAGAAGTACGCCGTCGGCGGCGGGAGTTCGCTCACAGCGGCATCGGTTTCGGTCGACGGAAAGTCCATCGCAATTGGCGATGACCGCGGTGCTCTCAAACAACTAGACATCGCCACTGGCAGCGAATCCACCCTGGCAAAACTAGCCGGACCGGTGACGGCGGTGGCTTCCGTCGGCGACGACGCACGGCTCGTCGCGGCCGCTTCGGGCGACGGTTCGATTGTTCTGGTCGACACCCAAAGCAAATCAGTGCGCAATAGCGTCGGAACTGCGGCCCGACCCGGAGGGTTTGTAAAGGCGCTGGCCCACAGTTCGCTGACGGGCGAGATTATTGCCGTTGACACGAGTGCAGGAGCATCACGCCTTACGCGCTGGCCACTGAGCGGCTCTTCCATGCCAAGTGCGGCCACTGATATCGGCGGCGGCATATTGCGAGCCGCATTTATCTCGCGGGGAAGCGACCTCGCCGTCGTGGTATCGGCCGATGAGCGAATTCGCTCACTGAGGTATACGTCGGGACAACTTGACAGTGCCTTCGATTGGATCCCTCCCGCAGCAGGCTGGACCGCCTCAGTCGCACTCTCCCCGGATGCCACGCTTCTTGCACGTGGCGGGCAATATCAATCGATCGAGGTTTTTGATCAGCGCACGAAGAGTAGCAAGTTGACGGTCAACCTTGGAGACCAGGCGTTCGTCCGCGTGCTGGCGTTCTCGGCCGATGGCCGTCGGCTTGCCATCGACTACACCACCCATACAGACGCAGCCGCCGCCCATCGAATGATGGTTGTCGACACCGAGAGCGGGAGACAGATTGCCGATATAACTCGCACTGATGACGCTGGCCGCTGGGTTTCTTTTTTACCCGCCGCAGGCGACTACTGGATCGCATCGTCCTCGCGGGACGCGATACGCGTTTGCCCAGCCGATGAACACTGCAATTTCGCCGCTTCCTCCGAGTGACCCACCCCAATCGCAATTACCGCTGGTTCGGCACCATTGTCTTGCGCCAGCGATATCGTTCGCATACACCGGGAACGCTTTTCGATTGCGGGTCACGCCAATGAAATTGCCGATCCTGAGCGGCTTCTTCTTACTGTTACTCTCGCTGGCTCAACCTGCCTACGGCTATCAGCGCGTCGCCCTGATCGTGGATTTGTGGTCACCGTCTGGCTCGTCAGTGACGAGGAACCTGATGAAGGAACTGACAGACCAGCACGGGTTCGACGTTATTCTCGCGATAGATGGGCGCAAGGACGTCAGTCAAGACCTCGCTGCGTTTACAAGCCGAAGCAACGGCTCGGAGATTGCATTGGTTGTCTTGGTCGGACCGCTTGACCACGATTCCAACGGGACCGCGATTCAGTTGGTGCCCAAAGACCGAGATGGACAACCCCAATCAATCGGACTCACACAACTGTTTGATCAGTTGGTTCAGAACGCCAAGTCCGCACTTGTGGTGCTTCAGGGAGTCGACAAACCAGCGAGCAAGTCTGGACGTATATCCGGACCCGGCAGGCTGCCAATGATCGGCAACAAACTTCAGATTGCATTCGCCCCACCCGCCGTCACGGAACAAGGCGCGATCATCGCCGCGCTGTTGGCAGAAGCAATACTGGCGCGTGAGCGGACGAATTTCGATCCACAATCGTGGCTGGCAGCAACCCGCGATCGACATTACCTGGAGACATTCGGGCAAAACGTCGTGTTGATGTTCGGCTCCCTCCCAGCGGGGATCAAACTCGTTCGCCCTCCAATCCGGAGCGAACTCATCGAGCGAATCTGGGAACGCACGAAAACGCTATGCAGTTCTGAATTCTCGAACGCACCATCGTCGGAGCAGAAATTGTTGTCTAGCCTTGCCTCGTCAGTCAATGGGCTCCGATCCTCAAAATTTTCTGATAACGACACATTCACGCTGGAACTCGTGTTCCGGTTTCTCGATGATCGACGCGCGTGTCCTTTTGCGACCCCAGAACTTCCACCGGCAACGGCACCCGCTCGGCCGCCTGAAAAAGTCAAACCGTCCGAGGAAGATAGTGGCAAAAAGCGCCAGCAGCCCGACCCTCCCGATGCCCCAGCACCTCGTCCCGCGAAGCCCTCGGCCGAGCCGGAGAACAAAGAGGAACCTAAGAAGCAGCCGCCAAAGCCAGAAAAGAAGCGCAGCAATGACGACGACGATCCGGCCCCAAGCAAGAAGCAGCCCGCACCAGCCCCCAAGCGGGCTCCGCCCCCCGAACCCAAATCGTCGCCCGAACCGAAATCGAAGCCAGAACCCAAATCTTCGCCTCCCTCCCCATCGAAGGGCACCGGCGGCGTTCCCATACCGTTCTGATGGCGCCGCCTGCAAAGGCGACGCAAGCGCCGACGGCGCTGCGTGTCCGGCAGACAATCTTGCGGCCGAAGACGGACCCCCGGTCTGAACTGACGGCGTTGTACAAATACGTCTGCTCCGCAATCCGACTAACCGTTGCCATTCAACTCCAGGAAGGGTAATAATGAGCAACCACTGACCGTGCGAAATTGGTGCGCATAATTGGGGCGGAGGTTTTTTTGTGCTGGCCCGCATTTTTGAATTTTTATTTGAGTTCGGAGTTCCGTATTCGGACAATGTTACGGCCACTGTCTCGGTCGTGAGACTGTTTCTTGAGCAGGATTTGATTACGCGCACCCTTGGTGTCTTGTTACCGCACGCCGGCCGGTTTTGGATGTACTACGCGGCGGCAGGCGCGGCAGCCGTTCTCCTCCTCTCATTGTTTTGGATGATGAAGCTCAAGCAACGGCCATCGGCGCATGTCGCCGCTGAAAACAATTTAGAAGAAAACGATCTTGAGCAAATTTACCACCGCTACAGTGTGTCAGACACACAACCTCGCGCTGCCGCCGGTTCCCTCAAGCGGGCCAGTGCCGAGGATGGGTTGCAAGCGTTGAATAGTCCGGTGTTTGCGTGGCTGGAGCGCTTAGACGACCCCGGCAACAGGATCGCAATCCGCCGCAAGTCCGAGAAAATCGGTCGGCATAGCACCAACGATATAGTGCTCGCCGATAGCAGCGTTCACAGATATCACGTCGTCTTGGCCATGAATGAATACGCGAATTTCGTGTTGACCGACCTCGGGGGAGTTAACGGTTGCTATGTCAATGGAATTCGAAGTCAGAGCAAAATACTCGAGAATGGCGACATCGTTGAACTCGGCAATGTTAAACTCAAGTTCCACAAGCCTTTAAGCGTATGACTGCGGCAGTAACTCAGCGAAAGGAGCAACAATGGCAAACTCCGACAACGATGCGACCAAAGTTATATTTCAAAAGACGGCTGCCGCGCAGGAAACGGTCATCTTGCCGGACCGGCGGCAAACGACCGGCCGTCCGGCAACAACGCCGTCACGGGCTCCCGAGGCTCCAGCGGGTGCCACCACGTTCGTACCCTTCAGCCAAGCGCCTGGAGCCGCCGAACCTGATTTCAATCCGGTTGCTGGCTGGCTCGTGATCGTCGACGGCCCAGGTCGCGGAAAGTTCCGTCCTGTTTTTTATGGCCAGAATGCAATCGGACGTAACCCGGATCTAAAGATCGTGCTGGATTTCGGCGATACCGGAATTTCGCGCGAGGCCCATGCCTTCCTTATTTACGATGAAGTCGAGCGCCGGTTTTACATCAAAGACAACGGACAATCGAACCTCATCCGCCTCAACGGTGCGGTGGTGCTCAAACCGACGGAGCTTCATGACCGCGACCGCTTGACGATAGGTCAAACCACGATATTTTTCGTCGCCCTGTGCGACCATAATTTTGATTGGCAGGGGGCACATGGTCCGCAGCCAACTTGAGTTCAGTGTCGGGCTTGCCGCGATAATGGGTGCTCGAGAGTATCAGCAAGATACGATGCAGGTCTGGCCCTCACCAGGGCAGGCGTCGGTAGTCGGCGCACCGCACTTGCTGGTCGTGCTTTCGGACGGGATGGGCGGGCATGTCTCAGGCGAGACCGCAAGCGACCTCGCATGCCGGGAAACGATACGGCACTTTACCCAAACGAACGGAGAACCGGCCGCCCGACTCGAAGAAGCCCTGTACGCTGCCAATGGCAGCATTATGCGCGAAATAAATGCGAATTCGAAATTGGCTGGAATGGGCTGCACCCTGATCGCCGCATACCTCGATCAGACTGGGCTGCGATGGGTGAGCGTCGGCGACAGCATCATATATCTGTTCCGGCGCAACCGGCTGTACCGCTTGAACGAAGACCATTCCTTCGGAGCACTGCTCGACAAACAAGCAAAGGCTCAGGTGATAAGCCTCGACGAGGCGCAGATGAGCCCGCACCGCCGTAGCCTTAGATCGGCGGTAACGGGTGCCAAAATCCCGTTGGTCGATCTAGAGCGGGAGCCGAACCACATAGCGCCGGGGGACTGGCTGCTTGTCGCAAGCGACGGCTTAGACACGCTTGCGCCTGACGTCGTTGCGACCGTTGTTTCCCAGTACGTCAACCGGGATCCTCAGTTTGTGGTCGACAGCATCCTTGAGTGTGTCCGACGGCGCAATGTGCAAAATCAGGACAACACGTCGATCATCGCCATCAAAGTCGAAGCACGGGAAACCGTGTCGAGCGAATTACCCACGAATGGCGGCCAAACCCTGCGCCTCGACTTCGATTCGCTTGATGACAAAACTGAGATCATCACTCCGATGCGCCGGGGCGAGATCGTCGCGCATGTTTCCACGCCAGAAGGGCGGTCGTCGCCAACAGAACGGCTGAGAACGAGATCCACGTCCCGCCGCCCCATAGTTCGCGCGCTGTGCATATTGTTGGCGGCTCTCGTCTTGGTTTCGGGACTGGTCATCTATAGAACCGGACTGACGTGGATCGACCAAGCGCCCAATTCGCATGTCGCGAAGGATATACCGTCTTCCACAGACAAGTCTCCACCACCCGAAACCAAGAACTAAAGCGCATGGCCGGAAGCGATCCATGTTATCTTCAAGTTCGCGAGATTTACTGAGTGGACCGACTGTGAGACAGGCCGCCTGAAATGACAGATTCGAACGCGCTCGCGGTTGGAACCCGGCTCGGTGAGTACGTAATCGAGTCCATGCTCGGCTCGGGCGGCTTCGGCATAACCTATCGTGCGCTCGACACGCGGCTTGATACATCGGTTGCCATCAAGGAATATTTCCCCGCCAACCTAGCCTATCGCGTCGGTTCCACCGTTGCGGTAAGGCCTGACGGCATCGTCGGCGGTTACGATTGGGGCATGGAAAAGTTTCTTCACGAAGCCTCGGCACTTGCCCGCCTCCAGCACCCCAACATCGTCGGCGTTCGACGCCTTTTCAAGGCCAACCTGACAGCGTACATGGTTCTCGATTACATTGAGGGTCCCAACCTCAAGGATTGGCGGCGCAACCATCACAACAAGCCGGATCAGGGGGAGCTCGACCAGATCCTGATCCCCCTTCTGAACGCGCTCGAACTCGTGCATCGAAAAGGTCTACTTCACCGCGACATTGCGCCTAAGAATGTCATGATTGCATCGACGCTCATGCCGATCTTGATCGACTTCGGGGCTGCCCGCCAGTTGGTCGCTCAGCATTCTCAAACCTTTGCAGCACTGCTGACGCCAGGCTATGCGCCGTTTGAGCAATACGTGGCGACGAGCCGAAACCAAGGGCCTTGGACTGATATCTACGCTTTGTCGGCATCAATCTACGAAATCGTCACTGGAAACTTGCCGCCCGAAGCACCTGAGCGCGCGGTCGACGACAAGTGCATCCCGATATCGGAGTTGGAGCGGGGGCGGTATCGGGCCGAGTTCCTCTCTGCAATCGACTACGGACTGCGGCCGCTACCCAAGGACCGCCCGCAGTCCGTGGCAGACTGGCGTAAGGCATTCGTCGGCGCGCCTAAGCCCGTTCGTCAGCCGGTACCCGCCGCCGTGCCTGCCACTGGCCGCTGGTGGTCAGGCCGGGAGAAGAAGAACTGATGCCACTCCCCACTCCGCCAACCAAAGTGTGGACCCCGCGTCAACATCTTGCTGTCGGCTTGCAATTCGGCGATCTGGAGATTCGATCTGTTCTCGGGGTCGGGGGCTCCGCAGTGACATATCGCGCCGTCAATGTCCGCACCAACCATGAGGCAGCACTCAAGGAATACTTTCCCCGCCGTTGGGCGGTTCGCCGCAGCGACGGAACCGTGACGGCTGCGACGGCTGGGTTCGCGCCGCTCTTCAGGGCTGGATTAGACCGCTTCATCACGGAAGCGCAAATCCTTGCTCGCTTTCGTGCTCCCGGGATTGTCCGCGTCGATCGAGTGTTCGCTTCGATGGGTACGGGATACATGCTCCTGGCATACGTTGGCGGTCCAACGCTGGCGCAATGGCTGGAGTTGCGCCGCTCGCCACCGAGCCAGGCCGAACTCGACGGCTTCATTTCGTCGATCACGTCCACACTCGCGATGATCCACGCCGCCGGCATCCTGCATTGCGACATCGGTCCGCGAAACATCATGCTTGCCGACAACGGCCTGCCGATCCTAATAGATTTCGGATCGGCCCGGTTTTCCATGGCGCAGCAATCGCCGGAGCCAGCCGTCCTCGTGACCCCTAATTACTCGCCCCAAGAATTGTACAATTCCAGCGGCTCGCAACGCGGACCATGGACCGACATTTACGCCACGGCCGCCGTGCTCCACGCGTTGCTGATGGGCATTCCTCCACCCGCAGCGCCCGAACGCGCGCTCGGAGTTCAATATGTCAGGCTTAGCGCGGATCCCCGTTTGCAGGGCTACCGCAGTTCGTTCCTCTCGGCCGTGGATTGGGGTCTGGAATTCTTGCCTGGCCGCAGACCTCAGTCGATCACGCAGTGGCTATCGGCAATCCACACCCCTAAAAGCCAATCGCCGACTGGCCTGCGGGTTTAGGCCATGCCGACCGGCATCAATCAGGCAAGGATCAAGTGCAAGGGGCGTCGTTTGAGTGCGTCCGCCAATCGAAGTTGGCCTTGCCAGACGAGCTTCCGGTCAAGACCTTCCCGCGGAAGTACCCGCCGGGCACAACCCAAGCTTTCCTGCACTCCGCAGCGTCTTCGCTTTCGCTTTCAATCGGGCAGGCTTTGAACAAGATTGAGCAGCCGCATGTGTTGCGGGCGGTGATAGCTAACGTGAAGCGGTTACCTTGCTCGATACCCACGACCTTGACGTCAATGTCGGGAGGGCATTTCCAAGAGTGATGCGCTTTGGCATCGTCGCAAACAGCAAAGATGATAAAAAATCCGGCTAGGCTACAAACGAATTTCAACATGATTTCCCCCGGCTCAACGCGACATCCGACGAACAACTCGCTCGTTGATAGCAGCCCGCCCTAGGCCATCGCAAGCGCTAACGCTCACGGATCGACGGCACCTCGCCATGCTTGTAAAAGGTGATCTGTGTGCTAAGCTAACGGATGTGGAGCTGGAGGGGGCAAAGCAATTTCAGCGTTGCCGTCCAGACATTGAATACTCAATTTTTTATCGGCGATGGACCGTATGCGCGTCTTTTTATCAGTCGCTGGACCTGATCGCCCGAAGGTCGAGGCTGTTGCTCTCGCTCTTCGTGGGGAAGGGTTCGAAGTATTTCTCGACGAACAGGTGCTGGCTGCGGGAGAAAACTACAATCACCGCATCCGCAAGGAGATCCTGAGAGCGGACCTCGTGGTCTTTTTCATCAGCCCAACCTCCATCGCGCCTGGTCGATACACGCTGAGCGAACTCGGCATCATGAAGGATCGGTGGAAGCACCCAATGGGTCGCGTGCTACCTGTCATGCTGGAGCCCGTTTCGTACAAGCTTGTGCCGACCTATCTGCAGGCCGTGAATGTTTTCAAGCCGCCAGGAAATCTCGCCGCCTCGGTCTCGCACGAAGTCTGCAAAATGGCCGCCGCCTTGGGTTCCCAGATTGAACCTCCGCAAACGACAAAACAGCTCGAAACGATCATCGTAGCGGCGCTTTTCTTTATGCTCACGGCCGTGATCTGTGGCGTACTCAATGGGCAAGTGCTGTCCGAAGGAGAGTTCATCGCTTTATTCAAAGACGTGATGCCGGATAATTTGTTGCTGTCGGCATTCATCGTTTCGCGTGCTAGCGTGCTCGCAATCCTCCTCGCGCTTGCAGCCCTATTTCTCAATGTCCGAAAATGGAATCACTATGCTGCGCTTTTCATGGCAGCGATTGCCGCCTACATCACACAGATGATGTTCGGTCAAAATATTCCGGTCGCCATCATAGACATGGCCAAGTCCTGTGTTTTCGTTGCCGCTTTGGCAGCGATGACACCCGCGTTCAAGACGCCGGTCGCGGGCGTCGGTTTCGTCATTGCCGGGCTTTTCGGTGGGATCATCAGGCAAGCGGTGCCGGATACGAACCCCTTCATTTGGGAGGCCCTGATGGTAGCGGCCTCGATCTTGGTCGTGTCCGCCGAAAGGCATAACAGGAAGCGCATCGCTACTGGATAGCCAATATTTTTGGTTCAGCGAGTTTTGAGTCTAATCGGGGTGTATTCATATGTTGAGTCAACGTCGTATCGTCGGCCGAGCCTTGAAATTTGTTGCCATGAGCGCCTTGTTGGTTGCAGCCGGTGCACCGGTTTCTGCGCAATCCGACAACAAGACCGATGAAAAGGGCAAAAGTTCGAACGCCTCCATAAACGACAGTGTCTATCGCGTAACGATCCTCCATAATTTTTATACGAGCTTACCTACTGAAATTTTCGTGTCGACAGCCGTGCTGGTAAAGTCCCCGAACCTCCTGCTGACGACTTACGACGGGAGCGATGTCTACGAGCAATACGATTATCTCACCAAGAACGACGAATACAGAACCGCGTCGGTCTGCGCGTCGGAACCCGATTCGGTGAAGCTCGAAAAGGAGCTCAAGGATCTTGAGCAGTTGCTCAAAGAAAAAAATCCCCAGGACAAGAAGCCGACAGAGGTCGGTCGCTTCGAGGACATTCGTGAAAAATTAAAAGCTTTTTCCGGAACGAGCCAAAAAAATGAAACGTCACCAAAAGAACTTTCCGCCGAAAAAATAAGAAAGGAGACGGAAGAAATTCAACAGCGCTATGATCAAGCGTTGACCGGCAGGACGCGCGCGAAAGATTTTCTTGCGGCCGGCAAGGATTGCCGAAGGTTTACTGTCAAGAAGATCGACAAGGTGCGTCGGCTTGTACTCCTCGAAGCGGTCGACCGGCTTCCAGGAAAAATACCCGAATTCAACACGTTCAATCCCGACGTCGGTTCTAGCGTCTCGGCGTACGGCTTTCCCCTGTCCACCTTCGAGATGCAAACGCGAAGCGCGAGCGCAAGCGACGCTGAGCGGTCTCGTCTCATACCTGCGGTGATCGCGAACACAGTCGTGAAGGTGATTGCCGATGAGAAGCGAAGCCAGGACCGGGTTCAGGCGGACGGACAGCGCATTCTGCATCAAATTCCCATATCGAACGGTCTTTACGGAGGACCGCTTGTAAATCCTTGCTTTCAGATCATCGGACTGAATCTCAAACCAGATGAAATCAGGGTCGTTACGCAGGACGGCACCTCGACACTGAAAGGCAAGAACAGGGGCGAAGTTGGCATCGGTGCAAAATCGATACCTGTAGGGGATATATTCCAAGCCATCGGCGCGCTCGAAATCAAGACGTTTGCTGAGTTGAATAACTTTCCACTTCGGGTCGCGGACAAGGCGTGTGTCATCACGCCGCTCACTGTCACCAACTCAAACCCCTTCCCCGCCATCACGCAGAACCCCTTGATCTTTGCGCTCGGTGGTCTCGCGTTGCTGCTCGCGGCGACAGCGCTTGTATTCGCACTTCGCAGGCCGCAGGCAGGCGTTGTCGATACGGGGTTGACGCTCAACGGACCCCGTGAAGATGGGCTGTTCGAGGCCGGCTATCGCACGGCGCTGCCGCCCGCCAACACGACAGAGTATAGCCATTATACCGGACCAGCCGGTCAGATAGAGAATTTGCCGAGCGTGGCGCCGTCAGGGCCACAAGCGGTGACTGCCGCTAGGGTTCGCCTTATGCCCCTTTCCGGCGAGCCCGCCATCGAGCTCGACGGCCGCAAGGTTTCTTCGGGCGGAGTGATCGTAGGCCGTGACAATCAGTGCGATGTCGTCACCGACAACAGCACCGTTTCAAAGCAGCATGCCCGTCTTTCCCTCACCCCCAACGGCAAGCTGCAGGTCGATGATCTCGGATCGGCGAACGGTACATGGCGCGGTCGCACACGCATTCAGCACGAGGCATTTGCGAATGGTGAAACGGTCCGTTTTGGCGCAGTCGAGTATCGGATTGAGATAATTGGTGCCGGGGCCAACGCGGTTGGCGAAACCGTCTTCATGACCCCGAACCGGTCGTGGTTGCTGTCCGGGTTTGATGAGGACGGCTCCACCATTCACTTCAAATTGCAACCAGAAGCAGATCAATCCGGTCGTCAGCGGGATACCAGCTGGATAGTGGGGCGGAGCAGTGATCGCGTGCACCTAGTCCTGCATGACAAGAGCGTGTCAGGGGAGCAGGCGAAGATTCGTTTCACGCCCCAGCGTGGTCTCGAAATCTGCGATCTGTCATCGTCCAACGGGACCAAAGTAGACGGTCGCGAGGTCAAAGACAGCTTTGTCGTCATTGATGATGCGAACGTGATCGAGTTCGGTTCCCGCAAGCTCACGTTGACCAAAGGGTATTCCTGATCCGGCCCAACCGTCCTCCTTGCACGAACCGATACGGCAAGGGGGCGGTTGATCTTTTACTGGCGTTCGGTACGAACGCCTTGAGTCGATTGGAGTAGCGATGATCCAACAAGACTCGCTCCCGCCGGGCTTCGTTTTAATGGACGAGTACCGGGTCCAGAAGTTGCTTGGCAGCGGGGGGTTCGCCAACACTTACCTTGCGCGCGATATTTTCCTTGATCGGAACGTCGCTATCAAGGAGTATTTTCCACGCGATTTCGCAGTCCGGGCGCAAGGCTATTCCGTCGGCGCCCGGTCGACGCAGCAGCATAAAGATTACCAATGGGGCCTTGACCGGTTCGCACACGAAGCAAAGATAATATCAAAGTTAAAGCACCCGAATATTGTACGGGCCTACCGGGTCTTCAACGCTCTCAACACGGCCTATATCGTTCTCGAGTTCGTCGAGGGCGCTGATCTGGAGGTCACGCTTTCGAAACGCAAAGCCAGCATCCAGCAGGCCGAACTCGACTGGCTTCTGCAGCGGCTCCTCGATGCTCTTTCGGTTGTGCATGCGTCCCACATTCTCCATCGCGACATTAAGCCGGCCAACATTTTCATCCGTCGTTCCGACGGTGGACCGGTATTGATTGACTTCGGTGCTTCGAAGTTTGCGTTCAGCGAAGCAAACGGTACGACCGCCGCCATCGTGTCACGCGGATACTCCCCGCAGGAGGCCTACGCTACCGATGCCAAATTGCAGGGACCTTGGACCGACATCTACAGCCTTTCCGCGACGATCTATTTAATGATCTCGGGCAGGACACCGCCCGAAGCCACCGAGCGCGTTCTTGGCGACACTCTCGTTCCGATGAAGGCCATGGGCCTCAGCGGATATCGTGAGAGTTTCCTCGCAGCGGTCGATTGGGGGCTCCGCATCCAGCCGGATCAGAGGCCACGTACAGTCGAGCAATGGAGTCAAGCATTGCTCCATGGTCAGTCGCCGGTCATGCTCAGACCGGTCGCCACGAAGCGCAACCGATGGTGGGATCGCCGCTGGTTATCGCCGACCGGCGCGATCCGAACCCCTCCTGCGCGGGCAGAGAGCATACCGCAGCAGGCACCACGCGGCACCATTGCCCCTTCCCAAACCGGCCCGTCATCGCTTCTGGCTAAGCAGCAGTCGCAAGCCGTCAGTGGGCAACTCTCGGCAAGTGCGCGCGTCCACGTCTCGTCGGTCGTTCCGGCTTCCAAGACACCGCCGCCGCCGCCGACTGCTCCGGCTCCAGTGATGCTGGCCAGAGGTGTCGCGCCACCGCCGAGGCAATCTTCGTCAGCAGTCGTATCTTCGCATGCCGCGAGTGCCCAAGCGCCAGTACCGATTCAGGTTCCGGCAACCCATCGACCGGACCCAGCGATAGCGAGAACTGGGACGGTTGTTTCAACTTCACTTGCATCGCAGCATCCACCCGTTGCGCCGCCACACATCTCAACTGGCAGTGGCCGCGCAGCAATGCAAGTCGTCACTCCTCCGTCAGCAAAGCTCGGCAGCGGTTCGAGAACGAACTTGCCGCAGCCGCAGGCAACAGACAACCAGCCCCCATCGGGCATCCAGAATAGGGCGCACTCCATACTCGCGCTCGCTGCGGCGTCGCTGGCCTTCGCCGCTGCGGCTTGGCTGTTGTTCGAGGCAACAGGTCACAACGGGGAGACCACTCAAGAGAAATCGCCTGTGGAGGAGAGGGAAAAACCCTACTACACACGCAATTCGCCCGAGATGGAACCGCGTTCGTCCTCGCGCGCGCCGTGGAGCTTGAACCCCGCCGACACCACTTCCCCCAAAGAACCACCAAACCGCGCCAACGATGACAACGGCCCTGCGGTTCCTTCGCGCGCGTCTCGTCGTGAGCGATCTCAAACGTCGACTAGGTCGCCCGAAAACTCACGTTCCTCTTCGGCCGGTTCTCCGGCGGCGCCCTCGCGTATGCAGAATTCCATCAATGTTCCTCAATAGAATCTCATTGGGCAGGCAATCACGCCCGCTATTTGGACACCGGCTTTTCGATCCGTGGAAAATCGCAAGATGAATAGTCGACTTCAATCCCATGTGCTGCCTTTGGCTGTTTTGTTTTACGTTATCGGCTTGGCACCAGGCATGGCACATCAGGCGTCGAACGTAACAGGTGGGATTGCCAGCGGGTTTCTGCATCCTCTTTTTGGGTTAGATCACGTGGTGGCCATGGTGGCTGTGGGTTTGTGGGGCGCTATTCTCGGCCCACCAGCAGTGTGGGTGCTCCCTATCGTGTTTCCCCTCGTCATGGCAGTCGGCGGTGGATTGAGCATCTCCGGAATATCCCTTCCTCATGTGGAGATCGGCATTGCGGTCTCTGCTCTCGTCTTAGGGCTCATGATAGCATTTGCTGCCAAGCCCCCAAATTGGGTGGCGGCAATTATTGTAGGATCGTTCGCCATATTCCACGGACACGCTCATGGCACAGAGCTTCCTCAGGCGGCAGATCCGCTCGCCTACAGCCTGGGCTTCGTGGTTGCGACGGGACTATTGCATCTCTTTGGCATAGGCCTCGGACTGCTGTCCAGGTGGCGCTCGGGAATACTATTTATTCGTTCCTGCGGAGGCGTCATTGCTGCAACCGGCGCTGCTTTTCTTGTCTGGTAATTGCCCGCCGCACATGAATTGGAAAGCGCACCTGACTTTGTCGGCGATGGCTCTAGTCAGTTTTATAATTCCTGCTGGGGCCCACGACATCGTTCCTGGAATTTCGGGCTTTACTGGCTTGATGCTCCATCCATTTTTCTACACGACACAATTGTTGGCAATTCTAGTTGCGGTCTTGCTCGCAGCACGAACGAGGCCGGTCGCGGCAGTTCGGATCGCGATTTGTTTCGCCACTGGGTTAGTTTGCGCTCAGGCGTTACGCATTGACAATCCGTCGCTGCTATATCGCTACTGGCTTGGAACGCACATGTCGCTGTTCGCGATCGCGACGCTAGTCGCAGTCCTGCCGCGGTTATGGCCGGGATTGTCGCTTCTGCTCGTCGTGCCGCTGGGGAGTGTGGTGGGGCTCGGTACGCGGGGGGACGGACCTGCCCTTTCTGATCAGGTCGAAATCGGAATAGCGTCTGCCATATCGAGCATCACAGTCATCGTTACAACCGGTTGGCTGCTCTCACGACCAAAGGGCGACTGGGCCGACATAGTCTTTCGCGTTGCCGCTGCATGGATCGCTGCCAGCACGGCGATGGTTCTGACAACCGCATTCAGAGCATAGCGACTATTTGAACGTCGAACGTGCTGAGCCCTCGATGACGAGAACCTTGTCGATTATGCAGTTTCAGACCCGATTTCGAGGTGCCGGCGCACTGTGCTCTTGGCCAGTCCCTTCTTTTCGTACCCATCCGGCCAAGGCCGCCTTGTGGGGCGGGGGCGAATGGTTTGAGGTGACCTCTCATCCTTCAACCTGGGAGCATCGCCTGTGCCTACGTCTG
>JBEBJA010000027.1:0-5724 GCA_040080145.1 Hyphomicrobiaceae bacterium
GTTCGTCACAACAGCCGAGGCAGCGGGGGGAGGGGGACGCAATGAATGGCGGGCGATGCCTTCCCTCGCAACCACCACTGTCATCCTCGGGCTTGTCCCGAGGACCCAGCCATCAATAATCGCAGTCGAAAATTATAGAGTGCGCTGGCCCAGCACGCCCCATGATTATCATCGCCATTCGCTGCATCCTGGGTCCTCGGGACAAGCCCGAGGATGACATCTTTGGGGATGCGCGACCGCGCAAAAAGCCAAAAGGCGGGCGGTCCGGCGGGTGTCCCGCCGGTCGGGTGCCGAGGCCCGCTCGCAAAGCGAGAAAAGCGTCAGATTACCCTCAATTATCATCCATCTTGAGCGCGTTGATAAACGCTTCTTGCGGGATTTCGACTTTGCCGAATTCGCGCATCTTCTTCTTACCGGCCTTCTGCTTGTCCAACAGCTTGCGCTTGCGCGAGATGTCGCCGCCATAGCATTTGGCGATCACGTCCTTACGCAATGCTTTGATGGTCTCGCGTGCGATCACCTTGCCGCCGATGGCAGCCTGCACCGGAATGACGAACAGATGCGGCGGAATCAACTCTTTGAGCTTCTCGCACATCGAGCGGCCACGCTGCTCGGCGCGCGTGCGGTGGACAATGATCGAGAGCGCATCAACGGGTTCTGAGTTGACCAGGATCGAGAGTTTCACGAGGTCTTCTTCCTCGTAGCCGATCTGGTGATAGTCGAACGAGGCGTAGCCACGCGACACACTCTTGAGCCGGTCGTAGAAGTCGAACACCACTTCGTTAAGCGGCAATTCGTAGATCACCATGGCGCGCGTGCCCGCGTAGGTCAGCGTCTTTTGCCGGCCACGACGGTCTTGGCAAAGCTTCAACACCGAACCCAAGTATTCGTCGGGCACAAGGATTGTCGCTTCAATCCACGGCTCTTCCAAATGGTCGATGTGCGTGGGATCCGGCATGTCAGCCGGATTGTGCATCTCGATCATTTTCCCGTCATTCATATGCAAGTGATAGATCACGCTCGGCGCGGTCGTGATCAGATCCATATTGAATTCGCGTTCGAGACGCTCGGTGATGATCTCAAGATGGAGGAGGCCGAGGAAGCCGCAGCGGAAGCCGAAGCCAAGCGCGGCAGACGTTTCCATTTCGTACGAGAAACTGGCGTCGTTGAGCCGCAGCTTACCCATGGCTTCGCGCAGATCTTCGAAGTCGGCGGCATCCACGGGAAAGAGACCGCAGAACACGACCGGCTGCACGGGCTTAAAGCCGGGGAGGGGCTCGGTGACGCCACCCTTTTCATCAGTGATGGTGTCGCCGACGCGCGTATCAGCCACTTGCTTGATTTGCGCGGTGAAGAACCCGACTTCACCGGGGCCGAGTTCGTCCAACATTTCCTGTTTCGGACGGAAGATGCCGACGCGCTCGACCTGGTAGTGACCATCGGTTTGCATCATCTTGACGCGCTGGCCCTTCTTGAGCACGCCATCGACGATGCGCACGAGCACGGTAACGCCGAGGTAGGTGTCGTAGAAGCTGTCGATCAGCATGGCCTTAAGCGGCGCATTGCGCTCGCCTTTAGGTGGCGGCAGACGTTCGACAATGGCTTCGAGCACGGCAGGCACGTTGAGCCCGGTCTTGGCCGATACGCCGACGGCATAGGAGGTGTCGAGACCAATCACGTCCTCGATCTGCTGCTTGACGCGATCTACGTCGGCGGCGGGGAGGTCAACCTTGTTGAGGACCGGCAGTATTTCGAGGTCGCCGTCAAGTGCGGTGTAGACATTGGCAAGGGTCTGGGCTTCCACGCCTTGGGAGGCATCGACAACAAGAATCGCACCCTCACAGGCAGCGAGCGAACGGGAAACTTCGTAGGCGAAGTCCACGTGGCCGGGGGTGTCCATCAGGTTCAACTGATAGGTCTTGCCGTCTTTGTATTTATAGTCGAGGCGCACGGTCTGCGCCTTGATTGTGATGCCGCGCTCCTTCTCGATGTCCATGCTGTCGAGGATCTGCTCGGTCATGTCACGCGCGGCCACGTTGCCGCAGAGCTGGATCAGCCGGTCCGACAGGGTCGATTTGCCGTGGTCGATGTGGGCAATGATAGAGAAGTTACGGATCAGGGATGTATCGGTCATAGGTTTTCCAAGGGCTTAGCGTGCCCTGACGGCGGCGGCCGGTCGTCCGGCGCAAGGTTTGTGCGGGTGATAGCACTGGCGAGCCCAGCATTCAAACGGTGGCTGGGCCAGAAACCGTGAAATACCCAATAAAGGCCGTGGCATAGGGTCTAAGCGGCGCATTTATCACCGGAATTACGGCCCGGACACCAAAAACTCGGCAGCTGCCGCTAGGAGACGGTTAGGGCATCGGTGGGATTTCATGCTCGCGGAGAATTTGGGTATTAGATTTGGCGGACGATGTTGAGGAAATTCCACAGGCTTCGGTGAAACACCGCAACGACGAGCAGTGTTAGGATAGTCCATACCGTCTGGCTGAGAGGGGCTTTATGGAATCCAAGAGCCAGCAAGGGAAAAATTAGAAGGGCCGCTGGCAATGTGGCCATCATCAACTCACCTTTGCCGTAGCCGAAAAAGGGAGCAAAACCAAAAATCGTAGATATCAGGAGTGCAAATACAATATGCACGTAATCACCTTATATAGAGCAGGTTGAGCACTTCGCTGCTCAGTCTTTACGATCAGTCTTGTCCGACGAACGGTTTAAATTTTCAGCAATTGTCTGCAGCATTTTTGTTTGTCGATTGCTGCTCCATGCACCTTTAATGGCCGAGCCGCCAGCAAACGAGAAAATCAAGACGACTGGCACCACTAATGCGATCATCCAAACGAAAAATTCGCCCATGTGTTTTCCGTCCTATATTGAATGAATAAGAGGAATGTAGCCCGTTTGTAGGCAGTCTTCAACGATGCTGATCGACCGCTATTGTCGCCCCTACGGCATCGGCAGGACTTCGTGTTCGCGTAGGACTTTGGTGGCACCGGGTTCGACTTCGATTAGGCGGACGCGGTAGCCCCAGAGCCGCGCGAGGTGCTGCAGCGTGCGCTCGCACTCGGTTTTATCCAGCGTGACACCATTGCGGACGGTGTGGGTGATGACGAGGCGGCGCGACCCGGAAAGGTCGGCATCGGTCACTTGCAGGTCCGGGTCTTGCAATGACACATCGTAGGAGCGAGCGAGCGCGCGGCGGACGTTGCGGTAGCCCTGCTCATCGTGAATTGCGGTCACTTCGACGGCGGGGTTCTTGCTGTCGTCCTTGAGCGAGAACATGCGGAAGTCGCGCATCACCTTGGGTGACAGGAATTGCAAAATAAAACTCTCATCACGATAGTTGGCCCAGGCATCGCGCAAGGTGGCCATGGCGTCACCATTACCAGCATACTCGGGGAACCAGGCGCGGTCTTCAGCTGTTGGCTCTGTGGCGATGCGTTGGATGTCGCGCATCATGGCAAAGCCGAGCGCATAGGGGTTAAGGCCTGAGTAGCGGCGATCATTGAAGGCCGGTTGGAACACCACAGACGAATGCGAATGCAGGAATTCGAGCATCGAGCCGTCGGTGAGCAATCCGCGTTCGTACATGCGATTCAAGATTTCGTAATGCACGAACGTAGCGCAGCCCTCGTTCATCATTTTGGTTTGCCGCTGCGGATAAAAGTATTGCGATAGATTGCGCACAATGCGCAGAAGTTCGCGCTGCCAGTCGGTCAGCTTGGGAGCATTCTTCTCAAGAAAATAAAGAATGTTCTCTTCAGGTAGGCCGAGACGGCGCTGCTCACCGGGATTGTTCGACGGCGACGATGCGTCACGATTGGCTTTGTCAGGTGGAACGCCGAGGTTGATTTCAGGTAGCGTCCGATAAATGACGTTGTGCGTCCGCTCCTCATGCTCAAGCCGCGCCATAGCTTTCTCGGCGTCGCGCTGGGCGGGATTGCGAGGCCGCGCCACCAACTGCCGCGAGATGCCCTGACTCATCAAAGCGTGGGCCGCGTCGAGAATATATTCAACGGCCTCCTGGCCATAACGGTCCTCGCACTCCGACACATACGACTTGGCGAACGCGAGATAGTCGAGGATGTGGTCGGCCTGCGTCCATTGCTGGAATTGGTAATTGTTCTTGAAGAAGTGGTTGTGACCGAACGCCGCGTGCGCGATGACGAGCGCCTGCATCGTCATGGTGTTTTCTTCCATGATGTAATTGATGCACGGATTGGAATTGATCACGATCTCAAAGGCGAGACTGCGTTGCCCTTTGCGGTACATCTGATCATCGTAGGCAAAGCGCTTGCCGAACGACCAGTGCCGGTACATCAGCGGCATTCCGATGGACGAATAAGCATCGAGCATCTGCTCGGCCGTAATGACCTCAATCTGGTTTGGATAAATGCTAAGCCCCATCTCGCCGACGGCAATGCCGTGCATGGTGTCGTAGCAACGGTTGATCAGCTTGAAATCCCATTCCGGCCCTTCGAACAACGGCTTCACGTCACCCGTGCGGCGAGGCAAATCCGCAGCGCCGCCCACAAAAGGGCCACCGATCAGGCCATCACGACGGGGATGAGACGAGGCCGATGTCATGTCCGCTGTAGTCCTTTCCGAGCCCACAATCAGGCGGCCATACCATTTTGCGAAAACAAATCACGGAATACGGGAAAAATTTCGCCCGGCGATGTGACACGACGCATGGCGAAATTATCCGCTCGGTCACCGATCTCAGTGTAACCGGACCAAACCTGCGTTTCGAGCGTGTCGGAAAAGCGCTCGCCATGAGCCGTCTCGATGTAGGCGAAGTATTGCGACACAGGTAAAATTTCGCGCTCAAGAATTTCGAGGCAGCGCGGCATGTCGTCATGATAGTTGTCGCCATCAGACGCTTGCGCGGCGTAAATATTCCAATCAGCCGGGGAATACCGCGCCTTCACAACTTTCATCATTTCTTCGAGAGCCGACGAAATCACCGTGCCGCCGGTTTCGGTACCTTTGAAAAACGTCTCTTCGTCGACCACTGCCGCAGTCGAGGTGTGACGAATAAAGACGATGTGCACTTCTTTGTAGTGCCGCGTCAGGAACACGTGTAGCAGCATGAAAAAGCGCTTGGCGAGGTCCTTCAGGCTCTCTGTCATCGACGCGGACGCATCCATCAGGCAGAACATGACCGCTTGCGTCGTTGGTTTCGGCACACGTTCAAAGCGGTTATAACGCAGGTCTATCGGGTCGATGTACGCAATGGTTTTGCGCATCCGTTCCTTGTGGATCAATTCCTTTTGCAGCAGCGCAATTTTTGCCTCGTCGCGCGGCGTCTCAGCCTCAGCGACGGCAAGAGCTTCTTTTAGTGTCGCAATCTCCGCTTCGGACGGGCGCCGCAGCGCAATCCGCCGACCCAAACTGTTGCGCATGGTGCGGACGTGATTGAGCCGCGATGGCGAACCATCAGCACTAAAACCCGCACGTGCTGGTTTGGGCGCTTTCAAATCCTTGAGCTTGATTTTGACCAGATTGGGCAGTTTGAGGTCGTCGAAAAAGAGATCAAGGAATTCCTCGCGGCTAAGCGAGAAGCTGAACTCGTCTTGGCCCTCACCATCTGGACTACCTTCACGTCCACGACCGCCCCCGCCACCGCCCGGCGGTTTAGCAATGCGGTCGCCAGCGCTGTATTCTTCGTTGCCGGGCAACACCATGTCGCGTTGGCCGATGCCGCGCCCATGACTGAACGAC
>JBEBJA010000127.1:0-24085 GCA_040080145.1 Hyphomicrobiaceae bacterium
TTCGTCTGGCCGCAGAAGCCTGCAACCCTGCCAGGTTGGCAACAGCCGTCCAGCGGCGTCACGAAGAACTGCCTTTGCTTGGACGCGGCCGTTGATCAATACATGCGCCTCCCAACGGCACACTCGGTCTCCTGGCAAGGCAGCCACCGGTTTTAGCAAGAGCGCACTGGCCGGTAGATAGCGACGGCGAACAGGCAGTCGCGTCATGAGGGGCGGTAAGCGCAAAGCGACGGTGTCACCGACGCGCAATGTTTCGGAGTCGAGCACATATAGTCCGACGGGAACGCTCGGACTGACGTTCCAGACGAAGCGTGGCGGCCGCTCGCTGACGGATAAGACGGTTACTAGCAACGCTGCGCTCGCCACGAGCGGCAAGATCAATTGCACCGCTCTAGTCGGCAACGATTTTCGGTCCGGATCGCGCTTCCGCCAACGGGACTTTCTCCGTCGTGGTACGGCGCCGGGACTGATCCGCCCAATCGATGAGATCGTCACGATGGTAACGAACACGTCCGCCGTGCTTGTTGTAAAGCGGACCTGTCCCACGCTGCCGCATATTGTCCAGGGTTCGTGGGGCAAGTCGCAAGAAGGCGGCAGCTTCGTTCAATGTCAAATAAGGAGAGCCAATTAAATGCATTGTCACGGCGTAACCTCCAGCGGTAGCAGGATTTGTTTTCAACATGCATGATCTCGATACCGCTGGGGAGAGTCGATTAGCTGATCCCTCTAAACGACCCTGCGATCACGAGGTCCCGCCAACCACCCGATGATAGACGCCGTCCTCGGACTACGTCGCGTTTGATCATCGCCTTGAGCCGTCCTGACGGCGCGGCCCACTCGTCGCTAACGATCTTTTCACCATAGATGACGGTTGCCATTTGGCGGCGCGTTGCTCCTGCACGCTCGCCATCGAGAGCAATAATGGCATTTCGCAAGTGCCGTCCATCGACTGCCGCAGGTCGTCGTATTGGTCCATAATATCTCTGCGCCATCAACAAATGCGCTAGTGCGTTGAGGCGGCAGACATTCGCGGCCAGATCCGAAAGACCTATCCAGCCAATTTGCAGATCCACAGGGCCCAGCGTCACTAGCGCACCGCTGATGATGACGGTTGCACGGCAGATCTCGCTCTCCAAGGTAACAATTTGTCGACCAAAGCCATCGAAATGAACATGAGTTCGAATTGGAGGGCGTGGAAGAAAAAACTCGCGCACCGGACTTTTTACGTCGACACGCGCTCGAGCGGAGATCGCCCCATGTTCGAGATCGTTCAACCAAACGACCGGGGCGTCGTTGGGCAATAAGTGCGGGGCGACGAAAGCAACTCATACCGAAGCTATGAGCTAATTGCCGAACAGATCGCTCGCGCGAGACCAACACGTGCGGCGCTCCTGGGAGGCACCAAGTCTCAATGTAACCGCCCGGTGAGAGCCGCCTTGGCGAATGTTGCGAGAGGGTGTTTCTGATCGCGACTATGTTTGCGAAGGAGAACGCCATGCCTACGTCTACAGATACGTCTGAACGTAGGCATATCGTTCTGCAGACGAAACGCCGGTGGGGTGAAGCGGAGAAGCGCGGAATCGTTGCGGAGACCAGGGCTGCAGGCGCGAATGTCTCGTTGATCTCGCGCCGTCATGGTGTGGCGCAAAGTCTGATCTACCAGTGGCGCAAGACTTTCCCCTTGATCGGTGCCGAGGCTGCGTTCGTACCCGTGGCGATTGCCACGCTTCCGCCGGGTGCGACGGCGCCAGCAATCCAACCCGCCGCCCAAACTGCCGTCATGATCGAGATCGAACTGGCGTTCGGTCGCAAGCTGCGGGTGGCGTCAGATGTGGACGTTGCTGTGTTGCTGCGGATCATCGTCGCGCTGGAGACGGCGTGATGATTCCGGTTCCCCCCAATCCTTCGCTGAATGGATCCGTTCGCGTCTGGCTTGCGACGGGGCACACCGACATGCGACGCGGCTTTCCCGGCCTTGCTTTGTTAGTTCAAGAAACATTGAAAAGTGATCCGCACGCAGGCCATCTGTTCGTCTTCCGCGGCAAACGCGGCGATCTCATCAAAGTGATCTGGCATGACGGCCAGGGCGCGTGCCTGTTCTCGAAGCGGCTGGAGAAGGGCCGCTTTATTTGGCCGACGCCTGCCGACGGCGCGGTGTCGATCTCACCGGCGCAGCTCGGGTATATGCTGGAAGGGATCGATTGGCGCGCGCCGCAACACACTTATCGGCCAGAAATTGCTGGATAACCGATCGCAGAAATGCACGAAGCAGTGTAGATCGTTCACATGGCGCTCGATCCTGCCGCACTCCCTGACGACATTGCGCTCCTGAAAGCGATGTTGCTCGCGAGCGTTGCGCGCGCGGAGAAGGCCGAGGCTCGTTCGAATGATCTCGACGGCCAGATTGCGCACTTGAAGCTGACGATCGCGAAGTTGCAACGCGCCGAATATGGCGCATCAACGGAAAAAGGTGCGCGCCTCCTCGATCAACTGGAGATGCAGCTCGGCGAGTTGGTGGCGACTGCCAGCGCAAGCAAAGTGGCCGCTGCGATCGAGAGACCGGACGATGCGCAGGAGCCGATGCAAAAACCGGCCCGCCGTCCGCTCGATGAAAAACTGCCCCGCGAGCGCGTCGTGCATGCAGCGCCGTGCGCTTGTCGCCATTGCGGTTCGGCGAAGATCCGCAAGCTTGACGAAAAGATCACCGAGACGCTGGAGCACGTACCAGCGACGTGGAAGGTGATCCAGCACGTGCGCGAAGTGTTCACATGTCGGGACTGCGACAGGATCACAGAAACACCAGCGCCGTCGCATCCAATCGCGCGCGGCCGCGCCGGGCCGCAGTTGCTCGCCGAAGTGCTGCACAACAAGTATCGGGCACACCTCCCGCTCACGCGTCAACGCGATCTGTACGCCGCTCAGGGCATAGACCTCGACGTCTCAACACTGGCCGACTGGGTCGGGGCGTGTGCGGCGACTTTGGCGCCGATCGTGCGGGAGATTGAGATGCACGTGCTTGCGGCCGAACGCATCCATGCCGACGACACCACGGTGCCGGTTCTTGCCAAAAGCAAATGCGCAACGGCGCGGCTTTGGGCTTATGTGCGCGATGATCGGCCCTTTGGTGGCGGCTCGGCGCCAGCCGTTCTTCTTCATTACTCACGTGATCGCGGCGGCGAGCATCCTGAACGCCATCTCGCGCGTTACAGCGGCGTCATGCAGGCGGACGCCTACTCCGGCTACAATGGCCTCTACGTCGATAGCCGCAAGCCCGGTATGATCTTCGAAGCGGCCTGCTGGGCGCACAGTCGACGTAAGTTCTTCGAACTCGCGGACCTGCAGAAAGCACCCGTCGCTATCGAAGCGGTCCGTCGCATCGACGAACTGTTCGCCATCGAGCGCGACATCAATGGCAGGAGCTCAGGCGAGCGCCGCGCAGTCCGACAGCAGAGATCGAAGCCATTGGTCGATACTCTCGAAAACTGGCTCAGAAGCGAACGCAAGAAACTCTCCTCGAAGGCGCCGGTGGCCAAGGCAATCGACTACAGTTTGAAGCGATGGCGGGCATTCACGCGCTTCCTCGACGACGGACGGCTCTGCATGAGCAATAACGCAGCCGAACGCGCCGTGCGGGGTATTGCCGTTGGACGCCGAAATTGGACCTTCTGTGGCAGCGACAGTGGCGGTTACCGAGCCGCCGCGATCTTCACGTTGATCGAAACCTGCAAGCTCAACGACGTCGATCCGCGCGCTTGGCTCGCCGACGTCCTCGCGCGGATCGCCGACCATCCGGCCAAGCAGATCGCGGAGCTGCTGCCATGGAACTGGAAGGCAGCAAAAGCCGCAGTTACTCAAGCCGCCTGATCGCTCAACCCTGCGGTCCTGGCCGGATGCTTACGTCTCAATTGCGCCATACGATCGAACAGCGACGAGATAGTCTCGATTGCGGCGCAATACTTCCCACGCGAATTGCGGATAGGTCAGTGCTGTCAGGTAGTCGTATGCCCGGAGCGCCGGAGGCCACCGTGGGCCGAAGTCGACTATTGCTGTTGCCATCGTCCACCTTCGAGAAATTTGCTCGAAGGCTCGTCTGAAGCGTGCAACGAGAACCACACGTCGTCCGCCAGCAAAGATGTTGCGTCATGCGTCAACGTTGCCGCGCTAGACGTGCCTGGCGAGGATCGTCTTTCGCAGCACTAGTATACTTGCACATCGCCGCTGTCGCATCTTAAGGTTGTGTTTACTATGAACGTTCGGGCGCTATTTTGAGGAACGGCAAAGTCAGTTGTCTCTTTTCGGACGGGGACAGCGCAATCCATTCTCGCACAGCCTGTTCAGTAGTTGTGACAACGATATTATGCTGGACAAGGCGCAACTGCAGCGTTGTCAGATGGTCCTGCTGAAGGGGGAGTGAAATATCAATACACACGTATGCGTCCAGCCCAATCCTCATCGCTTGATGGGCCAGAAGAGTTATTCCTTCCTTGAGCCACCGACCGCAAATCAGAAGTTGTCGGCGACCTGTAGCCGCGATTGCTTGCGCTAGAACAGTTGTTTGCCACTCGTCTACCTCGGGCTCGAATGGGAACGAGGGATATCCGATGCTTGATGGTGCCTCCGCTCGGATCGTTTTTTCAAGTTTATCTAGTCGATAGCTCGCGCAAAAAATCGGAATCGAAAGCGCCTCGGCGCAACTAATAACGCGCTGAAGGCTGCTACCAGCTGCAATATCACCGCTAATTGGCAGAGCTTCCAGCATTACCACAATTGAGTTTTGCGGATTGAGCATATTGGACCACTTTTGGCTATGATTTGAAAATATAACTCCGCAAGGGCGCGCAACAACTCGCAGGAATTGGTTTGGAAAAACATTTCCGTGCCTTTTTCGCGGAGCCGCAACAACCACGCCACATGCTCTGGGCCTAAGCGCGCCAGGAATACTTTTTCTCCAAATTTGGCGCGTATGTCATATTGCGAAAATCGAACTCCGGAAATATGTGTGGCGTCTTTGATCGGATAATCCGGTCTACGTGGGGTCAAACCGTCTTACAGCTAGATTTGATTAACTCGATTTATGCTCTGCTTTTTCAACAGAATTGCGCCAAATGGCATCAGCTAAACATTCAGCGCTCTCCGCACCGATGCGTGTTGCGCCACCTTCAAAACCTACAAACGTCCTTTTGTAACGCGTTGGATTGCATCGGAAGCGGGCTTGAGTTGTGGCTCTAACGACAACGCTCGACGATAGTCCTCCAACGCCTCTGTGCTTCGGCCGAGTAGTTCATATTCATAGCCGCGATTGTAAAGAGCTATGGCCATCGTAGGACGTTTCTTCAAAGCATCGGTATATTCCGCAATGGCTTTGTCGCGAGCCCCAATCATGCCGTAGGCAATGCCGCGATTAAAATTGAGTGTTGCATCTTCTGGTGACAACAGTATCGCGTCAGAAAAATCGGCTGCGGCCTTTCCAGGCTCACGCGCCATCAACCAAACCGCCCCGCGATTGGAAAGCGCCTTTGCTTTGTTTGGCGCCATGGCCACGGCATAATCACAGTCAGACATAGCCTGAATCATCTCGTATCGAGACGCATGCGCTGCACACCAATCGGATGCATTTTCCACATGCGTGACGTCATGGGGAGGAGCCACAACTGGCTCGGCCGCCAATGCTACTCCGGCCTGCAATACGCCAGCGGCGATTACTGCGGCTAAAACTCTTCCGCAATTCATGGGCTGGGCTCCACAACGTCGTATTAAGAAAGACCTCATAACGCAGCCTTCATTTCAAAAATGAATGCTCATAGGACAAATACATCAGAACCCCATAGTCCGTCTTTTCGGGTTTAAAGGTCACGGGCATCGCCAAACCGAGCACAAGTTGGGCATCGCCCGCGAGATTGAATGCATGACGAATTCCTGGCGAGAGCGTGACCACACGTTCCCGCTCAAGTAATCCCGAAGCCACTTGCTGGTTCCACTCAATGGTCGACTCCAACATTAAGTTGGTTGTCCGGTTCAGTGCGTAAACAACACTGCCGCCTAAATTGTAACTTCTGGGACGATGACCTTCAACATCAACGAACGCGGTGTGACCAGCGTTAAAATGCAATGTCAGACGGTCTGAAACAATTTTACTTAGAGGTAGATTGAATTGATAACCGACGGAGTCGTTCCCCGTACCTTTACCAGCGTCACCGGTTGGTAAAATCAGACTTGCGCGTGGCGCGAATGCCGGTTGGCTGGATGTTTCTTTTAAAGCCTGAAAGCGATAATTGAGAAAAATATCACCAACACCTTGGCTCCGCACACCGTCACCACGAAGCCAAATATATGGCACCGAATACGAGAACTGGTGATTTTCAGTTCTGATCGGCCACTCTTGCGTGAACATATAGTTCCAGTCGCGTCCTTGTCGACGCCAGCTGTTGATATGCTGCACGACACCAGCCTCTTGATTGTAGGCCTCTTCAATAAGGAACGAATTGTCCTGAACACCAGCGGCTGGGCGATTGTCATCACCTGCAGCCAGAGACATCCCCGTTGACGCTAATGTTGCGGCGAATGCTAGGCTTATCGTGTATCTCTTGGACATCCCGTATTCCCCCTCAAATTTAACAACGAATCGGCGACTAAAACGCCGATTCGTTGTTGTTAGTTCTCGACAGTTATGCACGACGACACTGTGAACCACAATCGTCAGTACGCCACACCGGCTTGCATTATTTCAATTTGAAGCGGCCTTGGGCTGCTGTACCAGTTTTGTCCGTCAGCGTGAGGATTGCCGTCGCCCCTGCAGGGACAGCCGCGACCACGCCCTCCATTTTGTTGCCACCAGCAGGTTTAATTTCAACTGGGCCGACGCGCTGGCTTCCTGCCGTAATCAATGCTGACGCCTTCAGCCCATCCGTCATCGCATCCTTTGCCTCATGGTCGCGCAAAAATAGAATGATCTTGCCATCTTTGTTGACCATCTCAACATGGAATTCCCCGACATCCTCCAATGTGCCGCCTTGCAGCGGAACAGGGTGGGAATGCTTATGCTCAGAATTTCCATGTCCTTTTTTGTCTTGAGCTACAACCCACCCAGCCGACGACGTCAGCAAAGATGAGACCAACAGTGCACTAGTGAGCAGACGTAGGCGCATGCGAACTCTCCACAGTTTCTTCGGTTACAACTTCTTCCGGCGTGAGATCACCCTCTCTATGAAACATGCGATAGAGAGCTGGAAGGACAAGCAGCGTGAGCAGCGTTGATGAAACGATGCCACCAATGACAACTGTCGCAAGTGGCCGCTGAACTTCGGCCCCCGCGCCTGTGGCAATTGCCATTGGAACAAAACCAAGGGAAGCAACCAATGCCGTCATCAGCACCGGCCTCAATCGCTTCATAGAACCTTCTGTAATGGCGTCATCAAGTGGCATTCCACCCGCTCTGAGATTGTTGATGAACGATATGATCACCAAGCCGTTGAGCACCGCGACTCCCGACAAAGCAATGAATCCGACACCAGCGGATATTGACAGCGGGATATCCCGCAGAGCGAGGGCAGCCACGCCGCCGGTTAGTGCGAGTGGAACGCCCGTGAAAACAATGGCCGCATCCTTGGCCGATCCGAGGCTGGTGAAAAGCAAAAGGACGATCAAAGCGAGAGCAATCGGAACAACAATCACTAAACGCTTTGAAGCTGACATCAGTTGCTCGAACTGTCCGCCCCAACCAATCCAGTAGCCCGCAGGCAATTTGACGGCTTTGTCGACGGCCGCCTGAGCATCGGTGACAAAGGAGCCTAGATCCCGGCCACGCACATTCGCGGAGACGACAATACGCCGTTTACCGTTTTCGCGGCTGATCTGATTGGGGCCAGGAGCGAAGCTAATGTCAGCAATCTCGCCCAAAGCGATAAAGCGTGGCATCTTCGATTCAGCCGTGAACAACGCCAGCCGCGCACCACCTGCCGTTCCTTCTTCTTCTGCGGGCGGCAGCGCAATGGGCAGGCGTTTTAAACTCTCGACGTCGACACGCCGTTCCTCCGGCAATCGCACGACGATGCTGAATCGACGGTCGCCTTCAAACAACGCGCCCGCCGTTTTCCCACCGATCGCAATTTCAATGGCTTCTTGAACGGTCGCGATACTTAACCCCATACGTGCGAGCTTTGCCCGATCAGGTGACACCGAGAGGATAGGAAGACCAGTGACCTGTTCAACCCGCACGTCAGCCGCGCCAGGCACGTCGCGCAACACCACCTGAACCCGATTGGCGAGTGCCAACAGTTGATCTAAATCGTCTCCAAATACTTTGACCCCGATATCGGCTCGAACCCCCGCAATCAATTCATTAAATCTCATTTGAATTGGCTGCGTGAACTCATAGTTGTTTCCAGGTAGTTCCTCCGCCGCAAGTTGGAGATCGGCGACAACCTGAGCCTTTGGCTTCTTCGGATTGGGCCATTCCACTCGCGGCTTCAGCATGACAAAGGTATCGGCGACATTCGGCGGCATGGGATCAGTCGCGACTTCCGCAGTTCCGATTTTCCCAAAAACGACGGACACTTCTGGTACCTGCCGCAGACGCGCCTCCAGCAGGCCTTGCATTTCGACGGCCTGGCTCAAACTCGTGCCAGGCACACGCATGGCATGCAGCGCAACATCTCCTTCATCGAGGCTTGGAATGAATTCACTCCCAAGCTTTGTCGCCCCTGCCGCACTGATAACCACGAGAACTGTGGCCAAAGCTGCGACGACAGAACGGTTCCCTAAAGCAAGTCGCAAAGCTGGAGCGTAAATCGCCTTTGCACCACGAACCACGATATTCTCTGTCTCAGAAACTTTGCCGGTCACAAACAAGGCAATGCAAGCGGGTACAAATGTCATCGACAGTACCATTGCACCGACCAGCGCGAGGATGACCGTCAACGCCATCGGCGTAAACATCTTACCTTCTACGCCCGTTAAGGTGAGCACCGGCAAGTACACCACCATGATGATGAAGCTGCCAAATATGCTTGGCGTGGCAACTTCTTTGGTCGCCGCTACCACCGTTGCGAAGCGTTCCTTCCGGGACAATAATCGGCCTACCTGATGCTGTCGCTCCGCCAGCAACCGTAAACAATTTTCAACAATGATGACTGCGCCGTCGACAATGATGCCGAAATCGATAGCTCCCAAACTCATCAAGTTGGCACTGATGCGTGCCTCCACCATGCCGCTCACAGCGAACAACATCGATAATGGAATAATAAGGGCTGCAATCAACGCGGCTTTTATATTCCCAAGAAGCAAGAAGAGCACCACGATGACTAAGACGGCCCCTTCGAAGAGATTGTTACGCACGGTGTTGATGGTGCTATTGACCAACGTCGTGCGATCATAAACTGTTCGCAGAAGGGTACCCTCAGGAAGGCTCTTCTCAATTTGCTTCAACCGTTCCGCAACGCGTGTTGAAACCGTCCTGCTGTTCTCCCCAATCAACATCATGGCTGTTCCGAGAACAACTTCAGTGCCGTTGATCGTTGCAGCTCCCGTTCGAAGCTCACTCCCAATCTTGACCTTCGCAACGTCACGAATACGAATGGGAACCCCGGAATGGGTGCCAAGATGGATATTCAGAATATCTTCGGAATTCGCCAACTGCCCGGGTGAGCGCACAAGGTACTGCTCGCCATTTTTCTCAATATAGCCTGCACCGGTGTTTATGTTGTTTTTTGAGATCGCCTCGACCAACTGATGCAGTGAAATGTTGAAGGCTGACAACCGCTCTGGATCCGGTACGACGTGAAACTGGCGTTCATAGCCGCCAATTGGATTGACTTCCACGACACCTGGAACCGTACGTAACTGAGGCTTGACCACCCAGTCATGGAGTGTTCGCAGATCGGTCGGCGTGAAAGGTTCGCCGTCAGGTTTCTTTGCACCCTCTTTCGATTCCACTGTGTACATGAAAATCTCGCCAAGACCGGTCGCGATGGGCCCCATCGCTAGTCCGATCCCTTGCGGCAACTGATCCTTCACCTGTTGAATACGTTCGTTGACCAGGGTTCGGGCCCAGAAAATATCGGTACCATCTTCAAAAACGACGGTGACTTGTGACAGCCCATAGCGCGACAAGGATCGCGTATAGGAAAGCTTGGGCAAGCCACCCAACCCTGTTTCAATCGGGAATGTGATGCGTTGCTCAGCTTCGAGGGGAGAGTAACCAGGAGCGACAGCATTAATCTGAACCTGAACATTGGTGATGTCCGGCACGGCGTCGATGGGCAGTCTCAGAAAATTAAAGGCCCCAAAGGCTGCAACGGCGAGCGTCGCCACCACGACGAGCCAGCGCTGCACTACCGCAAACCTAACAATACGATCGATCATGGCCGCCTCAGTGCTCGTGCGCCGCTTCGCCCTTGCCGAGTTCGGCTTTGAGCACAAAACTGTTTCCTGTCGCTATTTTGTCACCGGGAACGACGCCGAAGATAACTTCGATCATGCTGTCATCCTTCAGACCAAACTCGACCTCACGCGCTTCGAAGCCGTCCTTGCTGTCGACAAAAACGACCGGTTTTCCTTCGATGTATTGAATGGCCGTTTGTTTGACTGCCACTGAGACAGGTTGCTCGCCAATTAAAACGCGACCCGTGACGAATAAGCCCGGGCGAAACGCGCCGTCTTTGTTATCGAGTACCGCGCGCGCTAATAAGCTCTGCGTGTCTGTCAGCCCAATGGGCGATATGTAGTCAATCTTCGCCGTTCGCCGCGTTCCATTCAGCGCGACTTCAACCGTCTGTCCTGTCTTAAGCTTTGAGAATTCCTGCTGATACACGCGGAAGTCGACCCAGACTGAAGTCAGATCCGCAATCACCATGAGTCGCTTGTCTTTGTCCGCGTACTCGCCGAGCGCACCCTTGCGCTCAATAACGACGCCTGAGTTCGGAGCCACCAGCTGATACTGAGTTAGACTTTCATTGCTTTCAATGCTCGCAACAACTTCGCCTTTCTGCACCGCCTCTCCGAGCCGCTTGCGAATCGACCTGACGACGCCACCAAAGCGCGGCAGAACCGCAACCATCTGCTCTTCATTGGGCTGCACGATACCGTTTAGAATCACCGTTTCACGGATAGCTCCCGCCGCCGCCGGTTCAATAGTAAGTCCTGCGTTCTTCAATTGTACTGGTGTTAGCTTCACGATCTTTTTCTCTGGGCCATGATCATGCCCGTCACCACTCCCGTGGCCTTCCTTTTTCTCCGCGCTGTGCCCATGCCCATCCTTGGGAACTGCGCGTTCGACCGCAAGAATATGACGCGTCGTTAGTGCTCCACCTGCAAGAATTCCAAAAACCACCAATGCCGTACTCAGTCTCCGGACGGGCGATTGTCCGGATGTTGCCCCCAATATTCCACCCAATTGTTGGGCCGCGAGATCTTCTTTTGGTAACGCATCACTCATTTGCCGGTCTCCGTGTCACGGTTTCCCAACCGTGTTGAAATGATTTTCGATTGCTCAAGGTTTCCAATTTCGCCGCGCCTGTATGGCAGCGGATGTCCGCATCCAGTTGCTGAATTTCTGCTTCCAATTGATCGCGATGGGCATCGAGTAAATCTTTGACGCCAAGCCGCCCCTGGTCAAAACTGGTTTGGACGTTGTCCGACGCCTTCTTGGCAATCGGAATTATTTCCGCCAACTTACGTGCCTCCACGCAGGCAGTATCAAATTCGCCAAACGCATCGATGATGCGACGTTTGATTTGGCGCCGCGTTGTGTCCCGATCGAATTCGACTTTCGCCAATCGACGCTCAGCCTCGATGATGCTGCCTTCATTGCGATCGTGAACCGGCAGTGGAATCGATCCCCCAATGCGAAATGCCGTATCGTTACTCTCAAATATCCTTTTGACACCGACACTTGCTGTCAAGTCAGGCGCCGCCGTGGCGCGCTGCAACCGAAGTTCGCCTTCACGCTGCGCAAACACAGCGCTCCAGGCGCGCACAGATGGGTTCTCGTCGATATTCGAGAGTATGGCCTGTAACGGCGCCAACTGGTGGCCGTTGTGCCGCAACCGACCATTTATGACAGCCGCATCCGAGACTGCCCCCGACCAATTCGAGACGAGTTGGCGTTTTGCGGATTGTAATTCGCTTCGTGCTTTGTCGACTGCAACGCGCGCCCGACCAACCGCTAGTTCACCGCGCGCCATATCGGCCGGAGGCGACGCCCCGGCGTCGACACGACGTTTGAGCAAAGGAACCAAATCCTCCAGGCGCTTTGTAACTCGCCCGAACAGATCAATGCGCTGCTGCGCGCCCAACACCTGCACGTAGTCGACTTTAGTCTGCGCTACGATCTCCCTCATCGACACAGCGATTTCCGCGTTCGCCACATCTTCCTTGCCGATGGCAGTGGCGACACGTGCATCTCGTTTATCGCCGCGCTCAAATTTCTGCTGCAACGAGACGGTTAGTGTTGCTTTGTCAAAACCGCGATAGTCTCCCGAACCTAGGAAATCATCGACGTCGACAGAAAGCTCCGGATTGGGCCGCTTTCCGGCTTGCAGCACTCCGCCCTGCGCGGCCTGAACTTCCACTCGGCCAGCCGCCAAACGTGGATCAGCTGCAAGCGCACGTCTCAGAGCTTCGGAGAGGTCAATCGCCAACGCTGCTTGACGATCAAAAAACGTGAAACCAGCCACGATTAGTGGCATCCAAACGCGTCGTGAGACGCATGTCGTGAGATTCATTTGGTATCGCCATTTGGAAAGGTGCGCAGCACAAAAAGCCACGCGCCAATCAAGGCGATGGCCTAAGTTAGACCTTCACGGAGATCGGAGGCCTAAAAACGCTTGTCGGCGCCTGCTGCATGCAGAACCGAACATCGCTAGGAACTTTGCGCGACAACACCTTGGCAGACCCCCATGTGGGAACCCCCTGCGTCGCAAATTGTATTTTCTGAAAACTGCAGATCACGCAAGCGACATCGACCGCAGCGTTTTCACGATTCTGCTCGGTATCTTGTGAGCCTAGCTCGAACGCGCTGACCACACCTTGGGTATGATTTGCAAACTTGTCTGCATGAACATGGGTTGCTAGAACCAGAAAGGAGAATGCGATCAAGTGCGCGAGCACCTGTCGAAGCGTACTGTTCATGTTCAGCCAAGTGGGCATCCAGACAAAGTTTCCCTTAATTTCCAACCCGGTCAGTAGCGGGAGTCGTGTTGAAGTGTCAAACCAAATTGGGTCACTATTACGTCAAACACGCACCTGAATGCCGTATGTTGCCAAAGTGCCTCAAGATTCTGCCGCCCCGGCGCGCAGCAAGCGCAATGCATTCATCGTTACCAGAACTGTCGCGCCAGTGTCAGCAAGGATTGCAGGCCACAGCCCCGTTACGCCGAGTATTGTTGTTACAAGAAATACGCCCTTGATGCTCAAAGTGCCTGCGATGTTTTGCGACAAGTTGGGCATGGTGCTGCGAGGCAAATCAACAAACGCCACCAGATCGGTAGTCCGGCAGCTGAGCAGCACGATGCTCGCGCGTGTTGCCGCTCTGGTTACGGTTGGCACGCCGGATTGGTCGCCCAGCAGCCTGTCCGGGCTCACCATAGTGATGCTGGCGACCGGCATCGATTGCAGCTGCCGTTGATGGTGAAATAGAGCCGTTTGGCGTTGTAGAGCCTGTTCGCCGACAAAGCCCGAGCGATCATAGGTCGCCAAGGCGGGCGGCGACCCTTGCCGCATTGGAGCGCCGTCCCGCTTTAGTCATGTCGGACCAACTAATTTTTATGCAGTCGCGTAACCGTGTCTTGACTGAATTGTCCCATAGTTCAAGTCTGGTTCCAGGAGAATTGTCCCCTTTGTCAGCCTTACGAACCATCGTTGCCGCCATGATCGCTTTGGCGATCGCCGTGGCCCCTGTCGGGGCGGCGATGGCGGGACTGCGGATGGTTGCGTCAGCAAACCAAGGACAAGTTGTTGCAGCTCAAGTGATCGACACACAAGCGACGATGGCCGATGCGGCTTCTGCGGACATGACCGATTGTGACAAGATGAAGGGCGCGAAGGGCAAAACGGATTGCCCATGCTGCGATACCAACAGCGCCTGCCCGCCCGACCTATGCCCGTTGAAGACCCTCAATTTGCTGGGCCCCATTGGCGACGCAGCACTGTCGGGACCGATGTCGTCGATGCGCTTTGTGCGCGACATACCCGACCGTCCGCCTGACTGGATCGACAGTCCACAGCCACCACCTCCCCGAGCCTGATCTGCTACGAGACCCGCGTGTGAGCGCGGTTGTTGGCATTTGCCCGGAGGCAGCGCTCAAGCGCGCATTGCCGCCAGCCATTGCGCATCCCTCGATCGATCAGGAACGATAACATGACCATCCGAAACTTTGCGCGCGCGGCCCTTTGCGGGTTTGCGGCAGTCCTCCTCTCCGTGCCCGCTTTTGCTGGCGCTGGCGTCTACACCTTCGAGCCCGTCAAGGTCGATGTGATGAACGGAGCGGGCAGCCAGCTTGCCGTTCGCTTGATCCACAAACCAACCGGCAAACCTGTCGTGGGTGCAGTTCTGTTTCGTACGCTCCTCGATATGTCGCCGGACAAGATGGACAGCATGACGGCGAAGCACGCGGCCATGCCGACTGCGGAGCCCGGCGTTTACGCCTTCAAGGCCGATTTCACGATGGCCGGCGGCTGGGCCTTCAAGATCCAGGCGAAGGTGCCCGGAGAAGCTGAGACGGTGACCGGCACCGTCATCTTCCAGGCGAAGTAGGAGCAGCACATGCGCAAGCTCCTCATCGGGGGGATCGCCATCGTGGCGGTCCTCTCCTCCGTCGCAATCGTTCATCGCAACAAGGCGCAACATCAGGTCGTCGGGCAGACTGCGGCTGTTTCGATGCCCGCCACAGACCGCAAGGTGCTGTACTGGAAAGACCCGGATGCCGGCACCGATTTTGCGGCGTCACCTGCAAAAACGAAGGATGGGCGCGACTACGTGCCCGTCTACGAAGACCAGGAAGCTGATTTCGCCAAGCCGCAGGCTGCTGCCGCGCCCAAGGGCAAAGGCAAGATCGTCTTTTACCGCAACCCCATGGGTCTTCCTGACACCTCGCCGGTGCCGAAGAAGGACTGGATGGGGATGGATTACATCGCCGTCCATGAAGGAGAAGACGATGGCGGTTCAACCGTCCGGGTGAGCCTGGACAAGGTGCAGCGCTCGGGCGTGCGCACCGCGCCCGTCGAGAGGCGCCGCCTGGATCGGCCAGTTCGCGCGCCCGGTATCGCCAAGCCGGACGAGCGCTCATTGCGCGTCGTGTCGCTCCGCGCCGACGGCTTCATCGAGAAGCTTTACGTCAACCAGACCGGGCAGCACGTTAAGGCGGGAGAACCGCTGTTCCGCCTCTACAGTCCGGAGATGGTGAAGGTGCAGGTGGACTACCGCGTCGCAGTCAATATCGGCGGTGCTCGCGACGAAAAAGGACCGCTGCAGCGCCTGCGAAACCTCGGCATGCCCGAGAGCATCCTCGAAGAAATCAAGCGCACCCGTGAGCCGGTCATAGCCTTCGACTGGCCGTCGCCCGTTTCCGGCGTGGTGATGAAGAAGCCGGTCATGGAAGGCATGATGATGAAGGCTGGCGAGGAAATCTTCCGCTTCGCTGATCTCTCTACCATCTGGATCATCGCCGACGTGCCGGAGCAGGAGATTGCGCAAGTGAAGGTGGGCCAGCTGGCACACATTTCATTTCGCGCATTCCCTGGTGAGGTATTTCCCGGCACCGTCACCTTCATCCTGCACGAACTGGAAATGGCGACGCGCACCGCGAAAGTGCGCATCGAGGTCAAGAACCCCGACCATCGCATCAAGCACGAGATGTTCGCGGATGTCGAAATTGGCGCCGGTGTCGAAGGCGGTGAGAAACTCGTTGTTCCTACGTCAGCGCTCATCGACAGCGGCAATCGCCAAGTCGTGCTGATCGATCGTGGCGAAGGGAGGTTCGAGCCGCGCGCGGTCAAGGTCGGCATTCGCGGCGAAGGCTTTGTCGAGATCACCGATGGCGTGAAGGCCGGCGAGCAAGTCGTCGTCACGGCAACATTCCTAATCGATGCGGAGAGCAATCTGAAAGCTGCGTTGCAGGCGTTCACGGCAGAACCTCCCATGAAGATGGAGGGCAAACCCCTCCCGGAGGGCAAACCATGATCGCTCGCCTTATCCGCTGGTCAGCCTCAAACCTGATGCTGATCCTGATCGGCACGGTGCTGGCGACCGGACTTGGCGTCTATGCCGTCCGCCATGTACCGCTCGACGCTATTCCCGACCTCTCCGACACGCAGGTCATCATCTACACGGAGTACTCGGGCCAGGCGCCGCAAGTGGTCGAAGACCAGATCACCTATCCGTTGTCGACGGCGATGCTTTCAGTGCCGCGTTCTAAAGTCGTGCGCGGGTTCTCATTCTTCGGCGTGTCGTTTGTCTATGTGATCTTCGAGGAAGGGACCGACATCTACTGGGCGCGTTCGCGCGTGCTCGAATATCTGTCGGCTGCCGCGCGCAACTTGCCGAACGGTGTAGTGCCCTCGCTTGGCCCCGATGCGACTGGCGTCGGCTGGGTCTACCAGTACGCGGTCATGGCGCAAAAGCGCTCGCTCGCCGAATTGCGGACGACACAGGATTGGCAGATCCGCTTCTCCGTTGCCAAGGCCGAAGGCATCGCGGAAGTCGCCAGTGTCGGCGGTTTCGTGAAGCAGTATTCCGTTATTGTCGATCCCCGCCGTTTGCGTGCGTTCGACATCCCGCTGAGCCGCATCCGCGAAGCAATCCGATCTTCGAACTTGGATGTCGGCGGCCGCGTGGTCGAGTTGGCCGAGACCGAGTTCATGGTACGCGGGCGCGGCTACCTCAAAAGCATTGCCGACATCGAGAGCATCGTCCTGAAGGCGGATGCGGGCACGCCAGTCTTGCTGCGCGATGTCGCCCGTGTTGAATTGGCGCCCGACGAGCGGCGCGGCGTCACAGAGTTAAATGGCGAGGGCGAGGTCGTCTCGGGCATCGCCGTGCAGCGCTTCGGCCAGAACGCGCTCACCGTCATCGCCAATGTGAAAGAGCGGCTCGCCGACATCAAGGGTAGCTTGCCCGAAGGCACCGAGATCGTGCCCGTCTATGACCGTTCGGATCTGATCCATCGCGCCATTGCCACTCTGAAGACAACGCTAATCGAGGAAAGCGTGATCGTCGCGTTGGTCTGTATCGTGTTCCTGCTGCATGTCCGCAGCGCACTGGTCGCCATCATCACGCTGCCGCTCGGTATCCTGATCGCCTATATCTGCATGCACGCGCTCGGGCTGTCCTCGAACATAATGAGCCTCGGTGGCATCGCCATCGCCATCGGCGCCATGATCGATGCGGCCATCGTCATGATCGAGAACGCGCACAAGCACCTGGAACGCGCGCCAGAAGGCAAACCGCGCGCCGATATCATCGTCGAAGCGGCCTGCGAAGTGGGACCGGCGCTGTTCTTCTCGCTATTGATCATCACAGTGTCGTTCCTGCCGATTTTCGCGCTCGAAGCGCAGGAGGGGCGGCTGTTCAAACCGCTTGCCTACACCAAGACATTTGCGATGGCAGCGGCGGCGCTGCTCTCGGTCACCGTCGTGCCGGCGCTGATGGTGCTGTTCATTCGCGGCCGCATCGTGCCGGAACACAAGAACCCGGTGAACCGCTTTCTGATCTGGGTCTATCGACCAATCATCCGTTGGGTACTCAAGGCCAAGGCGCTGACCATAGGCGTCGCGCTTGCCATTCTCGTTGTCAGCGTCTGGCCGGCGACCAAGCTCGGTTCGGAGTTCATGCCGAACCTGAACGAAGGCACACTGATGTACATGCCGACAACGCTGCCCGGCTTGTCGATCACGAAGTCCGCCGAACTGCTGCAGACGCAGAACAAGATCATCCGGACGTTTCCCGAGGTCGAAAGCGTGTTCGGTAAAGCTGGCCGCGCGGGCACCGCGACCGATCCGGCACCGACTGAAATGTTCGAGACCATTATCAATCTGAAACCGCAGAAGGATTGGCGTCCCGGCGTCACCATTGACAGCCTGATCCAGAAGATGGACAAGGCGTTGCAATTCCCCGGCGTGTCGAACGCCTGGACCATGCCTATCAAGGCCCGCATCGACATGCTGGCGACCGGCATTCGCACACCCGTCGGCGTCAAGGTGATCGGCACGGACCTCGTGATCATCGAGCGGCTTGCGCGCGAGATCGAAGCTGCCATCAAGACCGTGCCGGGCACGTCGAGCGCTTATGCCGAGCGGATCATTGGCGGCTACTACCTCGACATCGAGCCGGACCGGCGCGAAATCGCGCGCTATGGCCTGATGGTCAGCGACGTGCAGGCAGTGATCGCGTCGGGCCTCGGCGCTGAGACCGTCACGACAACCGTTGAAGGCCGTGAGCGCTATGGAGTGAGTGTGCGTTTCCCGCGCGACATCCGCTCCGATCCAGAAGCGATTTCACGCGAGGTACTGATTCCGTTGCCGAACGGCGCGTCGATCCCGCTCGGTCAGGTGGCCAAGATCAAACGTGTGGCCGGTCCCGCCTCGATCCGAACCGAGAACGCACAGCTTGCAGCCTACATCTTCGTCGATGCGCGCGACCGTGACCTCGGCAGCTATGTCGCCGACGCCAAGAAGGCCGTTGCCGCGACTGTGAAATTTCCGCCGGGATACTATGCGCTCTGGAGCGGACAGTACGAATACTATGAGCGGGCAAAGCAGCGATTGATGATCGTCGTACCGTTGACTCTCATGATCATACTACTGCTTCTCTACCTCAACTTTCGCCGCCTGACCGAGACGCTGATCGTCATGCTTTCGCTGCCGTTCGCGTTAGTCGGCGGACTCTGGCTGATGTGGTGGATGGGGTTCAACCTGTCCGTCGCCGTGGCGGTCGGGTTCATCGCGCTTGCGGGTGTGGCCGCCGAGACGGGCGTCATTATGTTGATCTATCTCGACCATGCGCTGGCTGATCGCCGCAAACTTGCCGAGGCGGAAGGCCGCGCGTTCACCGCCGACGATCTCACCGCCGCCATCATGGACGGCGCCGTCGAACGCGTGCGACCGAAGATGATGACCGTCGTCGCCATCATGGCTGGACTGCTGCCGATCGTGTGGAGCCACGGCACCGGCTCCGAGGTCATGCAGCGCATTGCCGTTCCAATGATCGGCGGTATGGTCTCATCGACCATCCTGACCTTGGTCGTCATTCCCGCAATCTACGCGATCGTCAAAGGCATGCCGTGGCCCATCATCCCCGATTGCGGCATCGCCTGTTGGGCGTGCGCGACGATCGAACTGCCAAGGATTGCCGCTGATAACAAAACATTGCGAATGATCGCCCTTTGCGACTTCAACATGATCAGTCTCCTGGGCTCGAGAAACTAGGCGGCGTGGAACTCTACAAGCCTAATACGAACAGCAGCGGAGGTTTTGCTGACATTGATTTGGATCAAGTTACCTTTGCGCGCTGTGAGCGCGTCAATGTGCGGGATGTGCGCATTGGCCGTGGTCGGCGAGTACTTCGATAACGCGGCAGTCGGCAACACGACCGTGACTGCATCCCTCGATCATGCGATCAAGTTCGCGCTTGAGGGCCTTCAGGCTACGAATGCGCTGCTCCACCTCCGACAATCGTGCTTTGGCGATCTTGTCGGCGGTGCCGCAGGATTGGTTCGGGTCGTCCTGTAGCGTCAACAATGCTCGAATGGCATCGATCTCGAAGCCAAGTTCGCGAGCATGGCGGATGAAGTTGAGACGGCGCAGATCTTGTGCTCCATAACGTCGGCGATTGCCGTCACTGCGAGGCGGCGAGGGCAGGAGCCCGATCTGCTCATAGTAGCGGATGGTGGGGGCTTTGATGCCGGTCTGTTTGACGGCCTCGCCCATCGAATATGCGGTCATTTTGCTGCTTGCTCCTCTAGTCACTAGAGGATGTACCGTTACGCCAGCACATGCAAGCGCACCTTACCCTCCGGATGAAAATGACCGAGACAAGCACCCAGAACCAAGCCCAGGCCCGCTTCCGTGTCGGCGGTATGGATTGCGCCGCATGTGCGAGCAAGATCGATACGGCGGTGCGCCGGATCGACGGCGTGAAGGATGTGTCCGTTTCGGTCACCGCCGGCACCATGACCGTGCAACACACGGACGGCGCGACGCCGAAGGCCGCCATCACAAAGGTGGTGACAGCACTCGGTTACACCGTTTCAGAAGCGCCCGCTCGCGCGGCTGCCGCCACGAGTGACAGTCCAGCCCCGCGCGAGGTGGCGCATGATAACAAACATGGGGCAGATTGCGGTCACCCACACGATCATAGCGACCACAATAGCCAACAAGATGAGACCGCAGGCCACAGTCACGATCACGGCGCACCCCAGGATGGCCCCTGGTGGCAAGCGCCGAAGGCAAAACTGGTGTTCGCATGCGGGGGCGCACTTGCCATCGCTTATCTAATCGCAAAGTTTGTTCCGGCACTCGGGACTTGGCCCTACGTGGCTGCCATGGCGATAGGACTCGTCCCAATCGCGCAGCGTGCCTATCAGGCAGCGCGCGCCGGCACTCCGTTTTCAATTGAAATGCTGATGACCATCGCAGCTGTTGGTGCGGTGTTCATCGGTGCGGCGGAAGAGGCGGCGGCGGTCGTCGTACTTTTCCTGATTGGTGAATTGCTCGAAGGCATCGCAGCGGGTCGCGCGCGCGCGAGCATTCGCGCCTTGACGGCGCTGGTGCCAAAAACGGCTCTGCTGGAGAATGACGGCGCGACAAAAGAGGTCTCTGCGGACAGTCTCGGAATCGGTGCGACAATCCTGGTCCGTCCGGGTGATCGTGTGCCGGCCGACGGCACGATTCTTTCCGGCGAGAGCAGCATCGACGAATCCCCCGTGTCTGGTGAATCGATACCGAAGCGCAAGCAGACCGGCGATAAAGTTCTCGCTGGCACGATCAATGTTGATAGCGCTCTCCGCGTCAGCGTTACGGCGGCGGCGGCCGACAACACGATCGCGCGCGTCGTGCGTCTGGTCGAAGAAGCACAGGAAGCCAAGGCACCGACCGAACGCTTTATTGATCGGTTCTCGAAATACTACACGCCGCTCGTTCTTCTGGTTGGAGCGCTCGTCGCGATCGTCCCGCCACTGCTGTTCGGCGGCAACTGGAGCGCGTGGATCTACAAGGGCCTTGCAATCCTCCTGATTGGCTGCCCATGCGCGCTCGTCATCTCAGTTCCGGCAGCGATCGCCTCCGGCCTTGCGTCAGGAGCCCGCCGCGGACTTCTCTTGAAAGGCGGCGCGGTCCTTGAAACCATCGGTCGCATTACCACTGTCGCCTTCGACAAGACGGGCACTTTGACGGAGGGTAAGCCGAAGGTCACGGACATCATCGGCGTCGAGCGCAGCGAAGGCGAAGCTCTCTCTGCTGCGACAGCGCTCGAAACGGGATCCAGCCATCCGCTTGCCAAGGCCATTCTTGAGCGTGCTGGCGCGGATAAGGTGACATCGCCTGTCGCGAGCGGTCTCGCGGCCATCGGCGGCAAGGGCATTATCGGCACCATCGATGGCGTCGAATGGTTCTTCGGGTCGCCTAAAGCGGCTGAAGCGCGCGGCGCCAAACTCGACGCCGTGCGCGAGCGGTTCACCGCCCTGAACGATGCAGGCAAGACTGTGTCGGTTCTGCTTGCTGGAACCAGTGTTGCAGCGGTGTTCGCCATGCGGGATGAGCCGCGCGCCGACGCCAAGGTTGGGATCGAGGCGCTGGCGGCCCAAGGCATCAGCGCCGTCATGCTCACCGGCGACAATGCTCGCACCGCCGCAGCGATTGCCAAGTCACTCGGCATGGAAGCGCGCGCCGAATTGTTGCCCGAAGACAAGCTGCGCATCGTCAATGAATTAAAAGCGTCGGGTCAAGTTGTTGCCAAGGTCGGCGACGGCATCAATGACGCGCCTGCGCTGGCTGCGGCTGACGTAGGCATCGCCATGGGCGGCGGCACCGATGTGGCGCTCGAAACCGGTGACGCGGCAGTCCTGCATGGTCGCGTTCTTGATGTTTCAGCCATGGTTGACCTGTCACGGCGGACGATGAGCAACATCCGCACCAACATCATCATCGCGCTCGGTCTAAAAGCGGTCTTCCTGGTCACAACTATTCTCGGCGTGACGGGTTTGTGGCCAGCAATCTTGGCTGATACCGGCGCAACGGTGCTGGTGACGCTGAATGCCCTGCGATTGCTGCAATCCCCTCGCGCGCACGAGGCGGGAAGATAGGCCATGCCCCATCTGGAAGCCGTCACCTATCTTGTCTTCGTGGTCTATCTGCTGAGCTTTCTTGCAGCGAGCCGGATGGCGGCTCGAGAAGTTGAGCGAAGTGTCTGGTTGTTCGACACGGGGCCTCGCCGGCAACGCTTGACGCTAGCCGTCCTGCTGGCCATCCGAATGCAGGTCGCGATAAAATAGCCGACCTTGCTTGCCACAATGGGCGAGCCCTATCACATCTACTTGGGTCGAGTGCGTCGCTGGATCGGCACGCGGTCGCGGCCGATACCTAAGCAAAGGAGGGCTGCTTGACGCCGCTGATCGCACGTCTGGACAAAGTCGACGCATGGCAGTTGCTCGTTGCTGCGTGGGTCGTGGCGTTACTGTCGACACTAGGGGCGCTGTTCATCGGCGAAGTCATGGGACAGGTGCCGTGCAATCTGTGCTGGTTCCAACGCGCCTTTATGTTTCCGCTCGCGGTCGTGCTTGGCGTTGCGGCTCTGCTCGATGATCGCGGTGTCTGGCGGTATGCCCTGCCTCTGGCCGCAATCGGTCAGCTGATCGCGCTGTACCATCTGCTGCTCTACGTCGGCGTGATCCCGCCAGCGCTGGAGCCGTGCGGCGAAGGGTCATCGTGTTCCAGCGCCAACATGCGGATCTTCGGCCGCATACCAATCCCATTTCTTTCGGTCGCGTCTTTCGCAGCGATCGCCGCATTTCTTCTTCAACTTCGTAAAGCCACTTCACCATGAACAGACGCAACGTGATCCTCGGCATCGGCGCTGTCGCCGTCGCTGGCTTCGGATTGTCTACGATGATCTATCGCGGCAGAAACAAACCAGTGGCCGGTTCCGCTGTCGAATCCAACATGCTCGTGCGCCCGCACGCGCCAGTGCTCGGCCCGGTCAACGCGCCGGTGACGATTGTCGAGTTCTTCGATCCGGCCTGCGAGACATGCCGGGCCATGTATCCGGTCGTGAAAAAGATTATGGCCGAGCACCCGGAAACCGTGCGCCTTGTCATCCGCTATGCACCCTTCCACAAGGGCCCTGACGAAGCCGTGCGCATTCTTGAAACCGCGCGCAAGCAAGGCATGTAAGTCAAGATCACGGAGGCGTTGCTCGCGGCACAGGCGGAATGGGCCGATCATGGCCAACCGCAGATCGAGAAGGCCTGGGCTGCGGCGGGAGCCGCCGGATTGAATGTGGACGCCGCGCGGAAGAGCATGATGGCAGCCGACATCACAGCCATCCTGACGCAGGACATGGCGGACATCCACGAAGCGAAAGTACGCCAAACACCGACTTTCTTCGTCAACGGCAAACCGCTACCGTCGTTTGGCGTGCGTCAGTTGGTTGAACTCGTGCAGAGCGAGGTGGCGGCAACGAAGAAGCGATGACGCCGCCGGAGAGAACATTCACGTGAAGTCTAGGCAGACAAGGTGAAAGGCGGTCGGTGGCTGTATCGCTCAATGCGCTCCCCCGCAACCAACTTTTTCAATAAAAACAATAGCTTAAAAATACGGGTAGCAACCGGCCAAACCGGATAAACCGGTTGTGTAGCACCGGGGTAGCAAACTGGATGGTGTTCGCAAGTTCTGCACGATTGCAGTTCGCACCCCGCTTACCGTAGGTGGCGCTCACACCATACGACATGTCGCAGGTCATACGACCTTCTCCGACGCTCACGTAGTAAATCGGGTGCCACCTTCAAACGATCTTGACGACCTCACACGCCGTGCATCTCAACGGGATAGATCCGCTGATCGGGTCAGCTTTCGTCGTATCTATCGAGGTGTTCACGTTGGC
>JBEBJA010000237.1:0-5565 GCA_040080145.1 Hyphomicrobiaceae bacterium
AGCGGGCGGGCATCTGTGGCCTTGGTGTGATCCGTCGCAGCATCATTTTGATCTGAATGGCCTCACTATAACTGGCGCGAAATTCTGGCGAGCCAGGTTTTCCAGTTAGGCGAATGAAGGGCTTTCCGCCTCGGCAATAATAACTGCGTCGACGACCATTGGCGTCAACGACGTGCTTGATATGCGTGGGCTTCCTCCGTCGACTGCCACCAGTTGAGTGAAGCCCGCGTATGGCCCCGGTGTTTAAGCGATCAGCTGAGGGCAAGTGCTCGAATGCAGAGCGAAGCTGTGCATTCGCTTCTGTTTGTTGTTTCTCTGGATTTGTTTGCTCCAAAGAAGGTTGCTTCAAACCATCGTCGAGATTTGGAGACGTTGCGCTCACTGCCGCCGCACCCTGCGCAGCGCACAATTCAACACTGCCGGACCAACGGTCAGACGCGAGATAGGCGGGGTCGATGTCTGGGTGATAGCCTGCAAAAGACATGTGGTTCTCCATGCGGGAAAGGGCCTTTCGATGATCTCATTGCAGTGTTGAAAGCGGAAGGCGAAAACGCGGGAAATCGCGGGCGCTTCCGGGAAGGCGTGTGTAGGAATTGCAATGTGTGTCGGTGCGTTCATTCAAATGCGCAATAGCTTTCCACACGAAAAGAAGACTGGATCACACTGCAATGGAACGTTTGAGCAAGTAGTGGTCTGAGCAGTCGTTGCTCGCTTGATCCGTGCGCAATTACACTACGGCACCGAGTTGGCGTGCTGGTTTCAATGCTGTGGTAAGGTCGCTCTCTAATGGCGGGGATCTGTGTCAATGGTACGGACCGCAGGTGCGACCTTAGATGCGCGGGCCACTCCAACTCATTCCCACCATGCCGTGCTCTCCCTTCCGCGCGCAGACGCCGTCAAGGACGCGCACTGGCGCGCCCGAGAGAGGGCCTGTCCTTGACGGCGTCGAACACGGTAGGATGATGATGCCATGTGGACAGGCGAACGGTCGGCAAACGTGCACGGCATTAATTTAAAATCTCTGTGCATCGACGCCAAATTGAGGTGCAGTGTTTTCAGCACGATGACACGCAAGCCTACGCGGCAACGATCGCAACCCGCATGGGCCGAGACCCGTGCTGCGGGGCTCGGTCGCGCGGCGCTTCAGCCGCGCGATAGAGCGTGGCCCGAGCCCGGACTACTCGGGCGAGGGAGCCGCCCAAATCCATCACAGAAATCACATCGAGCAATTGATCATGGGTGCTGTTGCTCTATGTGGCGCAAATGAAACGAGTGCGACTCGGACAGCATCGTGGAATCGCGAGTCGTCAAAAACGACATTGAATCATCGAAGAAAAATACAGTCGAGACTCTACGCGTGCTGCATGTGACTCGCTTAAATATTTGTTATTGCAATGGGTTGGGTCCAAGCTGACGCCTGTCCTTTATCTTGATGTAAAGAACAGCCCCAATCTCTCCCAGAAATCTGTTGTTTATATGCCGCAATCGCCTGTGGGAATTCGGGCGCACCGTGCAAAATCGAAGGTCAGAATGCGTACCCTATAATGCCGCGCACCTGACCTTAACAGCACCCCGTTTCGATCTCGATCAGCCACTCAAATATGCGCAAAAGAGCATACGAGTCCGAAGCAATTTTTGCGGCCTTTCAGAGCCTCAGCGGACTCAATCGCACTGCCGTCTGGACTGCGTTTACCACTCCAAAACTGACGTTTCTACACGCTCCCGCCCACCACCTTCACCACCACGCGGCCTTGATCGTCGCGGGCGCGCATTTTGACAGGCTTGCCCTTCCACTCCTTCTCACTCAGCGCCTTGAGCAGCGGCCCCATGGCTTGCTGCGCGCCGACCGCTTCGACGATCCAGAGGATGTCGCCGCTGGTCCACTCGTCAGGCTTGAGCTTCAGCGGCAGCAGCAGATTGTTCGACAGACGCTGATCGACGTCCGTCGAGACACGCGCCCACAGCACGAGCCCAACCGGCTGCGTGAAGCCGATGGATTTGGATTGCGCATCCATCAGCGAGAATTGGCCTGAAGCGATTGCGGGCAACACCAACCACTCCAAATCGGCGAGAAACTGATGCCGATGTGCCTCGGAGCGCATCAAAACGGACACAACTTCGCCGAAGGCACCCATCAAGCGTTTGGAGAGTTCCGCGCGGCGCTTCAATTCGTCGGCGGGAAGCTCCGCATTTGTCGTCTGAGACACACCCGAATCTGATTTGATGCCATTGGTTAATGGCGACGACTGCGAGGGGCTTGATGACATGATACTCTCCGGGACGTTGTATTTGTTGGCGGTTTTACACGAGCTAGCGCAATCAGCGAGAGAAAAATGCGAGCCATGGTTGCCGGTTAGCTGCGCGTGGTGAGATTGCGTGTGAAATCTTGGGTTGCGCGGTCGCAGGGTTAATAGGTAACGTCGGACCAACCCTCTTTGGGGCGATGATCCGACACCGGAGCAGACGTTGGATGATCGAGGGAAGGAACAGTACGGTGAATTTGTCGCCACAAGCTTACACAATGACAACGAACAATCAGTGCCCACAGGTGGACGCCTGATGCGCTTTCTTTCCAAACTCGCCCTCGGCATCCTCGCGATCACGCTGCTCTGGTACATCGTCGAGCCGGTGTACACGTACCGCTTCCGCCTGACGATTGAGGCCGACACGCCGTCCGGCCCCCGCAGCGGGTCGAGCGTGATCGAAGTCAGAAGTTACGACACCAATGTCGGCTTTATCGAAATGCGGGGCCGCCACGCGCGCGTCATCGGCGAAGCAGCCTTCGCCGATCTCGGCCAGGGCAAGAACGTCATTGCGTTGCTCGCAGGTGGCGAGCACGCGCAAGGCGTCGATCTCTTTCGCGAATTAGTTCGCCTGGTCTTTGAAGACGAACTGAAGCCGCATGGCTACAGCCTTGCAGCGATGGCGAACTTGAGGGGCAAGAAGCGGATCGCGCCTCACTTGATCCCCACCCTGGCCACGTTCTCCAATCTGAAAGACCCGAAAACCGCGCGCATCGTTGCGCCCGACGCCTTCGATGGTGCGTTCGGCGCGGGCTATACGTTCAGGCAGGCGACGCTCGAAATGGTGCCGGCGGGTTGGTGGCCGCTCAACACGATCGGCATCACCGGAACGCCGATAACGCGCGGGATTGAAAAGAAGCTGCTGTGGTGGGACCAGCCGGGGCGACCTGCGGTTGCTGCTTGGAAAGCATTAGTCGCTGACAACGTCGTTGGCTCGATAGGCCCGGAAACGCTTTTCAAGGAGTAGAGTTGTGGCAATTTCGAACGATCTATTTTTAGCAATTCTTGCCATGGATTCTTACAATCGAGGGTACGGTGCTGGCATTGGACCAGCGGAAACCGGTATCGTCGGGACACAAATAGGAAATGCAACCAGAATCAATACCGCGTTGCCCACTGGCTATCAGACAGCATCTTTTTACGCCGAGGCCTACACCTGGAACAACCAGACGGTCATTTCCTATCGCGGGACGGACGCACCACTCGACGTCGTGAACGGTTGGGTAACCGCCCTAGGATCCATGGGCACCAGTCAAGCTATGATGGCCGCAAACTTCTATCAGCAGGTCATCGCCGGGCTCGGTGTTACTGACCCTCGCAGTGCCAACGTCACGTTTACAGGGCACTCCCTCGGTGGCGGACTTGCCGACCTTATGGCAGCGCTCTACGGGCGAAAAGCGGTTGGCTTTGACAACATGCCTTTCCAATTCTCTGCTCAAAAAATATACGAAGCGGCAACTGCTTCGAACCCAACGCCGTTCGAAGAGCAGATGCGAAATAACTATTACTTCAATGGGACCAGCATTGTCGCACCAAACACAAACCAAATAACAGGCTATGCGGTATCTGGAGAAGCACTTGAGTACGCCCGGAATACTTCCGCCTCCACATTTGGTGGGACGATTATTCCAACAGTCGTGACCAAAGGAAATGCCTCAACTACACTCGACGTCACACCGATAGTACTTCACAGTCAGGCGCTACTCGTCGCACTCATGTTTGGGAATGCGCTGACAGACAAGACTTGGGAAGACGCCGCCAAATATTTCATACCCGCGCTTTTCCGTGATGACTTGGGTACAGCCATTGGGCTTCAGAAGGACGTCAACGGACACTACGGCCCAGCATCTAAAATGCTGTCAATGATTTCTTACTCTGCGATCGACGAAGGCACGCGGGTATTCGGCGACACTGGTATTCGCGCACTGTTTAATGATGCGAACGAACTTGGCGCCGCGCTTGATTCGACGCGCGATGTATCCAAAACCCTCAAGGATGCTGCGGCCGCCATCTCAAAGGTTTTTGTTCAATTCGCCGGTCAGATTGCTAACGGCAAAGTGCTCTCGGCCCAACACAGTTCTGCGCTCGACGGCATTCTCGCGCTATCCGCCGACAAAAACACGCTCGCCATTGATTTCAACGAAGACCTTTGGAAACTAGGTACTTCCAACAACCAGGCAACCACAAACATTATCGGTCGCAAGGACCTCACCGATGTCGTATTCCGGAAGGCTGGTTGGTCTACGACGGGAACGGCCCCCAACGACATCCGACCCGGCATGCAGTGGTTATGGAATGATGCAGATTCATCGATCATCGACCGGATTGTTTTGCCAACCCTTGATGGCGCAATTACAACCACGATTGCGGACCGGTCGCAGACATCGACAAAAGTTTCGTTGTTTGCCGCAGGAAGTAAAAACGACACCATCACGGGGTCTGCAGACAATGATTTCATCTTTGGCGGCAGTGGCGACGATACAATCCGAGGCGGCGCGGGTGACGATTTAGTTGCCGGCGGTGACGGCAACGACATGCTGGCAGGTGGCGTGGGCAAGGATTACATTTCCGGTGGCGCGGGCGTGGATACAGTGTTTTTCGAGGGGCTCGCGAGCAACGGTGCCAACGTCACCATTCGCACATATGAAGCCACAAGCATCAATAAAGAGGTAATGCTGGAATTCGCTGAGACATCGGGCGAAGTGGACCGCTTTATCGAAGTCGAAAAGATCAAACTTTCTGACAATAGCGACATTGCTAAAGTCGCCGAGAAGCCGAAAATTCTGTCCACCAACATGGTCGTTGACGGCGGAGATACGTCCGGTGTTGGCCGCGCAAATGCACGCCAAGCGGATGTATTAGACTTCTCACTATCCGCGCAACCGATCTACATCGACTATGCGCGCACGAACATCGTCACCGATGCGCTCGGCCTGACGTCCGCGCCTTACGCCGTCGAGATCTACGACAAGTTTAGCCCCATCCTGCAATGGGCACAGTTCATTTTTGGTGCACTCGTGACGACCGGCGAGGCGTCGGGCAAGGGCATGTACGACGGAACCGGCTTGCGATTCACAAATTTCGAGCATGTCATCGGTTCAGCGCAAGACGACAAGATGAGCCTGTGGCGCCTCAGCCCAGGCGGAGAATTAGTCGCCAGCAGCGATGCCGCCGCCGCTGCTGATCCCGTCTCAAATCAAGAGAAGTGGCTGACCGAGGCTCGAACGCTCAAGCTGGGGGAAAGCTATGCCAATCCGTCAAG
>JBEBJA010000148.1:0-23199 GCA_040080145.1 Hyphomicrobiaceae bacterium
GGGCAGCGAAACGCGGTTTGCCCCACACGTCCATAAGGAGATGGCAATGAGAGTCGAGATTGTCGTGCTGGCGGCGGGGCGGTCGCGGCGATTTGGAGAGGCGGACAAGCTACTCGCGCCGTTCGACGGCGAGCCCCTGATCGTGCGCACAGTCCGACGGGTGGCCCGTGTGCAGATGGCGGATCATGAGGCAGGCGTCACCGTCGTTGTAGACGACACAAACGGGTCCGTCGCAAAGGCTTTGCGGACAGCAGGACTTGACCCACCGCTGACAATCGTCGTGAATGAGCGGGCCGATGATGGAATGGGAACCAGCATCGCGGCTGGGATTGCAAGCCTTGCCAGCATCACCGGTGCAGTGGTTGTCGTGCCAGGGGATATGCCGTTCGTTTCGGCGGGCCTGATCAAGGCGCTGATAGCGGCGTTTGTGGCGGACGGGGGAACGCGGCCGGCCTATCCAGTGCTGGCGGACGGGACACAGGCCAATCCGGTCATCTGGCCGCGAGCGTATTTCGGCAAGCTGGCGGCGCTGACAGGGGACAAGGGTGGCAAAGGGCTGCTGGCCACGCAATCTTGCTGCACTATCGTGCTTAAGGACGACCAACTGGCGAGCGACGTCGATACCCCGGACGATCTGGCGATGCTCCAAACTGTGGGCAAGTCTACGATAGGCGAGTCTACGGTATGACAAATCCGCACGGCGAGACTGCATCTGCGCTATGCCATAAAGGCGGGATAACTTCTGCCGCGTTCTGCCTGGATAACTGCCCTGATGACCGAACGAAAGCCACCGCGCGATCCGTTGACGCCCCCGCCAATTCCGCAGCGGCAGCCGCAGCAGGCGGTTCAGCAACCGCACCCGCAAACGGTGCGTCCGCAGCACGTGGCACAGCAGCGTTTGGAACCGCGGCTGGACACGGTGCGGCCAGGCCTAGACCGCCCTCACGACCGCCCGGCAACGGTCGGGCGTCCGGCGGCGAACCGGCAACAGATCAAGCCGATGCCACAGCGGCCTTCGTACGATCCCCATCAACCGCCCGTTGGGCGGACCTCGCGCAGTGAACCAGAGCCGCGCCGCAGAGGGTGGATGTGGGCCCTCGGAGCAAGTGTTGGCGGCTTGGTTATACTGGCAGCTGGCGGTGCGGCGCTTCTGGCGATTTCGCCGCCAATCGGCATGATCCGCGACCAGATGATTGCGCAGGTGAAGGCAAAGACGGGGCGCGATCTCATAATTGCAGGCCCGGCAACATTGATGATCGGGCCAGGGCTTGGCCTGTCGATGCGCGACGTGTCGCTGTCGGCGGCTCCCGGGATGGGCGGTGGGCCGCTCGTTTCAATGTCTGAACTGACGGCGGATGTGCGGATTTGGCCGCTGTTAATGCGGCGCGTGCGCATTGATAGCATCGTCATCAAGCAGCCGGTGTTCGATCTCAGGGTCGATGAGACAGGCAAGCGCAGCTGGGATTTCGCAGATATCGCGCCTGAGGTAGGGGTGCAGTATGCGCAGGTAACACCCGGCAAAGCGACAGCACCCGCTACAGCCACCGACGCATTGCCGGATGCACTCAAGGATTTCGTCAACAACGCTTCCGATCCAGATAACCCATCGCCACAGATGAAGGCGAAGCTGGCCAAGCTGGAGGAATTGACGCTCGGCGACGTGCGCATCGAGGGCGGGACGGTTCAGTACACAGATGCGCGCAACGGTGCGCAGCAAGTGGCAAACAGGATCGACACACAGATCAAGCTGGCCTCGCTTGCCAGCCCACTCGATGCATCGGGAAAATTCGACTATCAGGGGCAGGCCGTTACATTTGCAGTGAAGCTGGCGTCACCCAAGGCGATCATCGAAGACCGCCCGGCAAAGCTCGCGTTTTCACTCAGCGGGCCATCAATTGAAGCCAAGTACGACGGCACGGTCACGGCCCGGGCAGCGATTGCTTTGGACGGCGACGTGAGTGCAAAGGCAGCGTCACTGCGCACGCTGATAGCGTGGCTTGGCCATGAACTACCCCCGGCTGACGGGTTTGGACCCGCATCCGTTGCTGGAAAACTGCGCGTTTCCGGCGCGACGTACACGATGGACCTGAGCAGCCTCGGGCTCGACGGGGCAACCGCAAAGGGAACCATAGGCGTCGATGCGACCGGTGCCGGTCGTCCGCGCGTGACGGCGAACCTGCGGATCAGCGAGTTGGACCTCAACAAATATTCATTGGCAGCGGGAAAGGCGATAGCGCCCAAGCCGGTCGCGGTGCGTCCAGCAAGCGGTCCTAAGGCAGGGGCCGGGGCGCAGTCGATCGAGGATCTGATCAATGGCGGCATGGGCGGGCCGAAGGTCAAGGGCTACACCAAACGGGCCGGGTGGAGCACCGACCCGATAGCGCTCGATGCCATTGGCTTGGCGGATATCGAGGCCAAGCTGGCGGTGGGAAAACTCACCTATCATGAGATCAAAATAGGGCAGTCGGCGGTGACGGTGGCGCTCAAGGGCAAAGTCTTGAAGGTGACCTTCGACGACGTGCAGCTATATGACGGCCGGGGTCGCGGGTTCATCACATTAGACGCCAACGCGCAACCACCCGTGGTGGGTGCGAATATGTCGGTAGAAGGGGCAACGGCAGCGGCGATCCTCAAGGACGTTGCGGATTTCGAACTGCTGGCTGGAACGGCGCGGATGACGGTTGCCGTCGGCGCGCAGGGAACGAACGAAGCAGAATTGGTGCAGACCGCGAACGGGAAAGCGGACTTCGCGTTCACCAACGGGGCGATCGTCGGCTACAATATTCCAGGCACCATTCGCGCGTTGACGCTGGGAAAGTTCAACGGCTTCGAACGGGTGCCATCGGACAAAACCGAGTTCAACGAACTGGCGGCGTCGTTTGCGATTACGAACGGCGTGGCGGCGAACCAGGATTTGCGATTGAACGGGCCGTCGTTGAAAGTAACCGGCGCAGGGCAAATCCAGCTTCCAGCGCAGGCGGTTGATTATACCGTGAAGCCGAAGCTGACGGCGGCGCTACTGGGGCAGTCGGGCACCGTGGCGGATGCGTTGGGCGCAGGGATCGACGTACCGGTACGGATTACCGGGCCATGGGCCAAGCCGCATTTTGCAGCGGATTCGGCTGCGGCGCTGAAAGATCCCAAGAACATCGAAGCGGCGAAGGATATCGGGCGCAAGCTCAAGGACAACGAACAGGTCAAGAAGATCGGTAACGCTCTTAAAGGGTTGCTGTCGAAGGGCGGCGAAGGTGGCGATGGCAGCGCCAAGCCAAACGTAAAGCAGATGCTGGAGAAGCTGTTCAAGAAGAAAGAACCAGACGTAACCGCGCCGAATTAGTGCAGCGAACTAGGGCGTGTCGTCAGTTATGGATTCGGGCTGGACACTGGGGAATTTGATCGAGGGGCAGGCGCTTGACGACGCAAGCCTTATCGGCTTGCTAGGAAAAGCAACGCACCCATCGGTCAAATTCCCCGCGCCGCGAAGCGGTGAGGCCCAGAATGGCCGTTTGCGGCGTCGCTGCGCTTGCCAATACTGGCCGTATTGGCTTCGCGCAGCTTCTGGCACCCGACCATTCCTGACCTCATCCAGGTCCAAACCATAACTGACGACACGCCCTAATACCGTCGCGCAGATGTTTTTGACTCTATGTTTTTTCGGCTGCGCGACGTTATTCACTTAGCTTTGCGCGTGGCCGCCCCACCATCCCCACGCGCGGATACCATCGGGCATAAGACACGTTGTGGTCGCTCCCGCCTGCAGGTACGCTGCACAACCCTCCCTCACTTTTTCGGAAAGACACTCGTAAAAATGCGCGAACCTACGCCAGAAAAAATTGCGCCACAGCTGACGCGGCCGGCGCGAATGAGCCCGCTGGCGGTGTTGCCGGTGTTTTTCGATCTGCGGGGAAAGCGAGCCGTGTTGGCAGGCGACGGCGAAGGCGCGGTCTGGAAAGCCGAATTGCTGGCAGCAGCCGGTGCCCACGTCGAGGTCTTTACAGTTGAGCCCAGCGCCGACCTAGCCGCGTTGCGCGATCAGCCGCCATCAGGAAGCGTTACGCTCGCCGGACGGGGCTGGACGGTCGACGATTTTGCCGGGGCGGCGGTTGCGGTTGGAGCCCTGGACGGCCCAGAGGCCGAGGCGTTTGCGCACGCCGCACGGGCAGCGGGTGTGCCGGTCAATTTAGTCGACACGCCGGGGATGGGAACCTTCAACTTCGGAACCATCATCAATCGCAGTCCGATTGCCATCGGGATCAGCACCGATGGAGCAGCGCCCGTGCTGGGGCAGACGATCCGCGGCAAGATCGAAGCACTGCTGCATCCCTCGCTCGGCGCGTGGGCGGCGCGGGCCAAGGACTTACGCGATATCGTCAAGGCGCGGCTGCCGATGGGAGCGGCGCGGCGGGATTTGTGGCGGCGGTTTGCAGATGCGGCAATGGCGGCGAAGGCTGATCCAGCAGTCGGCGAGATCGAGGAATTGTTCACCAGGAGCGACGCAGTTCAGCATGGATCGGTGGTGCTGGTGGGCGCGGGGCCGGGCGATCCCGAACTGCTGACGGTCAAGGCACTGCGGGCGCTGCAATCGGCAGATGTCATAATGTATGACCGACTGGTGGGAGCCGATATTTTGGAGCTAGGACGGCGCGAGGCGCTGCGCGTTCTGGTCGGCAAGACCGGCGGCGGAAAATCATGCCGACAGAGCGACATCAACGACCGCATGGTGGCCTATGCGCTCGAGGGCAAACGGGTGGTGCGCCTCAAGGGCGGCGATCCGATGGTGTTCGGTCGGGCCAATGAGGAAATTGCCGCGTGCCGGGCGGCAGGCATAGCATTCGCATCCGTGCCGGGCATCACGGCAGCATTGGGGGCGGCGTCCGAATTGGGGCTGTCACTGACAGACCGGAAGCTGGCGCGGCGGCTGCAGTTTGTGACCGGTCACAGCGAAAGCGGCCACGCACCCGAGCATGACTGGGCGCAACTGGCCGACCCTTGGACGACGACCGTGTTTTACATGGGCGCACGGACTCTAGCCGATATGATGCCAAAGCTGCTGGCGGCAGGGCTTGATCCGGCAACGCCTGCGCTGGCGGTCAGCGGGGCGACCACAGCGGACAGCCGTCACATCCAGACGACAGTTACGGGATTGGCAGAGGCGGTTGGCAAACTCGATAGCGGGCAGCCATGCCTGATCGTAATCGGGCGGGCGGTCGGCGCGATGACTTGATGATCTAGACACCTGATGACCTAGACACCTGATGGTCTAGAAAAGGGTGCGGCGGTGTCGGGTGGACACCGCCGCTAAAGCGCCGGGATACGCAAAACCTGAAGTCACAGCGCGTAGGATGACAATGCACGCCAATTGTTACTTTTTTGCAACCAGATCGACCAATTTTGAGGCATTTTTTTGGTGCCATCACTTCGCCTGATTTACCGCGGGGCGAGCAGAAGCCGAATGACTGGCAAGGTCAGCCAATGCGGAATGATCGTGACCGCAACGGCCATCCCCTTGTAGATCAGGCCGGGAACCACGACGCTGCTCCCCAATTGGTAGGCAAATACCGCAGAGCGGGCGGCGCGGGCGGGCGAGAGGGCCGGCATGATCCAGCGATAGCCCGCGTAATCGGCGCCCATCTTTGCGTGGAACTTTGTTTCGATGGGGCCAGGAGCCGCGACCGTCATGCGAACGCCGGAACCAACCAACTCAGCGGCCAAGGCCTCGGTCAGCGAACAGACATAGGCTTTGCTGGCGTAGTAGGCGGCCTGATTGGGGCCGGGGATGTAGCCGCCCAGCGACGCGACGTTCAAGACGCCTCCGCGCGCGCGGGATTTCATGGCGGGTAGAACGTGGCGGGTCAGCCGAGTTAAGGCGGTCACATTCAAGTCGATAAGATGGGCGATTTCGGTTGAACTGTGGCTGTCGAAGGGGCCAGCAAGACCCGTCCCGGCGCTGTTGACGAGGATGTCCAGGTAGAGGCTGCGGTCACGAAGGGCGGTGTCTAGCCGTTCAGGAGCATCAGGCGCTGTGATATCCAGCGAGAGAACATGGACCCGCTCAGACCGCGCGAAACTCAAGCGGGCGGCGTTCAAATCCTCTTGATCGCGGGCAACAAGCACGACGGCTTCCCCCTGGCGGTGGAATTCCAGTGCAATCGCCAACCCAATGCCGGATGAACCGCCGGTGACGACGACAGCGGGGATTACGTGACGGCTGGCGGCATCCCGTTGTTGAGGCTTGACGCCGATCCAGCGGTCGCCGATGGCACGGGCAAACGAGTTCATGAAGTGTCCTTGAAGCAACCTGACAAAACTTAAGGCCGTTGCAATGCATTCCAACAGATAGTGTCCGGCGAGTTTGGTATGACATTTTCGGTCAGGAATCGTAATCTGCGCCATGGATACACTTACGACGACGGATATCGCTCAGCCACCCTACTTCGATCCGCAAACGCTGCGCGTCGAGTTGACGACGCTGTATCAGCAGGCGGGGGGCGATGCAGCAGCCGCAAAACCTGCCGTCACGGCGCGGCTGAAGGAACTCGTTCGCAATGCACGCGCAGCAGCGCGGGCGCGGCTTGAACTGGATTGCAACGGGCGGCGGTGCGCCAGCGGGCTGTCGGAGTTCACCGACGAACTCATCAAGCTGATCTATGATTACAAGACCACGCACATCTGGCGGGCGACCAACCCATCGGATGCGGAACGGATGTCGATCATTGCGACCGGCGGCTATGGGCGCGGTTTGCTGGCACCAGGATCCGACATAGATCTGCTGTTCCTGCTCCCCTACAAGCAGACGCCGTGGGGTGAAAGCATCGCCGAAGCAATCCTGTATGTGTTATGGGATTTGGGCTTCAAAGTTGGACACGCGACACGCACCATCGACCAATGCCTGAAACTTTCACAGGCCGACGTGACGATCCGCACGTCGCTGCTCGATTCGCGCCTCATCCACGGCGACCCGGCGCTGTTTGCAAACTTGGAAAGCCGGTTTGCCAACGAAATCGTCAAGGGCACAGCGCGGGCATTCGTCGATGCCAAGATGGTCGAGCGGAAGGAGCGCCACGACAAGTCAGGACAATCGCGCTATCGCGTCGAACCAAACGTCAAAGACGGCAAGGGCGGCTTGCGCGACCTGCATACGCTGCATTGGCTGGCGAAATATATGTATGGCGGCGAGATCGGGCCGGAGTCGGTCCAAGCTGGCCTGTTCACGCCGGAAGAGGTGCAGACGTTCCGGCGCTGCGAGGACTTTCTGTGGACCGTGCGGTGTTTCCTGCACTTCCTGACCGGGCGGGCAGAAGAACGGCTCACGTTCGAACTGCAGCCGCAGATGGCAGAGTATCTAGGCTATGCCGAGCGAAGCGGTCTGCGGGCCGTCGAGCGCTGCATGAAGCACTACTTTCTGGTCGCCAAGGACGTCGGCGCACTCACGACGATTTTGTGCTCGGCGCTCGAAATGCGCCAGCTCAAGTCGGCGCCGGGATTATCCAGCCTCATCAGCCCGTTGAACTGGCGCATCCGGCGCGAGATCCGGCAGAAGACCGATTTCAAAGTCGACAACGACCGGCTGAACATCGCCGATCCAGAAGTCTTCAGCCGCGACCCGGTCAACATCATCCGGTTCTTCGCGCAGGCGCAGTTGACGGACGCCGCGCTGCATCCCGACGCAATCCGGCAACTGCGCCAGTCGCTGCGGCTGATCGACGGTAAACTACGCGCAGACCCGGAAGCGAACCGGATTTTCGTCGAGCTCATTACTGGCAAGGTCAACCCAGCCGCAGCACTGCGGCACATGAACGAGGCCGGCGTGTTGGAGCGGTTCATTCCGCAATTCCGGCGCATCGTCGCAATGATGCAGTTCAACATGTACCACCACTTCACAGTGGACGAGCATCTGATCCGCACCGTCGCGATGCTGACCGAAGTCGAACAGGGCAAGAGCAAGGACCAGCTGCCGCTGTCGCACGCGCTACTGCCACAGGTCCAGAACCGCAAAGTTTTGTTTGTCGCAGCGTTGCTGCACGACATAGGCAAAGGACGAACCGAAGACCATTCAATCGTCGGCGCAAGGATCGCCCGCCAGGTGTGTCCGCGACTCGGCTTGAGCGCAGCCGAAACCGACACGGTCGCCTGGCTCATTGAACAACACTTGACGATGAGCAACATCGCTCAAAGCCGCGACATTTCCGACCCCAAAACCATCCGCGACTTTGCCGATATCGTGCAGAGTCCCGAGCGGCTCAAGATGCTGCTGATATTGACGACAGCCGATATCCGGGCGGTGGGGCCAGGGGTCTGGAACGGCTGGAAGGGCCAGCTCTTGCGGACACTGTATCACGAGACGGAACCGCTGGTGGCTGGCGGCCACACCCATATCGAGCGGTCGCAGCGCGTTGCAGATGCGAAGGCGGCTCTCGGCGCAGCGCTCGTAGCCGAAGGATGGGCAACCAGCGACATCGCGCAGTTCGAAGACCGGCATTTCCCCGATTACTGGCTGCGCACGGACGTGCCCCAACAGATCGAACATGCACATATTATCGCGCAGGCAGAAGCGATCGGCGAGAAGCTGGTGACGGCCGCTAAAACCGATGCGTTCAAGGCGATCACCGAACTGACGATTTATGCGCCAAACCATGCACGATTGCTCGCGCTGTTTGCGGGCGCGTGTGCAGCGACGGGTGCCAACATCTCAGGTGCGCACATCACCACCACCCGGGACGGATTTGCGCTCGATACATTCCTGCTGGCGCGTGATTTTTCGACCGACGACGACGAATTGCGGCGCACGAAGCGGATTGGCGACGCGATCAATCAAGTGCTTGAAGGTAAAGTACGGCTCAATGCGTTGATTGCGAAGCGGCGGCCCTCAACCCAGCGGACGGCGGCGTTCTGCGTCGAGCCGGAAGTCATCATCAATAACGCACTGTCTGACAAGTTCACAGTGATCGAGGTGGCGGGGCGTGACCGAACGGGACTGCTGTATGATCTGACCTCGACGCTATCAGATTTGAACCTCGACATCACATCGGCACACATCACGACATTCGGCGAAAAAGCGGTGGACGTGTTCTATGTGACCGATCTGACAGGCAAGAAGCTGGAGAACGGCGAGCGGCACAAGACAATCCGGGCGCGGCTGGAAGCGGTGCTGGCAGCCACCGATACGGCTCCGGCGTAGACATTGGCGGGAACCGCCGCAAAGGGCGCGAAAGACCTAACCGGCACGTCAGCAAAGGTCTACTTGCCGCCCTCAAGTTGCTTCAGGTTGTCGATGCTCATCTGATGCTTGGGGTCGAGGGCTAACGCAGCGCGGTAATCAGCAACAGCTTTTCCCTTGTCACCCTTTTTGTGATAGGCGCGGCCACGACCGTAGTATGCCTCCACACGCTTGCGGATCTCCAGTGAGCGTGTGTATTCACGGATGCCGCGTTCGAACTCTCCCTTGGCAACATAGGCCGTACCGCGGCCGATATACGCTTCGGCAAACGTGGGATCGAGTTCAATCACCTGTGTGAATTCGACAAGCGCGCGGTCATAATCCTTTACGTCTTCATAGCCGCGGGCAAAAAAGTGCTGAGCGCGAATGCGGTCCGCCTTGGTCAGGTCTTCGCGCTTGAGAATGCTATCGCAGACGGCGATGGAATCCGCAGGCTTCACCGCCAGATCTTCATTTTGGCAACGCGACCAGTCGCCCGTCGTTTGCGCAAACACCGGCAAAGACAGGACTACACTGAATATCGCGGTCACAACAAGCCGTTGCATTTTGATCCCTACTTTTGCGGCGTTAGCGGCGAGGCGGTAAGCCGCGATCTTCACCAGTCGATAACGCCACAAATACGAACAGTGTTGTTAAGAGTTGGGTAATCTGGCCAGACGCAGGAGGGTTTAGTTGAAGCGTACGTGAATATTTCGTTAATCCGTTCAGACTGTTAGTGCGTTGCGCCAAGTTCCTTGAGAGCCGCCTTGCTGTTTTTAGCTGTTTCATGGTTCGGATCGAGCGCAAGGGCTGCGCGGTAGTCGGCGACGGCCTTTGCCGTTTCGCCCTTCTTTTTGTAGGCACGCCCGCGACCATAAAAGGCCGACACACGCTTACGGATTTCAAGCGAGCGCGTGTACTCGCGGATACCACGGTCGAACTCACCCTTTTCAACGTAGGCGGTGCCCCGGCCAATGTAGGCTTCGGCCAGACCAGGATCGAGTTCAACCACTTGGCTATATTCGATGAGTGCGCGATCGTAATCTTTCTTGTCTTCGAAGCCACGGGCGAAATAGAAAATGGCAAGCACCCGGTCCTGCTTCTTGAGGCCGTCAATATTTTGGATCTTGTCGCAGGCCTTGATCGCGACCTCGGGCTCGACGGACAGATCGGCGTTCTTACAAACTTTCCAGTCGTCGGCAGACTGTGCCCCCACCGGAAGACATTGAATCACCCAAGAAATCCCAAACCAAGAAATCCCCGCCCAAGAAATCCCAACCCAACCATTCCTCACCCACGCTAAATATCGCATGCCCCACCCTTCAACCAAAAATTACGCGAAAAAAGGAATCAACTTTCGAAATTGCCGCGCGCTTGGTCTTCCAAAAACGGAAACGAAGACCGCGCACCAGTAAAACCCAAATTGCCGCAGGCTACCAGACCAGAACACGCAGAAATTTACCAGCGTTCAAAACGGTGCAGAACTGCAACCCGGGCAGACGGCGTTTTTTGAACGATTCCGGGCACTAATGGCCGTGCAGAAATTGATTCGGACCGGGTGTGTAAAGGCTGTGTTAAGCCCTTGAGGCCGCGAGCAAAAAAAATACTTCCCCCAGGGGCAAAATTTTTCTTGCGTAGGGGGGGGGTTGGCCTCATATGACCCCTCTCCGCACGTCCACCTGCCCTGATAGGTCGAGGGAAACCGAAAACCAACAAAAGGTAAGGAGCTGCGGGTTGAATCTATCTACTGGTTGGGGAGGGTCCTTAATGGCCTTTAATGACGCCCTCTTCCAATTGGGGATGGACTTGACTCGTTCAAGCACCGCCCAAAAGGAAGATCATGGTAAAGTCGCGCAAGTAGTTGTCGCGCAAAACAAAGCCTCCATCGAGCGCGTAAGCGGTCGGTTTGGAACAGATACCCCGAGCGTAAGCAAGGGCGCGATATTACTTGCGATAATGCCGCCACGCCGCAACCGTCCATCGATTCGGACCGAGCGGGTGAGGGCAGCCTAGACTGAGAGACGTGTCCATCATTCAAAGGCGCTCCGGCTCACGCTGGAGCGCCTTTTTTCATGGTGCACGCTTGCGCTCACGCGCTGGCGGCCCCCTCCGCCTACCCTTGTCCCCACGCCAGCACACCGGGGGAGGTTGGCCAACGAAAAAAGGCCCGGATCGCGAGGATCCGGGCCTTCTGAACGATCAACGTGATCCGTCCTTACTTCTTGGGAGCGGCAGCAGGGGCAGCAGCAGCAGGGGCCGCACCACCAGCTGCTGGCGGCGGACCAATGATCTTCAGCTGCTCTTCCTTGTACTTGTTCATACGCTCGACCTGCATGTCGCGGATACGAGTCATGAGTTCGCCGCGAGCCTTGGCGTATTCTTCATTATTGACCGGTTTGCCGCCGAACGCTTCGTTGAAGCCTTCGAGGGGGACAGGGAACCCAATCGGCTGCGCGCCCGCATTGAGGGCGAGAACCATCAGACCGCCGCCGGCCTTCATGGAGTCGACCAGTTCCTTGGTTGCTTCGACTTCAGCGGTGCAGCCTGCAGGGTGGCAAAGCGAGAACTTCAAGTCGATGGGCTTCAACGACGCTTCGTCGATCTTTTCGTTCTTGGCGGCCTTAGCCCACATGTCCTTGGTGTAGACGGCGGCCTTCAAGCCCGGCGGGATCGCCATGCCGAGCGGCACCATGATCATGAACTGCTTCTTTTCGTTGCCTTCGATTTCACGAAGGGCAGCGGACACGATCACCATGCCGGTGTTGCCATCGAGGCGCTCATGATGGGTGAGGCAGATGTTCTTCTTGTTCTCGGTTTCCTTGCCGTCCTTGTCCTTGACCTTCTGGACGGCCTGTTCGCACAGCTTCACCCAGGCGCTCTGCTTACCAGCGTCAGCACCTGCTGCGGGAGCCGCTGCGGCGGGCTTTGCAGCCGGTGCTGCAGCTGCGGGCTTCTTGTCTTGTGCCATGGCCGAAGCCGAGACGCCAACTGCGAGAACCGCGGCCAAAATGGCGCGAGGCAAAACCGTGTGTGTCATCTATCAGTCTACCTTTGCGTTACGAGCCCTAAATCCGGATCGACCGGATTTACCAGCTCAGCCCCTCTATGAATTCCCTTGCGACTGCCCGTGCTGGCGGCGCGTACCTAGTACCGCATCAGCTTGAGTGCTCGACTTTCTATTCCCTGAGTTCGACTTTTCCTCGCGGATCGAAGACGAGCGCTTTAACTACAATCGCCGGGGCGGAATAAGGCTCCGAATAAGGCAATCCCGTGACCAATTTCACGGCGAACCCAGCCAGCCGATCGTTACCTGTTTATCGTTGCAAACGCGCCACGCGACATCTGCTATCAGAAGGGAACCGGCGAGCGATACGGCACGAAAGACAAGATAATCCACGCCCAGAACCTGAGCTAAAACGCTGCAAAGATGACGAAAACTGAGGAACACTGATGGGGTATCAACACCTGGTTATCGCATGGCGACGCAGGCTGGCTTGGCAAGCCGCAGGGGCTCTCGTGCTCGCCGCGTTGCTTCAACCTGCCGCAGGAATGACCGGTGCAACGGCAGCAGAGCCGGTCAGCGGGATCGCTATCCAGGGCGAGCCGAAGTTCGCGCCGGGGTTTACCCATTTCAATAGCGTGAACCCGAAAGCCCCCCAGGCCGGACGGCTGGTGCAGGGCGTGCTTGGGTCGTTCGATACGACCAACCCCTTCATTATCAAAGGCGTTCCGGTCGCGGGCGTCCGCGATTACGTGACCGAAAGCCTGCTGGCGCGCGGCATCGACGAGCCATTTTCGCTTTACGGCCTGATCGCCGAAAGCGTCGAGTTACCCGACGACCGCTCGGAGGTGACATTCAATCTCAACCCGAAGGCACGGTTTTCGGATGGGCGGCCGGTAACGGCAACCGATGTGTTGTTTTCGTTCGAGAACCTGCGCGACAAGGGCCGCCCCAATCACCGGGCGTACTTCAAGAAGGTCGTCAAGACCGAGCGGCTGGGCGATCTCAAGGTACGGTTCGTTTTCGACAACGGCGGCGACCGCGAGCTACCGCTCATTCTGGGCGTGATGCCGATTTTCGCAAGTCATGTGCTGACCAGCGAGACGTTTGAGCAGACGAGCCTTTCCCCGTTTATCGGGTCAGGGCCGTACACGATGGCAGTGATTGATCCGGGCCGGTCAATTACCTACAAGCGCAATCCCGATTATTGGGGGCGCGATCTGCCGGTGAACCGGGGGCGGTTCAATTTCGACGAGATGCGCTACGAGTATTTCCGCGACGACAATGTGATGTTTGAGGCGTTCAAGAACGGCGAACTCGACGTACGCTTTGAGGACAACCCCGCGCTTTGGTCACAAGGCTATGACATTCCAGCCGTGCGCGAAGGCCGCATTATCAAAGCGGAGATCGCGGCGCAGCAACCAGCCGGGATGCATGCACTGGTCTTCAATACGCGGCGGCCATTGTTTGCCAACCGGGCGGTCCGCCAGGCGTTGATCCAGCTGTTCGACTTCGAATACGTCAACCGGTCATTGTTCAACGGACTCTATAAGCGGACGGAAAGCTTTTTCGAGCGTTCGATGCTGTCGTCGGCTGGCCGCGCCGCAGACGAGGAAGAGAAGCGGCTGCTGACACCTTTTACGACCGCCGTCGACCCCAACGTAATGGCCGGCAAATCGCGGCTGCCAACGACCGATGGAACGGGGCGGAACCGCGCAAACCTTGCCAAGGCCCTCCAGATTTTGTCGGACGCAGGCTACAAAGCCGTCAACGGGCAGATGGTCGATCCAGCGGGCAAGCCGCTGGCGTTCGAAATGCTGGTCAACAGCGCACAGCAGCGGTTGTTGTCGGGGTTCGCCGCCGACTTGGCGCGCATCGGAATTGCGATGTCGATCCGCCAGGTGGATCAGGCGCAGTATCAGGCGCGCTTACGGACCTATGATTACGACATGATCCAATATAGCTGGCCATCGTCGCTATCGCCGGGCAACGAGCAATTATTCCGGTGGTCGGGGCCTATCGGCAGACAAGACGGCAGCTTCAATTTTGCGGGCGTCGACAACCCGGCAGCGGATGCGATGATCGGGGCGATGCTGGCGGCGCGCAGCCCAGAGGCGTTTCAATCGGCGGTGCGGGCGCTCGATCGCGTGCTATTGTCGGGCGATTACGTGATCCCGCTGTATCATGTGCCGCGCTACTGGATCGCGCACTCCTCCCGTATCAAATACCCAGCGCAGTCACCCATGGTGGGGCTGCTTCTCGACACTTGGTGGACGCAAAAGAAATGACCCTTCCCCGCACGCGCAAAGTTCATCCCGGCCAGACCTTTAACATGGCGGCGTATGCAATATCGCGCGCCGCACTCGATACCCCGGACAAGGCAGCTCTGATCGTCATCGCTGACGCCGACGCAGCCGCACCCAGCGAAGTGTGGACGTATGCCCGGCTTGAACGGGCCGTTCTTTCGGTGGCAGCCGGGCTGCGGGACAAGGATTACGAACGCGGCAGCCGGATAGCGATCCGGCTCGACAATACGAGTTTGTATCCCATCGTGTTCTTCGGGGCGATTGCGGCGGGGTATGTGCCGCTTGCAATGTCGGCAGCTCTCACGCAACGGGAAGCCGATTTCCTGATACGCGACAGCGGCGCATCGGCGGTCGTGATTGCCCCGGAACTGCCACGCGACAGCGTGCCAGACGGCGTGGACGCGATTTCGACGGCAGATGTTGCCGCGTGGATCACGCAGATGCCGTCGTCGACCTATGCCTTCACGAAAGGCGATGATCCGGCGTTCCTGATCTACACGTCAGGCACCACCGCCCAGCCCAAGGGCGTGCTGCATGCCCACCGCTCCATCGTCGGGCGGATTCCGATGATTGAGGGCTGGTATGGGCTCACCGAACAAGACCGGGTGCTGCATGCGGGGGCATTCAACTGGACATACACGCTTGGAACCGGCTTGACCGACCCGTGGGCCAACGGGGCGACAGCGATCGTGTTTACCGGCCACAAGGACCCCGCGTTGTGGCCCAAGCTGATCGCCCAAACCCAAGCGACCATTTTTGCAGCGGTGCCAACGGTATTCCGGCAGATCCTCAAATATGGCGCGCCGAGTGCGGCCAATCTGGGGAAATTGCGGCATGGGCTGATCGCGGGCGAAACACCGCCAGCAGATCTGTTCGATGCCTGGCGCGACGCAACCGGGCTTGAGCTGTATGAAGCGCTCGGACAGAGCGAGCTATCAACCTATATTTCAACCAGCCCCACCGTGCCGCGCGTGCCAGGATCGGTCGGCAAACCGCAAGCAGGCCGCCGGGTGGCGATTTTAGCCGTAGACGGAGGGGATACGCCGTTGCCTGCAGGCGAAATTGGGCTGCTGGCGGTCCATAGGTCAGACCCAGGGCTGATGCTGCGGTACTGGAACCGGCCAGCAGAAGATGCAGCCGTGACGCGCGCAGAATGGTTCGTCGGCGGGGATTTGGCGTCGATCGACGAGGCGGGCTACGTCTGGCATCGCGGACGCGGCGACGACGTCATGAAGGTTCTGGGCTACCGGGTGTCGCCGCAGGAGGTGGAAGCCGTGTTAGCCGAGCATCCAGATGTGGCAGAGGTTGCGTGCACAGCAGTCAAGGTGCGCGCAGATATCAGTATCGTGGGCGCGTTCATCGTGCCGCGCGAGGGCACGGAGCCGGATCCAACGGCGATCCTGGCGTTCGCGGCGGAACGGCTTGCCGACTACAAGCGGCCCAAGCAAGTCGTGTTCGTGCAATCCCTGCCACGCACGGCGAACGGGAAGATCCAGCGGAGCGCGCTGGTGAAAGGGTAGTAATGGCGGTGCCCTATCTCCTCCTCCTGGATGCCCCAAGGGCAGATGAGGGGTGCCTCCACGCCGTGTAAGCGCCAAGCCCCCTCACCCCGCTCTCCCCAGGGGGAGAGGAGGAAGTGGGCAAATCGCAGCGAGCCGAAATAGCTGCAGACGGGGCTGCCTTCTCCCCCTGGGGAGAAGGTGCCCGAAGGGCGGATGAGGGGGCTTTGGAGGACGCGGGCCGGGGGCGGTCTTTCGTCGGGTTCGATTTGGGTTGCGGGGGTGGTAAAAGGGCAAACCGGCGCGGCTGAGTTGCGCGCAAGTCCCTCACCTGTCACTGCGTGACATCCTCACCCCTTAAGGGAGAGGAAAGAAAGACGAAAGCTGCTTCCGATGCCGAATGCCTCGCCGTTGCTCAACCCGCCATCGCCTGAGGTCATCGCGCGGTTTGTCGAGATCGTGGGTGCGCAGTTCGCGATCACCGACCCGGCAGATCAGGCGGGCTATCTGCGCGAGGAGCGCGGGCTCTATACCGGCAAGTCGCCGGTCGTGCTGCGGCCGGCATCGACGGCGCAGGTGGCGGCGATCATGAGGGTCGCGCATGAGGCCGGCGTGGCCATCGTTCCGCAGGGCGGCAATACCGGCCTCGTCGGCGGGCAGATACCATATGAGACGGGCGGCGAAGTCGTTCTGTCACTGACGCGATTGAAAGCAATCCGGCATGTGGACGAGACCGGCGCGTATATGGTGGCCGAAGCGGGCGTGACGCTGCTCGAAGCGCAGCAGGCAGCCGAAGCGGCGGGACGGCTGTTCCCGTTGAGCCTTGCGTCCGAAGGAAGCTGTCAGATCGGCGGGGTGATGTCGTCGAACGCGGGCGGGGTCAACGTGCTCGCCTATGGCAACGCGCGCAATCTCGCCTTGGGGCTTGAGGTTGTCCTGGCCGACGGGCGGGTGATCGAGGCCTTGCGCGCACTCAAAAAGGACAACACGGGCTACGACCTGCGCGACCTGTTCATCGGCGCAGAAGGCACGCTCGGGATCATCACGGCTGTCTCGCTGAAACTGTTCCCGCGCCCGGCCGAAAAGGCGACGGCGTTCGTCGCTTTGGAAAACATCGAGGATGTAGCCGCGTTGTTTGCAAGCGCCGAGAAGGCGGCGGGATCGAGCCTGACAGCGTTCGAGTTCATTCCCGATTTGGGCATGCAGATGGTGTTGGCGTATTCAGACACCACGCGGTCACCATTTGGCGAAAAGCATCCCTGGTATGTGCTGCTGGAAGTGTCGGGCGGACGCGCGGACGGGTCGTCAGTCGCAATGCTGGAAGGGTTGCTTGGCGACGCCCTGGAAGCGGGGACTGCAGTTGATGCGACGATTGCGCAATCGCTCGCCCAGTCGGCAGCGCTGTGGCGATTGCGCGAGCTGTTGTCGGAGGCGCAGAAGCCGTATGGCGGCAGCATCAAGCACGACATTTCTGTGCCGATTTCGCAGGTCGCCCGATTCATCCGCGCGGCGGCGCCAATTGTCGAGCAGGCGTGTCCCGGCGCGCGGCCAGTGCCGTTCGGGCATTTCGGCGACGGCAACGTGCACTACAACGTGACCCAGCCTGAGGGCATGGATAAGGCGGTCTATCTTGCCGGCTGGCACGCGATGTCGGACCCAGTGCATGCGCTTGTCGTGTCGATGGGCGGGTCCATTTCGGCGGAACACGGAATTGGCCGCCTAAAGCGCGACGATCTCGCGGCGGTGAAAAGCTCAGTCGAGATGGACGTGATGCGCGCGATCAAGACGGCGCTGGATCCCAAGGGCGTGCTCAATCCGAGGAAGGTGGTTTAGCGCATTTCGCCATCAACGGCGCGTTGAGACTGATCACTATTGGACTCGATGAACGCGAAGGCGAATAGACGCCCGTCTGATCCTTGAAATAAGTACCTGTTTCTTGCAAAATACTGGGCTACCCCAATCGGCGGAGGTAACGAGGTGGCGCGCACGGAAGGTTTGCGCGCGCACAATGAACCCGCCTTCCTGGGCGCAGCGTACGGGCGTTTCATCAGCAAACGATACGCCTTTTTTTGGCCAGGAACGGCAGGCGCATAGACCCAAACCGGGGAGGTTGAGAGCTCAAACATGATGACAAGGATCACTCATGACAGCTCGCGCATGGCATTCATCGACAGACGCACGCGATTACGGCGAATTGGATAGCGGCGACGATTACGTGGCTTCGCAATTGCTGGCCGGAGAACGGATCGGCGCACCGTTGCCGCGCACGCAAGGTCGCCGGATTCTGCGGCGCAGCGCTGCAGCAGCGGTCGCACTCGGCGGCGGCTGGGCCTACTGGACCGGACAGCTCAGCGTGCCGCCTTGGCTGACGGAAACGATAACGTCGGCGCTGCAACCAGCCCAGCCAGGTACCGAACGAAAGGTTGCGGCCCCCGTGGCACCTCCAGCACCCGAAATTATGCAGCCGTTGGCCACAACGCAGGTGGCACCTACACCAGGTACCGACCCGGCTGCGGTTCCAACCGACCCTGCGGCAGCCGATGCAGCAGATGCGGCAGCAGCGGCTCCCGCGCCGTTACCGCAGCCTCTGGCCAGTCCGGCCGATCCATATACCCAGCGCGCATCGGCAGTCGGGCTGCATCCCGACGTGTCGCGCGTACTGCTCGAAAAGATGACGGCGGTGGACTACAAGAACGCGGCGATTGCGATCAAGACCGCACTGGCGGAGACGCCCGACAGCGGCGTCTATACGTGGCCAAAAGAACGCAAGGGCGATATGGCGCTGTTCGAGGTGCATTTCGTGGCCGGTGCGCCAACCGGATGCCGCCGTTACGTGGTCGCGGTGACAAAGACCGGTTGGCTGACGACGGCACTACCGGTTGAAAAGTGCGGAAAAGGCGTGAAGGCGGCGGTGAACTGAGGGAAGTTTTTGGGGGTACTTGTAGGGCGCAATAGCCTCTTGGCGTATTGCGCCGTTGGGTGGGCGGGACCAGCAGCCGGCGAAATACGCTGCGCCATTACGCCCTACGGACTTTGCCTTGCATGCTCTTTTCTGCTGCCGCCCCTCACCCTAACCTCCCCATTGAGTGCAGAAATGGGGAGAGGGGATTAACTCCCTCTCCCCGTGTTTTACGGGGAGAGGGTTGGGAGCCTGCCCCCGCGAAGGCGGGGGTGAGGGGCGGCTGATCGGGAAACTTATCCCCGCCCCTTGAACGTCCCCCTATTCTGGCGATGTCTTGTTGCAGCGAGGGGCGTCAATCCGGAGGCGGTCCAATTGGTGGCAGCAAGGTGCAAGTCGGGGGTGCTGAACGCATCAGACGATCCCGTCGTGCGAAAGCACGCCCTTGGCGTGACGCTCGCCGCACCCGCCTGGGTGAAACTCCCAGGTCAGAGAGTGTTAAACGCTGCGGGTATGCCAAAAAATCTTAGCAAGGAGCAGCGCCGCAAGTGCTCTCTACCCCCTACGGATTACCCGCGCGCTTGACGCGCTGCTCCTCCCCTTGCTTTTGACGACGGAACCCACCCGATATGATCGTTGTATCAACTACAGGAATCCCAGAGTTTGCTGCCGATGCAGCTACGAGTTCCGCACGGGACAGCGGTACGCTGCTTGCATCCGGCAGAGTGGAACAAATCCGATCTGAACCGGCTTTCACCATGGTGATGAATTTCAATCAAATCGCAATCTTATACGCATAATATTGCATCATCGGGCGAGCACAGGAGTTGCTGCCATGGACTGGCTGTATGGCGTAGCGTGGGGACTGGCCTTAGCATTTGCGGGCTATCTGATACTTGCCATGCTGATTACCGCATTCCAGCGCCGGTTGATTTACAAACCAGATCCCCGGCGCACGACGCCCGATGAAGATGGTCACGACGATGTCGACGTGTTGCACATTCCAACGCCAGACGGCGAAACGCTGGTCGCGTGGTACGCACTCGCCATGCCAGGACAGCCAACGATCTTGTATTTCCACGGCAACAAAGGATACGTAGAACTGCGCAGCGACCGGCTGGCGGACCTGACGTCACGCGGCTTCGGCGTATTGATGCCGAGCATGCGGGGCTATGGCGGCTCGACCGGAACCCCGAGCGAGCAAAATGCGATTGACGATGCCAAACTGATCTACGACTGCCTGCGCAATAGTGGAGTTGCAGCCAGCGACATCGTCGTCTTTGGCGAGAGCCTAGGGACCGGAATTGCAACGCAACTTGCCGCATCACGCAAGGTCGGCGCGCTTGTGCTCGACAGCCCGTATACGGCAATGAGCGACCTTGCGGCGCGGCTTTATCCCTGGCTGCCGGTGCGGCGAATGCTGTGGGATCATTTCGAGACCGTGCATCATATCAAGCGGGTTACGGTACCGGTTTTGATCGTGCACGGTGAGGCCGACAGTCTCGTTCCCGTCGAAATGGGACGGCAAGTCTACGAGGCTGTGGTCGCACCCAAAACACTCCTGACCTATCCAAGAGCCAAGCATCTCGAACATCTTCCGCAGGGGTCGTTCGACGATGTGGAGCGCTGGATCGAACAGATGACGTCGCGGGAGCGGGAGCCGAGCCTAATCAGTCATCTCCATCCGTGGCGGCCCATTCATTGCGACCCCGTCCACAAAGAAAAAGCCCGGAGCTGACGCACCGGGCTTTGACGAAATCCAGATTGAACAGAAAGGACGATTACCGGCCGCCGAAACCGCCACCGCCACCAAATCCACCGCCGCCACCTGCGCCGCCACCGTATCCGCCGCCAGCACCACCAGCGCCACCAGCCCCTGGACCGCCACGGCCTGGACCGCCGGGGCCTTTGCCGCCAGGACCGCCAGCGCCGCGAACGACAGCAGGTTTGCTTGGCAACAGGCCTTCGCGCTGCATCTTCTTGCGGGCGAGTTTACGGGCGCGGCGAACGGCTTCAGCCTGTTCGCGAACGCGCTTTTCAGAGGGCTTTTCGAAGTAATTGCGGAGCTTCATCTCGCGGAAGATGCCCTCGCGCTGCATTTTCTTCTTGAGCGCTTTGAGAGCTTGATCGACGTTGTTGTCGCGAACGAGAACCTGCACGCAGATGTATCCTCTTAGACTGAATAGCTGCTAAACGAGCTAGCGGTTAAAACGATAAGCCCGGCATCGTGCTTTTTTAGCACGTCCGAGCTGTCATGGAGTTGCTTGTAACAGAGAGAAATCGACTTGTCCAACGCGGGAAACGCAAAAAAGCGAAGTCTGTGGCCGGAATTGAGCACTTATCATGAGGTTTTTCCGGTCAGCCGGGTGACGTGGCCCATTTTCCGGCCCGCACGCGCATCATGTTTGCCGTAAAGATGGACACACGTGTTCGTTTCTGCTGCCAGCCGGTGCCAATTGTTGGCGTCTTTGCCAATGAGATTGGTCATGATGGCGTCCGAGTGGCGGGCGGTGTCGCCGGTTGGCCAGCCAGCGACAGCGCGGATATGATTTTCAAACTGGCTTACGGCGCAGGCATCAATGGTCCAGTGCCCGGAATTGTGAACCCGCGGGGCGATTTCGTTGACGTACAGAACCGTCCGCCGGTTGTATTCCAACGCAAAGAACTCAACCGCCAGCACGCCAACGTAATCCAGCGCATCCGCAATGCCCTTGGTGGTGCGGATCGCGGCATTGGCAGCTTCGTCCGGCAAGTGCGCCGGCGTGGTCGCAGTGTGCAGAATGTGATCGCGGTGCTCGTTGGCCGATACGTCATAGGCGCGGAAGGTGCCGTCGGTGCCGCGGACGGCTATGACCGAGACCTCGCTCTTGAATGGAACGAACTTTTCCAAAATCGAAGGTTGTCCGCGCATGGCGGCCCACGCCGCTTTGGCATCGGCAAGATCAGTGATTTTGACTTGGCCTTTGCCGTCGTAGCCAAAACGGCGGGTTTTGAGGATTGCCGGCACGCCAAAGTGCTCGAGCGCGGAGGTCAAATCTTCCAGAGTGTCGACGCTGGCGAAGTCGGCAGTCATGGCACCAAGATCGCGAGCGAGGCGCTTTTCATTGAGCCGGTCCTGGGCACAGGCCAGCGCTGCGACACCGGGGCGGACCGGGATGCGCTTGGACAACGACTGAACTGTTTCGACTGGAATATTTTCAAACTCGTAGGTCGCAACGGCAACGGACGCCGCAAAGGACGCCAGCGCGGTCTCATCGGAGTAAGGCGCAATGGTCGTCATCGAGGCGACGTCGAATGCCGGACCGGGTGAGTCGGCATAGATGTGGCATTTCAGGCCAAGCCGGGCGGCAGCCATCGCCAGCATCCGGCCCAACTGGCCGCTGCCCAAAATGCCGATCGTCGATCCTGGGCTCAATGCGGTCATGATTTCTCATCAACGGGTTCAAGGGCCACAGCGGCAGTCTGGCGGGCGCGACGTGCTTCGAGGCGATCCGCGAGCGCTGTGTCAGACAGCGCCAGGATCGCTGCAGCCAGCAAGCCAGCGTTCGTCGCACCAGGCTCACCAATCGCCAGCGTACCAACCGGGATGCCGGCCGGCATCTGGACAATGGAATACAAACTGTCGCGGCCCGAAAGCGCCTTACTCATAACGGGAACGCCAAGGACAGGCAGCGGCGTCAGCGACGCGGCCATTCCGGGCAAATGGGCTGCGCCGCCCGCTCCTGCGATGATGACTTTAAGGCCACGGGAGCGCGCGAGCTTGGCATATTCAAACAAGCGTTCAGGTGTGCGATGAGCAGAGACGATTTTCGCCTCGTACGGGATGCCCAATTCCGTCAAAACGATAGCTGCGCACCGGAGCGTTGGCCAATCCGATTGGCTGCCCATGATAATGCCGACAGCGGCCTTTTGCATGCTCATACGAGTCTTAAGGCGAGGCAAACCTCGCCACTCCCTGACTGGCTAAAGGCGCGCCATACAGGACCGCGACCGCCGTGGCAAGGCGCTGTGCTGGAAGAAGGCGCTGCGCTGGAAGGTTGCGGGCGCCAACAAGGAGGATCGGCCAAGAACCAAACAGACCCAGACGCAGCAGCTTGGCGGAGACGGAGACCGAAAAACCCCACTTCCGATAGGATCCGGGAGCGTCCACATAACACCATGTAAACAAAAGTAATTATTCATTTTTTGACACATTTGCAAGCTACGCTTGTCCAGGATCATTCTATATTTACCCACCAAATCCAGCTGCCTTTGGTGGGTAAAATGGTGGGTATCTCCATGGTGGGTATTTCACGGGG